>JASCPI010000073.1 GCA_029959555.1 Lysobacteraceae bacterium PS02065 | reverse complement strand
GCTCGCCGGGGTAGGAACGCAGCGTCAGCGGCACCCGCAGGCGCACGTCGCACTCGTTGTAGGTGGCCGTGCCGCCGGGAGCACGCAGCGTCACCGTGTCGCCCGTGCGCGCCACGCCGTTGCTCGTGTTCAGCACGCGCATGACGGTGCGGAAGGGTGCCTTCGACGTACCCTGGCCTTTGGCATCGTCGCCTGTCGTGGAGACGAACCATTCACGCGCCTCGGCGGCGGCCGGAACCGTGGCCGATGCGAGGCCGGCGAGCAGCAGTGCCAGCGTCCTCACCGGCGCCTCCGCGACGGGCCCGGAACGGGCCGGGAATCGGTTGAGCTGGCGGGGCCGATCGGTTCTACTACGCGGGCTTGCCGCCGGGGAAGCGGCAGCGGCCAGGGGGCGAGGATTCCGGTACAACCTTCATCGTATGGATGCGCCTTCGCGTCGCGGCCTTCGGGTACGCATGCGTCCGCGCCTGCCATGCGTCGTGCGCCGCGCGTCGTCATCGCCGCGTGGCCGGCCAAGCGCGAGGCGGTGTCGCGGCAGCGACGCCAGGGAGACGCCACGTGAAGAGCAGGATCGTCGCGAAAGCCCTGGCGCTGACCGGCACGCGCGGCCTCGTCGCGTCGCTGTGGCGACCCGACGGCGTGATCATCCTCAACTACCACCGCATCGGCGACGGCGGCGATTCGCCGTTCGACCGCGAGCTGTGGAGCGCGAGCGCCGAGGCCTTCGACGAGCAGGTCCGCTTCCTCGCCCGCCACTGTGACGTGATCTCGCCCGCCGACCTTCCCGACGCCCTGCGTTCGCGCCGCGGCCGCTACGTCGCGATCACCTTCGACGACGGCTACCGCGACAACTACGAGATCGCCTATCCGATCCTGCGCCGCCACGGCGTGCCCGGCACGTTCTTCGTCGCGACCGGTTTCATCGACGCGCCACGGATTCCTTGGTGGGACGAGATCGCACACCTCGTGCGCGCCTCGACGCGCCCTCAGCTCGACCCGGGATCGTGGTTCGACGCTCCGCTCGAGCTCGGTGCCGGCGATCGCAGCGGCGCGATCAAGCCCCTGCTCAAGCTGTACAAGAAGCTTCCGTCCGCCGAATCGGCGCGCCTGCTCGCCCACGTGCGTGAAGCCAGCGGCGTGGCCGAGGTGCCCGGGTTCGATCGTTACTGGATGAACTGGGACATGCTGCGCGAGATGCGCGACCACGGCATGACCATCGGCGGCCACACGGTCAGCCATCCCGTGCTGTCGCGGCTGTCGGCGGACGAACAGTGCGACGAGCTCACGACCTGCGCGATGCGCCTGCGCGATGAGCTCGGCACGCGGATGGACTTCTTCGCGTATCCGGTCGGTGCGCGCGACGCGTTCGATGCCAACACGCGCACCTGCCTCGCCGACCTCGGCGTGCGCCACGCGTTCTCGTACTACGGCGGCTTCGCGACCCGCGACTCGGATCCCTACGACATGCCGCGCGTCGCCATCGAGACGCACATCGGCAGGGACCTGTTCCGCGCGATGGTGCAGCTGCCGCACGTGTTCTGCCGCCGCCCGTACACCTGAGCGCCTCGTGCGCATGCCCGCCACCGCCTTCAGTGGGCGCCGCGCGCGAGCCGCGTGCGTTCCCACGCGAGTGCGGTGGTCACGATGACGTCGAGGTCGTCGTGGCGCGGCGTCCATCCGAAGGTCTTCGCGAGTTTCTCGCTGCGCGCGATCAGCGCGGGAGGATCGCCCGCCCGTCGCGGTTCCTCGCGTACGTCGAGGCTCGCGCCGCTGATGCGGCGCACGGTGTCGATGACCTCGCGCACGCTGTAGCCGTGGCCGTAGCCGCAGTTGAGCGTGAGCGACGCGCCGCCTGCGCGCAGGTGGTCGAGCGCGCCGAGATGCGCCGAGGCGAGATCCTCGACGTGGATGTAGTCGCGGATGCAGGTGCCGTCGGGCGTGTCGTAATCGGTGCCGAAGATCGCGAGCCCCGGGCGCAGCCCGACGGCGTGCTCGCAGGCGACCTTGATCAGCAGCGTCGCGTTCGGCGTGTTCTGGCCGATGCGTCCGCCCGGATCGCATCCGGCGACGTTGAAATAGCGCAGCACGACGTGGCGCAGCGGCGTCGCCGCGCTGAGGTCGCGCAGCATCGTCTCGCTCATGAGCTTGGACCAGCCGTACGGATTGATCGGCAGGGTCGGGGTGTCTTCGTCCGCGACGCCGCTCGACGGCATGCCGTAGACCGCGGCGGTCGACGAGAACACGACGTGGGCGACGCCGGCGTCCGCGCATGCGGCGAGCAGGCTGCGCGTGCCGCAGGTGTTGTTGCCGTAGTACTTGAGCGGATTCGACACCGACTCCGGCACCACCGTGTGCGCGGCGAAGTGCATGACCGTGTCGATGTCGCCGGACGCGAGCAGCGCATCGACGGCGGCGCGGTCGCCGATGTCGCCGATCACGAGCTCGGCGCCGATCACCGCCTCGCGGAAACCCGTGCTGAGGTTGTCGAGCACGACGACGGACTCGCCGCGTTCGACGAGCTGGCGGACGACGTGGCTGCCGATGTAGCCGGCGCCGCCGGTGACGAGAATCCTGCCCAAGCGCTGTTCTCCGTGTGCGTGGTGGTCAGAGCGTGTAGGTGACGCGGACGTAGGCGACGTTCTCGTCGTACGTCAGGTCGGCGAGGTCGGAGTTGCGCTCGTTGCGCGTGAGGTCGAGGCGCCAGCTCCAGTGCCGTGCCCACTGCTGGGCGAGGTAGACGCCGTAGTAGCGGTCGGTGTCGCGCGTGCCGGTGCCGCGGTAGTCGCGGCGCTCGGTGCCCGCGAGCGCGCCGACGCGCAGCAGCGGACGCAGGCGGTAGGCGACGTCGACGCCGCCACCGAGGTCGTCACGATCCTGCGACACGCTCGTCGTGACCTGTTCGTAAGCGATGCGCGCCGCATACGCATGGGCACCGGCGACGAGGCGTGCACCTTCGTAGGCATGCCGGAACGTCACGCGACGCTCCTCGAACACGTAGGGACTGACATCGACGTGGCCGATGCCGACGGCGCCGAGCGGACCGCGCAGCGAACCCGTCGCGTCGACCAGTTGCGAGGCGGCGTCGGAGAACTGCCAGGCCACCGCGACACCGAGCGTGTGGCGCGCGGCACGCCAGTCGAGGTTGGCGCGCACGAGCGGGCCGCTCGCGCTGCGGCCGTCGTCGAACGAGAGCCGCGACCAGCCCGCGGCCAGTGCGATGTCGAGCGCCGACAGCGTCTGCGTGTAGCCCGCGTGCACGTCCCAGCGGTCGTAGTCGGTGGCGAGCAGGTCGTTGTCGAAATCGACCTGGCGGAATTCGACGTTGCCGAGCAGGTTGCGCGACGGCGACAGCGCGTGCGAAAGCCGGTAGGCCGCCGCGTAGCGCGATGAGTCGAAGCCGGTGTCCTCCTCGGCGCGCGCGTCGGCGTAGCGCAGCTCGGCCTGGCCCGTCGTGTTCGGCGCGAGCCGCATGCGCCACGTCGGGCCGGTACTGAACACGTTGACCTGCTGCAGGTTCGACGGCGTGTCGGGGGCGCGCAGGTCGACCGGATACAGGCCGAGGTTGTCGGCGAACGTCCACGCGAAGCGCTCGGGCACGATCGACCAGTTCACCGCCGCGTCGAGGCTGCCGCGCGTATCGCTCGCGTAGGCACCGCCGAGATAGTCGCGATATTCGACGAGCGCGGCGACCTGCGCCTGCACCGTCGAGCCGGTCTCGACCAGCGTGAGGCCGATGCGTGGCACGAGCACGTTCTGCGAGACCTGGCGCTCGGCGTCGAGGTCGATGTTGTCGCTGTGGAGCAGGCCGAGCTCGGCGAACCCCTCGAGCCGCCACGCATGCGCGGCATCGGCGCCGCCGAGCAGCAGCGCGGCCAGGGCTACGGTTCCTCTGTGCATCGCGAATCCCTCCAATGCCGTTGCCGGTCAGGGCAGTTCGTTGAGCACGACCCCGGCGAGCTTGTTCGGATCGAACCGCGCGACGGCTTTCTGGATCGCCGTCGGCGTGTCGCGACCGCTGCCGGCGACGAGCACGACGTAGTCGGCGAGGTCGGCGAGGATCTGCGCGTCGGGCGAGTTGCGCACCGCCGGGCCGTCGAGGAACAGGTAGCGGTCCGCGTAGCGCGAGCGCAGCGAATCGAGCATCGCGCGCATGCGGAACGAGGTGAAGTACTCGCCGCTGGTCTCGCGCTGGCGACCGGCCGGGATCAGGCGCAGGCGCGGCACGCCGGTGTGGTAGAGGATGTTCTCGACGCCGAGCGCCGGGTGGTCGAGGTAGTCGGTCAGGCCGCCGCGTTCCGCATCGACGACGAGATCGCGGTGCAGCGACGGGTGGCGCAGGTCGCAGTCGATCAGCAGCGCGGTCTTGGCCTCGTCGAACGCGAACGCCGCGGCGAGGTTGCGCGCGACGAAGCTGCCACCCGAGCCCGAGCTGACCGGCGCGACCATCGTGATGAAATTGCGGCCCTCGCCGAGGGCGAGCAGCGCGGTGCGCACCTCGCGGAACGCGTCGGCCTGTTCGCGTACCGACGGCTCGCGGTGGATGAGCCGGCGTTCCTCGAGGCGTGCCGGCACGAGCGGCGTCGGTTCGACGATGCGCGAGATCGAGCGCGAGGCGTTGGCGCGCCGCGCGATGTCGCCTGCGGCGGCGCCCAGTGCCGCGCCGACGTGGTCGGGCAGCTCGTTGTCGTGGCCGGTGGTCATGCGCCGAGCACCCTGATCCAGTAGACGGAAGCGTAACCGGCGAGCACGCCGAGCACGAGCAGCGAGGCGATCGCGAGGCGCACGCGCTGGCGGCGCTTCTCGCGCGTCGTGGAATAGGTCGGGATCGTCGCGAGCACCTTCATGCCGGTCGCGCGCTCGAGCTGCGCGGCGGTGCGCACGCGCGGGTCGAAGCGCACGAGCGCGAACACGAGGCCGAACGGCACGAGGAAGGCGAGGCCGAGGCCGGCCGCGGCGAAATGGGTCAGGCGCAGGCCGGAAGGGCGCAACGGCAACGCGGCCGGGTCCTGGATGCGGAACTGCAGGCCGCGCTGCTCCTCGTCGAGGACCATCGATACGCGTGCGTTCTCGCGACGGCGCAGCAGGTCCTGGTAGATGTCGCGGTTGACCTCGTAGTCGCGCGTGAGCTCGGCGAGCGCGCCTTCGGAGGCCGCGATGCGGCGGCTGCGATCGAGCTCGTCGGCGAGCATCGACTCGCTCGCACTCATGCGCGAGCGCGTCGCGGCGACTTCGCGGCGCACCTCGCCGAGGCGCAGGCGCAGCTCCTGGTAGAGCGGGTTGAACTGCGCGTTGTCGAACGGGCTCTGCTGGCCGGCCGGCGCGGAAGCACGACGCTGCTGCTCGGCCTCGAGCTGGCGCTGGATGTCCTGCATCTGCATGCGCGTGCGCACGACGTCGGGGTACTGTTCTGTGTAGGTCAGCAGCAGGCGGTCGAGCTGCGACTGCAGCTCGATGAGCTGGGCACGGTAGAGGCCTTCCCGCGTCTGCACGGCGGTGACCTCGGACTCGCCCGACATCTGCGCGACGATCGCCGACTCGCGCGACTGCTGCTCCATGAGCTGCATGCGCGCCTGCTCGACCTGCGTGCGCAGTGCACCGATGCGCGCGGTCGCGTCGGTCGCGCTGCCGGGCTGTGCGTCGGCGTTCTTCGAGCGGAACTGCAGCAGGCCTTCCTCGGCGCCGGTGAGCTTGCGGTGGTAGTCCTTGACCTGGTTGTCGATGAACTCGAACGCCTCGCGGCTCTCGCGTTCCTTGGCGAGGCGGCTCTCGTCGATGAACTGCTCTGCGAACCGTGCGGCGATGCGATGGGCGCGCTCGGGCTCGGGGTCGCGGTAGGCGATCTCGATCAGTTCCGGGCGCGGGCTCGAGATGGTGGTGCGGTCCTTGATCTGCTCCATGAGGCGGTCGCGCATGACCGGGCTCGGGTTGTCCTTGTCCCAGCCGCCGGTCGCGAGTGCGTCCTCGAGCACCTTGCGGCTGAAGATGACCTGGCGAGCGAGGCCGGCGCGGTCGGTCACGCCGGTCGGCACGGCGCGGCCCTCGAGCAGCGGCTGGATGATGTCGCTGCCCTGGGCGAGGATCGTCGTCGACGACACGTAGGCCTTGGGCCAGAAGATGCCGGCGGCCAGCGCGACCGTCGCGATGACGACGAACAGCACCGCGAGCACGAGCCGGTTGCGGCGGGCCTCGCGCAGGAAAGGCGGCACCAGCTCGGTGAGCGGGGTCATCGCTTCGGGGGTCATCGGTATCGGCATCCTTTGCGCGTGGCCCGTGGGGCGATCAGAACGCGCGTTCGGGTACGGTGATCACGTCGCCCGGCTGCACGCCGTAGTTCGTCTGCAGGTCGCCCTTCTGCAGGATGCGATCCAGGCGCACGGCGTGGGTCTGCGTTGCACCGCCGGCGCGGCGGTACAGCGAGGTGCGGTCGGCTGCGGCGAATTCGTTGGTGCCGCCGGCGGCGAGCACCGCGTCGAGCACCGTCATGCCCTGGCGGAACGGCACCGATACGGGCGTGCGCACCGCACCGGTCACGCGCACGCGCGACAGGTACTCGTGGCTGCGCAGCTGGTCGACGATGACGGTGACCTGCGGATTGCGCACGAAGGCCTCGAGGCGCGTGCGGATGTCGGCGGAGACTTCCTCGGGCGTCTTGCCACCGGCTTCCACGTCACCGACCAGCGGCACCGAGATCTTGCCGTCCGGGCGCACCGGGACGGTCACGTTGAGGTCGGGGTTCTGCCAGACCGCGACGCGGATGCTGTCGTCGACGCCGATGCGGTAGGCCTCGACGGCCTGCACCTGCGGATCGACCGCCGGCGCATCGGTGGAGCGTGGTGCGGTCGCGCAGGCTGCGAGCAGCAGCATGGCGCAGGCCATCAGGGTGCGAACGATGACGTACACGGTCCTACCTCCCTTCCCCGGTTCGATAATGTGAAACGTATCACAGAATTTCGGGTGTAAGCGACCTCGGTCAAACCCCGTAGTAGTCCCGATACCAGGCCACGAAGCGCTCCACACCCACCTCGATCGGCGTCGACGGCGCGTAGCCGGTGTCGCGGCTGAGCTCCTCGACGTCGGCGCAGGTGTCGGGCACGTCGCCGGGCTGCAGCGGCAGCAGGATCTTCTCCGCGCGTCGGCCGACGCTGGCCTCGATGACCTCGATGTAGCGCGACAGCTCGACCGGGTCGTGGTTGCCGATGTTGTAGACACGGTAAGGCGCGCCCGAGGAGGCCGGGGTCGGCGCCAGCGGATCGAACGACGGGTCCGGGCCCGGCACGCGGTCGAGCGTGCGGATCACGCCTTCCACGATGTCGTCCACGTACGTGAAATCGCGCGTGTGCCTGCCATGGTTGAACACCTCGATCGGCTCGCCGGCGAGGATCTTGCGCGTGAACAGGAACAGCGCCATGTCCGGCCGACCCCACGGGCCGTACACGGTGAAGAAGCGCAGCCCCGTGGTCGGCAGGCCGAACAGGTGGCTGTAGGTGTGGGCCATGAGCTCGTTGGCCTTCTTGGTCGCGGCGTACAGGCTGACCGGATGGTCGACCGGATCGCGTACCGAGAACGGCAGCTTGCGGTTGGCGCCGTAGACCGAGCTCGAGGAGGCGTAGACGAGGTGCTCGACGCCGCCGTGGCGGCAGGCCTCGAGGATGTTCGTGAAGCCGACGATGTTGCTGTCGATGTAGGCGTGCGGATTCTCGAGCGAGTAGCGCACGCCGGCCTGCGCGGCGAGGTTGACCACGCGCTGCGGGCCGAAGCGTGCGAACGCCTGTTCGAGTGCCGGGCGATCCTCGAGCGAGGCGCGCACGAACGAGAAGCCCGGCCGGTCGACGAGGCGGGCGAGGCGTGCCTCCTTGAGGCGCGGATCGTAGTAGTCGTTGACGTTGTCGTAGCCCAGCACTTCGTCGCCGCGCTCGAGCAGGCGTGCGCTCAGCGTGGATCCGATGAAGCCGGCGGCGCCGGTGACGAGGACCTTCATGGCGTGTCTTCCTCCGTCCTCACAGTCGGTCGTCGACCGCGTCGCGCGGCAGTGCCTGCTTGACGTCGAACAGCACGCAGCCGGGTTTGCCGAGCGCGCGGATGCGTGTCGCGCCAAGCTCGACGAATTGGCGGTGCGCGACGGCGAGGATGATCGCGTCGTAGGTGCCGTCCTCGAGCGTGCCGACGAGGTCCAGGCCGTACTCGTGCTGAGCCTCGGCTGCGCTCACCCACGGATCGTGAACATCGACGTTGGCGTGGTAGCTGCGCAGCTCGTCGACGACGTCGGTCACGCGCGTGTTGCGCAGGTCCGGGCAGTTCTCCTTGAACGCGAGGCCGAGCACGAGGATGCGCGAGCCCGCCGCGTGGATGCGTCGCTGCGTCATGAGCTTCACGACGCGCTGCGCGACGTGGCTGCCCATGCCGTCGTTGATGCGGCGGCCCGACAGGATCACCTCGGGGTGGTAGCCGATCTGCTGTGCCTTGTGGGTCAGGTAGTACGGATCGACGCCGATGCAGTGGCCGCCGACGAGGCCGGGCCGGAACGGCAGGAAGTTCCACTTCGTTCCGGCCGCGGCGAGCACCTCGCTGGTATCGATCCCCATGCGATGGAAGATCAGCGCGAGTTCGTTGATCAGCGCGATGTTGAGGTCGCGCTGGGTGTTCTCGATGACCTTGGCGGCCTCGGCGACGCGGATGCTCGAGGCCTTGTGCGTGCCGGCCGTGATGACGCGACGATACAGCGCGTCGACGACGTCGGCGACCTCGGGCGTCGATCCCGAGGTGACCTTCATGATCGTCTCGAGGCGGTGCTGCTTGTCGCCCGGATTGATGCGCTCGGGGCTGTAGCCGGCGAAGAAATCCACGTTGAAGCGCAGGCCCGATTCGCGCTCGATGATCGGCACGCAGACCTCTTCGGTCGCGCCCGGATACACGGTCGACTCGAAGATCGCGATGCCGCCCGGCCTGATCGCGCGGCCGACCGTGCGGCTCGCCGACTCGAGCGGGCCGAGGTCGGGACGCTTGGCGTCGTCGATCGGCGTCGGCACGGTCACGATGAACACGTTGCACTGCGCGAGGTCGGCCGGATCCGCGCTGAACTGCAGTTGCGGCGTGTCGCGCAATTCCTCGCTCGACACCTCGAGCGTGTGGTCGCGATGCTCCTTGAGCTCGGCGATGCGCGCCGCGTTGATATCGAAGCCGAGCGTCGGCAGCTGGCGGCCGAAGCCGACGGCGAGCGGCAGGCCGACATAGCCGAGGCCGAGGATCGCGACGCGGATGTCGGAGGGAGCGGGCAGGGGAGCCGAAGCCATGCAGGGAGTCCGGAAAGGATAAGGAGCGCGTCAGGTCTTCTTGGGACGCTGCCAGCCCGGAACCGTGACCTGGCGTCCACGCGCGATCGTGAGTTCGCCTTCCGGGGCTGTGCGTGTGATGACGGAACCCGCGCCGACCGTCGCGCCGGCGCCGATCGTGACCGGCGCGACGAGCGCCGAGTTCGAGCCGATGAAGGCGTGGTCGCCGATCACGGTGCGGTGTTTGTTCACGCCGTCGTAGTTGCAGGTGATCGTGCCCGCGCCGATGTTCGCGGCCGTGCCGACCTCGGCGTCGCCGACGTAGCTGAGATGATTGGCCTTCGAACCCGTGGCGAATACGGCGTTCTTGGTCTCGACGAAGTTGCCGACGCGCGTGCCTGCGCCGAGTTCGGTGCCCGGGCGAAGGCGCGCGAACGGTCCGACCACGCAGGGGCCGTGCGTGACGACGCCCTCGAGGTCGCAGTGCGCGCGCACCACCGTTCCGGCGGCGAGGCGCGAGTTGGCGATGCGCGTGAAAGGCCCGATCGTGACTTCGTCGCCGAGTTCGACACGGCCTTCGAGGATCACGTCGACATCGATCTCGACGTCGCGTCCGACCGTGACGGAGCCGCGCACGTCGAAGCGCACCGGGTCGGCGAAACGCACGCCGGCCGTCGCGAGTTCGGTCGCGCGCAGGCGCTGGTAGAGGCGTTCGAGCGCGGCGAGCTGCCAGGGATCGTTGGCGCCGAAGACTTCCTGCGGGTTCGTGCAGTGGCTGGCCTCGGCGGGCTCACCTTCGTCGTTGGCCTGCGCGTAGACGTCGGTGAGGTAGTACTCGTGCTGCGCGTTGTCGTCCGACAGGTTGTTGATCCACACGCGCAGGCGGCGCGAGTCGGCGACGAGGATGCCGCTGTTGACCCAGGTGATCGCGCGCTGTTCGGGACTGCAGTCCTTCTCCTCGACGATCGCGCGCACGCGGCCGATGCCGTCGCGCACGACGCGACCGTAGCCGTAGGGCACTTCGAGCTGGGTGACCAGTGCGACCAGCGGCGAAGGATGCGCGAGCAGCTGCGACAAGGTGCGGTGGCTGATCAGCGGCACGTCGCCGTAGAGCACGAGCACACGCGCGTCTTCGGGAATCGCGGCCATCGCGAGCTTGACCGCATGGCCGGTGCCGCGCTGCTCGGGCTGGTGCACCCACGACAGATCGGGATCGGCGAATGCGGCGCGGACCTGGTCGCCACCGTGGCCGTAGACGATGTGGATCGCGACCGGTGACAGCGAGCGCGCCGCTTCGAGCACGTGGCCGAGCATCGGGCGGCCGGCCAGCGGCATGAGCACCTTGGGCCGCGACGACTTCATGCGCTTGCCCTCGCCGGCGGCGAGGATCACGACGTGCAGCGGTACGGCAGACATGGCGGCATCCCCTGGACTGGCCCGGCACCTTAACGGAAATCGATGGCGCGGCGAAGAGGTGTGACGGACTTCACGGTGGCATGGACGAGGCCGGATCGGGGCATGCGTGTGTGCCGGGCCGCATCGCGGGCTGCGGCGCCGTCGGCGCGCGGCCCCGGAACGAAAAACGCCGGCACGTGGCCGGCGTTTTTCGTCATGCGATGGCGCAGGAACTCAATGCTTGAGGTTGCGGCGCAGGCGCTCGAGGGCCTGCAGCTGAGCCGCCGCCTGGGCGAGCTGGGCCTGTGCCTCGGCGATGTCCATCGCGGCACCGCGGTTGGCCAGTGCGCGCTCGGCTTCCTCCTTGGCCTTGCGCGCGGCAGCCTCGTCGAGGTCGGCGGCACGCACGGCCGTGTCGGTCAGCACCGTGATGACCTGCGGCTGCACTTCGAGGATGCCGCCGGACACGTAGAACGACTGTTCCTCGCCGTTCTCGAGGATGACGCGCACCTGGCCGGGGCGCAGGCGCGTGATCAGCGGCGCGTGGCGCGGGGTGATGCCGAGCTCGCCGAGCTCGCCCGAGGCCACGACCATCTGCGCGTTGCCGCTGAAGATCTCTGCCTCGGCGCTGACGATGTCGCAGCGGATGGTGCTCATGTTCTGTCTCGCCTTGCTCGTTGCTCGGGTGGGCGGGGCGTCAGCGCCGCGTCGGGGAGGACTCCCCGCGCGGCGCGTGGCCGGCGCCCGGCTTCATCAGGCCGCCTTCTTGACGCCCATGTCCTCGGCCTTCTTGAAGGCCTCGTCGATGCCGCCGACCATGTAGAACGCCTGTTCCGGCAGGTGGTCGCACTCGCCGTCGCAGATCATCTTGAAGCCGCGGATCGTCTCCTTGAGCGAGACGTACTTGCCCGGCGCGCCCGTGAAGACCTGGGCCACCGTGAACGGCTGCGAGAAGAAGCGCTCGATCTTGCGCGCGCGCGACACGGCCTGCTTGTCCTCTTCCGACAGCTCGTCCATGCCGAGGATCGCGATGATGTCCTTGAGCTCCTTGTAGCGCTGCAGCGTGCCCTGCACGCGGCGTGCGGTCTCGTAGTGCTCCTGGCCGATCACGAGCGGATCGAGCTGGCGGCTCGTCGAGGCGAGCGGATCCACGGCCGGGTAGATGCCGAGCGACGCGATGTCGCGCGACAGCGCCACGGTCGAGTCGAGATGCGCGAACGTGGTCGCCGGCGACGGATCGGTGTAGTCGTCGGCCGGGACGTAGACGGCCTGGATCGACGTGATCGAGCCGGTGCGCGTCGAGGTGATGCGCTCCTGCAGCACGCCCATTTCCTCGGCGAGCGTCGGCTGGTAACCGACGGCCGACGGCATGCGGCCGAGCAGCGCCGACACTTCCGTACCGGCCAGCGTGTAGCGGTAGATGTTGTCGACGAAGAACAGCACGTCCTTGCCCTTGCCGGTCTCGTCCTTCTCGTCGCGGAAGTACTCGGCCATGGTCAGGCCGGTCAGCGCGACGCGAAGGCGGTTGCCCGGCGGCTCGTTCATCTGGCCGTACACCATCGCGACCTTCGACTGCGTCTTGTCGTCGAGCTTGACGACGCCCGCGTCGATCATCTCGTGGTAGAAGTCGTTGCCTTCGCGCGTACGCTCGCCGACGCCCGCGAACACCGAGAGGCCGGCGTGCTGCGTGGCGATGTTGTTGATGAGCTCGAGCATGTTCACGGTCTTGCCGACGCCGGCACCGCCGAACAGGCCGACCTTGCCGCCCTTCGCGAACGGGCACACCAGGTCGATGACCTTGATGCCGGTCTCGAGCAGGTCGTTGGCCGCGGCCTGGTCGTCGTACGACGGCGCGCCTCGGTGGATGACCCAGCGGTCCTGCTCGCCGATCGGGCCGGCTTCGTCGATCGGGTTGCCGAGGACGTCCATGATGCGGCCGAGGGTCGCCTTGCCGACCGGCACCTTGATGCCTTCGCCGGTGTTCTTGGCGACGAGGCCGCGCTTGAGGCCGTCGGTGGAACCGAGCGCGATCGTGCGCACGACGCCGTCGCCGAGCTGCTGCTGCACCTCGAGCGTGATCGCCATGCCGTCGATCGTGAGCGCGTCGTACACCTTCGGGACGGAATCGCGCGGGAACTCGACGTCGACGACGGCGCCGATGATTTGTACGACTTTGCCTGCGGTGTTGGCTGAGCTCATGGATGTGCTACCTGTGGCTTCGGTGCGGCTGCTCGCGCAGCCATCGTCTTTAGGGAAAAGCGGAAAAGGTCGGTCGCGTCACTCGCACTTGAGCACGGCGGCCGTCTGCGCGAACGCATCCTCGGCCTGCTTGCACGCCGCGGCGAGGGCGGCCTTGTCGGGGATCTGCGCCCACTGCGCGCGCGTCGTCGCCAGCTGCTGGCGGAACGCCTCGGCGCCGGCCGGGTTCGCACCCTGGGCCTTCTCGACGCAAGCGTCGACGCGCTTGACGTAGGACTCGCACTCGGCCGGCTCGCCGGCGACGGCGGCCGGGGCAGCCGGCGGCGCGACGGGCGCTGCAACCGGGGCGGGCGTCTCGGCCGGCTTGGCGGCGTCTTCGGTCTTGCCGCCGCAGGCGGCGAGGGCGATCGTGGCGAGCGCGGCGAGGATCAGCTGCTTGGTCATCGTGGTGCTCCTTTCTCGATATCCAGGGGTGTCAGACCGCGGCGGCGCCGCTGACGATCTCGGAGATTTCCTGCGTGATCGCGGCCTGGCGGGCCTTGTTGTAGATCAGCGTGAGCGAACCGATCGCCTTGGTCGCGTTGTCCGACGCGCCCTTCATCGCGACCATGCGCGCGGCATGCTCGCTGGCGAGGTTCTCGAGCGCGGCCTGGTAGACCAGCGACTCGACGTAGCGCGTCAGCACGTGGTCGAGGACCGTCGCCGCGTCGGGCTCGTAGAGATAGTCCCAGTCGTGCGTCGTCTCGAGTTCCTTCGAGGCCGGCAGCGGCAGCAGCGGGTCGATCGTCACGCGCTGCGTCATCGTGTTGACGAAGTCGTTGTAGACGAGCGCGACGCGGTCGGTGCGGCCCTCGACGTAGGCATCGAGCATGACCTTGATCACGCCGACCAGCGCGGCGAGCTGCGGGCGCTCGCCGAGGTGGGTGACGCTGGCGACCATGTTGACCTTGAGGCGGCGGAAGAACGACGTCGCCTTCTGGCCGATGCAGACGAGGTCGACTTCGACGCCCTTGTCCTGCCAGCCGCGGATCTCGCCGACGAGCTTGCGGAACATGTTCGAGTTGAGGCCGCCGCAGAGGCCGCGGTCGGTCGACACCACGATGTAGCCGACGCGGCGGATCTCGCTGCGCTCGACCATGAACGGGTGCTTGTAGTCGGTGTTCGCGCGCGCGATGTGGCCGATGACCTGGCGCATCAGGCGTGCGTACGGACGCGAGGCCTTCATGAGGTCCTGCGCCTTGCGGATCTTGGATGCCGAGACCATCTCGAGCGCGCGCGTCACCTTGCGGGTGTTCTGCACGCTCTTGATCTTGGTTTTGATTTCTCTGCCGCCGGCCATGCTGATGCTCGCTCTGCTCGGGAAGGAAGGATCGGACCGATCCGTCGTGGCGTGGTGCGGGCGCCGCGTGGCGCCCGCATCCCGTCAGCGACGGTCAGGGATCACCAGGTTCCCGTCTTCTTGAACGCGTCGAGGCCGGCCTTGAACTGGCCTTCGATGTCGCCGTTCCAGTCGCCCGTCTCGACGATCTTGGCGAGCAGCTCGGCGTGGTTGGCGTGGAAATGCGCGTGCAGCGCCGCCTCGAACGGCAGGATCTTGTTGATCGGCAGGTCGTCGAGGTAGCCCTTCTCGGCCGCGTAGATCGACAGTGCGAGCTCGGCGATCGACAGCGGCGCGTACTGCTTCTGCTTCATGAGCTCGGTGACGCGCTGGCCGCGCTCGAGCTGCGCACGCGTCGCCGCGTCGAGGTCTGAGGCGAACTGCGCGAACGCGGCGAGCTCGCGGTACTGCGCGAGCGCGAGCTTCACGCCGCCCGAGAGCTTCTTGACGATCTTGGTCTGCGCGGCGCCACCGACGCGCGACACCGAGATGCCCGCGTTGACGGCCGGGCGGATGCCGGCGTTGAACAGGTCGGTCTCGAGGAAGATCTGGCCGTCGGTGATCGAGATCACGTTGGTCGGCACGAACGCCGAGACGTCGCCGGCCTGGGTCTCGATGATCGGCAGCGCGGTGAGCGAGCCGGTCTTGCCCTTGACGGCGCCGTTGGTGAACTTCTCGACGTACTCCTCGCTGACGCGCGCGGCGCGCTCGAGCAGGCGCGAGTGCAGGTAGAACACGTCGCCCGGGTAGGCTTCGCGGCCCGGCGGGCGCTTGAGCAGCAGCGAGATCTGGCGGTAGGCCCAGGCCTGCTTGGTCAGGTCGTCGTAGATGATCAGCGCGTCTTCGCCGTTGTCACGGAAGAACTCGCCCATCGCGCAACCCGAGTACGGGGCGATGTACTGCATCGCGGCCGACTCGGACGCCGAGGCGACGACGATGATCGTGTGGGCGAGCGCGTCGTTCTCCTCGAGCTTGCGCACGACGTTGGCGATCGAGCTCTGCTTCTGGCCGATCGCGACGTAGACGCATTTGATGCCCGAACCCTTCTGGTTGATGATCGTGTCGATCGCCAGCGCGGTCTTGCCGGTCTGGCGGTCGCCGATGATCAGCTCGCGCTGGCCACGGCCGACCGGGATCATCGAGTCGACCGACTTGTAGCCGGTCTGCACGGGCTGGTCGACCGACTTGCGCCAGATCACGCCCGGCGCGACCTTCTCGATCGGCGAGGTCTGCGTGGCGCCGAGCGGGCCCTTGCCGTCGATCGGGTTGCCGAGCGCGTCGACGACGCGGCCGAGCAGTTCGCGGCCGACCGGCACTTCGAGGATGCGGCCCGTGGTGCGCGCCGTGTCGCCTTCGCGCAGGTGCTCGTAATCGCCGAGGACCACCGCGCCGACCGAGTCGCGCTCAAGGTTGAGGGCGAGCGCGACCGTGTTGTTCGGCAGCTCGATCATCTCGCCCGACATCGCGTCGTTGAGGCCGTGCACGCGCACGATGCCGTCGGAAACGCTCGTGATCGTGCCTTCGTTGCGGGCATCGGCACCGAGCTTGAACTTCTCGATGCGGCTCTTGATGAGTTCGCTGATTTCAGACGGATTGATCGTGGTGGCCATGGTGGTTTCCCGGAGCCGGCCGACACGGGTCGGCCCGCAAAGTTGTGATTCAGTGGGTCAGGGAATGCTCGAGGCGGGCGAGGCGACCGCGCACGGAGCCGTCGATGACGACATCCCCCGCGTCGATGATCGCGCCGCCGAGGATCGAGGCGTCGATCGACGGCTCGATCTCGATGTCGCGACCGAAGCGCTGCTTGAGCGCCTGGCGCAGCTTCTCGGATTCGTCCGCGTCGATCGGCGTCGCCGAGCGCACGCGCACCTTGAGCACGCGCTCTTCCTCGAGCTTGAGCGCCTCGTAGAGCGCGCCGATCTCGGGCAGCACGGGCAGGCGGCCGTTGTCGGCCAGCGTGCGCAGGAACACGGTGAAGTCCGAGTCGGCCGCTTCGCCCTCGGGCGCAAACAGCGCGGCGAGGTCGGTGGGCGCGATGCGCGGATCGCCGAACAGCGCCGACACGCGCGCGTCGCCGGCGACCTGCGCGGCGAACGCGAGCTTGCCGGCCCAGTCGCCGAGCGCCTTGTTCGCACGCGCGAGTTCGAACGCGGCGCGTGCGTAGGGGCGGGCCAGGGTCAGGGCGGAGGACATGGTCAGATCTCGCCGACGAGCTGGTCGATGAGCGCCTTGTGGGCGTTCGCATCGATCTCGCGCTTGAGGATCTTCTCGGCGCCGGCGACGGCGAGCGCCGCGACCTGGCCGCGCAGTTCCTCGCGGGCACGCGTGGCCATGCTCTCGATCTCGGCCGAGGCGATCGCCTTCTGCTTGGTGCCTTCGACGATCGCGTCGACGCGGGCCTTCTCGATGATCGCGGCAGCCTGCTGCTGGGCCTTCTCGATCAGCGCGCTCGCTTCGATGCGGGCCTTGCGGATTTCTTCGGTCACGCGCGCGTCGGCATCGGCAAGCTCCTGCTTGGCACGATCGGCGGCGGCGAGGCCTTCGGCGATCTTGGCCTGGCGCTCCTCGATGGCCTTGAGCAACGGCGGCCAGATCTTCGTGGCGATCAGCCAGATCAGGGCTGCGAAGGCCAGGGCCTGCGCGAATAGGGTCAGATTGAGGTTCATGAGTGCGCTCTGCCTGTGCTCAGGGAACCCGCGGCGCGTGCGCCGGCGGGGTTCCCGCATCCCGTCGCGGCGTCCCGCATGAGCGGTCCGCGCGACGGATCCGACGGAACCGGAGTTCCGTTACGGGGTCGGGGCGAGGCCGCCGACCAGGAACGGGCTGGCGAACGCGAACAGCAGGCCCACGGCGACCGAGATGATGAACGCGGCGTCGATCAGGCCGGCGGTGATGAACATGCGGACCTGCAGCACCGGGATCAGCTCCGGCTGGCGGGCAGCCGACTCGAGGAACTTGCCGGCCATGATGGCCAGACCCAGGCCGGCGCCCAGCGCGGCCAGGCCGATCATGATGCCGATGGCCAGAACGGTCGAAGCCTGGACGGAAGCGAGTGCGGTCAGTGCGGTTTCCATGGTTTTCTCCGGAGCGGATTGCTTGGGTTGGTGCGATGGTTGAAGGGGAACAGCAAGGGGTGGAACGAAATCAGTGGCTGTCTTCCGACAGGCTGAGGTACACGATCGACAGCATCATGAAGATGAAGGCCTGCAGCGGGATCACGAGCAGGTGGAAGATCATCCAGCCGAAGCCGAACGCCGCACCTGCCAGCATGCCGGCGATGCCGGCGCCACCGAGCACCCAGATCAGCAGGAACACGATCTCGCCGCCGAACATGTTGCCGAACAGTCGCATCGCGAGCGAAATGGGCTTGCTCAGCCACTCGACGATGTTGAGGATCAGGTTGAACGGCATCATCCACTTGCCGAACGGTGCGGTCAGGAACTCGTGCGTGAAGCCACCGAGACCCTTGGAGCGCAGCGCGAAGAACAGCATCAGGAAGAACACGCTGATCGACATGCCGAGCGTCGCGTTGACGTCGGCGGTCGGCACCGGCTTCCAGTACGGCACGCCGAGCAGCTCCAGCGGCTTGGCGATGAAATCGGCCGGGATCATCTTCAGCAGGTTCATCAGGAGGATCCAGAAGAACAGCGTGATCGCGATCGGCGTCACGAGCTTGCTGGTGCCGTGGTACGTGTCGCGCGCCTGGCGGTCGACGAACTCGAGGCAGATCTCCACGAACGCCTGCCACTTGCCCGGCACGCCCGACGTGGCCTTGCGCGTGGCGAGCCAGAACAGGAACACCATGAACAGGCCCATCAGCACCGACGTGGCCAGCGTGTCCACGTGCAGCGTCATGAACGTGCCCTCGCCGACCGAGCCGGTGAGGTTGTGCAGGTGATGCTGGATGTACTGCGTCGGTGTCAGTTCGTGTGCGGTTGCCATTGCAATCCAGGCCCGGTAAGTCAGATCTTGTGGGTCAGCTCACGCGTCGCGCCGACGACGTGCGCCATCAGGGCGACGATCAGTCCGGCCAGCGTCGCGATGGCTGGCAGCCGGAGGACGGCGATCGCGAGCCAGAGCACCACGGCCACGACCACCCATTTCGCGACGACGGACACGACCAGCGCGCCGATCGCCCCGGCCGCGCTCGGTACGCCATCGGTCAGCGCGAAGCGCGCAGAGACGAGATGGGCGATCGTGAGCGTCAAACCGGACAGCAGCACCGCGAATCCGTGCGGTACACCCCAATACAATGCGATCGCAGCGGCGACCACCACGCAGCAGGCCTGCACCAGCGCCTGGCGCTTCAGGCGGCGCCACCCCTCGGCTACGACTTTCAGCACGTGTGCACCTCTCGGTTCCCTGTCTGGCGATGCCGGGAGTTGTCGCGGCCGCAACGGAGGCTGCAAAGCCTGAGAATGATACCAACCGCGGTTTCGCTGCCGCAACCGACCCCCTGCGCGGCCACACGTCGCAGCCGTGCCGGAATCGATTCCACGGCGCACGTCGGCCGGGGTGCGACCTTCTGCCGCGCTCCCGTTCGCGATGCGCACGGCCCGCTGCGCGGTTGCTGGCGGTCACGCGCGCTCGGCATAATCGCGCGATCCCATCAAGGCGGCGCGCCGCCGCGGAGCGCGCCGCGTCCATGAGTCCCGTTGCCGAGGCCAGCATCGACGTCCCTGCCGGGCAGGCCGTGTTCCGCGAGGGCGAGGCCGGCCAGTCGATGTACATCGTCGAGTCCGGTGCGATCGAGATCCGCCGCGCGGCGCGCGGCACGCAGCCGGTCGCCGTGCTCGGCCCGGGTGATTTCTTCGGCGAGATGGCCATGCTCGAGGACCAGCCGCGCTTCGCCAGCGCGCTCGCGCGCGAGCCGACCCGCCTGCTTCGCATCGAGCGCGCCGAGTTCGCCGACCTCGTCCGCCAGAACATCGAGATCGCGGTGCGCATCATGCGCAAGCTCGTCGCGCGGCAGCGCCGCACCGAGAACCAGCTCGCCGAGGCGCTGGCCGAGGTCGCGCGCCTGCGTGCGGCGCCTGCGCCCGCTGCGGCGGCGCCAGCCGCGCGTCCTGCGCCGGTACAGGTACAGGCCCCGGTCGCGGCAGCTGCCGCACCTGCAGCGTCGCCC
>JASCPI010000072.1 GCA_029959555.1 Lysobacteraceae bacterium PS02065 | reverse complement strand
TCCGGTCGCGCGTCGCCCGCCGTCGATCAACCCGCGCATCCTCAACAACCTCGTCATCAAGAGCGGTGGCCGTTGCATCGACGTGCGCTACTCCACCGAGCTCGGCGGCCTGTCGGGCCTGCAGGGTTCGCCCGGCACGAACTTCAACGGCTTCCAGGACGCCGGTTGCCGCTTCTACGACCTGCGACCGGGCAGTGGCATCTCGTCGGGTGGCACGCTCGCCCAGTGGCGCGCGCAGAACGGCGTCGACGCCAACAGCATCGTCGGCACCTTCAGCGTGGATGCGACCGGTCACCTGCCCGCGGGCAGCCCGGCGATCAACGCCGGCACCACCGTGCCCGAAGTCACCGACGACATCGATCGCCAGGGCCGCGCCGCGCCTTACGACATCGGCGCCGACGAGACCCAGACGAACGCGATCTTCCGCAACAGCTTCGACTGATCCGCGCTCACGCGCCATCGCGATGGCGCACACGGGCGTGGAACTCGAGCAGTTCGAGGATGTTGTTGCGCCACTGGCGGTGCTCGGTCACGTAGGCACGGGCCGCAGCACCGACGCGTGAAAGCGCCGCCGTGTCGCGGCTGCGCTCGAGCACCTGCCGCACCGCCTCGTCGAGGTCGTCGGCCCTGAACATCCAGCCGGTTCGGTCCTCGACGAGGACCTCCTTGATCGGCTCGAAATCCGGCGCGACGGGCGGCACCCCGCAGGCCATGAACTCGAACAGCTTCACCGGCGACGTGTAGTCGCCCGCGCTGGGCAGGATCGCCATGTCCATCGCGGCGAGCAGGCCCGGTACGGCGTCGTGGCCGACACGCCCGGTCAGGATCACCTGTTCCGAAAGACCGCGCGAGGCGACGAACGCCTTGAGTGCCGGGAACGTCGCGCCGTCACCGACGAGCAGCAGCTTGAGGTGGGGGTTCTCCGCGAGCCGGTCGGCGATGCGGTGCACGAAGCGGTCGATCGCGTGCCACGGCACGAACGCGCCGAGATAGCCGCAGACGACCGAGCCTTCGAGGCCGTAGCGCGCGCGTGCCTCGTCGCGCTGGGCCTGGGTGAAGGTGAACTTGTCGATGTTGGCCGCGTTGGGGGTGACGATCGCCGGGGCCATGTCGGGATGCGCGGCGCGCGCGCGATCGCGGAACACGCCCGACACGAACACCAGGCCGGAGGCCTTGCGGAACACGCTGCGTTCGATCGCCATCGCGATGCGGCGGAAGAACAGCGGGCGCACGCGGTACACCGTCGCCGAATCGTTGACCTCGAGGATGATCGGGATGCCGCGCCTGCGCGCGGCGCGGATGCCCGCCCACATGAAGAGCGAATAGCGCTCGTAGATGAAATCGACGTCCGGGTTGTCGCGCAGGTACGTGCGCAGGCGCGATCCGGCGACGAGGTTGTAGGCGATTTCGACGAGCTCGAACAACGGCTCGGGAAGCTTCGTGACGAAGCTCATCCACGGCTTGGCCTGCTTCGTCGGCGACATGGCCTTCGGTGACGAGTAGGGATCCGCGCCGGGCAGCGAGATGATGTCGACGTGCACGCCTTCGGCACGCAGCGCGTCGGTGATGCCGCGGATGTGCACGCCCTCCACGGCCTTGCCCTGGGTCCGGTGGTGGTAGAGCACCTTGCGCACGCCCGGAGTCTGGTGATCGGCTGGCATCGGAAGAAGATCCTGTCGGAAGGTCGGTGTGCCCGCGGTCAGCGGGCGAAGAACGGGGTGGCGGGCGTGGGGTGGATCATTCGTCCTCGTCCGCCGAGGTCAGGTGCAGCGACGCCGGCAAGGGTGTCGCGCCGAACGCGTGCCCGAACACGGGACGCCGCCCGCGCTCGCTGAAGCCTGCGGCCCGCCATGCGGCGAGTCCGGCATCGGTTCCGGCGACCTCGACGGATACCGCGGCGTGGCCGCCCTCGCGTGCCGCCCGCAACAGCGCGTCGACGTAGGCGCGGCCGAATCCCGTGGCGGCGTCGTCGGACCAGAAGTCGCTCACCAGCAGCACCTTGCCGCTGTCGCGGCAGGCGAACCATGCGCGCAACCTGTCGTCGGAAGGATCGGCCAGCAGCAGGTAGCGCGTCTGCGTGAGCGGCGACGCGTCGAACCGCCAGCGTGCGAACGCCGCATCGCGCACGGTGGCGAGGCCCCGGGTCGCCGGCGCGGAGGCCCACAGCGTGTCGAAGCGGGGGTCGACGCTGTTCGACCACGCTGCGCGCAGCGGCGCGTTGCCGAGGCTGCGCCACGCATCGCCGAGGCGGCGTGCCACATCGACCAGTGCGCCGGCGATCGTGGCGAGGCCGCGCGGCAGCTTGCGTGCGATGTAACCCGCGTGACGCAGCACGCGCGCGTAACGCACGATGTCGCCGAGCTTCGCGTAGCCCGAGCGCTTGAAGACCGGGGCCGCACGCGGATTCGGGAAGCCGTAGAGCAGGTCGAAGCGTGCGGCACCGGCCGACAGGAAACTCGCCTGCAGCATCAGCGCCGGGCCGAGCGCCCGGTGCTCCGGGACCACGGCGAGGTCGACGAGAACCCCGGCGCGCACCTCGCGCCCGTCCACGAGCATGCGGCGCGGGCCCGCCGTGGCGATGCCGACGGCGGCGTCGCCCGAGGCGTGGCGCAGCAGCTTCATCGCGGGAACGCCGAACGGGCAGGCCGTGTAGAACCAGTCGAACTTGAGCGGCATGCGCGCGTCTTCGCCGAGGTTGCCGCGCCAGATCGCGAGCGCGGCCTCGCGATCGCGCACGGGCTCGCCGTCGTCGACGCGGTAGGCCTGCTCGCTCACGCGCTGCGCTCACGCTCGGGTGCCGGGTCGACCAGCACTGCGGAGCGGTGCAGGTAGGCCGTGGTGCGGCGCTTGTTGCGGATGTCCTCGTAGACCGCCTCGGCACGCGTGACGTCGATGTCGAGCGCGGTCGCGAGCTCGGATGCGGGACGCCCGTGGTTGAGCGCCCACAGCGCGAGGTCCATCGCGCGGTACGGCAGCGCGAAGTAGAACTCGTCCTGGCCCTGCGCGAGGCTGTAGGTGTCGGTGGTCGGGATCGCCGCACAGACGCGCTCGGGCAGGCCGAGGAAGCGCGCCATGCCGTAGACCTGCGACTTGTACAGGTGAGCGATCGGCTTGACGTCCGCGGCGCCGTCGCCGTTCTTGACGAAGAAGCCCTGGTCGTACTCGAGCCGGTTCGGCGTGCCGACGACGCCGTAGTTGAGGCGGTCGGCGTGGTAGTACTCGAGCGTCTTGCGGATGCGCTGCTTGAAGTTCGTCGCGGCGACGATCTGCAGGTACTCCGACAGGCCGAGCGCGACGTCGTGCGTGGCGCCTGCGGGATCCTCGGCGACGAGGCGGAACTGGTTGATGCGGCCTTCGATGCCGCCGTCGATGACGATCTTGAAGCGCCAGCCCTCGCCGTAGTCCGGCAGCGCGCGGCGCACCGCGTCGTCACGCGCGGAGTAGCAGCCGATCGCGGCGAGCGCGGGGGCGATGTCGACGGTCTCGGTACGCACGCCGAGGTGGTCGGCGAGGATGCCGGCGCGCACCGCGCTGTCGTCGGAGGAGTCGCGTTCGGGCAGGATCAGCGCATGCACGCGCTGCGGTCCCAGCGCGCGCACGGCGAGCGCGAGGCTGCAAGAGGAATCGATGCCGCCGGAGATCGCGACGACGAGGCCGCGCCGGTGCAGCGTGCGCGCGGTGATCTCGCGCAGGCGCTCGGCGATGCGATCCGCCTCGCCGGCGTAGTCGATGTCCAGCACGTCGTACGTCAATGCACTCACGGGGCCTCCTGCAACGGTGGTGGGGTGGCGAGGTGCGCGCGGCGCACCTTGCCGGATGCGGTCTTGGGCAGCGCCTCGACGAAGTCGACCTGGCGCGGCACCTTGTACGTGGCCAGACGCGCACGGCAATGCGCGCGGATGCGGTCGGCGTCGAGTTCGGCGCCTTGCGCGCGCACGACGAAGGCCTTGATGGCCTGGCCGAGCGTGGCATCCTCGACGCCGGCGACCGCGACCTCGGCGACACCGTCGACTTCGGCGATCGCTTCCTCGACGTCGAGCGGGTGCACGCGGTGTGCACCGGTCTTGATGATGTCGCTGCGTCGTCCGGCGAGGTAGAGGAAACCGTCGGCGTCGAGGCGGCCCTCGTCGCCGGTGCGCAGCCAGCCGTCATGCAGCACGCGCGCGCTGGCCTCGGCATCGTTCCAGTAGCCGGTCATGACGCCCGGGCCGCGTGCCCAGACCTCGCCTTCGGCGTCGGCCGCGAGGACGTCGCCGTGTTCGTCACGGACCTGCAGCTCGACGCCGTCGATCGCGCGGCCGACCGAGCCGGCCTTCGCCTCGAACTGCTCGGGCGGCAGCCAGGTCAGGCGTGCGGTCGCCTCGGTCTGCCCGTACATGACGAACACGCTCGCCTGCGGCAGCGCCGCGCGCAGGCGTGCGCCGAGCGCGACCGGCATCGCACCGCCGGCCTGGGTGAGGTAACGCAGCGCGGAGAGATCGTGGCCGTCGAACGCGGCACGATCGAGCAGCAGCGCGAACGTCGACGGCACGCCCGAGAAGCCGGTCGCGCGTTCGCGCGCGAGCGTGCCGACCACGAGGTGCGGGAACACGAGGTTCGACTCGATCACGAGGCGCGCACCGATGGCGAGGTGCGTGTGCAGCACCGAGGCGCCGTAGGCGTAGTAGAACGGCAGCACCGACACCGTGCTGTCCCCGGCGCCGAGCTCGAGGTAGGCGAGGATCGCGTCGACGTTGCTGGCGAAGTTGGCGTGGCTCAGTGCGACACCCTTCGGTGCACCGGTGGTGCCCGAGGTGTAGAGGATCGCGGCGAGCGCACCGTGCGCGACGGCGCAGGGTTCGGGCAGGGGATCCATCGCGAGCATCGCGCGCCAGTCGGTCGACGGTCCGGCGTCGGGTGCATCGAGCACGAGGCGCTGGACGTCGGCCGCGAGCTCCGCCGACGCGAGCATGCCGTCGGGATGCGTGGACTCGACGACGACGAGGCGTGCGCCGGCGTGGCGCAGCCACGGCACGAAGTCCCGCACGCGTGCCTGTGCATTGAGCGGCACGATCGCGGCACCGGCCAGCCATGCGCCGTAGGTGGCGACGACCGCCTCGAGGCGGTTCGGCAGCACGAGCGCGACGCGGTCGCCGGCCGATACGCCGCGTGCACGCAGCATCGCGGCGAAGCGTGACGCCGCGTCGGCGAGTGCGCCGTAGTCGAGCACGGCCTGCGCGTGCGCGAGCGCGACGCGACGCGGGGTGTCGCGTGCGTGGTCGAGCAGGCGGGTGGCGAGCAACCGCATGGCGGTGGCGTCAGGCCTGACGCTTGCGCGCCACGAACGCGTCGATCGCGTCGATCGAGTCGAAATGGGCCGGGATCATCTCCTCGGGCGCGACGCGGATCGCGTAGCGCTCCTCGAGGAACTCGATGAGCTCGAGCACGCCGGTCGAATCGACGATGCCGCCGCGGATCAGGGCGGCGTCGTCGGCGAGCGCGGAGGCGTCGTCCGTGAACAGGAAGTTCTTGAGGATGAACGAGCGGATCGTCTGCCTGGAATCCATCGTCACAGCGCTTGTTCCATGTGGGAGGACGGGCGCCGGCGTGCGCTGCGGCATGTCGTCGCCGCATCGCCTGCATGGCCCTGAAAACGCGCATAACCCCTGCGCGTGATTGTGCCTGAACAGGCCCGTTGCCGGGCAGTGCGCAGGCGGGGGAGCGGGAAGGAGGGAACGCTCATGCGGCCGCCCGGCGCGCGTCGCGCAGACCGGCCTCGAGCAGCATCGTGGACAGGATGCCGACGAAGGCCTGGTTGTCGGCGAAGCCGGTCGCACGGCCGGCCCGGCACTTGTCGAACAGGCGGCCCGCGGCGGCCGGATCGAAGCAGCCGGCTTCGCGCAGGCGCTCCGGCGAGAACTGTTCGGCGACGTAGTCCAGCGGCACGCCGTCGACGAAGAAGCTCGCGCTGTCCGGCGCGCGGTACGGCTGCTTGGTGCGCGTGGCGATCTCGGCCGGCAGCAGATCGGCCAGCGCCTTGCGCAGCAGGTACTTCTCGGTGAGTCCGTGGATCTTCCACTGCGGCGGCAGGCGGCTCGCGAATTCGACGAGGCGATGGTCGAGGTAGGGCACGCGGCCTTCGATCGACGCGGCCATCGCGACGCGGTCGCCCTGCGCGGCGAGCAGGTAGCCGGCGAGCAGCGTCTTGGCCTCGACGTACTGGTCGCGCGCGATCGGCGACCAGGTCGCGATCGCGTCGGGCAGCGTGGACTCGTAGTCGGCGACGGGATCGAAGCCGCTCACCGCATCGCGCCAGTCGGCCGACAGGAACTGCAGCGCACGCTGCGAGGTGGTCCAGCGTGGCACGTGCGCGAATACCGGGCTGGCCGCGTGCTGCATGCCCTGGCCGAAGAACGATTGCGCGAACGCCGCGTGCTGCACGGGCGAGCGCGCGAGGTAGCCGTAGAGCCTGCCGAGCAGCAGCGGGCGGAAGCGCGATTCGGGCTGGCGTGCCCAGAAGCGCCGCACCTTGGCTTCCTTGAACAGGTCGTAGCCGCCGAATACCTCGTCGGCACCTTCGCCGGTGAGCACGACCTTGTAACCCTGCTCGCGCACCATGCCGGCGAGCAGCATGAGCGGCGCACCGGCCGTGCGCAGCACGGGCGAACCGGCGTGACGCACGAACGTCGGAAACGCCGTGCCGATGTCGCGCGAGCTGACGCGCAGCGTGCTGTGGTCGGTGCCGAGGTGACGCACCATCGCCTGCTGCTGCGCACTCTCGTCGAACTCGGCATCCTCGAACGCGAGCGAGAACGTGCGTACCGGTGCATCGGTGAAGCGGCGGATGATCGCGACGAGGCCCGACGAATCGAGGCCGCCGCTGAGGTAGGCGCCCACCGGGACGTCGGCGCGCAACTGCAGGCGCACCGCGTCGACGAGCAGCTCGCGCAACGCGCCGGCGGCCTGTTCCGCCGAAGCGTACGGCGTCGGGCTGCCGCGGGCCGGGAAGGTCCAGTCCCAGTAGCGCCGCAGCGTCTCGCGGCCGTCGTGTTCGATCGCGAGCACGTGGCCCGGCGGCAGGCTGCGCACGCCGCGGTACACGGTGTCGGGATCGACGCAGGCCCAGTAGCTCAGGGCCTGGGCGACGCCGCGCGGATCGAGCTCGGCGCATTCCGGAAGCACGGCGTGCAGCGCGCGCGGCTCGGACGCGAACCAGGTGCGGCCGCGCGCGCGGGCATGGAACAGCGGGCGGATGCCGGTACGGTCGCGCGCGAGCACGAGGCGCCGTCGGCGCGCATCCCACAGCGCGATCGCGAACTGGCCGTTGAGGTGGTCGACGAACGCGTCGCCGTAGCGGTCGTACAGGTGCACGATCACTTCGGTGTCGGACTGCGTGTAGAACACGTGGCCTTGCGCGACGAGCGTGTCGCGCAGTTCGACGTAGTTGAAGATCTCGCCGTTGAACACGGTCCAGACCGAGCGGTCCGGGTTGTGGATCGGCTGGTCGCCGGTGGCGAGGTCGATGATCGACAGGCGCGCGTGGGCGAGCCCGATGCCGTCGCCCTCGTGGTAGCCGAAGCCGTCGGGGCCGCGATGGCGCAGCGTGCCGATCATGCGCTCGAGCAGCATGCGCGGCGGCATCGTGCCGTCGCCGTGTCCGAGGAAGCCCGCGATGCCGCACATGGGTCCGTCCTCCTCAGCCGCGCAGTGCGATGATGGCGGGACCGGCCGGCGCGAGCGCCGGCGGTGGCGACTTGCCGCGCAGCAGCGAGACGATGCCGCGCTCGAGCGCGAGCCGCCACGTCGCCGGGCTGATGCGGATCCAGTGCATCGGGCGGCGGTGCGTGCTCATCATGCGCTTGTACTCGCTCGCGCCGGCCATGAAGTCGTAGGCCTGCAGGCCGGCCGCCTCGTAGTGGCGGATCGCGAGCATCTGGGCGAGGTAGCCGGGGCGGTCCTCGCGCTTGAGCAGGCCGTACTGCAGGCCGCTCGAGTAGAAATGCGCCCAGCCGTCCCAGACCAGATGGTAAAGGTAGCCGACGAGGTGCTCGCCGGCGGTCACGCGCATGATCTGGGTGAGGCCCTCGGCGTGGCCGTGCACGACGAGGTCTTCGTGGAAGCGGCGGAACGGCGCGCTCGCGAACGAGCCCGGCCGGCCTTTGGTGCGCCAGTAGCGCGTGTGCAGCTCGTCGAGCTCGCCGAACCACGCGAGTGCGGTCTGCGGATCCGGCGCGAGCTCGAGGCGCGGCTCGCCGAGCGCCGCGTAGGCGCGCTCGGTACGGCGCAGGCCGGCGCGCGTGCTCTTGCTGAGGCGATGCAGGTAGTCGGTCCCGGCCGCGCGCGTCGCGGCGAGGTCGACGAACCACGAGGCGTCCTCGTGCTCGGTGAACGCGCGCAGGCCGGTCGGCATCGCGCGCGCGATCCAGTGGCCGTGGGTCGATCCGCTCAGGCGCAGGGCCCGCCACGAGCGGTCGCTCGCGCCGAGCATGCCGAGCAGGGCGGCGTAGGCGGCCTCGGCGTGCGATTCGCGCACGAGCAGGCCCGTGTACTCCACGGTGATCTCGTCGAGTGTCGCGTCGCCGGTCTCCTGCCAGTACAGCATGCGGCTGCCGAAGATGCGCCGCGTACCCGCTTCCTCGACCTCCACGAGCAGGCCGAGCGCGACCACGTCGTCGCCGTCGGCGGCACGGAACACGAGCGCGCGTGCCGTCTGCGGCAGCATCGCGAGCCAGGTCGACACCCAGCGCCACGACGTGAACGGCGAGCCGGTGGCGCCGGCCTGCAGGCGGCACCATTCGGCATGCAGATCGGGACAGTCCGCGACGTCGAGCAGCTCGGCACGCGTGATGCGCGCGCCGGTCATCCGGTCGCGCCCGTGCCGGGCCCGCGCGGGGCGAGGGGGTGGCGATGCTCGGGGCACGCGCCGCGTGCTGCCTGGTCCTTGGTCGGCATGGGGTCGTGCTGCGCGAAGCGGAACCCGAACCATAAAGCGACCTCAATGTGTGATGCAAGTCTCAGAAACGATCCGATCGTTTCCAGCGACGATCAACCCGTTGCGCGTGCCTCCAGGACGCGCTCGCAGGCCGCGAGCGTGTCGACGGCGACGTCGTCCCAGCCACGTCCCATCGCCTTTGCCATCGCGGCGTGGTCCCAGTCGCGCGCGAGCGCCTCGCCGAGCGCACGCTCGAGCGCATCGGTGTCGCGCGGTTGGATCAGGATGCCGTTGCCGGCATCGACGATCTCGCGCGTGCCGCCGACGTCGGTGGCGACGACCGGACATCCGCAGGCGATGCCTTCCACGACGACGTTCGGATAGCCCTCCGACCAGCTCGGCAAGGTCAGCACGTCCGAGGCGCCGATCCATTCGGCGACGCCCGCGGGCCCCATCGCGCCGGGCAGGTGCGTGCGTGCGCCGAGGCCGCTCGCCTGCACGAGCCCTTCGAGCTCGGCACGCATGACGCCGTCGCCGACCAGTGCGAGCTGCAGACGCGGATCACGCGAGCCGAGCCGGCGGAAGGCCTCGACGAGCTCGCGCATGCCCTTGGCTTCGACGAAGCGGCCGACGTAGACGACGAGCTTCGCGTCGGCGTCGATGCCGAGCTTCGCGCGCATCGTGGCCTTGTCGCGCGGATGGAACACGCCCGTGTCGATGCCGTTGACGATCGTCGTGACCTTGCCGGCGGGCACGCCGAAGTCGCGCGTCGCCGCCGCGCGCATCGCATGGCTCACGGTCAGCACGGCATCGGCGCGGGCGAGGGTGCGCCGTGTCAGCAGCACATTGACGCCCGAGCGCACGTGGATGTCCGAGCCGCGCGCGCCGACGATGCACGGCACGCCGAGCCGGCGCGCCGCGTGCACGGCGGCGGCGCCGTCGGGGTAGATCCAGTAGGCGAGCACGATCTCGGGTGCGAACGCGCGCACGCGCGGCGCCAGCGCGAGACCGCCGACGAGGCCGTTGGTCGCGCGCGACAGGCCCGGCAGGCCCGGGTAGGTGAAGGCTTCGACGTCGATGCCGTCGAGCCGGAAGTCGGGTCCGACGATGCCCTGCAGGAAGCTGCGCGGTGCGAGTCCCGGGATGCGCGGGTAGCGCAGCTGCGGCAGGAACACGCGCACGTCGGCGAGCCTCGACAGCGCGCGCGCGGTCTCGTGGATGTAGCGGCCGCGCGTCGCGTCGTGCGGCACGGGCAGGATCGGCGTCACGAGCGCGATGCGGCGGCGCCGCGGCGTGGGGGCGTGATCGAGGGTCATCCGAGGGCGAGGAGCACTTTGAGGATCGCGTAGAAGCCGATCGTGGCGATCGCGGCGAGCGCCGGCCAGCGCAGCAGGTCGTTGCGCAGCAGCATCGGCGCGATGTGCGGGAAGCGGTCGCGCACGCCGCTGAAGTGTGCGACGACGATCGCGACGAGCAGGTAGAGCAGGATCACGTAGCTGCGGCTCAGGAAGAACGCCGCGGCGAAGAAACCCGCCAGCGACACCAGCAGGGTCAGCGCGATCGCGCGATCGGTGCGCCACGTGCGCTGCACGAACGCGTCACCTTCCGGTGCGGGCTGGCGCAGGATGCGCATCATCATCCAGAACGCGTAGCCGACGAACGCGAACCAGATCGTGAAGCCGATGAAGCCGTTCTCGGCCAGCACGAGGATGATCGAGTTGTGCGCGGTGAGCGGGTGGTGTTCGGTGAAGCGTCCGGTGCCGACGCCGAAGAACGGGTTCGAGATCAGCATCTGCATGCCTTCGTACCAGGCGTCGACGCGCCCCGCGGCCGAGCGCTCCTGCACGTCGAGCTCGCTCAGGCGCGACGGCATGAGCTTGAGCGCCGCCAGCGCCACGGCGCCGAGGATGCCGGCCGTGAACAGGCCGCGCCGCTGCCAGACGTAGACGCCGGTCATCGCGACCACGGCGAGCAGCGCGCCGCGCGAGTTGGTCAGGTAGACGCCGTACAGCAGGAGCGCGCAGGCCGCGTACCAGAACAGGCGGCGCAGGCCGAGCAGGCCGCCGCGGCTGCCGAGGAACAAGGCCATCGGCATGCACATCACGAACAGCATGCCGAGGTCGTTGGGATCGCTGAAGATGCCGATGTACTGGATGCGGCCGTCGTCGACGAGCGGCATGCCGGTCCAGCCTTCGCCGAGCGCGGACTGCTCGGCGCCGTGCACGGCCATGAGCGCCGCGCTGGCCACGAACACGGTCATGACGAACGCGATGCGCTTCTGCGGCGTCGCCGCGTTGGCGAGCAGGAAGAACGCGATCACGGTCGGTGCGAAGTTGGCCAGCTGGTCGACCGCACCACCGACCCATCCGCTCAGCGCGAGCGACACCATCGTCGCGGCGAGGAACGCCACGATGAGCACGTAGTTCGGCGCGTCGAAGCGTTTCTGCCTCGAGAACAGCCAGGTCAGCGCCGCCATGCCGAGCACCGCCGGCAGGATCGGGATGCCGGAGCCCGCGAGCGCCGGATACTCCTGCGGACGCACGAGCACCAGCAGCAGATAGAGGACGATGAAGAAGTACGGGGCCATCGTCAGGCTCGCGTCCGTGTCGTCGGCGTGCGGGGAGTCGTCGGCATGCGCGGGCTCACCACAGGTGCAGCGTACGGTTGCGCGCGAACGCGAACAGCGCCTGTGCGGCGGCCAGGTTCATGTGCAGGAACGCGGTCAGCAGCCGCACGGGCAGCAGGCGACCGATGCGCGGCACCGCATGGCCGAGCGCCACTGCGACGAGTGCCGCCACCGCCGTGACCAGGCAGGCGAGGTAGAACGGATGGCGCGGCGCGAGCACGACGGTGGCGACGCCGAGCACGACGATCAGCCACGGTGCGAGCAGGCGCAGGAGCTTGTGGCTCGTGAAGCGCCACCACGCGGGGTTCGCGAAGGGGTTGGCGAGCCACGGCGCGATCGCGAGCAGCTGGTAGTTGCCGGCGAGCGTGCGGATCTTGCGGCGACGCTCGGAGGTCGCGTCACGCGAGGCGACGTCCCAGGCGACCGCGCCGGGCTCGAACACGACGCGATGGCCGTCGCGCACGAGGCGCATCGGCGTCAGCACGTCGTCGAGCACGGTGCCGGGCGGCAACGGCGCGTACAGCGCGCGACGCATCGCGTAGAACGCGCCGCTGACGCCGATCACCGAGCCGCTGCGGCTTTCGGCGTGGCGGATCGCCTTCTCGTAGCGCCAGTACGCGTCGACGCTCGCGGCGAAGCCGGTGTCGGGATCCTCGAACCGCAGTTCACCGCCGACGGCACCGACGGCGGGATCGGCGAACGGCGCGACGAGCGCGCGCAGGGCATCCGGCTCGATGCGCTGGCGCACGTCGATGAGAAGCAGGATGTCGCCGCGCGCGACCGCGACCGCGTCGTCGAGGCACAGGCTCTTGCCGCGGCGCTGCTCGAATTCGAGCACGCGGATGCGCGAAGGGTCCACGCTGCGGGCCGACTCCGCCGAGCCGTCGCGGCAGCCGTCGCAGGCGACGACGATGTCGAAGCGGTCGGCGGGATAGTCGAGCGCGAGCAGGTTGTCGAGCTTGCGGCGCAGCATCGGGCCCGGATCGAGCACGGTCATGACTGCGGTGACGGTCGGCATGGCGTCACCGCGTGCGACCGGACGTGGTGCGAGACGGGCGAGCAGGGCCACGCACAGCGGATACCCGGCGTAGGTGTAGGCGACCAGCGCCGCGCAGATCCAGAAGACGGCGCTCACCGCACCGTCCCCGTCGCCGGCCCATGCATCATCCCTGCATCGTCGACATGACGTCGCACGCGTCGTTCCCCCGGACGTATCCCGTCCAGCATGCCCGCGGCGTCGAGGTGCTGTCCACCGCGGGCGCTCACGGCGCCTCGCGTCGCTCCAGCCGCCCGGCCCAGCGTTCGAGGAGTGGTGCCACGCGGTCGCCTACACGCGGATAGCGCCGGGCGAACGCGGCGATGTTGACGATGTCGTTCGCGCGCCACGCCGACAGCGCGACCGTCGCACCGACGAAAACGAGCGCGTAAATCACCGCGGCGAGCGCCTCGATCCATACGCCTTGCACGACGAGCAACGGCAGCGCCGCCGCGGCTGCGGCGATCGCGGCCGACGCGAACAGGCGTACGAGCGCACCCCACGGCATCTGCACGCGCATGCGCCACAGGATGCCCGCGCCGATACCCGTGAACACGATGAGGCGCGAGCAGGCATGGGCGACCACCGCGCCCATGAGGCCGTAGGTCGGGATCAGCGCGATCGCGAACAGCGCCGTGACGCCGATCGAGACCACCGCGAAGGTCGCGCGCAGGCGCTGGTTGTCGGTGGTGGCGAGCAGCGCGGTGAACGCGCCCTCCGCGAGGGTGAGGCCGCCGACCACGATCATGATGCGCAGCAGGCCGACCACCGGCGCGTACTTCTCGCCGTACATGATCGCCACGGCGAGGTCGGCGACCAGCGCGCCCGAGCCCGCCAGCAGCAGGCCGATGAACATGAAGTAGCGCACCGCGCCGGCCATGATCGCGTTCGAGCGCGCGATGCCACCCTCGCCGAACGCGTGCGCCATCATCGGCATGAGCACGGTGGTCAGTCCGGACGACAGCAGGTCGATGCCGCCGCGCGTGAGCGCACCGGCGATCGCGAAGTAGCCGACCTCGGCGGGACCGACCAGCGCGTTGAGCAGGTAGGTCTCGATCGACTTGTTGCTGAAAGCCAGCGCGACGGTCAGCACCACGGTCCAGAAAAGGTGCCGCCTGAGACGCACGAGCAGGTCGTCGGCGGGTGCTTCGCGTGCTGCGGAGATGCGCGCCGTGCGCAACATCATCGCCGACGCGATCGCGTAGCCGATGCCGATGCACGCGAACAGCGCCATGTACGCCATCAGCGGGGCGTCGATCCACAGCAGCGCGAGCACGGCGACGATGTTGAACAGGCTCAGCACGACGGTCGACTTCGCCTCGACGCCGAACAGGCCGTGGCCCTTGGCCACCGAGACGTCGAACAGGAACATCGCCTTGGCGATGCCGGCGGCGAGCACGACGATCAGGAACGCGCCGCGATGGCCTTCCCAGCCGGCCGGTTCGATGAAGGGCGTCAGCGCGACCACGGCGACCGCGACCGCGGCGAGGCAGGCGAGCTGGCGCCGCCGCAGCCATCCGTGCACGCGGCGCGCATCCTCTTCGGCGCGTCGCCCGAGGCTTTCCGACACGAAGCGGATCGCGGTCGTGGTGAGACCGTTGTTGCCGAACGCGATGAGCATGCCGGCCAGCCAGACGACGTACGAGTAGCGACCGAAGTCGTCGGGACCGAGGCTGCGCGCGACGAGTACGCTGGTCAGCAGGCCGATGGCGTAGGTGACGTAGGTCGAGCCCATCACCATCATCGCCGCGCGGATCGCGGCCACGCCGCTGAAGGGCTGATTCATGCTCGGACCGGCTGGATGTCGGGCACCCCGTGCGCGGGGCGTCGTCGAGGCGTGCCGCGAGGCACGACGCCGGCGCATCATACGGGCAGGCGGCGCGTCGCGGTATCGGCGGCGTGGTCACGGTGGCCGCCTTCGTGACCATCTGACACACTCGTCCGACCGTCCGCTCCTTCAGGCCTGCATGTCCACATCCGCCGTGCCCGCCATCGTCCATGTCGTGGACACGCTCGAGACGGGCGGCCTCGAACGCGTGGTGACCGACCTCGCCCTCGAACAGCACGCGCACGGCCATCGCGTGACGGTCTTCAGCCTCAATGCCACCGAGGGCTTCCGCGCCGTGCTCGAAGCCGGCGGCGTGCCCGTGCTGATCGGCGACAAGCGCGGCACGTTCGACCGGCGCCTGCTGCGCGCCCTGCGCGCCGCGTGTGCGCAGGCCGACATCGTGCACACGCACAACTTCGTGCCGAACTACTACGCGGCACTCGCGATGCTCGGCCTCGGCCTTCGGCCGCGTCTGGTCAACACCTGTCACAACATGGGCACGCGGCTCGCCAACCGCCGTCTGCGCTGGCTGTACCGCGCGTCGCTCGCGCGTACCGCGCGGGTGGCGCTGGTCGGGCGCCAGGTGCACGAGCACCTCGTCGGCCGCGGCATCGTCGCGGCGTCGAAGGCCGTGACCGTGCACAACGGCATTCCGGTCGAGCGCTTCGCCGACGACGGATCGCGGCGCTCGGCCGCGCGTGCGGCGCTCGGTCTCGACGAGGACGCCCGAGTCGTCGGCTGCGTGGGCCGGCTGGTCGGCCTCAAGAACCATCGCCTGCTGCTGTCGCGCCTGCCGTCGCTGCTGCAGCGCCATTCTTCGGTGACGGCGGTGCTGATCGGCGACGGTCCGCTGCGGGGCGAGTTGCAGGCCTTCGCGCAGGAACTCGGCATCGCCGACCGCGTGCGGTTCGCCGGTGCGCGTCCCGACGTCGCCGACCTGCTGCCGGCCTTCGACGTGTTCGCGCTGCCGTCGCTCACCGAGGGCTTGTCGATCGCGCTGCTGGAAGCCTGTGCGACCGGGCTCGCGATCGTCGCGTCCGACGTCGGCGGCAATCCCGAGATCGTCGCCGACGGCCGCACCGGCTTGCTGTTCGATCCCGCCGACGGCGAGCGCCTGGAAGTCCATCTCGATGCGCTGCTCGGCGACGCGGGGCTGCGCGAGCGGCTCGGCCGGGCGGCGCGCGCGGCCGTCGTGCGAGACGCGTCGATCCAGGCCATGCGCGAGCGCTACGCACGCGTGTACGCGCAGGCGCTGGGCGTGCCCGCACAGGCGTGAAGCGTCGGGGCACGCGACGGCCATGGCGGGTCAGGCCGGGTGGTCGCGCCAGTAGCGGAACGAGCGCTGCAGGCCTTCCGCAGTGGCCACCTTCGGCGTCCAGCCGAGCGACTTGAGCGCCGCATTGGAGTACTGCAACGGCCGGTACATCGAGCGCACGATGTATGGCGTGAACACCGCGGGCAGCTGGCCTTTCGAGGCCTTGTGGTAGCGCAGCAGCATCGACGAGCCGAACACGAACGCCCAGTACGGCACCGGCAGCACGCGCAGCTTCTCGACCTCACGCCGGTAGCCGCGCAGGTAGGCGCGGCAGGTAGGCAGGTCGTCGTCGACGACGTTGAAGCGCGCGCCGTCGGCGGCTTTCAGGGCGGCCAGTGCCACCGCGTCGGCACAGTTGTCGACGTAGGTCAGCGGAAGCTCGGCGGCGCCGCCGAGCGAGAAGAACACCCCCATCGCACGCAGGCCGACGCGATTGGAGAGGCGGCCGCCGCCGGGGCCGTAAATCACGCCGGGGCGCAGCACGACGGCCTCGAAGCCGAAGCGCCGGCGGTACTCCTCGAACAGGTGTTCCTGGCGCGTCTTGGCGTAGGCGTAGGCGCCCTTCTCGATGCCGGTCGCCTCGATCGGCACCTGCTCGTCGTGGCGCGCGCCGCGCTCGAGCTGTTCGGTGCGATACACCGCGAACGAGCTGACCAGCACGATGCGACGCACGCCGGCCGCACCCGCCGCGTCGAGCAGGTTGCGCGTGCCGACCACCGTGTTGGCGAACATGTCCGCGGCCGAGCCACGCATGCCGGCCGCCGCGTGCACGATGCAGTCGACGCCCTCGACGAGGGCGGGCAGGCGCGTACGCGACAGCAGGTTGGCTGCACGCACCTCGATGCGTGCCTGCGGATGGCGGCTGTGCCACTCGTCGAGCAGCGCCTCGGAGGCGCGGTCACGCACGTGCACGCAGAGGTCGTCCGCACCCGCGGCGAGCAGGCTCGCGACGATGCGCCGGCCGAGGAAGCCGTTGGCTCCGGTCACGAGGATCTTCATGCCGGGCTCCTCGTCTGCTCGACGATCGCATCGATCATGCGGCACACGCGCAGGATCTGCGCGGGCGCGACGGGATCCTCGTCGCGGCCGTCGATCGCGCCGTAGAAGCGCGCGAGCAGCACGCGCATGCACTGGAAGTAGTGCGACTTCGATCGGCCGAAGTCGGCGACGTTGCGCCAGGCGTTGCGACGGAACTGGCGTGCCTGCACGAACGGCGGAAACAGCCGGCCGATCGCGCTCGGCTGGCTCTGCCGCGCACTGCGCACGAGCGTGCGCGCGGCGTAGTCGAGCTCGACCGTGTCGATCGTGCCGGCCACGCGCAAGCTGTGCGCGGCGGGCCTGGCGTGCGCGCTGACCGTTCCCGACGCGGTGACGCCGTTGCCGCCCTTGATCGTGAAGCGCAGTTCGTCGGCCATCGCGTCGAGCACGGGGTTGCCGCTGTCGGCGCGCAGGCGGAACGCGGTCGCCTGCAGCGTGAAGTCGTCGTCGACGAACGGCGCGATCTTCGCGAGCACGTGGTCGAGCACGTTGTGGAACAGCTTGCCGGGCAGGCGATGCACCCAGTGCTCGGGATCGCCGAGCACGGCCACGCCGTAGTCGCCGGCGAGGTTGTAGCCGTAGTGGCTCTCGAGGTGGACGACGCGCCCGAGCTTGCCATCGGCGAGCAGGCGCTGCAGCTCGAGCGCGGGACGCTCGAAGTTGTAGAGGTAGTTGACGCTGACGCGACGGCCCGCGCGAGCGGCCGCATCGAGGATCGTCGCGGCGTCGGCCGCGGTCAGCGCGAAGGGCTTCTCGACGAACACGTGGCAGCCGTGCTCGAGCGCCATCGTCGCGAGCGCGACATGCGAGTCGGGCGGCGTGGCGATGTGCACGACGTCGGGACGCGTGGTCCGCAGCATCTCGAGCGCGTCGGTGAACTGGCCCGGGATGTCCCAGCGCTGCGCGAGCTGCTCGGCCATGAGCGGTTCGCGGTCGCAGGCGGCGACGATCTCCGCGGCACCGATCGCGCGCACCTGTTCGACATGGCTGTCGGCGATCTTGCCGCAGCCGATCACGGCGGTCTTCAGCACGCGCACGCTCCCGTGGTGCAGGGCGATGCCGGCCGTGGCGCGCGCATGGGGTGTCGTGCGCACGATGCAGGAGGGGCGAAAGTCATCGAGGTGTCCGTGGTCGGTGCGGTCAGGCGGTCGGCGGCTGGTACAGCGGCTTCGGGATCAGGAAATCGCGATGCCTGCCGGGATCGCCGGCCATGCCGGCCTCGGCGGCCCTGGCGATGTTGTAGGCCTCGCGCGCGCTGACGTAGTGCAGTTTCCAGTCGCGGCCGTCGTTGTAGCGTGTCTCGAGGTAGGTGAAGGCATCGTCCATCGCCTTGCCGAGCAGCGTGTCCATGTCGCAGTCCTCGGCGCCGTGCGTGTGGATCTTCACGAAGATCCACTCGGGCCTGCCTTCGACGTGGATGCCGGTGTCCACCCACGCGTCGATGCGGTCGCGCGACGGCGGCGACACGGCGCGGATGTCGGCGTTCTCGATGCGCGGGAAGATGCCGAACTTGCGGCTGTTCCAGCGCAGGCCGAGCGGGCCCTGCAGGATCATGAGGTCGCCCTCGGTGCCGCCGCCGGCGCGCACGTTGGGTCCCTTGTCGTGCGACTTCGGGCGCTGCGGATCGTCCTTGGCCCAGTAGATGCGGTTGATCGTGCTGGTCTGGCACGGATCGGGCGCGGCCGGGAGCGTGAAATCGGCGTAGCAGCCTTCCTCGCGCAGCACGATGAGTTCGTTGTCCACGCCACAGTGGCGCCCGCTCGGATGGCTGTTGTCGAGCGCCCAGTTGCCGTGGATGAACGCCCAGCGCGGCTGGCCCGACAGCGGATCGCGCGGCAGCGCGCCGTGACGGTGAGCGAGCAGCTCGGTGAAGCGCGAGAGCTTCTCGCGCAGCTGCGCCTCGGTGTCGCCGTCGTGGTGCAGGTGGATCTCGATCTCGCCGAGGCCGAGGCGGCACAGCTCGACGAGTGAATCGAGATGCTCCTCGCGGTACTCCTCTTCCGGATAGAAGAACGAATGCATGGGCGGACGGCCGTCGGCATCGCGATGGCCTTCGCAGAGCTTCGGCAGGTCGGCACGCCAGCGCGCCACGCGCGCGCGTTCGAGCGCGAGGTCGGGCTTGCCCCATGCGGGTTCGTAGTGATCGACGAAACAGAACAGCAGGTGGCGTGTGGTACCGGCCGGCACCGGCGTGCGCCAGTCCTGGCGCAGGTAGGCCATGAGCCACGCCGTGATGTTGCGTCGTCTCGCGAGCTGCAGGGCGGCGACGGCGAGGGCGACCAGGCCGAGGAGGACGATCGCGGCGAACCAGAGCATCGGGGTCATCGGGAACCGTGGGCAGGAGGGTCGGATCGGGACGGCGCGGTCGCCGCGGAGGAGGTGAACGCGCCGAGGTCGTACGGTGCGCGACGCGGTTGGCGCTCGAGATCGTCGGTCACGTCGGGCAGCGTGATGCCGACGCCGATCGAAGCGTCGCCGGGCAGCGGTCGTCCGCGCGCGTCGAGCGCGAAGCGCGCCGACACGTCGCCTGCGCCTGTGCCCGCGCGCGCCGTCCATGCCTCGAAGCCGCCGCGCATCGTGCTGCCGCGCCGCTGGTCGACGAAACGGCAGCCGGCGCCCTGGGTATCGTAGCCGTTGGCGCGCATGCCGGTCGCGCCGTCGAGCCCCGAGAGGCCGCCGAGTTCATGCGACCAACGGATCTCGACACAGCTGCCGGCCGGACGCACGACGAGGTTGTTGACGATGCGCGGGTTGACGGTCGCAGGCCGTTTCGCCGCCTTG
>JASCPI010000071.1 GCA_029959555.1 Lysobacteraceae bacterium PS02065 | reverse complement strand
CGAAACCGCCCCGCGCGGGCGGCGGCGCGCCGGGCGCGGCGCGGCCTGCCGACACGGCGGGACCGCGACGCTCGACCATCTGGTCGGGCTGCTCCACGGCGACGCCCGGCACGAGCACGGCGAGACGGCGCGGCGAGCACCATGTGGTGGCATCACCGCCCATGGCCACGCCACGGCGCGCGAGGCCGTCGACGATGCCTGCGGTGAACGCCGCGGCGAGCTCGTCGAGTGCCTTCGGCGGGAGTTCCTCGGTGCCGAGTTCGATGAGCAGGTTCTTCGTCGCCGTCGCCATCAGGCGGCTTCCTTGTTGTTGCGCAGGCCCGGAAAGCCGAGCTTCTCGCGCTGGGCGTGGTAGGCCTCGGCGACCGCGCGCGCGAGCGTACGCACGCGCAGGATGTAGCGCTGGCGCTCGGTCACGCTGATCGCGCGGCGCGCGTCGAGCAGGTTGAACGTGTGGCTGGCCTTGGTGACCTGCTCGTAGGCGGGCAGCGGCAGGCCGGCCTCGACGAGCTTCTTCGCCTCGGCCTCGCAGGTGTCGAACCACTCGAGCAGCTTCGGCACGTTCGCATGCTCGAAGTTGTAGGTGCTCTGTTCGACTTCGTTCTGGTGGAACACGTCGCCGTAGGTGACGGTGCCGTGCGGGGCTTCGGTCCAGACGAGGTCGTAGACGTTGTCGACGTTCTGCAGGTACATCGCGAGGCGCTCGAGACCGTAGGTGATCTCGCCCGTGACGGGACGGCACTCGAGACCGCCGGCCTGCTGGAAGTACGTGAACTGCGTGACCTCCATGCCGTTGAGCCAGACTTCCCAGCCGAGGCCCCAGGCGCCGAGCGTCGGCGATTCCCAGTTGTCCTCGACGAAACGCAGGTCGTGCACGAGCGGGTCGATGCCGAGCGCCTTGAGCGAGCCGATGTACAGGTCGAGGATGTCGTCCGGATTCGGCTTCAGCACGACCTGGTACTGGTAGTAGTGCTGCAGGCGGTTCGGGTTGTCGCCGTAGCGGCCGTCGGTGGGACGACGCGACGGCTGCACGTACGCTGCGGCCCACGGCTCGGGGCCGAGCGCACGCAGGAACGTCGCGGGATGGAACGTGCCCGCACCGACCTCGGTGTCGAAAGGCTGGATCAATACGCAGCCCTTCTCCGCCCAGTAGCGGTTGAGGATCTGGATGACGTCCTGGAAGCTGGGTCCGGCCATGCGCTGGCTCACGGTTGCGTGGGAAAAGCGCGCTAGTATAGCGGTCACCCGACGCTCTCCAACGGATTCCGCGGCATGGCCATCGAACCCGCCCGTCCCGTCGTCGCGGCCGCCGCGCCGGCGTCGCTGCTCGGCCACCACCATCGCATCGACCTCGACGAAGTGCTCTCGGCGCTCGTCGAGGACGGGCTGCTGGTCGACGAGGACGCCAAGCGCGTGCGCCACGAAGTGCGCGCGGCCCGCGGCAAGCTCGAGCTGCATCCGTTCGTGCTCGTCGCCAGCCTCAAGCTCGTCGATGCACGCGGCGGCGGCAAGCCGCTCACGGTCGAAAGCCTCACGCAGTGGCTCGCGGGCAGGGCGCACCTGCCGTACCTCAAGATCGATCCGATGAAGATCGACGTGGCCGCGGTCACGGCAGTGGTGAGCCACGCGTACGCGCAGCGCTACCGCATCCTGCCCGTCGCGGTCAGCGAGATGCAGGTCGTGTTCGCGACCTCGGAGCCCTTCGACACGCGCTGGATGGCCGATCTCGGCCACATCCTGCGACGCGACATCCAGCGCGTGGTCGCGAGTCCGCTCGACGTCAACCGCTACCTCACCGAGTGGTGGGGCGTGCAACGCTCGATCCAGCGTGCCAAGGATGCCAAGGCCGACACCAACGACGGTCGCGCGATCCTCAATTTCGAGCAGCTCGTCGAGCTCGGCAAGTCCGGCGAGCTCGGTGTGGACGACCGCCATGTCGTGCACATCGTCGACTGGCTGCTGCAGTACGCTTTCGAGCAGCGCGCTTCGGACATCCATCTCGAGCCGCGCCGCGACTCGAGCCCGATCCGCTTCCGCATCGACGGCGTCATGCACAAGGTGTTCGAGCTGCCGACGCCGGTCATGACCGCGGTCACCTCGCGCATCAAGATCCTCGGCCGCATGGACGTCGCCGAGAAGCGTCGCCCGCAGGACGGACGCATCAAGACGCGCTCGCAGGGCGGGCGCGAGGTCGAGCTGCGCCTGTCGAGCATGCCGACCGCGTTCGGCGAGAAGATCGTCATGCGCATCTTCGACCCCGACATCGTGGTCAAGGAGTTCCGCCAGCTCGGCTTCTCGGATGGCGAGGAGGCGATCTGGCGTGAGATGGTCGAGCGCCCGCACGGCATCGTGCTGGTCACAGGACCTACGGGCTCGGGCAAGACGACCACGCTCTACTCGACGCTCAAGGTGCTCGCCACGCCGGACCTCAACGTCTGCACGGTCGAAGACCCGATCGAGATGGTGAGCCCCGAGTTCAACCAGATGCAGGTCCACAACGCGATCGATCTCGATTTCGCGGCCGGCGTCCGCACGCTGATGCGCCAGGACCCCGACATCATCATGGTCGGCGAGATCCGTGACCTCGAGACCGCGCAGATGGCGATCCAGGCCTCGCTGACCGGCCACCTCGTGCTGTCGACGCTGCACACCAACGATGCGCCGAGCGCGCTTACGCGCCTGCTCGACCTGGGCGTGCCGAACTACCTGCTGCAATCGACGCTGACCGGCATCGTCGCGCAGCGGCTCGTGCGCACGCTGTGCCCGCACTGCAAGGTCGAGGTGCCGCTCGACGTGCGCGGCTGGGCCGCGCTGACGCACCGCTGGACGCTGCCGATGCCCGAAAGGGTTTACGGGCCGAAGGGATGCCTGGAGTGCCGCAAGACGGGCTTCCTCGGCCGCACCGGCATCTACGAGATGCTGAGGGTCTCGCCTGCGCTGCGCGCATTGATCCAGCCGAGCATGGATCTCGCGCGTGTCGGCGAGGCGGCCCTGGCCGATGGCATGCGCCCGCTGCGCGTCTCCGCGGCGGCACAGATCGCACGCGGTCTCACGACGCTGCGCGAGGTCATGAACGTGCTGCCGCCGGTCGAATGAGGCCGCACCGGCGGAATGCCGCCGGTGTGCCGTCCGCGTACTACTTGGCCTGGCGACGTGCCGCGTTGGCCGAGCTGCGGCGGATCGCCTGCAGCGGATCGCCGAGCTTGAGGCCGGCGAGGTAGGTGTTGATCGCTTCGTTGGTGACGTCGTAGAGCGGTCGGCCCATCACGGCCGCCGCGGCCTTGAGGCCGTCGCGGATGCGCTTGGACACGCGCAGGCTGGCGTCGCGGGCGTCCTCTTCGACGATGATCTTCTTGGCAGCCATCAGGATCTTTCCCCCCTTTCTGGGTCTTGGAACGTTCGATTTGGCGCGATGTAATCCTTTTCATCGCGTACACAAGTGTAGTGAAGGCGCATGTGGCGAAGCCAACGCTTCGCACGTGAACCGGGTAAGATTTTGTGAATTAACGCCACATTCCAGCGATGTGGAGCCGACTGCGGCGAAGCGACGCGGTGTGCCGTGGCGCCGCGTGTGCCGGAAGGCGTGCGGGGAGGCTGGGCTCGCCTACGATAAGCCAACTCGGCCACGGCGGGCGTATGGACGGCCGAATCGCGGGGCTGTCGATGCGCGCCGTTCAGCCTCGTGGGGGTGTCACGTCCCGTCGCTGCGTGCGATGCCGGACTCCGCAGGGGCGTCTGGGCGGCGCGCGACCATGCGGGCCGCGACGATGCCGACCTCGTAGAGGATGCACATCGGCACGGCGAGTAGCAGCTGCGAGAGCACGTCAGGCGGCGTGAGGATCGCCGCGATGACGAACGCTCCGACGATCGCGTAAGGCCGGCTGCTGACCAGCTGGGCCGGTGTCACCACGCCGATCGAGACGAGGATGACCAGTGCGACCGGCACCTCGAAGCAGCAGCCGAACGCGAGGAACAGGATCAGCGCGAAATCGAGGAAGCGGCTGATGTCCGGCATGACCGCCACGCCGGCCGGCGCGATGCTGGTCATGAACGTGAAGATCGCCGGCAGCACGAGGAAGTACGCAAACGCGCAGCCGATGTAGAACAGCAGCACCGCCGATACGAGCAGCGGCATCGCGAGGCGCTTCTCGTGCTTGTAGAGGCCCGGCGAGACGAACGCCCACAGCTGGTACAGGATCACCGGCATCGCGACGACGACCGCGACGAAGAACGCGAGCTTGAGCGGTGCGAAGAACGGGGAAGCGACGTCGGTCGCGATCATGGCGCCGCCCGCAGGCAGCTTCTCGAGCAGCGGCATCGCGAGAATGCCGTAGAGCTTGTTCGCGAACGGGATCAGGCCCGCGAGCAGGATGAGCACCGCGACGACGGCCTTGAGCAGGCGCGAGCGCAGTTCGATCAGGTGCGAAAGGAACGACTGTTCGCCGTCCTGCGAGGTGTCAGTTCCCGTCATGATCGGCCGGCCGGCGGGGCTTGCCTTCCACCGCGTCGCGCAGCTCGTCGGCAGTACGCTTGAAGTCCTCGCCCATGCTCGCGTGGTGGCCGGTTTCCTTGAGCGTGCGGCGCACGTCCTCGGCGGCGAGTTCGCGCTCGATCTCGGTACGCACACCCTGCCATGCGTTGCGCGCACGACGCAGCAATGCACCGGCCGTGCGTGCCGCGCCGGGCAGTTTCTCTGGGCCGAGCACGAGCAGCGCGACCACCGCGATCAGCGCCATCTTGCCGAAGCTGAGCTCGAACATCGCGAGGCCTTACTGACCGACACGGTCCTTGTCGCGCTCGCTCTGCGAGGCGACGGCCGGCGGATCGGCCTTGAGCTGCTCGGAGGATTTGTCCTCGTCGCCGTCGTTGAGGCCCTTGCGGAAGCTCTTGATCGCCGAGCCGAGGTCGCCGCCGATGTTGCGCAGCTTCTTCGTGCCGAACACGAGCGCCACGATGACGAGGACGACGATCCAATGCCAGATGCTGAAACCACCCATTGCCGATCACTCCAGAGGGAAAGCGGCGCGATCGGAGCCGCGCGCCTGTTACTGCGCAGTGTACTCTTCCAGGCGGTCGCGGAAATCCACGACCGCGACGGGTACGTCGCTGACGCCGCCCTCGAAGATGCGGCGTGGCGTCACGCCGTCACCATACACGGCCTGGTTGGCCTTGTTGTCGATCGAAAGTACCGATCCGTCCAGCGCGACGCCGGCGAAGAGGCCGCGCGAACGCGAGTACGAGTAGATCTCCGCCTTGAGCTGCGCATCGGTCGAGGCCTGGGCCGTGCGGCCTACCGGGCCGGCTGCGGCCGAGGCGTCGGCTCCGATCGTGAACTTGCCGTGTACGATCGAGTCGACGCCGCGCTGGGTGCGGAACACCAGCACCACGTCGGTCGACGATACGCCTGCCTGGAAGCCTACGCTGCCGCCGGTCATGTTGGCGAAGCTCGGGTTGGACCACGTGCCGTCGGGCGACTTGACCGACACGACGCCTTCACCGCGACGTCCGCCCACCACGAAACCGGCCTTGATCACGTCGGGGATCACCGCGATCGCATGCGCGCTCTGCAGCAGGTCGCGCGGGATCGCCTTGTCGGGCGCCTGCATGATTTCGTTGAGTACGCGCACCGCATTCTCTGCACGCTTGAGTTCGGCTTCACCGGCGTGGGCAAGAGGGGTGACGGCGAGCGACAGCAGGAAGGCCGCGGCGGCGAGGCGACGGATGGACGTCATGGAAGGACTCCGGTGGGCAACCTGAATACGCTACCAGCCGCGCCTGAGCGCGCGATGAAGGTTCTCAGGAGGGGCGGCGGCGCAGCGTTCGGCCGGCGAGCAGGAGCAGGCCTGCCGCGAGGAGGGCGAGTCCGCCCGGCGAGCGGACCGGCAGCGTCGCCGGCGTGGTCGGCGGATCAGGATCGGGGCCGCCGCGTTCGCAGGTGTTGGGGCCGACGGCGAGGCCGCGCATGCCGAGGTAACGAAGGCGCGAAGGACCGGTGAGCTGACCGAGGTTGGTCATCGCGCCGGTGCCCGGATCGATGCGCGCGATGTCGTTCCACATGCGGTCTTCGGGCGGGTTGTAGCTGAGCACCGACCAGAGTGCGCCGGTGCTGTCGAGGTCGAGTTCCACCCACGGCGGCGAAGCACCGCCGTAGCCACCGACGCGGGTCGTCTCGGCCGTGGAGGGATCGATCGTGTAGAGGCCGGCGTCGGCATTGATGCCGGTGCCGTAGAGGATGCCTTCACGGATCGCGAGGCCGCTGATCTGGCGTCCGAGCGTGCCGATGCGCGTCGCCGCGCCGGATCCCGGATCGACCTTCCAGAGTTCGCGGGTGACCGCCGAGGTCATCCAGAACGAACCTTCGCAGCCGTAGGTCAGCGCGAGGTCGAGAGCGCCCTGGCTGCCCGTTCCGCCGCCGACGCCCAGAGCGCCGACATAGGTCGCCGCGCCGGTGGACGCATTGAAGCGGACGAGGGCCTTGTGCGTGCCGGCGACGCCGTACAGCTGGCCGCCGGGTCCGTAGCTGAGGCCCGACACCTGGCCGATCAGCGAACCCGCGTGGTTGCCGGCCACGCCGACGAAGGTCGCCTGGCGCGTGCCGAGATCGATCCTGTAGAGCTCGTCGAACGCGATGCCGTAGGCGATCGGTTCCGCGCGTGCTTCGGAAACCGAAGCAACAGCGAGCACTGCTGCGATGAGGCAGGCGGACGTGCGCATGGGCGGCAGGTGTTATCGTTATGGTTGTCGTCAGCCCTACGTTCCGTGTAGAGCGACCCTGAGTCTAGCAGTTTCCGCCCCGGCGACAAGGCGCAGGCGGACCGGCCGGGGCGTACGCACGGACGTCCCACCGAGCGTTCCGCCAGGCATGACCCGCTATCGATCGTTCCCCGCGCCGCCTGCTGCACGGCGAACCGCCGTGGTCCTCGCCAACCTCGGTACGCCGGATGGTCCGGACACGGCCTCGGTGCGGCGCTATCTCGCTGAATTCCTTGCCGATCCACGCATCGTCGAGATGCCGCGCTGGTTGTGGCGACTGATCCTGCACGGGGTGATCCTGCGCATCCGTCCGCGCCGGTCGGCGCACGCCTACGCCAAGGTGTGGACGCCCGCGGGCTCGCCGCTGCAGACCGGCACGCGCGGACTGGCCGAGGCGCTCGATGCCGCGATGCGTGCGTCCGGGCACGATGTCGTCGTGCGACATGCGATGCGCTACGGCAACCCGTCGATCCCGGCCGTCCTGCGCGAGCTCGGTGCGGCGGGCATGCAGCGTCTGCTCGTGGTGCCGCTGTTCCCGCAGTTCTCGGCGACCACGGCAGCCTCGGTGCTCGACGCCGTCGGGGCGGAGCTGCGTGGCTGGCGCGTGCCGCCGGAACTGCGGTTCGTCAACGAGTACCACGCGGACCCCGGCCATCTCGACGCGCTGGCGCGCAGCGTCGAGGCGCACTGGGCTTCGAACGGACGCGGCGAGCGCCTGGTGCTGTCATTCCACGGCATCCCCGAGCGCTACGTGCGCAACGGCGACCCCTATCGCGCGCAGTGTGAAGCCACGGCCGCGGGCCTGCGCGAGCGCCTGGGCCTGGCGCCGGAGGCGATGGTCGTGTGCTTCCAGTCGCGCGTCGGCCGCGAGCCCTGGCTGTCGCCCTACACCGATCACGTGCTCGCCGCACTGCCTCGCGAGGGCGTCCGCAGCATCGACATCGTGTGCCCGGGCTTCTCGATCGACTGCCTCGAGACGCTCGAGGAGATCGCGATGGCCGGGCGCGACACGTTCCTCGCTGCGGGCGGTGAACGCTACCGTTACATTCCCTCGCTCAATGATTCGCCGGGGCAGGTCGACGCGCTGCAGGCGCTCGTCGCGCGCCATCTGCAGGGTTGGCCCGACATGCCCGTGGCTACGTCGTGAGCGACACGCCGCGCGCGCGCCGCTTCACGCTGCGTGACCTGTCGCTCGCGGCGCTCGAGTGGGGGGATCCCGATGCGCCGCCGCTGCTCGCGCTGCATGGCTGGCTCGACAATGCGGCGTCGTTCGCGAGGCTCGCCCCCCGACTCGGGCGACGTGTCGTCGCGATCGATCTCGTGGGCCACGGCCGTTCCGATCACCGTGCCGCCGGAACGGGGTATGCGTGGGCGGACTACCTTGCCGACATCGACGGGGTCGTCGACGCGCTCGGCGCGTCGAGGATCGACCTGCTCGGGCACTCGCTCGGTGCGACGCTCGCGAGCACCTACGCTGCCGTCGCGCCAACGCGTGTCGGACGCCTCGTGCTCATCGAGGGGCTCGGTCCCGTGAGCGCGCCCGCGGAGGGGGCACTCGAGCAACTGGCCAAGGGGCTCGCTGCGCGCACGGCCGCGTCTCGGCCCTTGCGCGTGTTCGCGACGCTCGACGAGGTCGTCGCGGTGCGCGAGCGCGTGAGCGGTTTCTCGCGTGAAGCGGCCCGGCTCATCGTCGAGCGTGGCACGCATGCGGCGCCGGACGGCGACGGTGTCGTCTGGTCGTCGGATCCGCGCCTGACCTGGTCGGGCCTGCAGCGCTTCACCGAGGAGCAGGCTCGCGCGATCGTCGCGGGCATCCGCGCGCCGACCCTGCTCGTGCTGGCCGATCCGGCCGCGCCTTATCTTCCGCGCGAGGCGATCCGCGAGCGTACGCGCCGCGTCGCCGACATCGAGGTCGTGACGCTGCCGGGCCACCATCACCTGCACCTCGACGACGCCGATACCGTCGCCGGTGTCGTGCGCGATTTCCTCGATCGCCGGGCGTTGCCCGGCACGGACGCCGTCAACCCCTGACGAGGCGGTCCAGCTCGGCCTTGAGGGCCTGGCCGTTGAGGCGCAGCCAGTCGCGTTGCTCCTTCCAGTCCGGCAGCAGCGACTCGACGAGTGCCCAGTAGCGCGGCGAATGGCTGCGGATGCGCAGGTGGCAGAGTTCGTGGACGACCACATAGCGCAGTGCCGCGGGCGGCGCGAGCGCCAGGGCGAGGTCGAGGGTGACGCGGTCACGCGTGTCGAGGCTGCCCCACAGGCTCTTGAGCGGGCGTACGCGCACGGCGGTCGGTGCCATGCCCAGCATCGGGCAGTAGCGTGCGAGCCAGCGCGAGAGATCCCGGCGGATCTGGGCCTCGAGGAAGCTGCGCATGAGGCCGCGCGCCGCTTCGACGGCGCGCCGGTGCGGGCGCGGCAGCGTGATCGTGAGGCGGTCGCCGACGAGTTCGATGTGCGGGTAGGGGCCGTCGCGCCACGACAGACGCGTCGTCTCGCCACGCAGCGGGATGACCGTGGCCGAGCCCGGCACGAGCGGTGGCGGCTTGGCACCGAGGTTGAGCTCGTCGAGCTTCCGCTCCAGCCATTCGCCGTGCTTGCGCAGGAACGCGAACACCTGGGCCGGATGGGTACCTTCGGGGTAGGTGACGCGGGCGCCGCCCGACGTGACGGTCAGCCGGAGGCGGCGCGCGCGCGGATGGCTGCGCCGCAGGACCTTGATGGTCTCGCCCGCGGGGGTGGGCAGTTCCAGGTAGTTGTCGTCGGCTTCAAGGACCATCTGCTCACCCCGCGTCGCGGTTTTCCGGGCTAGTCGCGCTCGTCCGGCCTCGGCAGGCCGAACAGTTCGTCGAGTTTCTCGAACAGGCGTTTCAGTTCAAGTGTCATGAGGGCGAAGCGCGAATCGATCTCCGCGCGGGCCGACTCGGAGGCGTCGTCGCCGAGTTCGTCGAGCACCACGTCGAGGAAGCGCAGCTTGCGGATGGCCAGATCCTCGCCGAGCACGAAACTCATGCGCTCGTCGAGCTCCAGGCCGAGCTGGAACACCTGTTTGCCGGACTTCAGATGCTCCCTGATTTCGTCGGATTCAAGATCCTGGCGTCGGCAGCGCACGACGGCGCCGGCCTCGGCCGGATCGCGCAGTTCGACCTCGTCGCCCCACGCGAGGCCCGGGGGCAGCTTGCCACTTGCCAGCCAGTCCGTCATCAGGGCGCGCGGCGAATCGTTGGGCGCCATCGGGGTGGCCGGGAAGCGGCCCAGCGCCTCGCGGACCTCGCTGACGGCCTCCTCGGCCGGCTTGCGGCTGGCGGTATCGACGACGAACCAGCCATTTTCGGTGTCCAGGTAGGCGAAAAGCCGCGACGGACGCACGAAAGCGCGCGGCAGCAGCTCGGAGACGACCTCCTCCTTGAGACGCTTGCGCTCGCGGCCGCCGATGCGGCGCGATTCCCTCTCGTTGATTTCGGCGATCTTGACCGACAAAGCCTCCGCGATGACCGACGATGGGAGGAGTTTGTCCTCGCTGCCGACGGTCAGCAGGGCGTAGGGGCCGACCCGGTGAAGGAGTTCCTCGGCTTCGCGGCCGAACGGCGACACGAAGCCGCGCGTGGACAGTTCGATCGGCCCGCAGGGGCGCAGGCGCTTCTCGTCGAGGTCGGTTTCGAGGTTCTCGAGCGCTTCGGCGCTGCTTTCGGGGAAACGGAAAAGCGTCAGGTTGCGGAAGAACATGCAGGTTCCGTGTCGAAGAGGGCGGTCGGGAAGGGCGGCAGCATGCCGCCACGGAGTCTCAGGAGCAGCGATCAGGCGTCGTGCGGCTCGCCGGCAAGCCACGCCGAGGCGTCGTGCGGGTCACCACCACGTGAGCCGATCGAGGCGAAGTCGAACAGGTCGGTGTCGGCCAGGTGCGAAGGTGCCACATTCGACAGCGCGCGGAAGATCGTCTCGATGCGGCCGGGGTGGGTGCGCTCCCAGTCGTGCAGCATCGCCTTGATCGCCTTGCGCTGCAGGTTCTCCTGCGAGCCGCACAGATTGCAGGGCATGACCGGGAATCCGCGGTCGGCGGCGTAGGCGGCGATGTCGTCCTCGCGGCAGTACGCGAGCGGTCGGATCACCGTGTTGCGGCCGTCGTCGGACCCGAGCTTGGGCGGCATCGCCTTGAGGGTGCCGCCGTGGAACAGGTTGAGGAACAGCGTCTCGACGATGTCGTCGCGGTGGTGGCCGAGTGCGATGCGCGTGAAGCCCTGTTCGGCGGCGAATGCGTAGAGCGCGCCCCGGCGCAGGCGCGAGCACAGGCTGCACATCGTGCGGCCCTCGGGCACCACGCGCTTGACGACGCTGTAGGTGTCCTGCTCGAGGACGCGGAACGGCACGCCGCTGCGCGCGAGCCAGCCGGGCAGCACGTCGGGATCGTAGCCGGGCTGCTTCTGGTCAAGATGCACGGCGAACAGCTCGAAGCGCACCGGCGCCCTGGCCTGCAGCGCGAGCAGGACATCGAGCATCGTGTACGAGTCCTTGCCGCCCGACAGGCAGACCATGACGCGATCACCGTCCTCGATCATGCGGTAGTCGACGATCGCCTGGCCGACCTGGCGGCGCAGGCGCTTGGCGCGCTTGGCGGCTTCGTGGTCGAGCTGGCGTGCGGTCGCGGGCATGGTCGGCGGGGCGGACGGGGCCGGCGATTGTAACCGGCGCGCCCATGGGCAGTCCCATCGCCCGGCGCTAAACTCGCGGGACCGAGCAAGGACCTTCATGTTCTCCGAAGACCCCGCCACGACCGTTCGCCAACTCGCTTCGCTGCGCGTCGAGCATCGCGAGCTCGACGAGACGATCGCGCGTCTCGGACTCGACCCGCTCGGTGACGAACTCGAGCTCAAGCGCCTCAAGAAGCGCAAGCTGCGCATCAAGGATGCGATCCTCGTGCTCGAGAGCCGCCTGATTCCCGATCTCGACGCCTGAGCGCGCTCAGGCGTCGGTCGCGTCGCTGCGTTCGGCCACCGCGAGCGTGCGGTTCTCGCCGGTGAGCTTGAGGATGCCGTGGCGGATGTCGCGGCTCAGGATCACGCGCGATTCCTTGACGAGCTCGACGAGGTCCTCGTCGAAATCGAGCTTCGCGTTCGCATCGGGCCACACTACGCGGCGCTCGCGCAGCTTCTGGATGAAGCCGCGGAACAGCGCACGGTCGAAGAACTCCGGCGCGTTGAGCTGCTGCAGCAGCGACAGGCGCTGTGCGGTCAGGTGGCAGACGTTCTCGAGTTCACCGGCCGACAGCGTGCCGCGGCCGTTGCTGGTGAGCAGCGCGATCGTGATGTAGTAGCGCTCGACCGCCTGCAGCAGGCTGTGCGAGAGCGCACGCAGCCGGAACGCGCTGTCGCTCTGGCCAGGCGCGCGTTCGATGATGCGGCCCTCGGCGTCGATCTCGAGCAGGCCACGCGCGCAAAGGAAATCGAGCGTGGACTCGATGCGCGCCGTGAACGCTTCCTCGCTCCAGGGCAGGAACCACTCGGCCTGGATGAACGGGTAGATCAGGCGACCCAGGCGCAGCATCGTCGCGCGCGCCATGCGGCGGTTGTTGAGGAAGCAGCAGGCGATCCACGCCGCCGCCACGAACAGGTGCTGCACGTTGTTGCGGAAGTACGAGAGCAGCACGGCCTGCTCGTCGTCGGCACCGAGCACGTCGCCGAGCGGATGGCGCGTGCGACGGATCCACTGCATGGACTCGCCGTACGCAACGATCTCGGCCGCGCTCATCGACGTCACGGTCACGCGCTCGGCGTACGGGATCGCCTGCAGCAGGTCCTTGCACAGGTCGATCTGCGCGAGCAGGTCGGCCTCGGCCATCGCATGCTTGGGCATCGCGAGCAGGACCATCGCGAGCAGGTTGATCGGATTGACGTCGGCCGCGCCGTTGATGTTGGCCTGGATGCGGTCCGCGAGCGTGTCGACGGCATCGCCCAGCCATTCGGGCTTGTCGTCGGGGCGCGTCGTCGCGTCGCGCCACGCGGGCGCGACCTCGTCGAGCAGCGGGGCGAGCTCGATCGGTTCGCCGAAGTTGATCGTGACCTTGCCGTAGCGCTGGCGCAGCACCTTGACCGACTTGAGCAGGCCGAGCAGCGATTCCTTCTCCTTCGGCTTGCCCGAGAGCTCGCCGATGTAGGACTTGCCCTCCATGAGCTTCTCGTAGCCGATGTAGACCGGCTGGAACAGCACCGGGCGGCGCGATTCGCGCAGGAAGCTGCGCAGCGTCATCGCGAGCATGCCGGCGCGCGGGCTCAGCAGGCGTCCCGTGCGCGAACGCCCGCCCTCGATGAAGTACTCGAGGGCGACGCCACGCACGAACAGCTGGCTCACGTACTCGGTGAACACCGAGGAGTACAGCACGTTCGACTTGAAGCTGCGGCGCAGGAAGAACGCGCCGCCGCGGCGCAGGATCGGTCCGATCACCGGCAGGTTGAGGTTGACGCCGGCGGCGATGTGCGGCGGCACGAGGCCGTTCTGGTAGAGCTGGTAGCTCAGCAGCAGGTAGTCGATGTGGCTGCGGTGGCAGGGCACGTAGATGACTTCGTGGCCCGGCGCGACGGCGCGCAGGCGGTCGAAGTGGTGCATCGTCACGCCGTCGTAGAGCTTGTTCCAGAACCACACGAGCATGAACGAGATCGAGCGCACGACCGTGTGCGAGTAGTCGGCCGCGATCTCGAGCGCGTAGCCGCGTGCCCGGCGGCGTGCCTGCTCGACCGTGAGGTTCTCCTTCGCGGCGGTCGCCTCGATCGCCTGGCGCACGGTGTCGGCGTCGACGACCGTGTCGACCACGGTGCGGCGGTGCGACAGATCGGCGCCGATGATCGTCGTGCGCACGCGGCGGAAGTGCACGCGCAGCACGCGCGACAGCTTGCGCACGCCGCGCTCGGTGGTCGCGGCCTCGCCCTCGGCTTCGAGGGTCTCGCGCAGCGACACGGGGGCGGAGAACTGCACGATCGTGTCGCGGCCGTTGAGCAGGATCGCGAGCAGGCGGCGGAAGCGGCCGACCACGACCCAGTTCTCGGCGAACAGCACGCGGAACCAGCCGGATTCGCGGTCGGGCGCGCGACCCACGAAGATCGAGACCGGCACGAGGCGCACGTCGGCCGATGGATCGGCGCGCACGACCTCGGCGAGGCGGCTCAGGGTTTCGGAGCGCGACGGATGCGCACGGCGGCGGAACAGGCGTGGTCGCGGCGTCACCGCGACGATCGCGCGCGTGCGCTTGATCGGCACGTGGCGCGCAGCCTCGTAAGGTGACGGCAGCCCGGCTTCGCGGCAGGCCTGCTCGAGGATCAGCGAATCGGAGAGCCCGTAGCGTTCGACGACGTAGACCGTCGGTCGCTCGTCGTCGGGCAGCAGCTCGCGCGGCTCGCGTGGTTCCCGGCGGATGCGGATCCACGGCCGCAGCAGCGCACCGAGCAGGTTCAGCAGGGCGGGTCCACGCGCGGGTTCGGCGCTGCGGACGGAAGGCGTGTCTTCTTGCATCGAGTGGATCCGCGGTCGCGCCGTCGAACGACGCGACCGCGGCTGGTCATCAGGACTGCGGCGCCGCGGCCGGCGCAGCCGTCTCGGCAGCGTGCTCGCGCAGCTTCTCGACGGTGTCCTTCGCGTACCAGCGGTTGTCGATGCGCACCATCTCGCTCTGCGTCGCGAGCGGCGTGCCGAGCAGCGTGTAGCCGATCTTGACCGTCGCGGCGTCACCGGCCGTCGTGGCCACTTCGGCCTTGACCGAGTCGAGCGTGTCGTTGATCGAGAAATCGAACACCGCGAGGATGTCCTTGAGGCCTTCGAGGGCGATCGTGACCTTGGGCATCGCCTGGTCGAACGTCAGCGCGCGGGCCTCGTCGAGGGTCTTGAGCTCGAGCTTGCGGGCCGTCGCGGCGGCGATGCCGATGGCCTTCTTGACGCGATCCGGATCGGTGAAGTTGGTCTTCTGTACCCAGTCGCCGAGCGCCTTGATCGCGGCGTTGGCCTGTTCCTTCTCGGTGGCCGACAGTTGCGTGTTCTGCTGGACCATGCCCTGCAGGTAGCCTTGGCCCATCGCGACCATGCCCGGCAGCTGGGCCTTGTACTGTGCGTCGAACTGGGCGAGCTGCGGCTCGACCTGGGCGTACAGCTTCTCCTCGGCGTCGGGGGCGGTCAGCTCACCCATCATCTGCTCGAAGCGCGCGCGGTCTTCCGCGCTCGGTTCGGTCTTCTGCGTGCTGTCGGACCACTCGGCCTTGACGCGTGCGAAGTCCGCCGGCGGCAGGACGTGCTCGAGAAGGCCTGCGACATCGCTCTTGCGCGCCAGTTCGACCGACGTCCGGACCGCGGCGTCCGGCGTGGCGCTGGCTTCGGGCGATGACGCCGAGTCGCTTCCGCAGGCGGTGAGGGCGAGGGCGGCCGACGCAGTCAGGGCGAGGCGCGCGAGGATCTTCGACATGGGTATGTCCATACACGGGGTGAAGGGGACGCGGACTTTAACAGTACGCCCGCGTCCGGTCAGCCGGGGAAGGCCCGACACGTGGGCAAAAGAAAACCCGGAGGCGAAGCCACCGGGTCGAATCCGGCAAGGCCGGAGGGGGAAATCGTGAGTTGTTCTGCTTTGCGGGAACGTCCGGGGCGCAACCGGCATTCGTCGTCATGGTGTTCGGTCGACGATGTTACTTAAACGTTATACCTAAAGCAATACTTCAACTCGCGATGCCCATCCGCATGATTTCAAAGATTTAATTGGCGACGTTGAGTGCGTCGTGCTTGGCCTTGCGGCGCACCTCGATCGGCGAGCGCCAGTCGTTGTTGAACGTGGCCGGTTCCCACGATCCGTAGGTCGGGTTCGGCAGCATGAACCAGCGTTCGCCGACCCAGGCCATGTACGGCTCGATGGCCTGGCGGCGCCCTTCCGGCGTGTTCGCGAGCACGTCGACGAAGTCGCCGAGCTGGTCGCCGACCTGCATGAGCACGCGGTACTTGCGCGAGATCAGTTCGCGGCGACAGCCCTTTTCGCTGCCGTCCTGCTCGCAACCCTGCACGACCGTGCCGAGGCCGAGGAAGACCTCCTCGTTGTCGGGCACCGGAAAGCCCTTGGCGCGCAGGTTCGCGATCGTCGGCTCGCGCAGGTCGCGTGCGCGGTTGGAGAGGTAGAACACCGTCACGCCGAGGCGCGTCGCCTCCTTGGTGAACGCGAGTGCGCCGGGCACCGGCTCGGCTTTCTCCTCGCGGCACCACTCCGCCCAGGTGAACTCGTCGAAGCTCAGGCCGTCGCGGACCAGGCGTGCCTGGTAGGGCGAGTTGTCGAGCACGGTCTCGTCGATGTCGAGGATCACGGCCGGCTTGAGGCCTTTGACGGGCGTCTTGCGCTCGCCCTCGGGCAACGCTTCCCAGCGACGGTCCTTGACCGCGCGCACGAGCTGCTCGGTCGCGGAGCGATAGACCTCGCGATAGACGAGGTCGCGCTCGACCGAAGCCTGCGTCCACAGCACGGCATTGAGATTGTCGTCGGCAGCAGGGCCGGCGGGTGCCGGCGGGGGCGCCGGCTCGGCGGCGACCGCGGGCGCCGCGTCGCGCGACGGCGTGGACGCGCATCCGCCTGCCAGGAGGGCGGCGAACAGGACGAGGGTGATCGGTTTGGACATGCGGGTTCTCTCCGGAACATTCGGCAAGGCGGGTCGGCGAGTCTACGACACGCAGGTTACGGTTCCCGGCCATGGGCGGGTCGGGCTGGCGCCGCCGCGTGGCGCCTGACAGACTGCGCGCCGCTCTGGCCCCGGCACCCCGCATGCAACCTTCGACCTGGACGTCCCCGCCGCAGCTCGTGCGGGTCAGCTACGTGCTCGCCGGCCTCGCCCTGTGGCTCGTGCTGTACCTGCACCTGCTGCCGGCGCTGCTCGCGGGCCTGCTCGTGTTCGCACTCGTCAACGTGCTGGCTCCGGGCCTGCAGCGTCACCTGCCGGGTGCGCGCGCGCACTGGCTCATCGTCGCGTTGCTCGCCGCCGTCGTGGTCGGCCTGCTGACGCTGCTCATCGTCGGCACCGTCGCGTTCCTCGGCACCGAACACGGCAATCCGATGGCCTTGTTCGATCGCCTCGCACCGCTCGTCGAGCGCGCCCGCGAGCAGTTGCCGGCCGTCGTCGTCGACTACCTGCCCGACAACACCGAGGAAGTGCGCGTCGCGGTCATGGCGTGGCTGCGCGACCACGCGGCACAGCTGCAGGTGGCGGGCAAGAACGCGGCGCGCGTCACCGCCCACCTGCTCATCGGCATGGTCCTCGGCGCGATGCTCGCCCTGCACGGCGCGCGGGCGCGCACCCAGGTCGGCCCGCTCGCTCTCGCGCTCAACGCGCGCTGCGCGAACCTCGTCACCGCGTTCCACGACATCGTCTTCGCGCAGGTCAAGATCTCGGCGATTAACACGCTGTTCACGGGCATCTTCCTGCTCGTGGTGCTGCCGCTGTTCGGCGTGCACCTGCCGCTGGCCAAGACGCTGGTCGTGGCCACGTTCGTCTGCGGGCTGCTGCCGGTGATCGGCAACCTGATCTCGAACACGCTGATCTTCGTGGTCGGCCTGTCGGTCTCGCTGTGGGTCGCGATCGCGGCGCTGACGTTCCTCGTCGTGATCCACAAGCTCGAGTACTTCCTCAACGCGCGCATCGTCGGCACGCAGATCCGCGCACGTGCCTGGGAACTGTTGATCGCGATGCTCGCGATGGAGGCCGCATTCGGCATCGCCGGCCTCGTCGCCGCGCCGATCTACTACGCCTGGCTCAAGCGCGAACTCGAGGCCGAAGCGCTGATCTGAGCGCCGGGCTACTTGTCGAACAGCGCGGCGAGCTTGGCCAGACTCGCACTGGCGACATCCTTGCGCTGGGCCTCGTCCTGCTCGGGATCGCGCCCCGACCAGTGCAGGTCGGCCTGCGGCAGCTCGGCGAGGAAGCGGCTCGGCTCGTTGGAGAGGATCTCGCCGAAGCGGCGCTTGCGCCGCGCGAACGTCAGCGCCAGCTGCTCCTTCGCACGCGTGATGCCGACGTACATCAGGCGGCGTTCCTCGTCGAGGCGGCCTTCCTCGATGCCGCCGTCGTGCGGCAGCGAGCCGTCCTCGGCACCGACGATGAACACGAAGCGGAACTCGAGGCCCTTCGCCGAATGCAGCGTCATGAGGCGCACGGCATTGCCGGGATCGTCGCGGTCGCCGTGCGTGAGCAGGGCGAGCTGCGCGGCGAGGTCGCCGGTGGCGCCGTTCTTCTGCATCGCGCGGAACCAGTCGGCGAGCTCCTTGAGGTTCTCGAGGCGGCGCGCGAGCAGGCCGGGTTCCTTGACCTGTGTCGCGATGTGCGCGGCGTAGCCGGTGCGCTGGATCAGTTCGTCGACGAGATCGGCCGCGGCCATCGTCTGCGCCTTGCGCGAGAGTTCGCGCACGAGGTCGACGAAACCCGCGAGGGCCGAGGCCGGGCGTGCGGAGAGGTAGCCGAGCACGGTGTCGTTCTGGGCCGCGCGCAGCATCGAGACGTGGCGCGCCGCGGACGCTTCGCCGAGCTTCTCGAGCGAGGTCGCACCGATGTCGCGGCGCGGCACGTTGACGATGCGCAGGAACGCGGCGTCATCGTCGGGGTTGTTGATCAGGCGCAGGTAGGCGAGCAGGTCCTTGACCTCGGCGCGCTCGAGGAACGCGGTGCCGCCGGTCAGGTGGTAGGGAATGCGTGCGAGGCGCAGCGCCTTCTCGAGCGGTCGCGCCTGGTGGTTGCCGCGGTAGAGGATCGCGAACTCGCTCCAGGTCGCCTTGTGCTTCTCGGCGAGGTGCGCGATCTCGCCGGCGACGCGTTCGGCTTCGTGCTCGTCGTCGCGGCATTCGAGCACGCGGATCGGCGCGCCCTCGGCCTGCTCGCTCCAGAGCTTCTTCTCGAAGAGGTGGTCGTTGTTGGCGATCAGCGCATTCGCCGCGCGCAGGATGCGTCGCGCGCAGCGGTAGTTCTGCTCGAGCTTGACGACGCGCAGGTTCGGGTAGTCGCGCGACAGTTCCGACAGGTTCTCGGGATTCGCGCCGCGCCACGCGTAGATGCTCTGGTCGTCGTCGCCGACCGCGGTGAACGCGCCGCGCTCGCCGGCCAGCGCCTTCATGAGGCGGTACTGGGCGTCGTTGGTGTCCTGGTACTCGTCGAGCAGCAGGTAGCGGATGCGCTCCTGCCACGCGCCGCGCGCCTCCGCATCGCCCTCTAGGATCGAAAGCGGCAAGCGGATGAGGTCGTCGAAATCGACCGCGTTGAACGCGGCGAGGCGCTTCTGGTAGGCGTCGTAGATCGCCGCGGCCTCGCGCTCGCGCGCACCGCCCGCACGCATCGCGGCCTGTTCGGGCGTGAGGCCTTCGTTCTTCGCGCGCGACACGAGCGACTGCAGCGCGAACAGCGCGTCGTTCTTGATGCCCTTGGGTGCGAGGTCCTTGACGATGCCCTGGCTGTCGTCGGCATCGAGCACCGAAAAGCCACGGCGCAGGCCGACACGCGCGTGCTCGAGCTGCAGGAACTTGAGCCCGAGCGCGTGGAACGTGCACACGGTGAGGCCTTCCGCGGTCGGTCCCGACACGAGCTTCGCGACGCGCTCGCGCATCTCGCGCGCGGCCTTGTTGGTGAACGTGATCGCGGCGATCTTCGTCGCCGACACGTTTCGGCGCTTGACGAGGTGGGCGATCTTCTCGGTGATCACGCGCGTCTTGCCCGAGCCCGCGCCGGCGAGCACGAGCAGGGGGCCATCGCAGTATTCGACGGCGGCGCGTTGGGGCGGATTGAGGCTCATGCGCGGCGGAACGGCGGGAGGCCGCGCATGCTAGCCCGAAGCCGCGCGCCTGACGAGGTTGCGCGGCGTCGACGGACGTGCCCGCGGTCAGGTGCGTCGCGTCGCCGCGAAACCCGCGCATGCGACGAGGCCGGCGAGCAGCGCGAGCGCCCATGTCGACAGTACAGGCAGTGGCGTCGCAGCGACACCGCCTGCGCCGCGGCCCGTCAGCGTGATCGTGAACGCGGTACCGCCGTCCGGCGCCGGCGCGTCGCTGATCACGAACGTCGACGTGCCCGTGAAGACACCTGCGCCTGTCGGTTCGAAGCCGTAGACGAACGTGCACGTGCCGCCGGATTGCAAGGTCACGCCCTGGCAGGACTGCACGGCCGTGAAAGGATCCTGTGGCGCACCGCCGCCGACCTGGACCGGACCGTAAGGCACCGCACCGGTGTTGGTGATCGTCACGACCTGCGTCGGCGCAGACTGGCCGACCTCGATCTCGCCGAAATCGAGACTCGTCGGCGTGGCCGTGATCGGGTTGCCGGCGAGTGCCGCGGACGACAGGGCGAACGACACGACACCGAGGAAGGCGAGGTACGCACGGCGGCGGCCGGAAAGCAACGTGGAGGTCATGCGGCGGATTCCTGAGGACGCGAGGGGGACCGGTGCGTCGAGCGCGTCACCGGCGGGCGGGATACGCGTCATGGCACGCCGATCGGACATCGTGCCCTCCCCGCACTTCGGGTGCGGGTCCGCTTGCAGTAGAGTCGCGCCCGTCGCGGCCCGTGCGCCGCCCCCGGGCCGGCCGCCGGGCCCGGGGCCGCCCCATCCGG
>JASCPI010000070.1 GCA_029959555.1 Lysobacteraceae bacterium PS02065 | reverse complement strand
CTGCTCATGTGATCGCCCGGCGGGCCGCGCAGCGCGCGCGGCCCGCCCGTCCCCGCCCTCGCATCACGCGGCGCAACGCCGCGCCGACGCTCGCGGACACGCCTTCTCGCCAGCCCGCCGTCGTGCGCCGCCGGACCCGATCCGGCACAATCCCGCGCTTGCCCGGCGCCCCGCCGGGGCGACACGTGGACCCATGACCCTGCAAGGCAACTACGAACAGATCGCGCTCAAGGATTACGCCGAGCGCGCCTACCTCGACTACTCGATGTACGTGGTGCTCGACCGCGCGCTGCCGTTCGTCGGCGACGGCCTCAAGCCGGTCCAGCGCCGCATCGTCTACGCGATGAGCGACCTCGGCCTCGGCGCGACGGCCAAGCCGCGCAAGTCGGCGCTGACGGTCGGCGAGGTGCTCGGCAAGTACCACCCGCACGGCGACAGCGCCTGTTACGAGGCGATGGTGCTGATGACGCAGCCGTTCTCGTACCGCTACCCGCTGATCACGGGCCAGGGCAATTTCGGCTCGCCGGACGACCCGAAGTCGTTCGCGGCGATGCGCTACACCGAGGCCAAGCTCACCCCGATCGCCGAGCTGCTGCTGCAGGAACTCGGCCAGGGCACGGTCGATTTCGCACCGAACTACGACGGCACCCAGCAGGAACCGTCGTGGCTGCCCGCGCGCGTGCCGCACGTGCTGCTCAACGGCTCCACCGGCATCGCCGTCGGCATGGCCACCGACATCCCGCCGCACAACCTGCGCGAGATCGTCAGCGCCTGCATCCGACTGCTCGACGATCCCGAGGCGAGCGTCGCCGACCTCTGCGAGCACGTGCTCGGCCCGGACTACCCGACCACCGCCGAGATCATCACGCCGCGCGCCGACCTCGTCGCGATGTACACCACCGGCACGGGCTCGGTGCGCGCGCGCGCGACCTATGTGCGCGAGGACGGCAACATCGTCATCACGGCCCTGCCCTACCAGGTGTCGCCGTCGAAGATCATCGAGCAGCTCGCCGCGCAGATGCGCGCGAAGAAGCTGCCGATGATCGAGGACCTGCGCGACGAGTCCGACCACGAGAACCCGATCCGCCTCGTGCTGGTGCCGCGCTCGAACCGCATCGACGCCGACGAGATCATGCCGCACCTGTTCGCGACGACCGATCTCGAGAAGAGCTTCCGCGTCAACCTCAACATGATCGGCCTCGACGGCCGCCCGCAGGTCAAGAACCTCAAGCAGATCCTGACCGAGTGGCTGCGCTTCCGCACCGACACGGTGACGCGTCGCCTGCAGCACCGCCTCGGCAAGGTCGAGCGCCGCCTGCACCTGCTCGAAGGCCTGCGCATCGCCTACCTCAACCTCGACGAGGTGATCCGCATCATCCGCACCGAGGAGGATCCGAAGCCCGTGCTCATGGCGCGCTTCGGCCTCAGCGAGGAACAGACCGACTACATCCTCGAGACGCGCCTGCGTCAGCTCGCACGCCTCGAGGAGATGAAGATCAACGGCGAACGCGACGCCCTCGAGGAGGAACGCGCGCGCATCAACGTGCTGCTCAACTCGAAGGCGCGCCTGAAGACGCTGATCAAGGACGAGCTGCGCGAGGACGCCAAGGCCTTCGGCGACGAACGCCGCTCGCCGCTGGTCGCGCGTGCGGTCGCGCAGGCGCTGGACGAGAGCGCGCTCGTGGCGAGCGAACCGGTCACGATCGTGCTGTCGGAAAAGGGCTGGGTGCGCGCGGCCAAGGGCCACGACATCGACGCCGCGGGCCTGAGCTACCGCGAGGGCGACGCCTTCCTCGCCTCGGTGAAGGGCCGCACGACCCAGAACGTCGCCTTCATCGATTCGACCGGACGCAGCTACTCGGCGCCCGCGCACACGCTGCCATCGGCGCGCGGCAACGGCGAGCCGCTCAGCGGCCGCTTCGGCCTGCCGGCCGGCGCGCGCATCGATGCGCTCGTCGCCGCCGACCCGGCCACGCGCCTCGTGCTCGCCTCGGACCTCGGCTACGGCTTCGTCACGCGCTTCGAGAACCTGCTCGCCAACAAGAAGGCCGGCAAGCAGCTCATGAACCTCGACGACAAGGCGCGCGTGCTCGCCCCGGCGCTGGTCGCCGACTCCGCACGCGACCGCATCGTCGTCGCGACGACCGCGGGCCACCTGCTCATGTTCTCGGTGGCCGAACTGCCCGAGCTCGACAACGGCGGCAAGGGCAACAAGCTCGTCGAGATCCCGAAGCCCAAGCTGTCGGCCGGCGAGCGCGTCGCCGGCATCGCGGTGGTCGCCGAGGGCAAGGGCGAGGTCACGATCTACGCGGGCCAGCGCAAGCTCGTGCTGCGCTGGGCCGACCTCGTCGAGTACGGCGGCGGCCGCGCGACGCGCGGCAACCTGCTGCCGCGCGGCCTGCAGCGCGTCGAGCGCCTCGAGACGACGGCCTGACACGACGACGGGGGCCTCGCGGCCCCCGTCGAATGACACGTTGGCAGGGCCTCAGCGGCGCGCGCGGCGGCGCAGGCCGAACACGCCGATCGCGAGCGCCAGCGACGCGAGCACGATCTTGCTCCACGTGTCGGACGACGGCAGCGGCGTCGCCACCGGATCGGGGCCACCGCCACCGCCCGCCGGGTTGCCGACGACGTTGAGCACGATGTCCATGTCGTCGAAGCCGATGTCGGCCGTCGGGGTCGGCTCGGTGATGGCGCAATCGGCCGACTGGATGTAGCTCGGGCCGCTCTCGCCGTCGGCGTTGGAGCCGATGAAGAACGTGTGGCCGGCGGCGTCGCCGTCCGGGGTGTTCACCTCGACGACGAGGTTCGAGCCGGCCGTCACCGAGGCGGTCAGCGATGCCGGGAAGATCGTCGCGGTCTGGTCGGCGACGCTGAGCGCCGCGGTACCGATCTGCGTGTAGCCGGCCGGGAACGTCGCCGGGAAATCACCCGTGCCCGCGTAGAGGTTCACGTTCACCGGCTGGATCCCGTCCGTGCCGGCGGTGGCTTCCTCGATGCCGAACTGGATCTCGCAGACGTCGATGTCCTCGGTGATCGCGAACGAGCGGAAGTACGAGTTTTCGGCATGCACGCCGCCGGTGTTGCACGACACCGAGTTCAACGGCGTGATCACCTGCGACGTGCTCTGGGTCAGCGTGATGGTGCCGCAGGCGCCGCGCGGCGGCATCGTGGTGGGCGTGCCGTTGGTCTCGGCGCGCGAGAGCGTCTGTGCGTGCACGCCCGCACCAGCGAGCGCGAAGGTCGCGGCGAGCGCGCCGGCGAGGATCGAACGATGGTTCATCGGTGGTATTCCCCAAGCAAGGAAGGAGGCCAGGCGCACGCATCGGGCCGCGACGCGCACGCAGAGGGCGTCGGCGAGTATCCGCCGTAGCCTTCGTCTGGTATTCAGGGGTTTACCCTTGGTCACCGCGGTCCGGCGCAGGGGCGCCCGGTCACCGCCCCTGCGGAGTCGACTCCTTGAAACGCATCCTCCTGCGCACCGGATGGGTCGTCGTGTTCCTTGCGGCCTGTGCGTGCATCGCCTCGTGGCTCGCGTTGCGCGGCAGCCTGCCCACGCTCGAAGGCGACCTCGCGATCGACGGCCTGCGCGCGGCCGCGAGCGCCGAGCGCGATGCGCTCGGGACACTCACCGTGCATGGCGCGGATCGCCGCGACGTCACCCGGATCCTCGGTTACGTGCATGCGCAGGAGCGCTTCTTCGAGATGGATCTCATGCGCCGGCAGGCCGCGGGCGAACTCGCCGAAGTGTTCGGCCCGGTCGCGCTCGAGGCCGATCGCGCGGCACGCGTGCACCGGCTGCGCGCGCGCGTGGAGGCTGCTTTCGCACTCCTCCCGCAGGCCGACCGCGACGTGCTCGACACCTACCGTGACGGTGTCAACGCCGGCCTGGAGGCGCTCCCGGTTCGCCCGTTCCCCTACCTGCTCGCACGCACCGCTCCCGCCCCCTGGCGCAGCGAGGACAGCCTGCTGGTGATCCACGCGATGTACTTCGCGCTCAACGACGCCACCAACGCACGTGAACTCGGCCATGCCTATCTCGACGCCTCGCTGCCGCCCTCCGCGGTCGCGTTCCTCACGGCGTCGGGCGGTGACTGGGACGCGCCGTTGCAAGGTCCCGCGATGACGTGGCCATCACCACCGTCGGCGGACGAACTCGACCTGCGCACGCTCGACCCGTCCCTGCTGCGCGGCACCGAGCCCTCCAGCGGCATCGTGCCGGGGAGCAACAGCTTCGCGGCGGGCGGCGCGCTGACCGGCGGTGCGGCGCTCGTGGCCAACGACATGCATCTGCAGTTGCGCGCCCCGAACCTGTGGTTCCGCGCACGCCTGGTGTACCCCGATCCGCGTCGTCCCGGCGAGGCGGTCGACGTGACGGGCGCGAGCCTGCCCGGCACGCCGGCGATCGTCGCGGGCAGCAACCGGCGGATCGCCTGGGCGTTCACGAACAGCTACGGCGACTTCACCGACTGGGTGCGCGTGCCGGCCATCGAGGGCGACGCCGACCGCTACGCGACACCCGACGGCAGCGAGGCGATCACCACGCATGTCGAGACGTTGCGCGTCCGCGGCGGCGGCGACGAGACGCTCGACGTGCGCGAAACGCGCTGGGGCCCCATCACGGCGACCGACGCGGACGGCACACCGCTCGCGCTCGCCTGGACCGCGCATCGTGAAGGTGCCGTCAACCTCGACCTCATGCAGTTCGAGGCCGCAGCGGGCGTCGACGAGGCGATCATGATCGCGCAGCGCTGCGGCATGCCCGCGCAGAACCTCGTGGTCGGCGATCGCGCAGGCAATCTCGCCTGGACGATCGCCGGGCGCATCCCGCACCGGCTCGGCGATGCCGACCCGCGCCGTCCGATGGACTGGAGCCGCGCCGGCACGGGATGGGTGGGCTGGCTCGAGCCCGAGGCGTATCCGGTCATCCGCAATCCGCAGGGAGACCGCCTGTGGACCGCCAACGCGCGCCTGCTTCCCGAAGGCCGCCAGCTCGACGTGTTCGGCGACGGCGGCTACGACTTCGGCGCACGCCAGCGCCAGATCCGCGACGACATGCTCGGCCGGGAGCGTTTCGCGCCGGCCGACATGCTCGCGATCCAGCTCGACGACCGCGCCCTGTTCCTCGGCCGCTGGCACGCGCGACTCGCCGCCCTGCTCGCCGGCGCGGAAACCACGCCCGCGCGCTCGCGGCTGCGCGACGCGCTGATGGACTGGAACGGTCGCGCCTCGACGGACTCGGTCGCCTACCGCATCGTGCGCGACTGGCGTGACGAGGTGACCTCGCGGGTGCTCGACGGCTTCGCCGCCGCCGTGCGCGCGCAGCACGACGATTTCACGATGCCCAAGCTCGCCCAGGCCGAGCATGCGGTGTGGATGCTGCTCGAGACGCAGCCCGTGCACCTGCTGCCGCCCGGGCCCGTGGACTGGAACGCCCTCATGCTCGACAGCGCCGATCGCGTGTTCGAACGCCTCGACGCACGCGAGGGCGGACTCGCGGCACAGCACTGGGGGGCGCGCAACACGGCCCGCATCCGTCACCCGATGTCGCGCGCCTTGCCGGCATGGGCCGCGCGCTGGCTCGACATGCCGGCCGATGCGCTGCCGGGCGACGCCAACCTTCCGCGCGTGCAAGGCCCGTCGTTCGGCGCTTCGGAACGCTTCGCCGTCGCGCCGGGCGACGAGGAGAACGGCTATTTCCAGATGCCGGGAGGCCAGAGCGGCCACCCATTGTCACCGTTCCATGGCGCCGGTCATGCCGATTGGGTCGACGGGACGCCGACGCCTTTCCTGCCGGGACCGGCTCGCCACGTGCTCGCGTTCAAGCCCCGCTGAGCACGACGCCCCGCACCGGGCGCGACGTCGTGCATCCGCTGCGGGTCAGGGCGTGCCGTCGAAGCCGTCCTCGAAGATCGGATCGACCAGCGGCGCCGTCGGCGCGAGCACGCCGGCCTCGTATGCGGCGGGCGTGCCGGCCTCGGCGACGTGCAGCGACGCCGTGGCCTCGGAGGGCGCCACGGGTGCGACGAACGAGAAGCGGAACATCGTGCCCCAGTTGAGGGGGTTCAGCACCGCAGGCACGTCCGCGATCGGCGCCGGGTTGACCGGCGCGGTCCACGTCGCGACGCCGCCGTCGGACGAGAACGCCCAGTCGTTGGCGGCATCGAGGTCGCCGTCGCTGAAGACCACGTTCGTGAGGGTGGTGCCGGCGGGCACGGGTACGCTGAAACGGTCGAAGCCGAAGTTGTGGATCACGCGCAGGTTCGGCTCGGCGCCCGACGTCTTCGCACGCGCGAAGTCCAGATTCATGACGACGTAGTCGTAACGCCAGCTGCCGTTGCCGAGATCGGTCGCCTTGACCGCGACCTTGGTGTGGCCCTCGCTGCCGGCGAGCTCGACCGAACGCGCGTTGGCGCCCGGAGCGAGCGGATCGACCCAGCGGTCGATCGCGGGACCGAGGCGATACTGGTCGTTGCCGCCGATCGACCACGTGCTCGCGTTGCGCGTGAACGTCGCACGCTTGGTCGCCATCGAGTTGTAGATGTCGATGTCCTGCCGCGCGAGGTACCACGACTCGAACTGGTAGGTCGCGCCGGTCTGCCCCGCTCCGCTGAACTGCGCCTCGCGCACGACGAGGCGCTGGTCGTACTGGCCGTTGCCGCCGGCGTTCTGGGCGCCGTCGCAGTTGGTGTCGTAGATCGAGCCGCAGCGGCCCCACTGGTTGGTCGCCGGAATGATCTCCGAGCGCGGACCGAGGTCGCTGCTGCTGTCGTTGTTGCCGGTGCCGTAGGTGTCCGTGCAGCCGAGGCCGAGGACGTGGCTGTTGCCGGGATTCTGGATGCAGCCGGTGTTGGTCGTCAGGAACGCATGCTTGACGCCCGAGCGGCCGATCTGGTCGATCGTGCCGTCGGCATTGAAGCGGTAGAGGTTCCAGATGAGGTACGGATGCTGGTCGTTGTTGTAGGGCGCGAAATTGCCCGAGAACTTGCCGTACCAGGGGATGTCGGCCGACCACAGGGCCTTGCTGGTGCCACGCGGGTCACTCGGGATCGTCGCCACCGAGGTGCCGTTGTTGACGTTGTTCTTGAGCGTGGAGGACGGCGTGAACACGACGCGGCCGTTGCCACCCTCGCCCGTGCAGCCGTCGCAGCGGCTGTACTGCGTGTTGAACGTCTGCATGAACAGGTCGGCTTCGTAGGTGCCGCCGCTCGACGCCGTGCCGTGCCAGCGGTAGCCGCCTTCGGGCTGCTGCGGGTTGGCGCCCTGGCGCTGGACTTCCGTGGTCATCTCCATGTCGGCGATCGCCCAGTCGGCGACTTCCGGATGGCCGATGCGCACGGCGAGGTCGCGGCTGATGCGCAGGTCCATCGTGCGCACGGCGAGGTGGCGGTTGTCGTCGACCAGTTCGTACATGAGGCGGTCGATGTAGAACCACGCCTTGCCGTCGGCGCCGACGATGTCGAGGATCAGCGGATCGCTCTCGCGCGGGCGGAGGCGGAAATCGGTCAGGTCGATGTCACCCGCGCCGGTCGCGATCACGTAGCCGCCGCGCGCCTGGACGGAGCCGCCGGCGAACGCGGCGAGATTGCCGCTGACCACGCGGAACTCGAGGCTGCCGGTGCGACGCAGGTCGAAACGCTCGTGCTCGCGGAAGCTCGTGCCCTCGAGCGCGGAGCGCGCCTCGCCGAGATCGAGGCCGACATCGGCCGCGAGTTCACGGTTCCAGCGGATGCCGACGGTACCGCCCCAGGCAGCCCAGGTCTCGGGCTGTACGGAAGCAGCAGGCGCTGCCTCGGCAGCCTGCGCGCCGGAGACCGGTGCGACCGCACCGAGCATGACGGCGATGGAAACGGCGAGAAGACGGTTCGAGCTCATGGATCGCTACCAGGGAAGAGAAAGGTGGAACAATACGCTCACTCGAACCCGCCACGGAAGATGGGCCAGTCGCCGACGCGCGTGATCATCGGGCCACCCTGCTTGCAGACCATCGAGTTCTGTGGTTCACAGCTGGACCCGCTGCACCCCGCCGGCCAGTTGTTGCCGTTGGCGTCGCGCACGCTGAGGCGGTACCAGAACACCACGTCGTTGTCGGCGATCGCCTCGTTGTTGGCGATGTTGGTCGCGACCATCTGGCAGTCGCTGAGGTTGTTGTCGGTCTTGTCGGCGTACTCGTTGTTTTTGAAGAGGCTGCCGATGACGTCGACGCTGTGGAAATTCCGGCCCGACTCGTTGGCCGGGGTGTAATCGCCCGAACCCGACACGATGCGGTAGCCGAACCCCCCCTTGTTGGTGATCACGTCCCAGTGCGTCGGGCCGCCGCCCGGGCCGCCGGTGAGGCTGCGCAGGCCGGTGAACTCGGTCGACTGCGGCTGGCCGTTGGCGAGCATCGCATTGTTGCCGGCACCATCGATGTCGAAGTCGAAGCGCCAGTAGTTGTGGTGCCAATGGGTCAGGTTGTTGTTGGTGCCGTTCGAGTTGCCGAAGCCGAACTCGGGCTGGATGTCGCCGTTGCTCCAGAACACGAAGCGGCTCGTGTACTGGTACCAGCTGGCCGAGTACTGCGTGGTGAGGACGACATGGTCTCCCATGTCCTCGATGGCGACGCCGCCCGGCGAACCGATGCAGTCGGCGGACGTGAACGAGGTGCCGGGCGCGTTGGCGAACGGGCAGGCGCCGTAGGATGCCGTCGGCTGGGTCGACACGTCGCAACTCGTCGTCGCGACGAACGGCGTCGGCACGCCGAGCTGGTTGCGCACCGGCGGCGACGCGACGAAGCGTGCGTCGGCGTCCTTCCAGTCGCGGTAGCAGGTTCCGCTGTTGCGGTACTCGGCGAACAGGATCGGCGCGTGCAGGCGCTTGGCGACGAGGATGCCGTTGTAGTGGACGTCGCGCAGTTCCAGGCCGGAACCCTGCACGCCGACACTGTCACTGGGACGCAACCAGCACATCTCCCACACCGGCTGGCTGGCCGGCCACTTCAACAGGTTGCCGCCCCACAACGCGCAGTCGGCACCTGCCGCGACGGCCGTAGCCGGGACATTCGCCGCGACGCAGAGCAGAAGCGCAGCACACCATCGCAAGGCATGGTTCGACACGAGGGTTCTCCGAGGGGTCAGGACGAGGGGGGCGGCAGATCCGGGCCCCGTTCCGGATCGAGCTGGGCATGGATGACGCGACGCGTCATCAGGTCGACGATGGCGTGCGCGACATGACGCTGGCCGTCTCCGGCCGACACGATCACGTGCACGCAACGCGAGCGTTCGCGGCATCCCTGGTCGGATGCCTCGCGGTACGGGAAACCCGCGTAGTAGTTGAGATCGGTATCGACGAGCAGCGGTGCGAGCTGCTTGTCCTCGCGGGCGAGCGCGATCGCGAGCTCGAGTTCGCGATCGGTGAAGTTGAGCGTGTAACCGGGCTTCTCGGTGCGCGAGAGCACGTGTCCGGATTCGTCGTAGACGTGCTCCACGACGAGTCCCGCGCGGTAGTCCCAGCCGTACTCGACGACGACGCGACGGTTCACGCCGTCGGTCGTGAAGACGTCCCGGTAACGCCGCACCGGAACGTATTCGGGCAGGCGGATCGTCGCGGACGCGAGATCGGTGCGCACCGATCCGCCGCCGACCCCGGCCGACGCCGACAGGGGCGAGAGATCGCGTGCACCGTCCGCGGCGGCTGCGTCCGCACCCCGTACGGAAGGTCGGGAGCCGCATGCCGCGAGCACGAGCGCCATGCCCAGCATCACGGCATGCGCGAGCCGGCGACGAAGGTCGGTCGTGCCGCTCAGAACCATGTGCGGCGCGCGCCCGGTACGAGCACGTCGAAACCGTCGGCGAAGATGAACTCGGCCCACGGACCGAACGGCACGAGGGTGGGACCGACGCTCTTGCAGACCATCGAATCCTGGGCCTGGCACGTGCCGTTCGCGGTGCAGCCGGGCGGCCAGCTGTTGGCGGTGGTGTCGCGCACGGCGACGCGGTAGTACAGAGCGGGCACCGTGTTCTGCAGGCTTTCGCCGTTGACGAGATTGGCCGTGTGCATGGTGCAGTCGCTGAGGCTGTAGTTGGGCGTGTCGCCGTACTCGCTGACGTGCGACTGCGTGGCGATCACGTCGGTGAGGTGGAAGTTGCGCCCGGATTCGTTGGTGGCGACCTTGTAGTCGTCGGCGCCGGGAATCAACCGGTAGCCGTTACCCGTCGTCGCGTTGCGCACCTCCCAGGTGCGCGGCCCGCCACCGGGTCCGCCGGCCGCGTCACGCAGCTCGCTGAACTCGGTGGTGCGGTCGACGCCGCTCGTGCTGACCACGGTGTCGCCGGTGCCTTCGATGTCGAACTCGAAGCGCCAGTAGTTGTGGTGCCAGTGGGTGACGTTGTTGTACGTGCCGTTGCGGTTGCCGAAGCCGAAGGTCGGCGACATGCGGCCGTCGGCGTGGAACTCGAAGCGCGAGCTGTACATGTACCAGTCCGCCACGTACTGCGCGGTCAGGCGGACACGATCGCCGAGGTCCTCGATCATGATGCCGTCGGTGCAGCTGTAACCCGGCGGGGTCGGCAGGCCGTAGGGACAGGTTCCGTACGATGTCGTGGGATGGACCGAACGGTCGCACGAGGTCATGGCGGGGTTGCCGCCCTCCGGGATCGTGCCGAGGTGGTTCTGCACGTTCGTCGACGCGAGGATCGGCGTGCGCGCATCCTTCCAGTCCCGGTAGCAACCGCCACCGGCGCCGTCCTTGTACTCGGCGAACAGCATCGGCGCATGCGCCCTCCGCATCACGAGTTGCCCGTTGCGGTAGACGTTGCGCAGCTCCATGCCCGATCCGCGCGGACCGACGCTCTGGTTCGGGGCGAGCCAGCACATCTCCCATACCGGATTGTCGGCGGGCCAGCTCAGTTTCGTCTCCGGGGACACGCAGGTCGGCGAACCGGCGACGGCTTCCTGCACGAAGCCTGCACCCAGCAGGAGTGCGAGGCCGAACAACGCGGTGGTACGCATGGGTCAATGCTCCTGATGAGCCCCGGCGGCTTTGCCACCGGGTGAATAGGACGGGTAGACGACGCGGTCGGCGACGAGGTCGACGACCGCGTGCAGGACGACATCATTGCCGTGATCGGCCGCCGCGATCGCGCGGATGCAGCGTGATCCGCGGTCGCAGAAACGGTCACCCGGTTCGCGCATGACGAATCCGCCGGCCCAGACCATCACGCCGGGACGGTTCACCACCGGCGCCGTCCGCGGATCGTGGCGCAGCAGCGCCTCGACGCGCGCGGTCTCCTCGGCAACGAGGCTGAGGTCGGCGCCTTCGGGGTGATCTTCGGACACGAGGACACCCGCAGGGTCGTAGGTCCTCACGACGGCACGCTTCGCGGTGTAGTCCCAGCCGCGCGTGACCGTGCACCGCTCGTCCGCACCACGATGCAGGGCGTCCGGGCAGAAATCGGTGACGCGCCGCGACTCGACGTAGCCGTGCATGCGCCCGCCGGCATCGAGCGGAGCGCGGCCAGCATCGCGTGCCGCCGTGCCGGCGCAGGCCGCGGTCACGAGCAGCACCGCGGACGCGGCGAGACGCTTGCACGCGGCGCGATGCATCGACATGTCAGTTCGGCGTCGTCGCGCTGGACAGGTTGCCCGCGGTCTCCGGCGGGGACTTGCCGTACGCGGGGTTCGACCAGAGCTCGTACATGTACTCGCCGCGCGACAGGGATTGCGGGCCGACCGTGAACGGGCGGTCCGGCGCGCCGGAGCACATCGTGTTCTCGGCCGGAATGACCGGCGCGGTGACGGCCTGGTCGCGCAGGAACTCGATGTAGTCCTTGCTCGAGATCTGGAAGTTGAGCCTGGCCTCGACGCGGATCGGACGCGCCGTGCCGGCCGGCAGCGTGAACGTGTAGTCGGTGACGTCGTAGTTCACGAGCGTGCCCGAACCGGGCGACGTTTCCGGATAGGTGTGCGCGACCGGGCGCATCTCGTCACCGTTCGGATCCGTAGGGCTCTTCGGCCGGAAGCCGAGCGGCGGGATGCGGTTGTCCTTGCGGATGCAGTTGTTGAGCACGAAGTGGAACTTCTTCTTGCCACCCACCTCGGTCACGCACTGGCCCGGCGAGCCCGGTGTCCAGATGCCCTGGAGCGTTTCGTAGACCTTGGCCTGCGCATCCATCGTGAGTTCGGCCGTGGTCGCGTCGTAGGCGGCGCTCTCGGCGACGACCGCGTTGGCCGGCGTGAGCGCCTTGACGTTCAGCCACATGCGCCGGCCTTCGGCGTAACCGGTCGGCAGCTTGTGGCCGCTGAGGTTGGTGACCTTGACGCGCACGCCGATCGAGCCCGCGACCGAAGCGGTCGGCGCGGTGTACGAGGTGATCGTCGTCTGAACGTCGGCGCTCGACTGCAGCATCGCGCGCGCACTGGCGATCGTGCGGTCGAAATCGTCCTCGCGACCGAAGCCCGGCGTGGCGTACTCGGCCTTGATGATCGCCGGAACCCAGGCGTTCGCACCGACGAACTCGTGGATCGGCAGGTTGCCGGTGCGCGAACCGTCCGGGTTCTGATTGCAGGCCTTCGCGGCCGGATCCTCGGACGATTTCATGTGGCACGCCTGGCAATGCTGCGCCTTCGCGATCGCGGGCGTCCCGGTCGGACCGTCGCCGACGCCGTCGCGGAAGATCGCATCGGCGAACAGGCTGGCCTTCCATTCCGAGTACGTGCGCTCGATCGGCATCGGGCGCGTCGTGGTGACGCCGCCTTCGAGCACGAGCGTCTTGAGCGGGCCTTCGTCGGTATCCGGCGTCGAGACGTCGTGGCACGTGCCGCAGATCGCCGAATCGGAGTGGTACGGCGAATGCTTCCAGCCATGCGGCGGGTCGAGCGTGCCGTTGGTGTACGTGTACGGACCATGGCGGCACGGACCGCCGTAGCTCGAACCATCGGGCGTGTTGCACTCGGTCGAGTTGTCGACCCAGATGTTCGCGTTGCCGATCATGCCGGGCTCGCCCGCGGGACCGGTCGGCAGCATGCGGTGACAGAAATGGCAGGTGACGCCCGAGTAATCGTTGCCCTTCCAGTCGGGGGCCGAGTAGTTGCCCGAGAGCTGGCAGCCACTCGCACCACCGGGCCCGCTCGTGCCGCCGCCGACGGCCTTGACCACGCGTCCGCCGAGCCAGCCCGGAGGGGTGTGGCAACGCAGGCAGTAGTCGCCGACACCGGGAACATCCTTGTTGGCGACGTCGAGTGCGGCCCAGAACAGCGGGTCGCGCGCGGCATTCGCCATCATCGAGCCGCCCCACGTGCTGTGCGGCATGAAACCGGGCGCATTCCCGGAGAACCCGCGATGGCACGAGGAACAGGCATCGGGCTCCTCGAGGCCCCACAGCAGGCCGGGCTGCGTGCCCCGCGGCGTGAAATCGAGACCGAGCGCCGTCGCCGTGGCGAGGGTCGCGAGCAAGGCGACGACGAGGACGGGCCAATGGAACACGCGCAGATGCAACGGACGATTCTCGCGAACCAACACGACTACCCCAGATCGGCTCCGGCCACTCCGCCGGGTTGCGCGCGCGGTCCTTCAGCGCCCTGTCGCCGACGCGCTTCCGGCGCGGATCCCCTTGCACCCGCCCTCCCGGCGGGATCGGGGCGCCGAACGCCACCCCCGGATCCGGCACCGCTTTCGCGTCGCCCAAGCGGGAGATTAATAGCACGAAGCCCGGGCGCCCGCATCCGCGGGACACCCGTGACCGTCAGGCCGTCACGGATCCGAGCAGCCGCCGCATGATCCCGCCGAAAAGGTCGGGCAAGCGCTCGAGATCGTCGAGGCGGACGTGTTCGTCGATCTTGTGGATGCTCGCGTTGACGGGGCCGAGCTCGATCACCTCGGCACCGAGCGGCGCGATGAAGCGCCCGTCCGAGGTGCCGCCGCCGGTGCTCTGCTCGGGCTCGCCGCCGCAGTGCTCGCGCAGCACGTCGACCACGGCGCGTCGAAGCACCCCGTCCCTCGTCAGGAACGGCAGGCCCGAGACCTCCCATTCGAGCGTGACATCGAGGCCGTGCCGACGCAGGCACGCCTCGACGCGCGCACGCAGGGACTCGGGCGTGCTCGCCGTGCCGAAGCGGAAGTTGAACGCGAGCTCGAGTCGCCCCGGGATCACGTTGTTGGCGCCGGTGCCGGCGCGCAGGTTCGGGATCTGGAACGAGGTCGGCGGGAAACCCTCGTTGCCCTCGTCCCAGCGCGTCGCGACGAGCTCGGCGAGCGCCGGCGCGGCCGCGTGCACGGGATTGAGCGCCTTCTCGGGATAGGCGACGTGGCCCTGCACGCCGTGCACCACGAGGTGCCCGGTCATCGAGCCGCGACGGCCGACGCGGATGAGATCGCCAAGCACCTCCCGCGAGGACGGCTCGCCGACGATGCACCAGTCGATGCGCTGGCCGCCCTCGCGGAAGCGTTCGGCGACGCGACGCACGCCGTCGACCGAGGGGCCCTCCTCGTCGCTGGTCACCAGCAGCGCGACCGTGCCGGGATGATCCGGATGCGCGCGCACGAAGGCCTCGAGCGCGACCGTCATCGCGGCCACGCCCGACTTCATGTCGGCCGCACCACGACCGTACAGGCAGCCGTCACGCACGACCGGTTCGAACGGATCGCTGGTCCAGGCCTCGAGCGGCCCGGTCGGCACGACATCGGTGTGGCCGAGCAGTACGAGCACCGGGCCTTCGCCGCCGTGGGTCGCCCAGAGGTTGTCGACCTCGCCGAAACGCAGGTGCTCGATCGCGAAGCCCGCCGTCGCGAGGCGTTCCGCGAGCAGCGCCTGGCAGCCCGCATCGTCGGGCGTGACCGAACGCCGGCGGATCAGGTCGCAGGTGAGCTCGACGACGGCGGAGACGGCGGGTTCGGTCATGGCGGATGCGCTCGATCGGTACGGACGGCGCCGACGTGCCGTGCATGTCGACGCACCAGGCTCACGCCGCGGACGTGGCGCCGAACAGCTTGCCGTAGAGCTTGTCGGTGAACCCGAGCGTGATCGTGCCGTCGGCAGCGACCGCGACCGGACGGCGCACGAGCGCCGGGTACTCCTTGATCAGCAGCGTCCACTCGGCATCCGACCCGGGCGCCTTGCGTGCCGCCGGAAGGTTGCGCCACGTCATGCCGGTGCGGTTGACGAGCTTCTCGAAACCGCCGACCTGGGCGGCCCATGCCCTCAGCGTCGGCGCGGGCACGCGCTCGTCGCGGTAGTCGACGAAGCGATGCGCGACGCCGTGGCGATCGAGCCAGGTGCGCGCCTTCTGGCAGGTGCTGCACTTGGCGAGACCGTAAACCTCCAGACTCATGGGTCAGGCCCTCAGCAGTTCGTTGATGCCGGTCTTCGCGCGCGTCTTCTCGTCGACCTGCTTGACGATCACGGCGGCGTAGAGGCTGTGACTGCCATCGGCCGCGGGCAGCGAGCCGGCGACGACCACGCTGCCGGCCGGCACGCGTCCGTAGCTGACCGTGCCCTTCGCGCGATCGTAGATGCGCGTCGACTGGCCCAGGAACACGCCCATGCCGATCACGCTGCCGCGCTCGACGACGACGCCCTCGACGACCTCCGAACGCGCGCCGATGAAGCAGTCGTCCTCGATGATCGTCGGCGAGGCCTGCAGCGGCTCGAGCACGCCGCCGATGCCGACGCCGCCGGACAGGTGCACGCGCGCGCCGATCTGCGCGCAGGAGCCGACCGTGGCCCAGGTGTCGACCATCGTGCCGGCACCGACGTGTGCGCCGATGTTGACGTAGCTCGGCATCAGCACGGCGTCCTTCGCGACGTGCGCGCCGCGGCGCACGAGCGCACCGGGCACGACGCGCGCACCGAGTTCGCCGAAGCCTTCCGCACCGGCGTCTCCGAAACGCAGCGGCACCTTGTCCCAAGCCTGCGACGGGCCGCCGTCCATGACGCGATTCGTGTTGAGACGGAAATACAACAGCACGGCCTTCTTGAGCCACGCGTTGACGCGCCAGCCGCCCTCGCCGTCCGGTTCGGCGACGCGGCGCTCGCCACGCTCGAGCAGGTCGAGCGCCTGCTCGACGGCCGGGCGGATGCTGGATTCGATCTCGTGGTCGTCGAGCGCGGCGCGACGCTCCCAGGCGTCGTCGACGAGGTTCTCAAGAGGCGGCATGGCGGGGCGTGTTCTCCGGCGCGGGACGCGTGTCGAGCCGGTCGATGAGCGCGGCACGCAGGCCGTCCTGCGCGGCCGCGTCGAGCGGACGGTCGCTGTCGTCGGTGAGGTGGAAGAAGTCTTCGACGCGTTCGCCGAAGGTCGCGATGCGCGCATCATGCACGCGCAGGCCGCGCGAACGGAAGATCTGCGCAACCGAGGCGAGCAGGCCCGGGCGATCCGAGCAGACGAGGCCGACGCGCGTGCGCGTGCCGTCGTCGCCGAACGTCACGCGCGGCGCCATCGGGAAATGCCGGAGTGCACGCGGCAGCGCGCGGCGCACGGGCGATTCGTCGAGCGATGCACGCGCGAGCGCGGCGTCGAGGGCGCGCTCGACCTCCGCGACCGCTTCGGCATCGAGCAGCGGCTTGCCGTTGACGTCGAGCACGAGGAACGTGTCGAACACGGTGCCGGAATCCGACGCGACGATGCGCGCCTCGACCACGTTGAGATGGAAGCGGTCGAGCACGGCCGTGATCGTCGCGAACAGGCCGTCCCGATCACGCGAGTGCACGAACACCTCGGTGGTGCCGCGCACGCCGCGCGGGTCGATGCGCACGAGCGCACGCGCGGGATCGTCGTGGCCGGCGATCGCCGCGGTCTGCCACGCGATCTGCTCGGGCCGGTAACGCAGGAAGCTCTCCTTGGGGAAATCGGCCCAGATGCGCTCGGTGGTCGCGGGCGGGAGACCGCGCGCGGCGAGCAGCGCGTGCGCACGCAGGCGCGTCTCGGCGACGCGATCGTCGGCGACGGGCAGTTCGCCGGAGGCCTGGCGCAGCACGTAGCGCGTCGCCGAGTAGAGGTCGGCGAGCAGGCGATCGCGCCAGCCGTTCCAGAGCTTCGGGCTGGTGCCGTTGATGTCCGCGACCGTGAGCACGTACAGGTAGTCGAGGTGCTCCCAGTCACCGACCTGCGCGGCGAAGCGGTGCACGACCTCGGGATCGGTGATGTCCTGGCGCTGTGCGGTCACGCTCATGACGAGGTGCCAGCGCACGAGCCAGGCCACGAGGTTCGTCGCCGCGGCGCCGAGGCCGAGCTTCGCGCAGAACGCGCGCGCGTCGTCCTCGCCGAGCACCGAGTGGTCGCCACCACGGCCCTTGGCGATGTCGTGGAAAAGACCCGCGAGGAGCAGCAGCGAGACGTCCGGCAGGCGGCCGAACACCGCATGCGCGAGCGCGAAGTCGCGCGCCCCGTCGTCGGCCGCGAAGCGCGCCATGAAGCGCAACACGCGCAAGGTGTGCTCGTCGACCGTGTAGACGTGGAACAGGTCGTACTGCATGCGCCCGGTGACGCGCGCGAAACCCGGCACGAGGCGCGCGAGCACGCCGTGGCGCGCCATCGCCGCCAGCGATTCGACGGCGGGAGCACCACGCTCGAGCAAGGCCCGCACCGCCGCGAACACGGCCGGATCGTCGAAATCGAGCGCCGGATCCGCGAGCGCGAGGCGGACCCGCCGGAGCGCGCCGGCACGCAGGCCGCGCACGCCGGGTTCACTGGCGAGCAACGCGTAGAGTTCGATCAGCTTGCCAGGATGCGCGTGCAGCGTCTCGGTGTCGGCGACGTCGAGGCGATCGCCGACGCGCAGGAACCCGCCCGGCAGCTCCAGCGCCGCGGAATGCGTCGGTGCGAGCAGTTCGGCGCAGCGCGCGATGAGCTCCTCGTTGGCGCCGGCGATGCGCCGGGCCGCGCGGTAGTACTCCTGCATGCACTGTTCGACGCCGAGGTTGTCGGCGTGCTCGTCGCGGTAGCCGAGCGCGCGCGCGAGGTCGCGCTGGTAGTCGAACAGCAGGCGTTCCTCCGCACGGCCGGCGAGCAGGTGCAACGCGATGCGGATACGGAACAGCGTGGCCTGCGCCGCGGCGAGTGCGTCGCTCTCGCCCGCATCGAGCAGGCCGGCCTCGATCATCGTGGCCGGATCGGCGGCGCCGGTCAGCGCGCGCCCCAGCCAGCGGATCATCTGCAGGTCGCGCAGGCCGCCGGGGCCTTCCTTGAGATGCGGCTCGAGGTTGTAGGCGGTGTCGCCGAAGCGCTGGTGACGGGCCGCCTGCTCGGCCTGCTTGGCCGTGAAGAAGCGCGCCGCCGTCCACAGCGACTCGTCGGGCAGGCGCGACAGCAGCGCCTCGGCCAGCGGCCGGGCGCCGTCGAGGTGGCGCGCCTCGAGCAGGTTCGTGTAGACGCTGACATCCTCGGCGGCGAGCGTGCGGCAGCCCTCGAGGTCGCGCACGGCGAGCCCCGGCTTCATGCCGAGGTCCCACAGGCAGGCCGAGAACGCCTCGATCGCGCGCATCACGCGCGCATCGGGCGTGGCGGCCGTGAGGATCAGCAGGTCGACGTCCGAATACGGGAACAGTTCGCCGCGTCCGAATCCGCCGACCGCGAGCAGCGCGGCCTGGTCGGTGTCGCCGAGCCAGGCCTGCCAGGCGTAGCCGAGCACGCGATCGACCGCGTCGGCGCGCGCGTGCACCACCGCGACAGCCGGCACGCCGTCGCGGAAGGCGCCGGCGAGATCGCGATCGTAGTCCGTCAGGTACTGGCGCAACGCCAGCCGCGACGGGCCGACGACGCCGGCACGCGGCACCGGCGCCGCGAGCCTCGGCAGCGCGGGAATGCGCGCGGCGGGATCGGCGGCAGCCGGCACGGCAGGCCTCAGGCCGCCTGCGGCCAGGGCGTGAGGATCTCGAAGCCGTCGTCGGTGACGGCGATCGTGTGCTCCCACTGCGCCGACAGCGAGTGGTCGCGCGTGACCACGGTCCAGCCATCGGGAAGCAGGCGTGTCTGCGGCTTGCCGGCGTTGATCATCGGCTCGACCGTGAACGTCATGCCCTTGCGCAGCTGCAGGCCCGCGCCGGCCTGGCCGTAATGCAGCACCTGCGGATCCTCGTGGTAGATCTGGCCGATGCCGTGGCCGCAGTACTCGCGTACGACCGAGAACTTCTCCGCCTCGGCGAACTTCTGGATGGCGTGGCCGATGTCGCCGAGCGTCGCACCGGGTCGCACCTGGGCGATGCCGTGCAGCATCGCGTCGCGCGTCGTCTCGACGAGCCGGCGCGCGAGCACCGAGGGCTGCCCGACGAAATACATGCGACTCGTGTCGCCGTGCCAGCCGTCCCGGATGACGGTGACGTCGATGTTGATGATGTCGCCGTCCTTGAGCACCTTCGACGGGCTCGGGATGCCGTGGCAGATGACGTGGTTGACCGACGTGCAGAGGGTCTTCGGGAAGCCCTTGTAGCCGACGTTGGCGGGGATCGCCTTCTGCACGTCGACGATGTAGTCGTGGCAGATGCGGTCGAGCTCCTCGGTGCTGACCCCGGGCTTGACGTGCGGCGCGATCATCTCGAGCACCTCGGCGGCCAGGCGGCCGGCGACGCGCATCTTCTCGATCTGCTCGGGGGTCTTGATCGTTACGGGCATGGGAATAAGGTGTCTTGTGGCGGGAACGTGTGGCGGGGTAGAATTGTACGGATTTGTCGGCCCGCAACGTAGGTTGTTGACCACAAACGAAAAGCGGCCCCGTGCGTCACGCCCGGGACCGCACGGCGATCCTCGCCGAATCCGCACACGTACCGTCACCGTCTTCGGGGTGCCTCGTTCGCGAGGTCGCAGGCGGCGGGTACGTGGAGGTCCAACCCCGGGCAACCCGCGCCAACACACATGCGCGGTTGTCCCCTATGGAGCACCACCATGCCTCAGGTCACCATGCGCCAGATGCTCGAAGCGGGCGTCCACTTCGGCCACCAGACGCGCTACTGGAATCCCCGCATGTCGCCGTACATCTTCGGCGCGCGCGGTCGCATCCACATCATCAACCTCGAGAAGACGCTGCCGCTGTTCAACGACGCGATGAACTTCGTGTCGGGCCTCGCGCAGAAGCGCGGCACGCTGCTGTTCGTCGGCACCAAGCGCTCGGCGCGCGAAGCGGTGAAGGAAGAAGCCACGCGCTGCGGCCAGCCGTACGTCGCGGCCCGCTGGCTCGGCGGCATGCTGACCAACTTCCGCACGGTCAAGCAGTCGATCGCGCGCCTCAAGGAAATCGAGGCGATGGCCACCGACGGCAGCTTCGGCAAGCTCGTCAAGCACGAGGTGCTGCAGATCGAGCGTGAGCGCGAGAAGCTCGAGAAGTCGCTCGGCGGCATCAAGGACATGCCGCGCCTGCCGGACGCGCTGTTCGTGATCGACATCGGCCACGAGAACATCGCGATCCAGGAAGCCAAGAAGCTCGGCATCCCGGTCGTCGCCGTGGTCGACACCAACTACGACCCGAGCCTCGTCGACTACGCGATCCCGGGCAACGACGACGCGATCCGCGCCGTGCAGCTTTACACCAGCGCCGTTGCCGACGCCGTGCTCGAGGGCAAGGCCGCTGCGCCGGCCGTTGCCGTCAACAACGACGAGTTCGTCGAGCTCGACGGTGAAGGCAATCCGGTCGGCAAGGCCGCCGACGACCGTCGCCGCCAGGCGCCGCGTGGCAAGGCTCCGGCCGCCAAGCGTGGTGCCGGCGCCCCGTCGGGCCGCCGTGGTCCGGGCGGCCCGGGCGGCAAGCGCGACGGCAAGCCGGGCGAGTCGGCTTCCGAGTAAGCGTCACGTCGCGCGGCGACCGCCCAGCC
>JASCPI010000006.1 GCA_029959555.1 Lysobacteraceae bacterium PS02065 | reverse complement strand
CCGTGGTCGCGCGTGGCCTGGGCCAGGGCCGGCCGCGGCGCGACGCTGTTCGTCGCCGGGCTCGCGCTGCCGGCGTCGCGTGCATTCGCCGTGCGCGCCTGCACCGACGAGGCGTTCGACGCCATCGCGGTCGGCACGCTCGCCGACGCCGACCGCACGCGCCTGCTCGAGCTCGTCAACCTCGGCCACTTCGCGATGACGAAGCCGCCGCGACGAAGGAGTGCCCCATGATCGAGGAACGCTTCACGATCGAGCCCGCGACCTGGGCCGGCGATGCCGACGCGCTGCGCGCCGTGCGCACCGAGGTCTTCATCATCGAACAGGCCATCCCCGAGGACGAGGAGTGGGACGAGCACGACGCGCGCTCGCACCACGTGATCGCACGCGACCCGCACGGTCGCCCGATCGGCACCGGCCGGCTGACCCCGCTGCACACGATCGGCCGCATGGCCGTGGTACGCGACTGGCGCGGCAAGGGCGTCGGCGAGGCGGTCCTGCGCAGCCTCGTCGAGCACGCGCGCGAGATGCGCCTGCCCGCGGTCGAGCTGCACGCGCAGACCCACGCGATCCCGTTCTACGCCCGCGAGGGTTTCGTCGCATTCGGCGACGAATACGACGAGTGCGGCATCCCGCACCGCTCGATGCGCCTGGACCTCGCACCGTCGGTGCGTCCACCCGAGTCCAAACCGCCGATCTCGCCCGATGCCCAGGTGTGGCTCGCGACGAACCGCGACGAGGCGCGGGCCGCCGTGCTCGGCGTGCTCGCCGGCGCGCGCCGGGCCGTCTCGGTGCTGACACGCGACCTCGACCCGGCCCTGCTCGACGCCCCCGACGTGATCGAGGCCTTCAAGCGCCTCGCGCTCGCCGGCGGCGAGACGCGTATCCGCCTGCTCGTGCAGGAGCCCGCGCGCGCGGCCGGCGAAGGCCACCGCCTCGTCACGCTCGCGCAGCGCCTGTCGAGTGCGTTCGCGTTCCGCACGCCGGTCGAGGAGATCGACCGCCTCGTCGCCGGTGCCTTCATCGTCAACGACCGGGGCGGCTGCTTCGAGCGCGGCCTCGCGACGCGCTTCGAGGGTGAGGGCTCCAGCCATGCCCCCGCACGTGCGGCCCAGCTGCTCGCCCAGTTCGACGCGATCTGGGAACGCAGCGAGCCCGCTGCCGCACTGCGCCGGCTCGAACTGTGATGCCAGCTGTCACGAGGCTGACGCAACGCAACACAAACCGTCATCAGCCGCTATAATCCACAGGTTTCGCGCCTCCTGCAGCCACTCCTCCGCGAGCCAGGCGTTGCACAGGCCGGATCCGCCCTTACGTCCTTTCCACATTCGCCCGTACGGTGCCCGCGTGACTTCCAGCCTGCTGCAGCAGTTCGAGTCGACCTCCGCCCTCTCCGGAGGCAATGCAGCCTTCATCGAAGACCTCTACGAGGCCTGGTTGCGCGATCCCGCGGGCGTCGCGCCGGCGTGGCGCAGCTACTTCGAAGGCCTCAAGGGTGGTGCGGCCAACGACCAGCCCCATTCCGACGCGATCGCGCGCATCGAAGCCGCGCAGCGCCAGGGACCGTCGCGCACCGCCGCGGCACCGGCCGCCGGCGACGGCGTGCAGTCGCAGAAACAGGCCGGCGTGCTCAAGCTCGTCACCGCCTATCGCTCGCGCGGCCACCTCGGTGCGCGCCTGGACCCGCTCGACCTCGCCACGACGCTGCCGAAGGAGCAGCTCGAGACGATCGGCCTGCTGCCGCGCCCGTCGGCGCCCGATCTCGAGCTCGATTTCCACGGCCTGTCCAACGCCGACCTCGAGACCGAGTTCAACACGAGCTCGCTCGGCGGCCCGAAGCGCGCCAAGCTCAAGGACATCGTCGCGTTCCTCAAGTCCACGTACGCGAGCAGCATCGGCGTCGAGTTCATGCACATCGCCGACGCCGAGCAGCGCCTGTGGATGCACGAGCAGCTCGAGCGCGCCGGCGGCCGCTATGCGCTGAGCGCCGACGAGAAGAAGCACCTGCTCGAGAAGCTCACCCAGGCCGACGGCCTCGAGCGCTACCTGCACACCAAGTACGTCGGCCAGAAGCGCTTCTCGCTCGAAGGCGGCGACAGCCTGATTCCGCTGCTCGACGAACTGCTGCGCCGCGGCGGCAGCGGCGGCCTCAAGGACATGGTCATCGGCATGGCCCACCGTGGCCGCCTCAACGTGCTCGTGAACATCCTCGGCAAGCCGCCGCAGAAGCTGTTCGACGAATTCGAGGGCCGCTTCGACCATCCGGACGACCCGGCCCACTCGGGCGACGTGAAGTACCACATGGGCTTCAGCGCCAACGTGCGCACGCCGGGCCAGACGGTCCACGTCGCGCTCGCGTTCAACCCGTCGCACCTCGAGATCGTCGATCCGGTCGTCGCGGGCTCGGTGCGTGCGCGCCAGACCCATCGCCGCGATGCCGAGCGCCAGCACGTCGTGCCGGTGCTGATCCACGGCGATGCCGCGTTCGCGGGCCAGGGCGTGGTCATGGAACTGTTCCAGATGTCGCAGGCCAAGGGCTTCGCGGTCGGTGGCACGGTCCATGTCGTGATCAACAACCAGGTCGGCTTCACGACCTCCAACCCGCTCGACGCGCGCTCGACGCTGTACTGCACCGACGTCGCCAAGGTGGTCAGCGCGCCGGTGTTCCACGTCAACGGCGACGACCCGGAAGCCGTGCTGTTCGTCGCGCGCCTCGCGTTCGACTACCGCCAGAAGTTCAAGCGCGACGTCGTCATCGACCTCGTCTGTTACCGCCGCCACGGCCACAACGAGGCCGACGAGCCGGCCGCGACGCAGCCGCTCATGTACCAGGTCATCCGCGCGCGCCCGACGCTGCGCGAGCTCTACGGCAGGAAGCTGCTGGCCGAAGGCACGATCGGCGCGGACGACGCGCAGGCCTACGCCGACGACTACCGCAAGCTGCTCGAGGCCGGCAATCCGATCCCGGGTGTCGACAACGACTACCACGATCCCTATGCGGTCGACTGGTCGCGCCACCTCAGCAACGACGTGTTCGAAGTGGTCGAGACCGGCGTGACGCCGCGCACGCTCGCGACCGTCGGTGCCGGCCTGCTCAAGCTGCCGGACGACCTCAAGCTGCATTCGCGCGTGGCCAAGATCTACGAGGACCGCCGCAAGATGCATGCGGGCGAACAGCCGATGGACTGGGGCTACGCCGAGAACCTCGCCTACGGCACGCTGGTCGCCGACGGCCGCGACCTGCGCCTCGTCGGCCAGGATGCCGGCCGCGGCACGTTCTTCCATCGCCACGCGGTGCTGCACGACCAGAATACGGGTCGTCGCGTGATGCCGATCGCCTCGATGCGTGCCGATGCGACCGTCGAGATCGTCGACTCGCTGCTCAGCGAGGAGGCCGTCATGGCCTTCGAGTACGGCTACGCGACCGCCAAGCCGAACACGCTGGTGATCTGGGAAGCGCAGTTCGGCGACTTCGCCAATGGCGCGCAGGTCGTCATCGACCAGTTCATCTCGTCGGGCGAATCCAAGTGGGGTCGCCTGTGCGGCCTCGTGCTGCTGCTGCCGCACGGCTACGAGGGCCAGGGCCCCGAGCATTCCTCGGCGCGCCTGGAGCGCTACCTGCAGCTGTGTGCGCTCGAGAACATGCAGGTCTGCGTGCCGACCACGCCGGCGCAGATGTTCCACATGCTGCGCCGTCAGATGGTGCGCGCGTGCCGCAAGCCGCTCGTCGTCATGACGCCGAAGTCGCTGCTGCGCCACAAGCTCGCCGTATCGACGCTCGACGAACTCGCCACCGGCTCGTTCCAGCTCGTGATCCCGGACACCACGGTCAAGAACCCGAAGAAGGCCAAGCGCGTCGTGTTCTGCTCGGGCAAGGTCTACTACGACCTCGTCGAGGAAGCGGGCAAGCGCGAACTCGCCGACGTCGCGATCGTGCGCGTCGAGCAGCTCTACCCGTTCCCGCGCACCGAGGTCGCCGCCGAACTCGCGCGCTTCCCGGCCGCGAAGGAAGTCGTCTGGTGCCAGGAAGAACCGATGAACCAGGGCGCCTGGTACCAGATCAAGCACCACTTCCAGGCGATCGTGACGCCGAAGCACACGGTGGCCTACGCGGGCCGCCCGCGTTCGCCCGCGCCCGCCGCCGGCCACCTCAGCACGCACATCGCCGAACAGGCGGCACTCGTCGAGCTCGCGCTCGCCGCGCCGATGGGTTCGGAACCGACCGCCGAGTGACACGCTCCACCGCGCCAGCCCTTTCCTGATCCCCTACGCCAACGCCGTACAGGACATCCCATGAGCCTCGAAGTCAAAGTCCCCGTCCTTCCCGAATCCGTGTCGGACGCCACGATCGCCACCTGGCACAAGAAGCCCGGCGACGCCGTCAAGCGCGACGAGAACCTCGTGGACCTGGAAACCGACAAGGTCGTGCTCGAAGTCCCCGCGACCGCCGACGGCGTGCTCAAGGAGATCCTGTTCAACACCGGCGATACCGTGACCAGCGGCCAGGTGATCGGCGTAATCGTCGAGGGCGCTGCAGGTGACGCCGCGCCGGCCAAGGCCGAGGCGAGGGCGGACGCGAAGAGCGAGGTCCCGAAGGCCGAGCCGGCCAAGGCCGCCGCTGCGCCGAAGGGCGTCGACGAGCTCTCCCCGGCCGGCCGCCGCGTCGCCGTGCAGGAGAACATCGATCCGTCGCAGGTCGCCGGCACGGGCCGCGACGGCCGCGTGACCAAGGAAGACCTCGTCAACCACGCCAAGGCTCCGGCCGCCGCGAAGCCGGCCGCCGTGGCGACGCCGGGCGCGCGTCCCGAGGAGCGCGTGGCGATGACGCGCATGCGCTCCAAGATCGCCGAGCGCCTCATGCTCTCGAAGAACTCGATCGCGATGCTGACCTCGTTCAACGAGATCAACCTGTCGCAGGTCGCCAAGCTGCGCAAGGAGCTCGGCGAGTCGTTCGAGAAGGCCAACGGCGTCAAGCTCGGCTTCATGAGCTTCTTCGTCAAGGCCGCGACGGAAGCGCTCAAGCGCCACCCGATCATCAACGCCTCGGTCGACGGCAACGACGTCATCTACCACGGCTACCAGGACATCTCGATCGCGGTCTCGACCGAGAAGGGCCTCGTCACGCCGGTGCTGCGCGACGCGCAGGACATGGGCTTCGCCGACATCGAGAAGGCCATCATCGGCTACGCCAAGAAGGCCCGCGAAGGCGGCCTCACGCTCGACGACCTGCAGGGCGGCACGTTCACGATCACCAACGGCGGCACGTTCGGCTCGCTGTTCTCGACGCCGATCGTCAACCCGCCGCAGTCGGCGATCCTCGGCATGCACACGATCAAGGAGCGCGCCGTGGTCGAGAACGGCCAGGTCGTCGCCGCCCCGATGATGTACGTCGCGATCAGCTACGACCACCGCATCATCGACGGCAAGGACGCGGTGCTGTTCCTCGTCGACATCAAGAACCAGCTCGAGAACCCGCAGCGCATGCTGCTCGGCCTCTGAGGCCACGCCGCGCGGGCCGCGCTCGGTCGCGGCCCCGCGCCTTCGCCGCGCGTCGGCGCGCGGCCCCGTCACGCAACATGTGAGCGAACGCAATGAGCGAAAAGTTCGACGTCATCGTCATCGGCGCCGGTCCTGCCGGCTACCACGCGGCGATCCGCGCCGCCCAGCTCGGCATGAAGGTCGCGTGCATCGACGCCGCGCTCGGCAAGGACGGCAAGCCCGCGCTCGGCGGCACCTGCCTGCGCGTCGGCTGCATCCCGTCCAAGGCGCTGCTCGATTCGTCGCGCCAGTTCTGGAACCTCGGCCACATCTTCGGCGAGCACGGCATCACGACCAAGGACGCCGCGATCGACGTCGGCACGATGGTCGGCCGCAAGGACAAGATCGTCAAACAGTTCACGGGCGGCATCGCCTCGCTGTTCAAGGCCAACAAGATCACGCCGTACTACGGCTTCGCCGTGCTGCACCCGAACAAGGTCGTCAAGGTCGCCCAGCACGAGGGCGGCGAGATCGAACTGACCGCGACCAACATCATCCTCGCCGCGGGCTCCGATTCCATCGAACTGCCGTTCGCGAAGTTCGGCGAGCACATCGTCGACAACGTCGGCGCGCTCGACTTCACCGCGGTGCCAAAGCGCCTCGGCGTGATCGGCGCGGGCGTGATCGGCCTCGAGCTCGGCAGCGTGTGGAACCGCCTCGGCGCCGAGGTGACGATCCTCGAGGCGCTGCCGACCTTCCTCGCCGCGGCCGATGCCGAAGTCGGCAAGGTCTCGGCGCGCGAGTTCAAGAAGCAGAAGCTCGACATCCGCCTCGGTGCCAAGGTCAGCACGACCGAGGTCAAGAAGGACGGCGTGCACGTCACCTACGCCGACGAGAAAGGCGAGCAGACGATCGTCGTCGACAAGCTGCTGGTCGCGGTCGGCCGTCGCGCCGCCACGAAGAACCTCCTTGCCGAAGGTACGGGCGTTAAGCTCGATGCGCGCGGCATGATCGAGGTCGACGCGCATTGCCACACCGGCGTCGACGGCATCTGGGCGGTCGGCGATTGCGTGCGCGGCCCGATGCTCGCGCACAAGGGCTTCGAGGAAGGCATCGCCGTGGCCGAGCTCATCGCCGGCCTGCCGGGCCACGTCAACTTCGACACGATCCCGTGGGTCATCTACACCGAGCCCGAGATCGCCTGGGTCGGCAAGACCGAGGAGCAGCTCAAGGCCGACGGCGTACCGTACAAGGCCGGCAGCTTCCCGTTCGCGGCGGTCGGTCGCGCGGTCGCGATGGCCGAGCCGGCCGGTTTCGTGAAGGTGCTCGCGCACGCCGAGACCGATCGCATCCTCGGCATGCACCTGGTCGGCGCGAACGTTTCCGAGCTCGTCCACGAAGGCGTGCTCGCGATGGAGTTCAAGGGCTCCGCCGAGGACCTCGCACGCATCTGCCACGCCCACCCGAGCCTCTCCGAGGCCGTGCACGACGCCGCGATGGCGGTCGACAAGCGCGCGATCCACAAGGCCAACTGACGCCTGCGCGGCCGGTCGAGGGTCGACCGGCCGCGTTGTTCCCCGCCTGTCGCGCGGCACCGCGGCCCTCCTGACGATCGTCGTATGGCAGCGGCCGCGTGGCGCCCTATGCTCGACGCTCCGTGTGCCCGGCCCAGCCGCCGCACGCCATCGACACGAGGTCCGACCGCATGAGCCACGCCACGCCGTTCCGCGCCTTCCGCATCCACGACGACGACGCCGGCTATCGCGGCGTGCTGCAGGACATGGGCGTCGACGAGCTCACGCCGGGCGAGGTGCTCGTCAAGGTCGCGTACTCGTCGGTCAACTACAAGGACGCGCTCGCGGGCACCGGCAAGGGCAAGATCCTGCGCCGTCATCCGCTCAACGGCGGCATCGACGTGGCCGGCTACGTCGCCGCGTCGACCGACCCCGCGTTCAAGGAAGGCGATCAGGTGCTGTGCACCGGCAGTGGCCTTTCCGAAGTGCGCGACGGCGGTTACGCCCAGTACGCGCGCCTCGACGCGAAGTGGACGATCCCGCTGCCGGCCGGCCTCACGCTGCGCGAGGCGATGATCCTTGGCACGGCCGGCTTCACGGCGGCGCTGTCGCTGTACCGCATGCGCCAGAACGGACAGACGCCGGACATGGGACCGGTCGTCGTGACCGGCGCGACCGGCGGCGTCGGCATGCTCGCGATCGACATCCTCACGCGCGCCGGCTACGACGCCCACGCGATCACCGGGAAGGTCGAACAGTTCGACGCGCTCATCGCGCTCGGCGCGAAGCAGTGCATCGCGCGCACCGAGCTGCACTGGGGCCAGCGCCCGCTCGAGGCCGCGCACTGGGCCGGCGCGATCGACAACGTCGGCGGCGAGATGCTCGCGGGCCTGACCCGCGTGATCAAGCCGTACGGCAACATCGCGAGCTGCGGCAATGCGTCCGGCATCGAGCTCGCGAGCACGGTGATGCCTTTCATCATCCGCGGCATCAGCCTGCTCGGCATCGCCTCGGCCGGCACCGCGCGCGCGATCCGCGACGATATCTGGCAGCTTCTGGCCGACGAATGGAAACCTGCACATCTGGACACGATCGCGACACGCGAGGTCGATCTCGACGGACTTCCCGGCGTGTTCGACGCGATGCTCGCGGGCGGCTCGTTCGGCCGCACCGTGGTGCGCGTGGCGTGATGCACGCGCTGGCCGTCGCGTCGACGATGTGATTAGAATGCCGTGGCCACACCGGCACCCGGGGATTGCGAGACAGACCATGGCGCGCGTACTGATCGTCGACGATTCGCCGTCCCAGCTGATCGGCCTCAAGCGCATCACCGAGAAACTCGGTCATGAGGTGATCACGGCCGAGGACGGCGCCGCCGGCGTCGAATCCGCCAAGCGCGAGCTGCCCGACCTCATCCTCATGGACGTGGTGATGCCGAACCTCAACGGCTTCCAGGCGACGCGCACGCTCGCCAAGGACCCGAAGACCAGCCACATCCCGATCATCCTCGTCACCACCAAGGACCAGGAAACCGATCGCGTGTGGGGCATGCGCCAGGGCGCCAAGACCTACGTGACCAAGCCGGTCAACGAAGGCGAGCTCACCAAGGCCATCAACGACTACCTGCCGCGCCACTGAGCGGCGCGCCATCCGTCACGGATGGCGCGGATCGAACGCGAACACCTTGGCCATCTGCTCGTAGAGCGCGCGCTGCTCGTCGTTCTCGGCGCGTGGCGTGCGGATCTCGAGCACGACGATCTGGTCGCCGGCCGTCGTGCCGGGCCAACCCCGCCCGCGCAGGCGCAGGCGCTTGCCGCCGTCCGAGCCCGCCGGGATGCGCAGCTCCACTTCGCCCGCGAGCGTCGGCACCTTGACCGTCGCGCCGAGCGCGGCTTCCCACGGCGCGATCGGCAACGTCGCGATCACGTCGCGGCCTTCCAGGCGCATGCGCGGATCCTCGCGGAACGCGACTTCGAGCAGCAGGTCGCCGGAAGGACCGCCGCCCGAGCCGGGATGGCCTTGCCCGCCGAGGCGGATCTGCCGCCCCGGCTCGATACCGGCCGGGATCTTGACCTCGAGTGTGCGGTCGCCCGTGGCGTCGCGCAGCGCGATGCGCTCGCGGCCGCCCGCGAACGCGGTCGCGAGGTCGATGTGGATGCGGGCCTGCATGTCGGCCCCGCGACGTGGGCCTGCCCTGCCCGCCCCGCGCGCGCTGCCGCGTCCGAACAGCGATTCGAAGAAGTCGCTGAAATCGGCGCCACCGTCACCACGCGGATCGAAGCCGCCGCGGCCACCCTGCCAGTTCGGCGGTGGACGGAAATCGTCGCCGGCGCGGTAGCCGCCCGCGCGCAACTCGTCGTAGGAACGGCGCCGCTCGCCGTCCTTGAGGGCCTCGTAGGCCTCGTTGATCGACTTGATCTTGTCCTCGGCGCCGGCTTCCTTGCTGACGTCGGGATGGTACTTGCGCACGAGCCGGCGGTACGCCGACTTGATGTCGGCGTCGCTGGCATCGGGCTTCACGCCGAGGATGTCGTAGTAGTCCTTGAACTGCATGCGTTGGCTTGTCCGGAAAAGAAAACGGCCTGCGGCGAGTCGCGCTCGCCGCAGGCCGGCATGGCCGGGAACGTGCGCCCGCGGATCAGGCGTTGATGGTAATCCGGCGCGGCGTGGTTTCGGGCTTCTTCGGGATCGAGATCTCGAGGACGCCGTTGCGGCCCGTCGCGGTGATCGTCTCCGCGTCGGCGCTGTCGGGCAGCGCGAAACGGCGGTGGAACGCACCCTGCGAACGCTCGACGCGCGTGAACGTGCCGCTGCTCTCGCCTGTTTCGGCCTTGCGCTCGCCCTTGATGGACAGGATGCCCTTGTCCATGTTGATCTCGATCGCGCTCGCGTCGACGCCGGGGATATCGGCGAGGATCACGAAGCGATTCTCGTCTTCGCGGATGTCCACGCGCGGCGCCCACTGGCTCGTCACCACGTTGGACGCGTCGCCGTCGTCCTGGCCGAGGAAACGCTCGAAGACGTGGCGCAGGTCGCGCTGGATGCCGCGGTTGACGTTCCACGCGGTGTGGCGGGCAATGCTCATTCGGTACACTCCTGGATGGGGTTGCGGCACCGGCGGCGCCGCGATGACCAGAAACGTATGGACGGCCAAACGGGTTTCAAGGGCCGCCTTTTCCACTTCTTCGCACGACCTTCCCGGAGACATCCGCAATGACGATCCAGATCGGCGACCGCATTCCCGCGGCCATCCTGAACACGCTGCGCGACGGCGTGCAGCCCGTCACGACCGACGAGCTGTTCGCGGGGCGCAAGGTGGTGCTGTTCTCGGTGCCCGGTGCGTTCACGCCGACGTGCTCGGCGCGGCACCTGCCCGGATATGCGGAACAGCTGCCGGAATTCCAAGCCCGCGGCATCGACGTCGCCTGCATGTCCGTGAACGACGCGTTCGTCATGGACGCCTGGGCCAAGAGCCAGAACGTGCCCGCCTCGCTGACCATGCTTGCCGACGGCAACGGCGCGTTCGCCTCGCTGCTCGGCCTCGAGTTCGATGCGAGCGCATTCGGCATGGGCCTGCGTGCGCGTCGCTTCGCGCTCTACGCCGAGGACGGCGTCGTGAAGCACCTCGCGGTCGAGGCGCCGGGCGAGTTCAAGGTGTCCTCGGCCGAAGCGGTGCTCGCCGCGATCGGCTGAACCGGGCGTCTCAGTCCACGGCTCGCGCGCGCCCGACGCGCGCGAGCAGAATCACCGGCAGCAGGCCGGCCAGCACGATCACGAGCGCGGCGATCGCGCCTTCTTCGTAGGTGCCGCGTGCGGCTTCGCCGTACAGCCGCGTGGCCAGCGTCTCGACATTGAGCGGGCGCAGCAGCAGCGTCGCAGGCAGCTCCTTCATGCAGTCCACGAACACGAGCAGCGCGGCGGCCGCGAGCGCGGGGCGGATCAGCGGCAGGTCGACCTGCCACAAGGTCTGCGACGGCGTGCGGCCGAGCGTGCGCGCGGCCTGGTCGAGCGACGGCGGCACGCGTGCGAGGCCCGACTCGATGCCGCCGACCGACACAGCGAGGAAGCGCACCGAATAGGCCAGCACGAGCGCCGCGCCCGAGCCGAGCACGACCAGGCCGACGACGATGCCGAACGTCGCCTCGAGCGTGTCGCCGAGCCATTCGTCGAGCGCGCCGACCGGACCGAGCAGGCCGATCGCGAGCACTGTGCCCGGAATCGCATAGCCGAGCCCGGCGATGCGTTCGACCGCGCGCGAGGCCACGCCCGGCCGCTGGCGCACGCACCACGCGATGACGATGCCTGCGAGCACGGTCACGAGCGTCGCGAGCGTGGCCAGCCACAGCGTCGTGAGTCCGGCCTCGAGCAGCGCCGGCGGCAGGCCGGCGAAGCGCACGCGCTTGACCGTCTCGAACACGAGGTAGGCGGTCGGCGCGACGAAGCCGACCACGACCGGCACGCTGCCGAGCCCGAGCGCGATCCAGCGCGCGACGCCGCCGAGACGGCGCGGCGCCATGCGCCGCGAACGCTGTGCGGCGACCGCATAGCGCTGGCGGCGACGACCGTGGCGCTCGACGAGCAGCAGCGCGACGACCACGACGAGCATCGCGAGCGCGATCTGCGCCGCGCCGGCGAGGTCGGCGCGGTTGACCCAGGTCGAGTAGATCGAGATCGTGAGCGTGCGCACGCCGAGGAACTCCGACGCACCGATGTCGTTGAGCGCCTCCATCAGTGCGAGCGCCGTGCCGACCGCGATCGCAGGCCGCGCGAGCGGCAGCGCGACACGCAGGAACACGCTCGTGCCGCCGTGGCCGAGCGAACGTGCCGCATCGAGCAGGCTGGCCGACTGCAGCAGGAACATCGCGCGCACGGACAGGTACACGTACGGATACAGCACGAAGCCGAGCAGCACGATCGCCGACGGCAGCGAGCGCACCTCGGGGAACCACAGGTCGCGCGGGTTGGCGATACCCAGCATCGCACGCAGGCCACCTTGCACGGGCCCGAGTGGATGCAGCAGGTCGACGTAGGCGTAGGCGACGATGTAGGTGGGCACCGCGAGCGGCAGCAGCAGCGCCCAGTCGAGCACGCGCCGGCCCGGGAACTCCCATGCCGTCACGAGCCAGGCGCTGCCGGTGCCGAGCACGATCACGAGCACGCCGACGCCGCCGAGCATCGCCAGCGTGTCGAACACGGTCGGCGGCAGCACGTTGGCGAGCAGGTGCGGCCACAGCGAGGCGTCGCCGCGCAGCGCCTCGACGACGAGCGCGACGACCGGCGCGAGCACGAGCGCGGCGATCGCGAGCGAGGCGATCCACGCGCCGCGTCCGTCGCGGCTCATGCCGTGGATCCCCTGCCGGCGTCGCGCGTCGCGTGCATCAGTTGTCGAAGCCGACCTTCTCGGCGAGCAGGCTGGCGGCCTTGCGGTGCTTGGCGATCGCGCCGAGGTCGATGTCGTCCTGCTTGAGCGCGCCGAAGCTCGCGATGATCGGGTCGATCGCGGCGCCCTTCCTGATCGGGTACTCGTAGTTGCCCTTCGCGTAGATCGCCTGGGCTTCCTCGGACACGAGGTACTCGAGCAGCGCGACCGCGTTGTCGCGGTTCGGCGCGTGCGCGGCGACGCCGGCACCCGAAACGTTCACGTTGGTGCCGTGGCCCGCGTAGGTCGGCAGCACGACGTTGATCGCGTCACCCCAGGTCTTCTGCTCGGGACCGCCGTCGCCGCTGCGCATGCGGCCGACGTAGTACGAGTTGGCGATGCCGATGTCGCAGATCTGGCCGAGGATGTCGCGCGCGACCTCGCGGTCGCCGCCGCCCGGCTTGCGCGCGAGGTTGGCCTTGACCGCGCGCAGCCACGTCTCGGCCTCGGCCTCGCCGTGGTGGGCGATGTAGGCCGCGATCATCGCGGTGTTGTACGGGTGCTGGGCGGAGCGGATGCAGATCTTGCCCTTCCACTCGGGCTTGGCGAGATCCTCGTAGGTGAAGCTCGTGAGATTGGTCCGGTCCTTCGACGCGTACAGCACGCGCGCGCGCATCGACAGCGAGAACCAGCGACCGTCGGCGTCGCGAAGGTTGGCCGGGATCGCGGCCTCGAGAGCGGTCGACTTGGTCGGCTGCACGACGCCCTTGTCGACGAGGTCGATGAGGTTGCCGAAGTCGACGGCCATGAGCACGTCGGCCGGCGAGCGGCGGCCTTCGGCGGCGACGCGCTCGGCGAGGCCGTCCTTGACGAACACGGTGTTGACCTTGATGCCGCGCGCCTTCGTGAACGCGTCGAGCAGCGGCTGGATCAGGCCGGGTTCGCGGGTCGTGTAGACGTTGACTTCGCCGGCGGCGTGCGCGGACGCGGCGACGCTGCCGCACAGCGCGGCGAGCAGGACCGCACAGCGGCGGCGGAAGGGTGTCGTCGTCATCGTGACGTCTCCTGTCGGGGTGTGGAATCGGATTCGGGATACACGCGCACGCCGCCGGCATCGACGCGCAGCGCGACGAGCGCGCCGTCGGCGACGTCATGGCCCGGCGCGAGGCGCAGCACGAGCGGCGCGGAGAGGCCGTCGACGGCGACGCGCCATTGCTCGCTGTCGCCGAGCGGCAGGCGCGCGAGTACGCGCGCGGGCATGCCGCCGGCATCGATGCGGAAGGCCTGCGGGCGGATGCAGGCACGCACACGCGTGCCGTCGGCGAACGGTGCCGCGAACGTGCCGAGCGGCGTTTCGACGCGCCCGCCCGTGCTGGTCGCGGGCAGTTCGTTCCAGTCGGCGAAGAAGCGTGCCGCGAACAGCGACACGGGTTCGTCCCAGAGCGCCTGCGGCGTGCCGATCTGCTCGACGCGCCCGTCGCGCAGCAGCACGATGCGATCGGCGATGCGCATCGCCTCCTCGGGATCGTGGGTGACCACGAGCGTCGTCGTCGCGGCCGTGCGCAGCACGTCCATGGTCTCGTCGCGCACGCGGTCGCGCATGCGGCGGTCGAGGTTCGAGAACGGCTCGTCCATGAGCAGCACGCGCGGCGAAGGCGCGAGCGCGCGTGCGAGTGCGACGCGCTGCTGCTCGCCGCCCGACAAGGTGTGCGGGTACGCATGCGCGTGCGCGGCCATGCCGACCGTGTCGAGCAGGCCGCGCGCGATCGCATCGGCGCGCTCGCGCGGCACGCCGCGCAGGCCGAAGCGCACGTTGTCGAGCACGTCGCGGTGCGGGAACAGCGCGTAGTCCTGGAACACGAGGCCGACGCCGCGCCGCTCCGGCGGCACGAGGCGGCCCGGCGCCGACACCTCCTCGCCGCCGATCAGCACGCGGCCGCCGTCGGGGACTTCGAGCCCCGCGACGAGGCGCAGCAGCGTGGTCTTGCCGCAACCCGAGTGGCCGAGCACGCACAGCGTCTCGCCGGCCGCGGCCTCGAAGCTCACGGCATCGAGCACGGTGCGGCCGTCGTAACGGCGACGCAACGCGTCGATCGTCAGGGTCGTCGCGCCGGAGGGCACTTCGAATCGTCCGGCGCGGGATGCGGTCGGCATCGCGGCGTCGCTGCGGGGCATCGTGGACCTGCTCGTCTGGAGAGAACGCGCGCGTCGGGGCTACCGGCTGGCGGGGCAGGCGGATGGCGGCGTGCCGCGAGGGCGGACGCGCCCGTGGATGCTACCCGATTCGTTCCATCGTCTGGCTGTCTTCTACCGCACTGGAACATGAACCGCTGCGGCGCACCATGCCGGAAGTCACTTGCGCGAAATGGCCCGCAGCCTAGAATTCCGATTCCTATACTGGACGGTACAGTCCAAGACGCATGACGTCGCCGCCCACTCCCGCCGTCGCTCCCGATCGCCACCAGCGCATGCGCGATGCTGCACGCACGCTATGGCTCGAGCACGGCTACGCGATCAGCATGGACGCCGTGGCGAAACTCGCCGGCTGCTCCAAGCAGACCGTCTACGCACACTTCGGCAGCAAGGAAGGCCTGTTCCGACTCGTCGTCGGCGATCTCGTCGAATCGATCGCCGCGAACCTCGACGACGGCGACGGCGACCTGCGTGCACGCCTGCTCGCGTTCGCGAGGTCGCACGCCGACACGCTCTCGGAATCCGAAACCACCGCGCGCCGGCGCATGCTGATCGCCGAGGCCCAGCGCTTCCCGCGCGAAGCCGCCGCGCTGCTGCAAGGCGGTGCCGAGGCGATCTGCGCGCGCCTCGCGCGCGTGTTCGCCACCGCGATGGCGCGCGGCGAGATGCGCCGCGACGATCCCGCAGCGGCCGCCGAACTGTTCATGGGCCTGTGCTCGGGCATCGAACTCGATCGCCACCTGCTCGGTCAGCCGCGTCGCCGCACCCCGCAGGCACGCCGCGCCTGGGCCGTGCGCGCGGTCGATGCCTTCCTGCGTGCCTACACCCCCGAATCCCCTTCCCCGCTTTCCAGGACGTTCTCATGAACCGCCCTCTCCGTATCGCCACCCTGCTCGCCACGGGTGCCCTGCTCGCCGCCTGCAAGACGAAGGAAGAGGCCCCGCCTCCACCGCCCGCAGAGGTCGGCGTGATGCAGGCCGAAGTCGCCAACGTGCCGCTCGTGCGCGAGGTCGTCGGACGCCTCTCGCCGCTGCGCAGCGCCGACGTGCGCGCACGCGTCAGCGGCGTGCTGCTCAAGCGCGTCTACACCGAAGGTGACGACGTCGCCGAGGGCGACGTGCTGTTCGAGATCGATCCCGATCCGCTCAAGGCCGAGCTCGCCTCGGCCGAGGCCGCGCTGTCGCAGGCGCGCGCCGCGGCCGCCAACGCCAAGGCCGCGGCGAACCGTGCGCGCGAACTGATCGAGAAGAACTACGTGTCGCGCTCGGACTTCGACAACGCCGAAGCGAACGAGCGCACGACCGCCGCGCAGGTCCAGCAGGCCCAGGCCGCCGTGCAGGGCGCGCGCATCAACCTCGGCTACGCCACCGTGCGCGCGCCGATCGCCGGCCGCGCCGGGCAGCAGCGCGTGACCGAAGGCGCGCTCGTCGGCCAGGGCACGGCGACGCTGCTGACCACGGTCGACCAGATCGAGTCGCTGTACGCGAACTTCACGCTGAGCGCGACCGATCTCGATCGCCTTCGCGCTTCGGCGGCGAACGGCGCAGTGACGCTTCTCGAGCCGAACAAGACCGAGGTCCAGCTGACCCGCCAGGACGGCTCGCCGCTCGGCGAGAAGGGCACGCTCGATTTCTCCGACGTCAGCGTCGATCCGGCTACCGGCTCGATCGCGGTGCGTGCGCGCATCGCCAACCCGGACCGCATGCTGCTGCCGGGCATGTACGTGACCGGCCACCTCGCGCTCGGCGAGCTCAACGGCGTCGTGCGCGTGCCGCAGTCGGTACTGCAGCGTGATGCGCAGGGCGCCTACGTGCTCGTGGTCGGCGAGGGCGACAAGGTCGAGCGTCGTCCGGTCAAGGCCGACACGCTGCAGGACGACGCGTGGATCGTCACCGAGGGCATCAAGGCCGGCGAGCGCATCGTCGCCGACGGCATCCAGAAGGCCAAGGCCGGCGCCACCGTGAAGCCGACGCCGTGGACGCGCAACGGCGCGCCGAAGGCCTGAGGAGCGACCCATGGCACAGTTCTTCATCAACCGCCCGATCTTCGCCTGGGTGGTCGCGATCCTCATCTCGCTGGCCGGCGTGCTCGCGATCTACCGGCTCGGCGTCGAATCCTACCCGGCGATCGCACCGCCGCAGGTCACGATCACCGCGAACTACCCGGGCGCGAGCGCGGACACCGCCGAGAAGACCGTCACCCAGGTCATCGAGCAGCAGCTCACCGGCATCGACAACCTGCTGTACTTCAGCTCGCAGTCGAGCTCGAACGGCCGCGTCGCGATCACGGTGACGTTCCAGAGCGGCACCGACCCCGACACCGCGCAGGTGCAGGTGCAGAACAAGGTCAGCCAGGCCGCGCCGCGCCTGCCGTCCGAGGTGAACCAGCAAGGCGTGATCGTCGCCAAGGCGAGCGCAGGCTTCCTCATGGTGGTCGGCCTGCGCGCCGACGACGGCGGCATCGACCGCAACGGCCTCAACGACATCGTCGCCTCGCGCGTGCTCGAGCAGATCTCGCGCATCTCGGGCGTCGGCGCGACCCAGCAGTTCGGCACCGAATACGCGATGCGCATCTGGGCCGACCCGACCAAGCTGCAGGGTTATGGCCTGTCGGCGGGCCAGCTGACCGCGGCGATCCGCGCGCAGAACGTGCAGTTCGCAGCCGGCTCGATCGGCTCGCAGCCGACCCTGCCCGGCCAGGAGTTCATGGCGACGATCTCGGCCGACGGCCGCTTCACCTCGCCCGACCAGTTCGAGAACATCATCGTGCGCGCCAATGCCGACGGCAGCACGGTGCGCCTGCGTGACGTCGCGCGGGTGGAATTCGGCGCGACCAACTTCGGCTTTGACACCCAGTACGACGGCAAGCCGCTCGCCGCGTTCGCGATCCAGCTGCTGCCCGGCGCGAACGCGCTGCAGGTGGCCGACGCGGTGCGCGCGCGCATGGACGAGCTCGCGCCGAGCTTCCCGCCCGGCGTCGTCTGGTTCACGCCCTACGACAGCACGACCTTCGTCAACCTGTCGATCAACGAGGTGGTCAAGACGCTGATCGAGGCGATCGTGCTCGTGTTCCTCGTCATGCTGGTGTTCCTGCAGAACTTCCGCGCGACGATCATCCCGACCCTGGTCATCCCCGTCGCGCTGCTCGGCACGTTCCTCGGCATGATGGCGCTCGGGTTCACGATCAACCAGCTCTCGCTGTTCGGCATGGTGCTCGCGATCGGCATCATCGTCGACGATGCGATCGTCGTGATCGAGAACGTCGAACGCATCATGACCGAGGAAGGCCTCTCGCCACGCGAGGCGACGCGCAAGGCGATGGGCCAGATCTCGGGCGCGATCATCGCGATCACGGTGGTGCTCGCGGCCGTGTTCATCCCTTCCGCGATGCAGTCCGGCGCGGCCGGCGAGATCTACCGCCAGTTCGCGCTGACCATCGCGGTATCGATGGGCTTCTCGGCGCTGCTCGCGCTGAGCCTCACGCCGGCGATGTGCGCGACCTTCCTCAAGCCCACGCATGGCCCGGGCCACGGCGAGGATGGTCACGGCGCACGCAAGCAGAACGTCGTGTTCCGCCAGTTCAACCGCTTCTTCGACTGGATGACGACGACCTACGTCGGCCACATCGGCAGCGCCGTGCGCCATGCGCCGCGCTGGATGGTGCTGTTCGTCGTGCTGTCGGTGACCGCGGGTTTCCTCTTCACGAAACTGCCGACCGGCTTCCTGCCCGAGGAGGACCAGGGCTACGCGATGGCGATCGTGCAGTTGCCGCCGGGCTCGACGATGGAGCGCAACCAGGCTGTCATGGCCGAGATCCGCGAGACCCTCGGCACGAACGAGGCCTACCAGTCGATGATGCAGATCTCGGGCTTCAGCTTCCTCGGCATCGGCGAGAACGTCGGCATGGCGTTCATCAAGCTCAAGGACTGGAAGGAGCGCGACGCCACCGCGACACAGTTCATCCAGGAGGCCAACAAGGCCGTGGCATCGATCAAGGGCGCACAGGTCTTCGTCGTGAACCTGCCGACCGTGCAGGGCCTCGGCCAGTTCGGCGGCTTCAACCTGTTCCTGCAGGACCGTGCAGGCCTCGGCTACGAACGTCTCGTCGAGGCACGCAACCAGCTGCTCGGCGATGCGAACGCCGAAGGCAGCGGACTCGTCGCCGTGCGCCCGAACGGCCTCGAGGACGCACCGCAGCTCGAGATGCGCGTCGACCGTACCCAGGCGGAGGCACTGGGTCTGTCGGTCAGCGACGTGTACGGCACGATCCAGTCGATGTTCGCGCCGGTCTACGTCAACGACTTCTTCTACCAGGGTCGCGTCAAGCGCGTGATGCTGCAGGCCGACGCACAGTTCCGCTCGAACCCCGACGCGCTGCGCCAGTTCTACACGCCGTCGACACTCGCGAGCACGACGCAGGAAGGGGCCACGACCTCGAGCGGCGGCCAGCTCATGATCCCGCTGTCGAGCGTCGTGACGACCGAATGGACGAGCTCGTCGCCCTCGCTCGCACGCTTCAACGGCTACTCGGCGATCGAGATCGTCGGCAACCCGGCGCCGGGCAACAGCTCGGGCCAGTCGATGGACACGATGAGCGGACTCATCGAGAAGCTGCCCGAGGGCTTCGGCTTCGACTGGGCCGGCATGTCGTACCAGGAAATCCTCTCGGGCGGCCAGCAGACCCTGCTCTACTCGCTGTCGCTGCTCGTCGTGTTCCTGTGCCTCGCCGCGCTCTACGAGAGCTGGTCGATCCCGACATCGGTGTTGCTGGTCGTGCCGCTCGGCGTGCTCGGCTGCATCCTCGCAACGTGGATGCGCGACCTGCCCAACGACATCTACTTCAAGATCGGCCTCATCACCGTGGTCGGCCTCGCCGCGAAGAACGCGATCCTCATCGTCGAGTTCGCTGTCGAGCAGCAGCAGGCCGGCAAGACGTTGCGCGAAGGCGTCGTCGAAGCCGCGCGCATGCGCCTGCGTCCGATCCTCATGACCTCGCTCGCGTTCATCCTCGGCGTGCTGCCGCTCGCGCTGTCGAGCGGCGCCGGAGCCAACTCGCGCCACTCGATCGGCACGGGCGTCATCGGCGGCATGCTGTTCGCGACCTTCCTCGGCGTGCTGCTGATCCCGGTGTTCTACGTGATCGTGCGACGCCTGCTCGGCGACAAGCTCGACGAGCCGTCGAAGGCGATGCAGCAGGCGCACGAGGCGCACCAGGGTTGAGGGGCGGTCGCCTACCGCTTGAAGTGACACGGTCGTCGTACGACGACCGTGTCAGCGTTCAGATGCTACGGTCGAGCGGCGCCAGGCACTTCCTGTGTCCCCGGCGCAAGTCGACGGCACTACGCGACAGCGCGGCACGCTGCTCACTTTCCCGGAGCTCGCCTCACGTTGCGACGCTTGAGGGGATCCCGGCTTCCGCCGGGATGACGGTGTTTTGTTCGCGCGCCCCCGATTCTTCCGCCGCCCTTGAGGACTTCGGTAAACGGTAGCTGGTTGAGCAGCAGGAGTTCCATGCGACAGGCACCTCCCATCACCGTCATCCCGGCGAAAGCCGGGATCCCCTTGAGCGCGGATCGGAGCCCGTAACCCGCAAGGCCACGTGGTCCGTCACGGACGACGACTCGGAGACACGGACCTCGCCTGTCGTCTCTCGGGTGCTCCAGAACATCTCGGCTGGCACCGGGATGAAGGTGATGGGGATGTCTGCGGCGTGCGAAGACCGCAGCATCGCGATCACAAGCGTGCGAAGCGGCTCATGGCGCCTTGAAACATGGCGCGGGGCCCAACCGCATCGACACCCACGTCCATCATCAACACCGGCCCGGCGAACCGCCGGGCCGGCGTATCGATCATTCGTCCGCGGAAGGCGTCGAGGCCTCGGTGCCCGCGTCGCCCGCGTCGCCATCGCCTTCGATCTCGACCTCGTCGCCGAGCGGCGCGAGGCGGACGACGCCGACGAGGTTCTCGTCGTTCGGCAGGCGGATCAGCGTGACGCCCTGCGTGTTGCGGCCGACGCGTGCGATCTCGGCGGCGCGCGTGCGCACGAGCGTGCCCTGGTTCGAGATCAGCATGAGCTCGTGGGTGTCGTCGAGCTGCACGGCGCCGACCAGCGCGCCGTTGCGGTCCGAGCACTGGATCGCGATGACGCCCTGCGTGCCGCGGCCCTTCTTCGGGTACTCGCCGAGCTCGGTGCGCTTGCCGAAGCCACGCTCGGTCGCGGTGAGGATGTCGCCCTCGCCTTCGGCGACGATCAGGCTGACGACGCGCTCGCCCTCGGCGAGGCGCATGCCGCGCACGCCGGTCGCGGTGCGTCCCATCGAGCGCACGCTGCCTTCGTCGAAGCGCACGGCCTTGCCGTTCGAGGCGAACATGAGCACGTCACGCTCGCCATCGGTGATCTGCACGTCGACGAGCGCATCGCCCTCGTCGAGGCCGATCGCGATCTTGCCCTTGGTGAGCTGGAACGCGAATTCGGTGAGCGGCGTCTTCTTGACCGTGCCGTTGGACGTCGCGAAGAACACGAAACGGTCCTCGCTGTACTCGTGCACGGGCTGGATCGCCTGCACCTTCTCGTCGGCGCCGAGCGGCAGCAGGTTGACGATCGGCTTGCCACGCGCGTTCGGACCCGCGTCGGGCAGCTGGTAGACCTTGAGCCAGTACACGCGGCCCGTGCTCGTGAACGTGAGCAGCGTGTCGTGCGTGTTGGCGATCCACAGGCGCTCGACGAAATCCTCGTCCTTGAGCGCCGACGCCGAGCGGCCCTTGCCGCCGCGCTTCTGCGCGCGGTAGGTGCTGACCGGCTGGCGCTTGGCGTAACCGGAGTGCGACAGCGTGACGACGACGTCCTCGGGCTCGATGAGGTCGAGGATGTCGATGTCGTCCTGGCTGGCCTGGATGATCGTGCGGCGCGCGTCGCCGAACTCCTCGCGAAGGGAGACGAATTCGTCGCGGATGACCGCGAGCAGGCGCGTCGGATCCTCGAGGATCTCGATGAGGCCTGCGATCGTGCCGAGCAGCTCCTTGTACTCGTCGGTGAGCTTTTCCTGCTCGAGGCCGGTCAGGCGGCTCAGGCGCATCTCGAGGATCTGCTGCGCCTGCGCCTCGGAAAGCTGATAGCCCGCGTCGGACAGGCCGATGGTCGCGGGCAGGTTCTCCGGACGCGAGGCATCCGCGCCCGATGCGGCGAGCAACGCGCGCACGAGGCCCGGCTCCCAGCGGCGCGCGACCATGCGCTGCTTCGCCTCGTCGCTCGACGGCGAGGTCCTGATCAGCTCGATCATCTCGTCGATGTTGGCGAGCGCGACCGTGAGGCCTTCGAGGATGTGGGCGCGTTCGCGTGCCTTGCGCAGGTCGAAGATCGTGCGACGCGTGACCACTTCGCGGCGATGGCGCAGGAACGCGTCGAGGATCTCGCGCAGGCCGAGCGTGCGCGGCTGGCCGTCGACGAGCGCGACCATGTTGATGCCGAACGTGACCTGCAGTTGGGTCTGCTGGTAGAGGTTGTTGAGAAGGACGTCGCCCATCGCGTCCTTGCGCACCTCGATGACCACGCGCATGCCGTCCTTGTCGGACTCGTCGCGCAGCTCGGAGATGCCCTCGATCTTCTTTTCCTTGACGAGCTCGGCGATCTTCTCGATCAGCCGCGCCTTGTTCACCTGGTACGGCAGCTCGGTGACGATGATCGTCTCGCGGCCGTTGTCCTCGACCTCGATCTCGGCCTTGGCGCGCACGAGGATGCGGCCGCGACCGGTGCGGTACGCCTCGACGATGCCGGCCGAGCCGTTGATGATGCCGGCGGTCGGGAAGTCCGGGCCCGGCACGATGCGCAGCAGGTCGTCGAAGCCGAGCTCGGGATCGTCGATCAGCGCGATGCAGGCGCCGAGCACCTCGGAGAGGTTGTGCGGCGGCACGTTGGTGGCCATGCCGACCGCGATGCCGGCCGAGCCGTTGACGAGCAGATTCGGGATGCGCGCCGGAAGGACCGTCGGCTCGAGCTCCTTCTCGTCGTAGTTGGGCTGGAAGTCGACGGTTTCCTTGTCGATGTCGGCCAGCATCTCGGCGCTGAGGCGATCGAGGCGGCACTCGGTGTAACGCATCGCCGCAGCGTTGTCGCCGTCGACCGAGCCGAAGTTGCCCTGGCCGTCGATGAGCATGTAGCGCATCGAGAAGTCCTGCGCCAGGCGCACGAGCGCATCGTAGATCGACGAGTCGCCGTGCGGATGGTACTTGCCCATCACGTCACCGACGACGCGCGCGCACTTGACGTACGGGCGGTTCCAGACGGTGCTCGATTCCTGCATCGAGAACAGGATGCGGCGATGCACGGGCTTGAGTCCGTCGCGCACGTCGGGCAGTGCACGACCGACGATGACGCTCATCGCGTAGTCGAGATAGCTCTGCCGGACCTCGTCTTCGATGTTGACGCGGACGACTTCTTTGGCGAACTCAGCCATCGAGCATTTCTTCCATAGGAATCAGGGGATTGCGACCCGCTGGCGAGAGCCTGCGAAGGCCGCTGCCGGCACGGCACAAGCGCGGAATTCTAGCACATCGGGGCCTGCCCCCGCCGCCCTCCGGGAGCCCCTGCCGGCGCCCTGCGGCGACCGGCCGGACGCGGCGGAACGACGTCGCGCACGGAAGGATGACGGGCTGCGGCTAGAATCACCGGCCGCTCATCGAGGGACCGCCGAAGCGTGACATCCCAATCCCTGCCCGCTCGCACGATCCTGATCCTGTTCGTCGCGCTGGTCGCCACGAAACTGGCCCTGCTCGCCGTCGACCCGCTGCCGCGCGTGTTCCTGGGCGACACGGCCAGCTACCTGCACGCCGCCGCCACGGGCTGGGTCCCGCCCGACCGCTCGTATGCCTACCCGTTGTTCATCCGCTTCGTCGCCGAAGGTGCCGGTTCGCTGATGCCGCTGCTGCTCGCTCAGTCGATGCTCGGCGCGATCGTCGCGCTGATCGTGCTGCGGGTGCTCACGAGTTCGTTCGGACTGGATGCACGCGTCGCCGCGTCGATCGCGTTCGCGTTCGCGCTCGGTCCCGAGCAGCTGTTCTACGAGCGCATGATCATGGCCGAGGCGGTGAGCCTGTTCGCGCTCGCGGCGATGCTCGCAGCGGGCTTCGCCTACGTGCGCGACGGCCGCCTCGCCTGGTTGCCGTGCATCGCGCTGTGCGGTGCGCTCGCTGCGGCGTTCCGCATCAGCGTGCTGCCGTTCGTGCTCGGCTTCGCGGCGCTGCCGGTGGTCGTGCGCTTTCTCGCCGCCTGGTCGTGGTCGCCGCGCGCGATGCTGCGCACCGCATTGCACGGCATCGTCGCGCTCGGCTTGTGCAGCGTGGCGCAATCGGGCGTGCGTACCTGGTACGACGCCCAGTTCGACCAGGACGACGAGTACCGTACGGACTACAGCGCACACGGCGGCTTCTTCCGCCTGAGCCTCGTGCTGCCGCTCGTGCAGCCCGACGACATCGAGGCGGTCGGCCTCGCGCCGGACTTCCTCGAGCGCGTGAAGCCGGGCTGGAACGACTACCGGGCCCGCGAGCTGCAGTTGTGGGGCGAGGACACGTTCATCGCACTCATGCGCAAGGAACACGGCGACCCCGTCGCCAACCGCATGGCACGCAAACTCGCCTCGCGTGCGCTGCGCCACGATCCGCTGCAGCTGTTCGTGCTCGGAGCGTGGACACTGGGAGACTACTTCGACGATCCACTCGCCACCTCGAGGCTGCACGACGACATGGGCGAACGCTCGCCGACGCGCGACGAAGCGGACTACATCATGAGATGGTGGGGGTTCGACGCCACCGGCATCGGCCAGCGTGATTCGCTGTCGAAGACATGGTTCGAAGCCGGCGCGCCGTGGCTGGTGTTCTGCCTGTTCGCGCTCGTGCCGCTCGCACTGGCCACGCTGGCCACGGGGTGGCGCGACCGCCGCGGTGCCTCGATGCTGCTCGCGGTGGCGTCACTGGGCCTGTTCCTAGGCCACGCGCTGTTCTCGGCGATCGTGTCCTACCGCTACCTGCACCCGTTCCCGCTGTTCGTCGTGCTCAACCTCGGCGCGATCGCGGCCAACCTCGTCACGCGGCGTGCGCGTCAGTCGCCGGAGCGAGACGCCGGGCAACCGAGATAGGCGAGCATCTTGAGCTCGCGTCGGCCGCGCGTGACGGTGTCGAGGATCAGGCCCGAAAAGAACGCCAGCGCCGACAGCAGCGTGATGCCGGTGGCGAGGATTGCGGTCGGGAAGCGCGGCACGAGGCCCGTCTGCGAGTACGTCAGCAGGATCGGCACCGCGAGCACGAGGGCGAGGGCGAGCAGCACCGTCGCGACCACGCTGTAGAACACCAGCGGACGCTCGGCGCTGAACAGGCGGATCATCGTCACGAGGATGCGCACGCCGTCGCGGATCGTGTTGAGCTTGCTGACCGAACCTTCCGGGCGTTCGCCGTAAGGCGTCTCCACTTCGGCCACGGCCATGCGGAGCTCGAGCGCATGCACTGTCAGTTCGGTCTCGATCTCGAAGCCCGCCGAGAGCACGGGGAACGACTTCACGAAGCGTCGCGTGAACACGCGGTAGCCGGTGAGGATGTCGCGGCACGGCCGACCGAAGAGCAGGCCGAGGAAGCCCGTCAGCATGCGATTGCCGAACGCGTGCCCGGGCCGGTACGCGAGCTTGGCCTCGATCGGCTGGCGCACGCCGACCACCGTGTCGGCGCCGGTGGACAGCAACGCCTCGATCATCGCCGGCGCACTCGCGGCATCGTAGGTGTCGTCGCCGTCGACGAGCACGTAGACATCCGCCTCGATGTCCGCGAACAGCCGCCGCACGACGTTGCCCTTGCCCTGGTGCACGACGCTGCGCACGACCGCACCCTCGGCGAGCGCGGTGGCGATCGTGTCGTCGCTCGAGTTGTTGTCGTACACGTGGACGCTCGCTTCCGGCAGCACGGCCTTGAAGTCGCGCACCACCTTGCCGATCGTCACGGCCTCGTTGTAGCAGGGCACGATCACGGCGATGCGGAGGTCGGCGGGGCGGGAGTGCGTCATGCAGGCGGCCTCGTGGATGAATCGGAAGGGGCGCGGAAGATCCAGAATTTCGACGTCAGGTAGTTCAGCACGGCACCGGCGAGCGATCCCGCCGCGACGCCGATGACGGGCCAGCGGTGCGCGACCGGCATCGCCGCGAGCACCGCCACGAAGGTGCCGTAGTTGATCGCGAAACCGCCGACCATCGCGACGAGGTAGCGCGCGAGCTCGCCGCGCGCACTGGCGTAGCGGCGCTTGCCCGCGAAGGTATAGCGGCGGTTGAACGCCCACGTGGCGCTCGCCGCGCACAGGAACGACACGACACGCGACGCGTAGGGATTGACGTCGAACAGGCTCACGAGCACCTGCACGACCGACGCGTCGACGAGGAAGCCGAGCCCGCCGCTGACGAGGAACAGCAGGATTTCCCGCGATGGAAGGCCCGGCACACGCCGACGCGTGCCCTGGGGCGACGGCACCGTCATGCATGTCCCCGGCGACCGCCACAGGCGACGCAGCGCCGGCGCCCATGCGGCAGGACGTCGGAGCGGAGGCTGGCGGATGGCATCGACGGAAGCATCATGCGGCGTGTTGGGCGATCCCTGACCGTGACGGCACGCGAGGGTAGAGCATTGGCGCGGGCTTGAACATGTACATGGTTGTCCGTCGCGCAGGCTTGCGGGACACTGCACGGAGGACGATCAGGGGCGGCATGCATGGAAGGTGGCATCGCATCGCGTGTGTGGAACCTGCGCCGCCACCCCGGCCTGCTGCTCGCCGTCGTCATCGTCGCGGCCAAGCTCGCGATGCTCGCCGTCGACCCGGTGACCCGCTTTTTCCTCGGTGACTCCGGCATCTACGTCCATGCCGCGCTCACCGACACGATGCCACGCGACCGCTCGTTCCTCTATGCGAGCCTCATCGACGTCGTCGCCGCGCGACCACGCACGCTCGGCTGGCTCCTGATGCTGCAGTCGCTCGCCGGCGTCGCCGTGGCGCTGCTCGCATGGACAATCCTGCGCCGCTCGTTCGCGCTGGGTGCCCTGCCCGCCGGAGCGATCGCACTGGTGATCGCGCTCGGTCCGGAACAGCTGTTCTACGAGCGCATGATCATGGCGGAATGCTGGGGCCTGCTCGGCTTCTCGGCCATGCTGGCCTGCGGCTTCGCTTACCTGCATCGTGGCCATGCCGGCTGGCTTGGCGGTGTCATCGCATGCGGTCTTTTCACGGTCGCGTTCCGTACCAACCTCGCGCCGGTCGTGCTCGGTTTCAGCGTGCTTCCGGTCGTGGTGCACGCCGTGGCGGGGGCTGGCCGATGGCGTTCATGGCGCTTCGCCGCGCATCTCGCGCTGGTCATCGTCGCCACGACCGTCGCGCATGCCGAGTACCGAAAGCTGCCGGTGCGCGGGACGGACGGCAAGCCCGACTACATCGCGCATGCGGGCTACTTCCGTCTCGGCCTCGTCGCGCCGCATGTGCGCGAGGACGACCTGGCCGGACTGGGCCTGCCCGAGGGCTTCCTCAGTCGCCTGCGCGGCGGTCTCGACGACCCGCGCGAGCGCGAGAACCATTTGTGGCGCAACAACGGCCTCATTCCGACCATCCGTGGAACGCTCGGCGACGTGCAGGGAGATCGCGCCTCCCGCAAGATCGCGGCACGCGTGATCCGCCGTGACCCCACGATCCTCGTCACGCTCGGCGTCGCCACGCTGTTCGACTATCTCGACCCCGCGGTCACCGGCGAACGCCTGCGCGACGATCTCGGCCTCTACCGCTTCGACGACGGTTTCCGTGCGTGGATCGCCGAGAACTTCAACCACGACATGAGCGGCATGCCCGAACGGCCGAGCGTGGTCATGAGCGCGTTCTCCGCGAGCAGGCCATGGCTCACGTTCTGCCTGTTCGCGCTCGTGCCACTCGCCCTGGTCGTGCTCGCCGCCGCATGGCGCGGCACGCGACGCGATACGGCACTGCTCTACGCGCTGACCGCGTGCGGGCTGTTCGCGGGACACGTTCTGTTCTCGCACATCGTGTCGTACCGCTACCTGCACGCCTTTCCCTGGATGATCGGCATCGGCCTCGGCGCGCTCTGCGCGATGCTGCCGGCGAGGTCGCGCCAGCACGTGCCACCTGCGTCAGGCCAGGTGGCGCATCCCTGACGTCGCCGGCGACGACACCACGCCGCGCTCGGTCACGATCGCGTCGATGAGCGAGGCGGGCGTCACGTCGAACACCGGGTTCCAGGCGACCGCGCCGTCGACGACCGTGCGCTGGCCCGCATGCGACAGCAGCTCGGCCGGGTCGCGCAGCTCGATCTCGATGTCCGCGCCGGTCGGTGTTTCGAGGTCGACGGTCGACCACGGCGCGACGACCATGACCTTCGCACCGTGGTGGCGCGCGACGATCGCGAGCTGGTAAGTGCCGATCTTGTTGGCGGTGTCGCCATTCGCGGCGATGCGGTCGGCGCCGACGATGACCCATTGCACCTTGCCCGAGGCCATCAGGTGCGCGGCGGCCGAATCGGAGATCAGGGTCGCCGGGATGCCGTCGCGCACGAGCTCCCACATGGTCAGGCGCGCGCCCTGCAGCCACGGACGCGTCTCGCCCGCGAACACCTGCGTGATGCGCCCCGACGACACGCCGGCACGCACGACGCCGAGGGCCGTGCCGAATCCGGCCGTCGCGAGCGAACCGGTGTTGCAATGCGTGAGCACGCCGACACCGTCGCCGAGCAGCGCGGCGCCGAGCTCGCCCATGTGACGGTTCGCGGCGAGATCCTCGTCCTGGATCGCCTGCGCCTCGCTCTCGAGCGCGAGCGCATCGGCACCCGCGGCGATCGCGCGCTGCATGCGGTCGAGCGCCCACATGAGGTTGACCGCGGTCGGACGCGCTGCACGCAGCATCGGCAGCGCTTCGGCGAGCGCGTCGCTTCCGCGACGCGCGGCGAGCACGACACCCCAGGCCGCGGCGATGCCGATCGCCGGCGCGCCACGCACGACGAGGTCGCGTATCGCCTGGGCGACCTCGGCCGGCGTCGTGCAGTCGAGGTAGTCCTCGACGAACGGCAGGCGGCGCTGGTCGAGCAGGCGCAGGCGGTCACCACGCCACAGCACGGCGCGGATCGAATCGTGGGAGGGCGTCGTCGTCATGGCGAAGGTCCGGCGCGTGCCTGCGGCGAGGCGGGGCCGCGCAGCGTAGACCAAGCGATGCGTCACGGGAACCTCGGGCGCGACGCGCACCGAGGCGGCGTACAGGTTCCGGAAACGAAAAGGCGGGCGGCGGCTCGCGCCGCCGCCCGCCCTGGATCACCACCTCAGTCGCGTGGACGCGAGGCTTCGATGACCTGGATCACCGCATGGCCCGACAGCAGCAGCGCGAGGTCACCCTCCGTACCGTGCACGAGCAGCTGACGCTGGCCCTGCTCGCCCGCGACACCGAGCACGAGGCTCGGCGCCTGCGCGGACATCGTGCCCCAAGCCGGCGCGACCGCTGCATCGCCTCGCACGATCACGACACGACCCGACGCCGTGTGAGCGAGGTCGATCGCGAACACGTCGCCGTCGGCCGACACGCCACGCGCGACCGGCGACAGCGGGCCGTCGACCACGAGTGCGGTCAGGTCGAGGCCGATCAGGGCTTCTCCCTCGAGCGTGGAGGCCACGCCGCCACCGAGACCATTGACCACGCCGTTGCCGCCGAGATCGAAGCTGCTGCGGAAGAGCACGACCGGGGTCGACTCCGATGCGACGTCGTTGGCCGGCTGCAGGTCGTCGTCGTGGCTCACGGAGACGGTCGCGACGACGATGTCCTCGTCACCCGAATCGACCACCGACGACGTGAGGAACACCACCGATGCGCCGACCGGCAGATCGACCGTCTCGTCGATCGCACCGGTGCCCGACGCCGAGCAGGTCGCTCCCGCGACGGCGTGGCAGAACCACGTTGCCGTGGCCGCTTCGTGCTGATCGGGGATCGGCAACGATACCGAGACGCCCTGTGCCGCGGACGGACCCGCGTTCGTCACGATGACGACATGGCTGTGGTGGACACCGTCGCGCACGGCTTCGGCCGTCGACGACAGCGTGACCGCGATGTCGGCATGGGCCGTCGCCGTCGCCGTGAACACGACCGCATCGACGCCGTCGACGCTCGCCGTCAGCGTGTTCGTGCCGACGGAATCGCCCAGCGTCCAGCTGCCGACCGCCGCGAGGCCGTTCTCGTCGCTTAGCACCGACGCCGTGGTGACGCTGCCACCGCCCGCAGTGACCGCGAACGTGACGACGGCACCTTCCACCGGACCATCACCCGCATCGAGTACGCGGACCTGCGGCGCGATCGCGACCGCGTTGCCCTGCGGTGCACTCTGCGCATCGCCGGCGACCTTCTCGAGCGTCGTCGCATCCGACACGACCTCGGTCGAGAACGTGTCGCTCGCGAGGGTGTCGCCGCTGTCGACGCCGACCACGCGCACGGTGACACCGTGCACACCGGCCTTGGCGAACGTGTTGCGCAGTGCCGTCGTCGCATCGTAGCCGGCCGGAACCGGGAAGCCCGCCGCGGGACCGAAGTCGCCGCAGAGATTGCTGCCGCAGACGACCAGCGGGATCGGCGCGAACGTGCCGGAACCCGGCGCGGTCTCGTACTCGCTGGTGACGTCACCCGCCGCGAGCGCCGACGGACCGGCGATCTCGAAGCTGACCTTGACGTTCTCGGTCGTGGCACCGTCCCCCTCGTTCGTGAGCGTCGACGCGAAGCCCGTCGTCGCGACGCCGCGATCGACCGTCGCCGGACCCGTCATCGCGATCGCGACATCGGACGCCAGGACCGTCGTTGTCGAGGACGCGGTTGCATACTCGTCCTCACTCGTCACGCCGATGACGCTGGCCGTAACCGTGTGCACGCCCGCCGTGTTGAACGTGTTGCGCAGCGCCGTGGTCGCGTCGTAGCCGGCCGGAACCGGGAAGCCCGCTGCGGGACCGAAATCGCCACAGAGATTGCTGCCGCAGACCGTCAGCGGGATCGGGCCGAACACGCCGGGCGAGAGCTCGTACTCGGAAACCACATCGCCTGCCGCGAGCGCCTGCGCGCCCGAGATCACGAAGCGGACCTTGACGTTCTCGGTCGTGGCGCCATCACCTTCGTTCTTCAGCGTCGACGAGAAACCGACCGTCGCGACACCCTTGTCGGCCGTGGCCGGACCGCTCACCGCGAGCGAGAGGTCCGGAGCACGCACGGTCGTCGTCGACGACGCGGTCGCGTATTCGTCGCTGCTCGTCACGCCGATGACGCTGGCCGTAACCGTGTGCACGCCCGCCGTGTTGAACGTGTTGCGCAGCGCCGTGATCGCGTCGTAACCGGCCGGGACCGGGAAGCCTGCCGCGGGGCCGAAGTCGCCGCACAGGTTGCTGCCGCACACCGTGAGCGGGATCGGGCCGAACACGCCGGGCGAGAGCTCGTACTCGGAAACCACATCGCCTGCCGCGAGCGCCTGCGCGCCCGAGATCACGAAGCGGACCTTGACGTTCTCGGTCGTGGCGCCATCACCTTCGTTCTTCAGCGTCGACGAGAAGCCGACCGTCGCGACACCCTTGTCGGCCGTGGCCGGACCGCTCACCGCGAGCGAGAGGTCCGGAGCACGCACGGTCGTCGTCGACGACGCGGTCGCGTATTCGTCGCCGCTGGTCACGCCGATCACCGAAGCAGCGACCGTGTGCGCACCTGCCGTGTTGAACGTGTTGCGCAGCGCCGTCGTCGCATCGTAGCCGGCCGGGACCGGGAAGCCTGCTGCGGGGCCGAAGTCGCCGCACAGGTTGCTGCCGCACACCGTGAGCGGGATCGGGCCGAACACGCCGGGCGAGAGCTCGTACTCGGAAACCACATCGCCGGACGCGAGCGCCTGCGCGCCCGAGATCACGAAGCGGACCTTGACGTTCTCGGTCGTGGTGCCATCACCTTCGTTCTTCAGCATCGACGAGAAGCCGACCGTCGCGACACCCTTGTCGGCCGTCGCCGGGCCGCTCAACGCGAGCGAGAGGTCCGGAGCACGCACGGTCGTCGTCGACGACGCGGTCGCGTATTCGTCGCTGCTCGTCACGCCGATGACGCTGGCCGTAACCGTGTGCACGCCCGACGTGTTGAACGTGTTGCGCAGTGCCGTGGTCGCGTCGTAGCCGGCCGGAACCGGGAAGCCCGCCGCGGGACCGAAGTCGCCGCACAGGTTGCTGCCGCACACCGTCAGCGGGATCGGACCGAACACGCCGGGCGACATCTCGTACTCGGAGACCACATCGCCGGACCCGAGCGCCTGTGCGCCCGAGATCACGAAGCGGACCTTGACGTTCTCCTGCGTCGCGCCATCACCGATGTTGCGCAGCGTCGAGGAGAAGCCGGTCGTGGCAACACCTTTTTCCGCGGTCGCCGGACCACTCACGCCGAGGGTGATCGACGGTGCCGTGATCGTGCCCGACAGCGAGTCGGTCGCATAGACGTCACCGCTGGTCGCACCGACGACGCGCACCGTCAGCGTGTGCGCGCCGGCGCGATGGAACGTGCTGCGCATCGGCATCGTGACCGTGTAGCCGGCCGGAAGCGGATACGTCTCGGCCTCGCCGTAGTCGCCGCAGAGGTTCGCGCCGCACGGCGCGAGCGTCATCGGCGTGAAGTTGCCCGAACCGATCGGACGCTCGAACTCGCCGATCACGTCGCCGACCGCGAGCGGGCCGGGACCCTGCACCTCGAACACGACGCGTACGTTCTCGGGCGTGATGCCGTCGCCGTTGTTCGCGAGCGTGGTGCTGTAACCCGACGTGGTCACGCCGAGTGGTGCGGTCGCCGGTCCTGCGAGCGACAACGAGACATCCGGAGCGAGCACGGTGCTCGCGAGGGTATCGTCCGCGTAAACGGTGCCGCTGGTCACGCCGACGACGCTCGCGGCGACGCTGTGGGCGCCGGCCTTGTTGAACGTGTTGCGCAGCGCGGTCGTGGCGCCGTAGCCGGCCGGTACGGGGAAGCCCGCGACCGGACCGAAGTCGCCGCAGAGGTTCGCACCGCAGGCCGTCAGCGGGATCAGGGCGAAGTTGCCCGGCGACACCTGGTACTCGCTGACCACGTCGCCCGCCTCGAGCGCGGACGGACCGGCGATTTCGAAGCGGACCTTGACGTTCTCGTTGGTCGCACCATCGCCGTCGTTGGCGAGCGACGACGAATAGCCCGTCGTCGGGACGCCGCGCTGAGCATTGGCCGGCCCCGTGACACCGAGGGTGATCGACGGTGCCGTGATCGTGCCCGACAGCGAGTCGGTCGCGTAGACGTCACCGCTGGTCGCGCCGACGACGCGCATCGTCAGCGTGTGCGCGCCGGCGCGATGGAACGTGCTGCGCATCGGCATCGTGACCGTGTAGCCGGCCGGAAGCGGATACGTCTCGGCCTCGCCGTAGTCGCCGCAGAGGTTCGCGCCGCACGGCGCGAGCGTCATCGGCGTGAAGTTGCCCGAACCGATCGGACGCTCGAACTCGCCGATCACGTCGCCGACCGCGAGAGCGCCGGGGCCTTGCACTTCGAACTCGACACGCACGTTCTCGGGCGTGATCGTGTCGCCCTGGTTGGCGAGCGTGGTGCTGTAACCGCTCGTGAGCACCCCGAGCGGAGCGCTCGCGGGCCCGGTGACGGAGAGCGTGACATCGGCCGCCGCGAAGGCGGACGTCGAGAGAAGCGAGGCGATCAGCACACCGGCCGCGTGGCGGCGGATGCGTCTCTTCGCAGGTTCCATGGGAGTACCTCGTCTGTCAGGGTCGACGCGCGGAACGCGGCGACACGGATGTGCTTCCTTTCACGCCATGAGCGGGATACGAAAGAAAGTGCGCGGATGTGTCAGAAACGGACGCGAAGCATGACGACGACACCGCATGGCATCGTCGTCGGCGTCGGCGACATCTGGCGCGGAGCAGCGCGCGTGCCAGCGGGCACATGTGGAATGAGCATTCGCTCACAAAACTGCACATTGGTTGCCAAGCGCACGATTTCGATGAGCTATGCAAGCATCCGGAACGTGGCGCGTCGCCGCACGATGGGGCGCGGGTGGGCTTCATCAGACCGAGGACATCGGGATCCCGGCCCCGGGCGGGCACCGGCTCGGAGCGATCACGGCTCCCCCGCCGGCTCGACAACTCGCGTGTCGACGACGTCCCGCTAGCCTGAGGGCTTGGCCACCTGAGCAGCGCAGGCTCGCGACACGCCGCGGAATCCGACCGAAACGATCGCACCTCGACTTCGGCGCAGCATCGCGCACGTGTCGAACGGACGGCTCCGCAGGAGCACCGTGATGCGAACACTCCGGGCACGTCCGCGACAGGCGCAACGACCTCGCATGGCGAAACGTGAAGCGTCGATTCCATGAGCCTCCCCTCCGGCGCCGTTTCACGACGCCCCACCACGTATACATGTATACCATCATCCGGGCGACGCGGTGACCGGACCTCCCTTTCGGGCATGAAGCCGCCGACACATGACGGCCTCGTGTCCGTCATGCGACGCCGTCGGCGCGCTGCCACGGGATCGGTCCGCCATGCCCTTGTTACCGGAGGACCACCCGGTCCGAAACCCGCGACGCCCGCTCTGCCACCGGCACCACGCGATCCACCGTCGACGTCGTGGAGACCCGGGCGCCATGACCGTCGTGCGGTGACGCCGATGGATCAGGGATGCCGCGACCGGTCCACGACGCATCCGGAGCCCTGCGCGGGTGATCGTGACGCATCCCCTGCCATGGCCGATGGCCAGGACGCTCGCGTGCGAGGCACCCGCATCGCACATCGAACGGAAGCACGACACCTGGGCGACGTGTCGCTCCTGACCGTGCGGGCCTCCCCGCACGTCAGCCGAAGCCCTGGACCCCGACCGTGGCGCGACGCGCGTACTCGAGCTCGCGCGCGGACGAGCTTCGGCGAATGGAACAGCCGACACCACGGCAGGGGCATCCAGACACCGATGGCGGCCGTGGACCCGGGACGCAGCGATGCCCGATCGCGATGATCGCCCGGAGTCAGGGCGGGTCGAAGCCCTCGTTGAAGATCGCGTCGCCTTGGCGGTCGATGGCGATGTTGTCGAGGCCGATGTTGAAGTCCGCCGGGATGTAGAACCACCCGGGCTCGTAGGTCGTCAGCCTCACCTCGGTGACGCCTTCGAGCACATCGGCGAACGTCACGCCGGCGGGCAGGATGGGCTCCGAGGTGCCGGGATCGTTGGCGCCGGTGCCTTTCCAGCCTTCCGGAAGCGCGACGCTGCGCGGATCGAACGCGACCTCGTGACGCGCCCAGGGCATCACCGAGTCCATCGTCGTCAGCCGGTACCACACCGTCACCGGGACACCACCCGCATCCTCGAGCGCGGCGTTGCGGAACATCACGATGACAGGGCGCACGTCCAGTGTGCCGGATCCTCCGCTGGGCTGATCGACCTTGAGATCCAACCCGAACACGACACGCACCGCCGTCGAGTAGTCGCCGATGAAGTCAGGGTGGCTCGAGTTCCGGTAGTCGAGGCCGAAATTGTTGGTCATGGTCACGAGGTGCGCGCCCGGATTCCCCCCTTCCATCACCACCATGGACATGGGCGGTGACGACCAGCCCTCGACACCGTCGTCGAAGGTGATCACGGCCTGCTGGGCGAAGGCCGCGGGCGCCAGGAGTGCGGCGATCAGTGTGGCGGATGCGGGAATCGTCGAGGGATGCAGGATGGGCATGACGTTTTTCCTTGTCGGTGGACACTCTCGGGCGTCGGTCCCGCCGTCCGATCCGGCGGACGCCATGATCAGGGACGCGTCGGGGCGCGCCATCGTCGCGATGCCTGTCGAGGCCTAGGCGCGATGCCCACGGGCAACGCGCGGAAGCGCGTTCGGTATCCGGTTCACCACGGATCTGGGACCATGCACGGATGATGTGCGACCGATTCCACGCCTCCATGCTCCTGCTCGCCGCATTCACGGCGACGACCGTGCGCGCAGCCGACGAACGACACGAGCTCGAGCCCGTGCTCGATGCGGTGTCGCTCGCGCCGGCGGCGCTGCTGTCGGGACCCGGCTTCCAGGTGGATCCGCACGTCGAGATCCGCGGCTACATGGCCCATTTCACGCTCGATACGCCGGTCGGCGTGATCCATGCCGAAAGCGTCGAGATCCTCGCCGACCGCGTCGCCGAGCTGCCCGCGCTCGAGGCCCTCGACGAGGTGACGAAGTCGGAGGCCTTCACGTCCGCCGCGGGTGACGCGCTCGGTCGCACCGCACGTGGCCTCGGCCAGGTGCTCGGCCACCCGATCGACACGATCGTGGGCTTGCCGATGGGCGTGGCGCGCTACTTCGGCAACCAGCTGCGCAAGCTCGGCGAACGTGCGCAGAAGCTCTCCGACCGCGCCGCGCGCCAGCTCGGCACCGACGGCAATCCGTATCCGCGCGACGACGGCCCGATGACCGAGGCACGCAGTGTCGCGCAGGAGCAGTCGGACGCCCCGCAGAAGAAGGACAAGCGCTGGTACGACCGCGCCGGCGCGGAAATCGAGCGCGAGATCAAGCGGCAGGTCAAGTACAGCCAGGTCAAGCGCGAGCTCGCCGAGCGCCTCGGCATCGATCCGTACACGAGCAATCCCTACGTACGCGAGCGCCTCGACGATCTCGCCTGGGTCGGCTCGGGCGGGCGCTTCGCGGCGACTGGTGCGATCGGCGCGGTCGGCGGTACCGCGGGTCTCGTCATCGACCAGGGCACGCGCATCAACGACATCGTCTGGAAGCTCGATCCCGACCAGATCCGCGAACGCAATGCGACGCGCCTGGCCGCCTACGCGCGCGACGAACTGCTCATGCGCCAGTTCCTGCGTCGCGGCGTGTTCACGCCGACGCTGCAGACCGCCCTGCTCGACGCGCTCGACGACCTCAAACCGGCGAGCGGCGGCGACGCGCTGCTCGAACTCGCGATGACGGCCTCGACCGAGCTCGAGGCACGCTTCGTCGTCAACGCGCTCAAGCTCATCGCGCGGGAACTCGGCGAGCGAGCCCACGGCGGCACGCTGCTGACGATCGGATCGGGCCTCGCCTACGATGCCGCCGACGGCGAGCGCGTGCTGCCACTGCCGGTCGACTATCTGCCCTGGACCGTCGAGGTCGAGCAGTTCATCGACAAGGACGCGTTCCGCCGCGCACGCAAGAGCATCCTCATCAGCGGCGAGGCGACGATGCGCACGCAGCGCGAACTCACGTCACGCGGCTGGAGCATCCACCTGCGCGCACCGGCCGAGCGGCTGCAGGCGGTGTCGGCACGCTGACCGGCGCCGACCTGCTCGTTGCTGCCGTCACGGCGTCTCGAAGCGCGCGCCGAACAGCAGGTCGGGCATGTGCATGACGATGCAGTGGATCGCGCCGGCCTGGCCGATGATGCCGCTGCAGTCGACCTGCACGATCGCATGGTCGGGCAGCGCCGCCTCGAACGTGGCCTTCGCCTGGGCGTCACGTGTCGCGTTGCTGCCGCCGAACCGGCAGGTCAGCACGACGTTGTTGACGATCACGGCGTTCGTGTACGTGTAATGCGCGCCGCCCGTGCGCCAGCCCGGCGTGCGGTAGACCGTGTAGCCGCGCGTCTGCATGAGCGAAGCGGTCGCCTCGGTGACGCTCCGCGGGACGCCGCTGCCCTCGCCCGCCGCGTACTCGCCGATCAGCACCTTGTCGTCGCCGAGCGGCAGCATCCACATGTCGATGTGCTGGGTCGAGTCGTAGCTCGCCGGGAACGGATCGGTCAGCGTGACCTCGAGGCCCTGGTAGTCGCGGTAGGTGTCGAGGATCTGCTGCTCGGTCAGCGATGGATTCTCGTTGACGATCAGACGCGTCATGAACGCCTCGCGATCGCGGAACAGATGGAAGTTGCCGCCGCCGTGCACGAGCGGCATCGCGTAGACGGTTTCGCCGGTCTGCGTGCCGAACACGCCCGGGAACGCGTCGTCGTTCGGACGCGGCCGGTTGTAGGTGTGGTCGGCGATCGCGCGGCGGCCGTCGTCGTCGATGTAGCGCGGGCCGTAGTCGCGGATCCAGACCGAATCGGTCGCCGCGATCGTGAAGTGCACGTGCGCCATGTCGGCACCGCCGTTCTGCAGCGCGGTCGTCGCCGACGCCTGCTGCGACGCATTGGCGACGACGACCCAGACATCCGAAGGCGGGTCGGCCGTCGTCAACGGCACGACCATCGACGTGTGCAACGCGTTGTAGTTGCCCCAGCGGATCAGGATGCCGTGGTTGGCCTCGTACTCGGCCTGCGCACGCGGCTTCGTGAGCGGTGGGGCCATCGGCTGCATCGGCACGACCGGACGCGCGAGGCCGCGCTCGTGCGCGGCGAGATCGCGCGGCAAGGAAGGTGGCAGGTCGTCGACGATCGTCGCGAGGTAGGCCGGATCGGCTTCGCGTGGCGCGGCGAACGCGGTCGCGGGCAGCACGAGCACGGCGAGCAGCAAGCAGGCGAGCGGCTTCACGAACGACTCCCGGCGACGACGGATCGCCGAGTCTAGCGCGACCGCCGGACCACGGCTGCGCCGTCCGGCGCTTTGCGGGACAATCGCGGTTTCGCCTCCACGCCCACGGAATCCCATGCAGACCGCCATCCGCGACCGCCTCGCCGCCGAACTCGACTCGATCCGCGAGCAGGGCCTGTTCAAGACCGAGCGCATCATCGCCACGCCGCAATCCGCTGCCATCCGCACCACCGACGGCCGCGAGGTGCTGAACTTCTGCGCGAACAACTACCTCGGCCTCGCCGACAACCGCGAGGTGATCGAGGCGGCCAAGCTGGCCCTCGACACGCACGGCTTCGGCCTCGCCAGCGTGCGCTTCATCTGCGGCACGCAGGATCTGCACAAGCGCCTCGAGGCCCAGATCTCGGCGTTCTTCGGCACAGAGGACACGATCCTGTACACGAGCTGCTTCGACGCCAACGGCGGCCTGTTCGAGACGATCCTGTCCGACGAGGACGCGGTGATCTCCGACGCGCTCAACCACGCCTCGATCATCGACGGCATCCGCCTGTGCAAGGCCGAGCGCCGCCGCTACGCGAACGGCGACATGGCCGAGCTCGAGAAGCATCTCGTCGAGACGTCCGGCAGGCGCACGCGGCTGATCGCGACCGACGGCGTGTTCTCGATGGACGGCTACATCGCGAAGCTCGACGAGATCGTCGCGCTCAAGAAGAAGCATGGCGCGCTGCTGATGGTCGACGATTCGCACGCGACCGGCTTCGTCGGCCCGACCGGGCGCGGTTCGGCCGAACTGCACGGCGTCATGGACGAGGTCGACGTCTACACGTCCACACTCGGCAAGGCACTCGGTGGTGGCTCGGGCGGCTTCACGACCGGTCGCCGCGAGATCATCGACCTGCTGCGCCAGCGCTCGCGCCCGTACCTGTTCTCGAACACGCTGCCGCCGCCGCTCGTCGCGGCCAGCCTCAAGGTGTTCGAGATCCTGTCGCGCTCGACCGAGCTGCGCGACCGCGTCGAGGCGAACGCGCGGCGTTTCCGCGCCGGCATGGCCGAGGCCGGTTTCGAGCTGCGCCCGGGCGACCACGCGATCGTGCCGGTCATGCTGCACGACGCCAAGCTCGCCCAGCGCTTCGCCGCCGACCTGCTCGAGGAAGGCATCTACGTGATCGGCTTCTTCTACCCAGTCGTGCCGCAGGGCCAGGCGCGCATCCGCACGCAGATGAGCGCTGCGCACACGCCGGCGCAGATCGACCGCGCGGTCGAGGCGTTCACGAAGGTGGGCCGCGCGCTCGGCGTGATCTGATCCGTGGCACGGCGCGCGGCGAAGGCCGCGCGTCGCCACCTCGTCGCCACGCAGCGGCCCGATCGCCGAGGCAGCATGCCGCATCGTCGATGCGGAGCGCGCCAGGGTGTCCAGGTCCATTTACATCGTTGCGTGTGCCGCCCTCCTCCTCACGGCAGCGGGTGGCGCACGAATGCTCGACACGTCCATGCCCGTCACCGGTTGCGAGAACGCCCTGATCGCACAGGCACACTCGCCGGATGGCCGCGCGAAGATCGTCGTCTTCGAAAGAAGCTGCGGTGCGACGACCGGCTTCTCCACGCAGGCGTCGCTGCTCGATGCCCGCGAGCCACTCGGTGACGAGGCGGGCAATGCCTTCATCGCGGACACCGACCATGGGCGTGCTCCCGCGGCCGCCCACGGGGGCCCGATGCTCGACGTGCGGTGGATCGACGAACGCACTGTCGAACTCGGGTACGACTCACGCACCCGGGTTTTCCGCGCCGTCGACAGCTGGCGCGGCGTCCGCATCGTCCGGCGCGTGCATTGAGCAACAGGCTCTCCGAGCTGCGGGGTCGGGTTCACTGGCCTTGCGAGGGGCTCGAAGAACCGCCGCACCTCGAGGCAAATGAACCTGACCCCAGCTTCCGACCTCTCCGGTACGACGTTGCCGGACGTGCCGCGTCAGTCAGTCGCCGGCAGGCATCGCCAGCGCCCGCACTTCGTCGGGCGAGAGCTCACGCCACGCCCCACGCGGGAGTGTGCCGAGTTCGAGTGCCCCGATCGCCACGCGCACGAGGCGCAGCACACCGATGCCGTGTGCGGCGAGCAGGCGGCGGATCTGCCGGTTGCGGCCTTCGTCGAGCACGATCTCGAGCCAGCTGTTGCGCGTGCCGCGGCGCAGCTCGCGCACGTGCCTGGCCGCGAGGCGTTCGCCGGCATCGACGACGCCTCCGCGCAAGCGCTCGACGGCCGCGGGGTCGAGCAGCGCGTCGACCTGCACGTGATAGGTCTTGTCGGGGCCGTGCTCGGGTGAGGTCACCGCGGCGGCCCAGACGGGGTCGTTGGTGAACAGCAACAGGCCTTCGCTGGCCTTGTCGAGGCGACCGACCGGCGCGAGCCATGGCAGGCCGGCACCGTCGAAGGCGCGGTAGACGGTGTCGCGACCCTGCTCGTCGGCCGTCGTCGTGACGAGGCCTCGCGGCTTGTCGAGCATGACGTAGCGACGCTCGACCGCAGCGGCGGTGTCGAGTCCCGCGACGACGATCGCCGCATCGGCGTGCGTGCGCGCCTCGGGATCACGCACGAGGCGACCGTCGACGCGCACACGTCCCTCGGCGATCCAGCGCGCGGCCTGCGTGCGCGAGCACAGCCCGCGTTTGGACAGCACGCGCGCGAGGCCGTGTGTGCCGCCCTCCGGCGCCGCCGGACCGCGCCTCGTCGCAGCCGCCCTCTTCCGCGTGTCGCGCATCGCATGTGCTCCAACGGAAACGGGGCGCCGAAGCGCCCCGTGCATCGTAGTTCCGGCGCAGCCCGTCAGGGCCGGCGCTCGAGCTCCGGATCGTCCTTCGTGACCGGCATGAGGTCCTGCTTGGACACGCCGAGCGCGAGCAGGATCGGGTTCGCGAAGAAGATCGACGACAGGATGCCGATGACGATGCCGATCAGCATGATGAGGCCGAAGCTCTCGAGTGCCGCTCCGCCGAACACGTACAGCGCGCCGACCGCGAGGGCGGTGGTGACGCCGGTCATGATCGTGCGCGACATGGTCGAGTTGATCGAGCGGTTGAGCACCTCGATCGGCTCGCCCTTGCGCGAGGAACGGAAGATCTCGCGGACGCGATCGAAGACGACGATCTTGTCGTTGATCGAGTAGCCGACCACGGAGAGCACCGCTGCGAGCGCGGGCAGGTCGAACTCGCGTCCGGTCAGCGCGAAGATGCCCATCGTGAGCAGTGCGTCGTGCGCCTCGGAAGCGACCGCGGACACCGCGAAGCGCCATTCGAAGCGGATCCACAGGTAGATCGAGATGCCGGCGATGACGAAGATCACCGCGACGAGACCGTCGGTACGCAGTTCCTCGCCGATCTGCGGACCGACGAACGAGCTGCGCAGCACCTTGGCGTCGTCGCGCTTGGCCTGCAGCGCCTTGAGCACGTTGACGGCGAGCTTGTCGGCGGTGGCGTCGTTGTGGATGCCCGTCTCGGCCTCGCTGGCCGGCGTCTCGCCTTCGGCAGCAGCCGGCGCTTCGGCCTCGTGCTCCTCGTTGGCGAGGCGGATCGCGAATTCGTTCGTGCCGCCGTAGGTCTGCACGATCGCGTTGCCGAACCCGCCGTCGGCGAGCGCCGAGCGCACGTCGGCGACGTCGACCGCGCGCTCGTACTTGACCTCGACGAGCGTGCCGCCCGTGAAATCGAGGCCGTAGTTGAGGCCGCGCACGAAGATCAGCGCGGCAGAGACAACCATCAGGATCACCGAGATCGCAAGGCTGACCTTGCGCCAGCGCATGAAATCGATGTTGGCATTCGGATTGAAGAGTTCCATGACTGTGTCCCGGGGTTCAGACCGACAAGGCCTTGACCTTCGAGCGACCGAAGATCAGCGAGATGATCGAGTGCGTGCCGGTGACCGACGTGAACATCGACGTGATGATGCCGATGGTCAGCGTGATCGCGAAGCCGCGGATGGGACCGGAGCCGAACGTGATGAGGCCGATCGCGGCGATGAGGTGGGTCACGTTGGCGTCGAGGATCGTCGCCCACGCCTTCTCGTAACCGGCGCGGATCGCCGCGAGCGGCGTGGCGCCGTTGCGGATTTCCTCGCGGATGCGTTCGCAGATGAGCACGTTGGCGTCGATCGCCATGCCGAGCGTGAGCACGATGCCGGCGATGCCGGGCAGCGTCAGTGTGGCCTGGAAGATGCTGAGGATCGCCACGAGCAGCACGAGGTTCATGAGCAGCGCGAGGTCGGCGATGAGGCCGAACAGCTTGTAGTAGAGGCCGACGAACACGACGACGGCGAGCAGGCCGATGATCACCGAGTTGATGCCCTTCTCGATGTTGTCGGCACCGAGGCTCGCACCGATGACGCGCTCCTCGACGATGTCGACCGGCGCGGCCAGCGAACCGGACTTCAGCAGCAGGGCCAGCTCGGAGGCGACCTTCATGCTCTCCAGGCCCGTGGTCTGGAAGTTCTTCGAGAACACGCCGCGGATCGTCGCCTCGTTGATCACGGTCTCGGTGATCTTCGCGGTGCGCTCTTCCTTGCCGTCGACGATGCGCACTTCGGGCGTGCGTTCGATGTAGACGACCGCCATCGGCTTGCCGACGTTGGCCATCGTGAAGTCGAGCATCTTGCGTGCGCCGGCCTCGTTGAGCGTGACCGACACCGCCGGCTCGCCGGTCTGCTGCTCGGCCTGGCTGGACGCGTCGATGAGCTCGTCGCCCTTGACGATGACCTTCTTCTTGAGCACGAGCGGGTTGCCGTTCTTGTCGCGGTACAGGCGCGAGTCGCCGGGCACCTGGCCCGTGCGTGCGGCTTCCTGCGGATTGGTGCTCTGGTCGACGGCGCGGTACTCGAGGGTCGCCGTCGCGCCGAGGATGCGCTTGGCTTCGGCGGTGTCCTGCACGCCCGGCAGCTCGACGACGATGCGGCTGTCGCCCTGCTGCACGATGATCGGCTCGGCGACGCCGAGCGCGTTGATGCGGTTGCGCAGCGTGCCGACGTTCTGCTTGATCGTGTTGTCGGCGATCACGCGGACGCGCTCGGGGCGCATCGTCACGAGCAGCGTCGGCTGGTCGCCGACCAACGGGCCGTTCACGACGAGCAGGTCGGTCGTGTAGTCCTTGTTGATCGCCGCGGCGATCGTGTCGCGGTCGGCGGTGTTCGGCGTCTGCACGACGATGCCCTGCGCGCCGCGCGAGACGTTCGTGTTGCGGATGTTGCGATCGCGCAGCAGGCCGCGGATGTCGTCGACGTAACGCTGTTCCTGCGTGTCGCGCACGCTCTTCTGGTCGACTTCCATGAGGAAGTGCACGCCGCCCTGCAGGTCGAGGCCGAGCGGCATCGAATCGGCGCCGATCGCGCGCAGCCAGGCCGGCACGGTCGAAGCGAGGTTCGGCGCGGTCGTGTAGTTCTCGCCGAGGCCTTCACGCAGTGCGGCGGCGCCGTTGAGCTGGGTGTCGGTGCTGCCGATCGGGAACAGCACGAGCAGCGCGTCGGTCTTGAGCTCGACGCTCTCGAACGGGATGTTGCGCTTCTGCAGCTCCGCCATCGCGCGCTCGCGCGTTGCTTCGTCGATCACCGTGCCGCTGTTGCCGATGACCTGCACCGCGGGCTGCTTCGGGTACAGCGTCGGCAGGGCGTAGATCAGACCCAGCACCGTCACCAGCACGACCAGCGCGTGCTTCCATCGTGGATAATCGTTCATCAGTCGAATCCGGTTGTCGCGCGAACTGCAGTGGAGGCGTGGGGATGCGGCAGGGCCCCTTGCGCGTGGGCGATGCACGAGGGCGTCGCCACGCGGACCTTCTCCCCGCCGCGGGGATGGCCGCGACGACGTGCCGCGGCCCGACCGGGCCCTTCCCGCTGTGGGGACGGGCCGGCGTGGATCAAGCCTGCTTGAGCGTGCCCTTCGGCAGGACCGCGCTGACCGCGTGCTTCTGCAGCTTGATGCGCACGTTGTCGGCGATCTCGACGGTCAGGAACGACTCGCCGATGTCCTCGACGCGGCCGACGAGGCCGCCGTTGGTCATGATCTCGTCACCCTTGGCCAGCGCCGCGATCATGTTGCGCTGCTCCTTGGCGCGCTTCATCTGCGGGCGGATCAGCATGAAGTAGAAGATGCCGAACAGGATGATCAGCGGCAGGAACGACATGATCGGATTCGGCGCGGCGGCGGCCGCGTCCTGCGCATAGGCGGAACTGATCAGGAAATCCATCGTCTCTCCAACGGGTTGCGGCAACCGCGGCAGCTGCCCCGGTCACAAAAAAGGTCGCGGATTATGCCACGCGGCGCGGCACCGCGCACGGCGCGGCCGGGCCACCCGCCCTGCGCGGCGGTGCCTCAGGTGTCGGCCGGATCGACCGGCGTGACGACGACGGCGACCTCGAGCTCGTGCGCGCCGCCACCGAGGATCACGCCGCGCAGCGGCGAGACGTCGCCGAAATCACGACCGGCCGCGAGCGTCACGTGCTGCAGCGACGGCACGACGCGGTTGGTCGGATCGAAATCGACCCAGCCCTGGCGCGGGCAGAACACCGATACCCAGGCATGCGAGGCATCGGCGCCGACGAGGCGCGGTTTGCCCTCGACCGGCGTCGTGCGCAGGTAGCCGCTGACGTAGCGGGCCGAGAGCCCGAGCGAGCGCAGGCAGGCCAGCATGACGTGGGCGAAGTCCTGGCAGACGCCGTGGCGCTTCTCGAACACGTCGAGCAGCGGCGTCGCGATCTGGGTCGCCTCGGGTGAATAGGTGAAATCGGTGTGGATGGCCTGCATGAGTGCCTGCGCGGCATCGAGTAGCGGCCGCCCCGGCGTGAAGCACGGCCGCGCGTAGTCGGCGAACACGGTCTTGATCCGCACGTACGGCGACTCGACGCGGTAGCGCATGGCCTCGAGATGGGCCTCGTCGAGCACCTCGCCGCCACGGTAGGCGAGCGCGGCGACGACGTCTTCCCAGGCCGGCGAGGTCAGCGGATCGAGCGGGTCGCCGGCCTCGACGCGCACGCGCAGGCGCGCGGTGATCACGAGCGCCTCATGGGGGCGGTCGAAATCCAGGCGCGTCAGCGGATTGCCGAACGCGTCCGCGCCGTCGACGCGCCGCGACGGCGCGGGATCGACGACCAGTGCGTGCGCGAGGCGGGCCTGCCGCGGCGTGTCACGCGGCGCGAGATGCAGCAGCTGCTGCGACAGCGACACCGGCGCGCCGTAGCGGTATTCGGTGCGATGGACGACGTCGTAGGTGATGCCCATGCGCGCCTCAGGTCGAGAAGGTGCGCTGGCTGACGTCGTCGACATGCGCGAAGTACCTCAGGTTGAGCTGGTCGGACAGCGTGCGCGACAGGTCGGCGGCCTTCGTGGCGAGATCGGCGATGCCGAGCATCGCGTCGCCACGGCCACGTTCGCCGAACAGCGAATCCTCGAGCGCCGAGAGGTCGCATTCGCGCAGGCGCCGCTCGATCGCGGCGAGCGCGTCGAGTCCGTCCGGCGCATCGGGCAGCGCGGCGAACTCGCGGCACAGCTCGGCGACCTGGAACAGCACCGAATGCGGGTTGGCCGGGTCGCACAGCACGAGGTCGAGCGTCGGGATCAGCTGCGGTGCCGAGAGGTAGCGCGCGCGGTAGGTGATGATCGAGTCGGCCAGTTCGAGCAGCCATTCGAGCGTGGCGTGGTCGGCGCCGGCCGGATGACGCATGACGCGCGCGACGACGTCGGCGAGGAACTGCAGGCGCTCGAGCCGGCGCGCAATCATGAGGAAGCGCCAGCCGTCGTCGCGCGTCATGTCGTCGTGGGCGAAACCCGACAGCGCCGAGATGCCGAGCAGCAGGCGATCGAGCACATCGAGCGCGTCACCGAGGCCGAGCTGGTCGACCGACAGCGCGGCGGTCTCGCGCTGCAGCTCGAGCAGCGCACGCCAGTTCTCCTGCGAGAGCCGCCCGCGCACCTGTGCGGCCGACCAGTACAGGCGGTTGAGCGTGCCCGGCAGACTGCCCGGTGCATCGGGGTCGGCCACCGACGCGAGCAGGCGGCGGCGCAGCGCGCTGTGCCCGCGCAGCATGCCGAGCGAGCGGCAGGCGTCGATCGCGGCGTTGAACGAGGGATTGGTCGTGCCGCTGTCGACATAGCGCGACAGCACCACGCGCAGCAGGCGCACGGTGTCGTCGGCACGTTCCGAGTAGCGACCGAGCCAGAACAGGTTCTCGACGAGGCGCGACGGCAGGAAATCGTCGCGGCGCACGAGGTCGCTCGCGCGGATCTCGCGGCGGTGCGCGCCATCGTCGCCGTGCGGCGTATCGGCGAGCACCCAGGTGTCCTTGCTGCCGCCGCCGCGCTGCATCGACACGATGCTGGTGTCGTCGCGCCCGGCCACGCGCGTGAGCGCGCCGGGCATGACCGTGTAACCGTTCGCGGTGGCGACCGCGTAGACGCGCATTCCGATCGCGCGCGGCACGATGCGCGCGCGGGCCCCGGCGCTCTGCCAGACCGGTGCCTGCGACATCTGCACGAGCTCCTGTGCGACGTAGGCCTGCGGGCGCGCGCGGATGCGTGCACGCAGTTCGGCCAGGCGCGGCTTGCCGAGCGTGTCGCCGAACAGCGGCTCGAAACGCTGCGACGGGTACGCGCCCTTGATGACGAGGCGCTCGAGCGCCTCGAGCGCTTCTTCGCGCACGGGTGCCTCGCCGCACCACCACGTCGCCACCGACGGCATCGCCAGCGGCTGGCCGAGCAGGCGTTCGCAGATGCGCGGCAGGAATCCGGACAGGCCCGGCGATTCGAGCACGCCGCTGCCGAGCGCATTGGCGACCAGTACGCGGCCTGCGCGCACGACGTCCAGCAGGCCCGGAACGCCGAGCGCCGAATCGCTGCGCAGCTCGAGTGGATCGCAGTAGTCGTCGTCCATGCGGCGCAGGATCGCGTGCACGCGCTTGAGGCCGCCGAGCGTCTTGAGGTAGACCGTGTCGCCGCGCACCGTGAGGTCGTGGCCCTCGACGAGCGGCACGCCGAGGTAGCGCGCGAGGAACACGTGCTCGAAGTAGGTCTCGTTGTAACGCCCCGAGGTGAGCAGCACCGACAGCGGCGACTCGCCGTCCGAGGTCGGCGCAAAACGCCGCAGCGTGGCCTGCAGTTCCCCGAAGAAGCCAGCGAGCTGCTGCACCTTGAGTTCGCGGAACAGCTCCGGGAACGCACGCGAGACGATCTGGCGGTTCTCGAGCGCGTAGCCTGCGCCCGAAGGTGCCTGGGTGCGGTCGGCGACGACCCACCACGTGCCGTCCGGCGAGCGCGCGAGATCGGCCGCGTAGACGTGCAGCCAGCGCCCGCCGGGCGGCGTGATGCCGTGGCACGGCCACAGGAAGTTCGGATGGCCGAACACGAGCTCGCTCGGCAGCAGGCCTTCGCGCAACAGCTGCTGCGGGCCGTAGAGGTCGCCGAGCACGGCGTCGAGCAGCGTGGCGCGCTGTGCAATCTTGGCGGCGAGGCCGGCCCATTCCTGCGCGCCGATGATGTTCGGCAGCAGGTCGAGCTCCCACGGGCGGTCGGCACCCTTGGCGTCGGCGTAGACGTTGTAGGTGATGCCGTCTTCGCGGATCTGCCGCGCCACGAAGTCGCTGCGGTGGCGCATCTGCAGCGGCGTCGAGGCTTCGAGGTCGGCGAGCAGGCGGCGCCAGTGCGGGCGCACGGTGCCGTCGGCGTCGAGCATCTCGTGGAAATGGCGCGGATTGCGCTCGTACGCCGCCAGCAGCGAGGAATGCGCGGCGACGGGAGCGGGCGTTTCGGTCATGACGTGTTGCGCAGGTCCAGCGTGAACGGATGTTCGGGACCGGTCGTCGCCGCCGGTGCGTCCAACGTGCCCGGCGTGTGGCCGAGACGGAAGAAGCGGGCCAGGCGGCGACTCTCGGCCTCGAAGGCGTTGACCGGGAACGTCGCGTAGTTCCTCCCTCCCGGATGCGCCACATGATACTGGCAGCCGCCCAGCGAGTGCTGCGACCACGTGTCGACCAGGTCGAACACGAGCGGCGCGTCGGGACGCAGCGTCGGATGCAGGCTCGAAGCCGGCTGCCAGGCCTTGTAGCGCACACCGGCGACGTACTCGCCGACCGTGCCGGTCGCGCGCAGCGGCACGCGACGGCCGTTGCAGGTCAGCGCGTAACGATCCGGCGCAAGCCCGCGCAGCTTGACCTGCAGGCGCTCGACCGAGGAATCGACGAAGCGCACGGTGCCGCCGATCGCCCCCTCCTCGCCCATCACGTGCCAGGGTTCGAGCGCATGGCGCAGCTCGAGGTCGATGCCGCGCACGGCGTAATCGCCGACCTTCGGGAAGCGGAACTCGAGGTGCGGCGCGAACCAGTCGGCCTCGACCGCATAGCCCGCGCCGCGCATCTCGGCGACGACGTCGGCGAAATCCTGCTCGACGAAGTGCGGCAGCATGAAGCGGTCGTGCAGCTCGGTGCCCCAGCGCGCGAGGCGCTCGGGTGCGTAGGGCTTCTGCCAGAAGCGTGCGACCAGCGCGCGCAGCAGCAGCTGCTGGGCCAGGCTCATGCGCGCATGCGGCGGCATCTCGAACGCGCGCATCTCGAGCAGGCCGAGGCGGCCGGCGGGACCGTCGGGCGAGTACAGCTTGTCGATGCAGAACTCGGCGCGGTGCGTGTTGCCGGTGACGTCGATGAGCAGGTTGCGCAGCAGGCGGTCGACCAGCCACGGCGGCACGTCGGCGCCCTTGCCCGGGAACTGGCGGAACGCGAGCTCGAGCTCGTACAGCGAATCGTTGCGCGCCTCGTCGACGCGCGGCGCCTGCGAGGTCGGGCCGATGAACAGGCCCGAGAACAGGTACGACAACGAAGGGTGGTTATGCCAGTACGACAGCAGGCTGCGCAGCAGATCCGGGCGGCGCAGGAACGGCGAATCGGAAGGACGCGCCGCGCCGAGCACGAAATGGTTGCCACCGCCGGTGCCGGTGTGGCGACCGTCGATCATGAACTTCTCGGCGACCAGACGCGTCTCGCGCGCGGCCTCGTAGAGGTGCGTGGTGCGCTCGACGAGATCGTCCCAGCGCGTGGCAGGATGGATGTTGACCTCGATGACGCCGGGATCGGGCGTCACGCGGAACACCTCCAGGCGGGGATCACGCGGCGGCTCGTAGCCTTCGAGGATCACCGGCGTGCCGAGCATGGCCGCGGTCGCCTCGATCGCGCCGACGAGCTCGAGATAGTCCTCGAGGCGCTGCAGCGGCGGCATGAACAGGTAGAGGTTGCCGCCGCGCGGTTCCGCACACAATGCGGTGCGCGTGATCGCCGCTGCCGATTCGCGCGGTGCGGGCGGCTTCGGCGCACTCACGGTGGTGGTGCCGACGCGGGCCGACGATGGCCGCGCGGTGAAGCGCTCGGGCGACGCTGCGACGCGCGGCTGCACCACGCCGACACGCGCGACGCCACCGATCTGGCGACGGATCTCGGCATGCGCCGGCAGCGGAGGCAGCGCCTGCATCGGGTCGACCGGCTGCACGTAGGGGTAGTCGGCCTCGGCGACCCAAGGCTGCGAATCGAGCGGCAGGCGGTAGCCGAGCGGTGAATCGCCGGGCACGAGCAGGCAGTGCTCGGTGCGCAGGAACCACGGACCGCTCTGCCACTCGCCGAGCGGCCGCGCGATCGGCAGCACGTGGCCGACGATCTCGCCGAGGCCACGCTCGAACACGCGCATGACGCGCTCGCGCTCGAGCGGATCGGACAGGCGCGGATCGGAGGGATCGACGTTGCCCGGCAGGCGGCGCTCGCGCCACAGGTAATAGAAGAGGTCCTCGTAGGCCGGGAACACATGACCACCGTCGACGTCGAGCCTCGCGGCGACTTCGCGCAGGAACGTGGCCGCGGTCGCGGCGTCGGCCTTACCGCGCGCACGCTCGTCGGCGATCAGCGCGCGATCGTTCCAGATCGGATCGCCGTCGCGGCGCCAGAAACAGTTGAGCGACCAGCGCGGCAGCTGCTCGCCCGGGTACCACTTGCCCTGGCCGAAGTGCGGCAGGCCTTTCGCGGCGTAACGGTCCTTGAGCTTCCAGAACAGGTCCGCGGCACGCACGCGCTTGCGCGGGCCGAGTGCGTCGGTGTTCCACTCCGCGCCGTCGGGATCGTCGGAGGCCACGAACGTCGGCTCGCCGCCCATGGTCAGGCGCACGTCGAAACGCTCGAGGTCGGCGTCGACCTTGCGGCCGAGTGCCTCGATCGCGGCCCATTGCGCGTCGGCGTACGGCTTCGTCACGCGCGGCGATTCGAGCAGGCGGCGCACCGACATGTCGTGGCCGAACTCGACCTCGCTGGGATCGACACCACCCGTGATCGGTGCGGCCGAGGTCGGTTCCGGCGAGCACGCGAGCGGGATGTGGCCTTCGCCCGCGAGCAGGCCCGAGGTCGGATCGAGGCCGATCCAGCCCGCGCCGGGCAGGTAGACCTCGCACCAGGCATGCAGGTCGGTGAAGTCGGCTTCGGTCCCGCTCGGGCCGTCGAGCGATTTGACGTCGGCGACGAGCTGGATCAGGTAACCCGAGACGAAGCGCGCGGCGAGGCCGAGGTGGCGCAACAGCTGCACGAGCAGCCAGGCCGAGTCGCGGCACGAGCCCGAGCCGAGCTCGAGCGTCTGCTCCGGCGCCTGCACGCCCGGCTCCATGCGGATCAGGTAGCGAATGTCGCGGCTCAGGCGCTGGTTGAGGTCGACGAGGAAGTCGGCGCTCGCGCGCGGCGTGCGCGGGATCGTCGCGAGGTAGGCGTCGAAGCGCGGCGAAGGCGGCAGCTTCACGAGGTAGGAGGTCAGCTCGCGCCGCAGCGCGGCGGGGTAGGCAAACGGGATCTTCTCGGCGAGCGGATCGAGGAAGAAGTCGAACGGGTTGAGCACCGACATCTCGGCGACGAGGTCCACCTCGACGCGGAAAGCGCGCGTCGGCTCGGGGAACACGAGGCGCGCGAGGTAGTTGGCCTGCGGATCCTGCTGCCAGTTGATGAAATGGTCGGCCGGCTCGACGCGCAGCGAATACGACAGGATGCGCGTGCGGCTGTGCGGCGCAGGGCGCAGGCGCACGACCTGCGGGCCGAGGTGGACGAGACGGTCGTAGCGGTAGTGCGTGACGTGGTTCAGCGCGACATGGATCGACACGGATGGCTCCGGGTGGCGGTGGTCGAGGCGACGCTGTTGGGACGGCCGGATGCGGCACCGCACGAAGGCGCGCGAAGGCCTCCTCCCTGCCCCACGCGGCACGCGTCGATCGACGACCCGGTCGCCGCACCATAGCAAATTTGCGCAGTGCAACGTGGCGCGTGCGAAAGCTCTCGCCGAAGACGCGAATGCGAAGTGGAGCACAAGCTTCAAACAATCGTTTGACCGCCGTGCGATGCGCGTCCAAGATCGGCCGGCGCCCCACCATCCGGGAGGGAATGGAAGGCGCCGTGAGGGGTTGTCACCGCTTCGCCAGCGCGCAGCGACGGCAGGGACCGCCGTACCGGTACGCGCCACGAGGCCCATCAGAAGGGCCCGCCACGCATGCGGGCCGCACCGGGAGGGATTCAATGATCCGATACGCACTCGTGCCGCTGCTCGCGCTCGGCACCGCCAACGCGCATGCCGCGCACGCCGGCACCGGCGTCGCCTTCGTCCACGGGACCGGCGCGCAGACCAACGCCTACAACGATTACTGGCAGCCCGAGATCGTCAACACCGTGCGCCAGGGCCTGACCAACCAGGCGAACTACACGGTCATCAACTGCGACTTCACGCAGTACATGTGGGACAGCCGCGCCGCCGGCTGCCTCGCCACGCAGCTGACGAGCTTCGTCAACAGCCGCAACATCACCGATCTCGTCGTGATCACGCACTCCAACGGCGGCAACGTCATGCGCTGGATCATGTCCAACCCGACCTACGACAGCCGCTACCCGAACATCATCTCGAAGGTGCGCTGGGTCAACGCGCTCGCGCCGTCGAGCGCGGGCACGCCGCTCGCCGACGCGGTCATGAACGGCAACGTGTTCGAGTCCGCGCTGGGCTGGCTGCTCGGCTACAAGAACGACGGCGTGCGCATGCAGCAGTCGAGCTGGATGGCGCAGTACAACCAGAACAACCTCTACGGCACCGCGGGCCGCCCGGCACTGCCGAAGGGCTTCTGGAACGTCGTCGGCACCGATGTCTCGTCGGGCATCTTCAGCTCCAACGCCTACTGCGGCGGCTACACGCAGAGCGTCGGCCTGGAGATCACGCAGAACTGGCTGTCGAGCTGCTCGGACGGCTTCCTCAACTGCACGAGCCAGCAGGCCGCCGGCTCGCTCTGGTTCCGCGACACGACGCGCACGGGAGGCAAGGTGCTCAACCACAACCAGAGCCGCCGCGCCTGCTTCGGCCTCGACACCATCCTGCGCAACGACCTCTGAGGAGCCATGCCATGAAGAAGATCCTTTCCAGCATGATCCTCGCCGCGCTGTGCGCCGGCAGCGCCCACGCCGCCGACCTGCAGCGCCTGCTGCCCGCCTCCGCCGGCGACCAGGTGCCGCAGCGCCTGCAGCCGCTCGGTCTCGCCAAATCGGCCACCGCCTCGCTCGACCGCACGCCGAGCGCGATGTCGTGGGCGATCGATCCCGCGCAGGCCCTCGAAGCACGCCCGACCACGTTCACGGCCGAGAGCCGCGAGTACTGGATCGACGCGAGCGCCGCCGAACTGCGCGCAGGCGTGAACCTCGCCACGAGCGCGCCGGGCGCCCTCGTGCGCCTGAGCCCGCGCGAAGGCAACGCCGCGACGCTCGACGCCTCGACGCTGACCTTCCGCGCCAAGGGTCGCACCTGGACGAGCGCCGAAGCCGTGCACGGCGCAGCCGATCAGGACGCCTTGCGCGCCGCCGGCATGCAGGCGCCCGAAGGCACGGTCGTGCTCAAGCTCGATGCCGCGCTCGGCGAAGGCACGGTCGAACTCGTCGCCGCGCAGGCCTCGGGCGATTACCTCGTGCACGTGTTCGAGCCGGCCAGCCCGGTCGTGATGTCGCTCGCCGCCGAGCGCGATGCCGTCGTCGCGGGCGACAGCCTGCGCGTGCGGGCACGTGTCGAAGGGGCCACCCTCGACCGCCTCGAAGGCCTGCTCACGGCACCGAACGGCGCGAGCCAGCCCGCCGTGTTCACGCGCGATGCGGACGGCAGCTTCGTCGCCTCGGTCACGCCCGACGCCGCACGCGCGGGCGGCCACGGCCTCTGGGAAGTGCACGCGTTCGGCAACACGAACGGCGCCAAGGGCAGCGTGCAGCGCGATGCCCGCACGGCATTCGCGGTGGCCGTCGCGTCGGCGCGCCTGGACGGCGATGTCGAGGTCGTGTCGACGGCCTCGCGCAAGGCCGGTGGGGTCACCGTGCGGGTCGGCATCGAGGCCGCCGATGCGAGCCGCTACCAGCTCGCCGGCGTGCTCTACGGCACCGCCGCCGACGGCAGCCTCAAGCCGGCGTCGGTCGCCCATGCAGCGAAGTGGATCGATGCCGGCCGCGGCACTATCGATCTCGCGTTCGATGCGGGTTCGATCGCCGGCGGTATCCGTGCGCCGTTCGAGGTACGCGACCTGCGCCTCGTCAACCAGGCCGACATGAGCCTGATCGAGCGCCGCGAGCGCGCCGTCGCGGTGCGCTGATGTCGTGAAGGACGGGGCGTCCGGCGGCTGCCGGGCGCCCCGCTCGCGGGGCCGCCGCCGCGCGCTCATCGCGGCAACCTTCCGTTCGAACAGGCTGCGACCATCGTGCCCGCAGCGACGTCCTGTGGCGATCCGCCCGCCGACGGCGCCTGGACACACGACGTGCGCATCGCCCTGCTCGTCCTCACCTACAACTGGCCCGAAGCGCTCGCGCGCGTGCTCTCCAGCGCCGCGAAGCAGACGCGCCCACCCGACGAGATCCTCGTCGCCGACGACGGGTCCGGTCCCGACACCGCTGCCTGCATCGCGGCGTTCGCGGCGACCACGTGCATCCCGGTCCGCCACCTCTGGCAGGACGACCTCGGCTTCCGCGCCGCGCGCTGCCGCAACCTCGGCATCTCCGCGAGCGGCGCCGACTACATCGTCATGATCGACGGCGACATGCTGCTGCACCCGCATTTCATCGAGGACCACGCGCGCTTCGCACGGCCCGGCACGTTCCTGCAGGGCGGCCGCATCCGCTCGACCGCGGCCGCGACGGCGGGCCTGCTGGCCGGCGCCCGCCCCGTGTTCGCGCCGTGGTCGCGCGCCGACTTCCGCGCCTTCGACGGCATCCGTCGCCACTATGCGTTCCGCGCGCCGTGGCTGGCCCGCTGGAAGGCGAACGCCGCGAGTGGCGGCCGCGTCATGAGCTGCAACATGAGCGCCTGGCGCGCCGACCTCGTGCGCGTGAACGGCTTCGACGAGGGCATGGTCGGCTACGGCGCCGAGGACCGCGAACTCGCCGCACGCCTCGCCAACGCCGGCGTGCGTCGCCGCGCGCTCAAATGGGCTGCCCTCGCCGTGCACCTCGAGCACGCCACGCGCGCGCAGGACGACGTCGACGCACCCGACCTGCCGAACAACCGGCGCTACGAGGCGACGCGTCGAGACCGATTGATCTGGTGCGAGCGCGGCATCGCGGATCACGTGGCGGCGTGATCGCGTCACCGGGCCAGGCGATCGTCGTGTTCGCCGGCACTGGGCCAAGCTGCATGTAAATCCTTGTCATGCCGCCAGGGTGGACTGCGGATCCATGGTACAACCCGCGCCGGGGACATCCAGGAAGGACACCATGGCTTCATCGAGCAAGGCTCGCCTCGCGACGCTCTTCGCGCTGGCGTGGGGATTCGCGGGCGCCGCAAACGCGCAGTCGCAGGAATGGGAGACGCTGATCGAGGGAAGCATCGGCACGGTGCCCTGGAAAAGCGACACGGCCCGCGCCGTCATGGTCGATTCGCCGACCGGCCCTCTGGTGTCCATGGTCGGCGAAGCGATGCAGGCCACACCCGGCGTCGTTCGTGTCGATCCGGCCACAGGCGCTCCGCTATGGCGCGCGATGCTCGGCCATAATGCGGAAGCGGGTCGGGCCAAGCAGCACCTGATCGGAGGCTCCTCAGGGACCTCGCTCGTCGTCGGCTTGTCGGTCACCAAGCTCGCCGCTGACGGCTCGCGCTTGTGGTCCGCGGCAGGCGACCTCGCCGCTTCCGTCGGCATAGGCGACACCACCGTCGATGCAGGCGTGCTGCTCGACGATGGTGACGCCATCATCGCGATGCGCACTGGCAATCGCGTGGAGATCCGCCAGCTGGCGTCGGCCACCGGAGCCACCCTCGCGCGGCTCACATTGCCCGCTTACGCTTCCGACGTCGGTTTGGGCTGTCATGTGCGCAACATGGCCGGCTTAGGCTCCGCGGCCATCCTCGTCGGAGGCTGCCCGACCCGCATCGCGCGAATCGACACCTCGCCGCTGCGCATCACGTGGAGCACCGAGGCCGCGTTCACGAACGTCGACGTACCGCTCCACGTCGATGCGACGGGTGCGTACGCGGTCGACACCTTACCGTCCATCCGCAAGTTCGACGTGGTGAGCGGGGCCGCACTGTGGAGCGCGGATCGCGAGGGCCGGTATGTCCGCTCGCTGGCGGCGGTTCCGGGCGGCGCGCTTCTCGCCGTCACGGACGGTCAGCTCGAGGCTCTCGATCGCGCGTCCGGCACGGGCTTGTGGGCACACGCGGTGAGTGGATTCGTCGACAATCCGTCGGTGACTGCCGAGGGAGTCGTCATCATTGGCCGCACGTCATCGGACCCTGCGGCCGCGTTCGTGGAACGCCGCGATCCGACATCGGGCAGCGTGCTGTGGCGGGCGATGCTCGACTCCCCCGGCTGGGACGAGGTGCAGCTCGACCGCGCGACCCTCGTCGGCACGCGCGTCGTCGCGCTCGGCACCCGTTGCCGCGAGCCGAATACGATCGAACGCTGCGAGGTCGTGACTTGGCAGGGAGACGCGAACGGCACGGGCTTCGCACCGACTCCCGTAATGCTGCGCTCCGGTGTCGTCACCGCCATGCAGCGCACGGGTGACGGCTCGACCTGGACCGCCACAGTCGAGTGGGCGTCGACAGGACAGCAACTGCGCCTGCGCCGACATCGTGAAGCCGACGGCGTCGTGCTCGCGGAGTTCACGCACGCGGCAGCGATGCCGGCCCTCACGCCGTTCGTGGCGAACCTCGTCACGCTGAAGATCGGTGGCGACGGGCATCCTGTCGTGCTGTATTCCGCGGACCTCGGCCGATTCCAGGGCGTGTTCACCGATGCCAACCTGATGAAATTCCACGGCACCACCGGGGCAATCCTCTGGCAGCGGCCGCTGCTCGACCTGCAGCAGGGACAGATCGGCGTCGGCGCGACGCTGATCGGATCGGACTCGACGGGCCATGTGTTCGTGTCCTTGCACGAAGGATTTCCGATGGATCCAATGACCGGCGAATCGAATGACCGCCGATCCATCCGCAAGCTCGACACGGCGACGGGCGAAGCGATCTGGACCACGTTGTTCAGACCCCCCTTCTTTTCCGAATGGTTCATCAGGGACGCTCCCGGAGCGTTCGCCCTCGGCGACGATCTGGCGGTATACGAACTGCCGGACGACACCGCGTTCCCGCCTTGGATCGGCATCGCGAAGCTCGCGGGGTCCAACGGGACCGTAGCCTGGTCGATCGCATCGTCGTCCTACCAGTCGGTCTACTCCGTGGACGCCTCGACCATCGTCACGACGTCGATGACACCACCGCTCATGATCCGTCGCATCGATGCTTCCTCGGGAACGGTAGCGTGGACGACGAACTACGATGGCGAATTCGACGACCAGTTCTACATATACGATGTCGTGGCGAGCCCCCAGCACGGCCTGTACGTCATGGGGGGAGCACGCCGCGAAGTGATCTTCGGCACCAATACGCGCGTGATGCGCGGTCTCGCGCTCGCGCTAGACATGGACAGCGGCTCGATCGCGTGGGCGAATCGCTTCGACGACAATCCGATGGGGCCCAGCAGCCGCTTCATACCGAGAGCCGTCGTCGGCGACATCGCGTACGGCTCGCAGAACTACATGAACGCGCCGTTCGGCTTCGCGTACGCCCTCACCGGCCTCTCGGTGCAAGATGGCACGGCCTCGCTGAGCCGTTTCGTATCCCATGAGCCCTGGATCCTTCCCCATCGCGACACGTGGGGTTCGGGCGGTGTGCAGGGACACGACGCGGAAGGTGGCTTCCTGCTCCAATCCTGGTTCCACGTGCGTCACGACGCGCCGGTGTCGGCCAAGCTGGCGCGCCGCGCAATCATGCCCGCCTCGACCGGTGCGCTCGCGGTAAGTCTGGCGGCGACCCCGACCAGCTCAAGCGGGACGCTCGCGCTCGACGTGACGTTCACGACGCTGAACGCGGGTGCGACGACCGCGCAGGATGTCGACACCTTGCTCACGCTTCCCGCAGGCGCCATCGTGGAGTCGACGACATGCACGATGACGACGCTCCCCTGCTCCGTCTCCACGACACCCACGACGCTCGAAGGCCGTTTCGACCTGCCGGCCGGCGCCGAACTGAGGATCACCGCTCGCCTGCTCGTCAGCGGCCGTGATCGCAACGAGATCCATGCGAGCGCGTTCGGCCCGTTCTCGTTCGCGGAGACGACGCTCAAGGACAACATGGCCTACGCGTCGTACACCGACACGATCCATCGCCACGGCTTCGACTGACTCGGACCGTCGCCGGTCGCGCGCGGGTCAGCCGGGTAGCTGATCCGCGCGAAGCACGGCACCGCGCGCATTCCGACGTCACCCGGCGGTACGCTGAAGAATGCACTCCGCACAACATCGCACCAAGGGAAACAGGGGACTCGTGGGCATGCGCAATCGACGGATCGAGGCGGCGACGGCCGCCCTCCTGCTGGTGTCGTCGTACGCACCGCAGGTCCTCGCGGGCAATCCCGCGTGGAGCGTCGTGACCGATGCCGCGACGGGGCCGGCACCATGGTCGCGCAACGACGCGCGACCCGATCTCATCGAATCGCCGGGTGGCCCGTTCCTGCCGATCCTGCGCGAGGTCATGAACGACACGCCTTCCGTCGTGAAGCTCGAGGCGTCCGGCGCAACGCGGTGGCGCACCACGTTGCCCCACCATCCGGAAGCCGGACGAGTGCCCCAGCGTGTCGTCGCCGGTCCCGACGGAAGCGCCCTCGTGATCGGAGCGGCCGTCTCCCTGCTCGATGCCGACGGCCACGTGTCGTGGTCGACGGTCGGCCGGCAGTGGGAATACCAGGTCAACGTGGACAAGATCGATACCGGCGTGGTGCTCGACGACGGCAGTGTCGTGCTCGCCGTCCGTTCCGGCACACGCACCGTCTTCCGCCATCACGACGCCGCGACCGGCAGGCTGCTGGCCACGATGCGGGTGGCGCAGGCCTCATCCGACACGTCGTGCGGGACGCGAGCCATGGCCGGCGACGGCACCGCCGTGTACGCCGTCGTGGGTTGTACCTCGCGCCTGATCCGCCTCGACATTCCGACGGCATCGATCGCGTGGAGCGTCGACCTGCCCATCACGGCACTCCTGGTCGACACGTCGAGCGTCTACGTGTCCAGCGATTCCACGCTGCGCAAGATCTCGACGGCCGACGGCCAGACGCTCTGGAGCGTCGACGGTCCCGAAGGCGGGCCGGCGTTCGACGCCCTCGTGCGCATGGCGGACGGCTCGATCCTCGGCCGCCGCGGCGCCACGCTGGAGGCCCTCGATGCCGCAACGGGCGCCACGCGCTGGACGCACGCCGCCGCAGGCAGCCTCGGCCTGCCCACGGTCGGCGCAGGCGGCGTCCTCGTCCCGGGCCGCGATGCCGCGCCATCCGGCAACACGCCTGTCGCCTACGTGGCGGCGCTCGACCCCGAAGACGGCTCGCTGCTCTGGCGCGCCGACGCGGTGTCGCCCGAGTGGGACGAACTCATCGTCGATCGTGCCGTCGCGGACGGGGCCGACATCGTGGCGGTCGGCACGCGATGCCGTCGCACTGCAGACGGCGAAACCTGCGAAGTCGCGACCTGGCATGGTTCGGCCGGTACATCGGCCCCCTGGAGCGCCTCGCCGGTCATGGTGCCCTCCGGGGTCGTCGCGACGTGGCTGTTCGACCAGGAAGGCGGAACGGCCCTGGCCGCGGCACTCGAATGGGGAAGTGCCGGACAGCAGCTCCACCTGCGCGAATACCGACTGGCCGACGGCACGCTGATCACCGAGTCGACCCGCCCCGCGCCCATGCCGGTGCTTGCTTCCCTTTCGTCGACACGCCTGGAGATCAAGCGCAACGCGCACGGGGATGTCGCCGTCCTCGTCGCGGGCGGCCCCTACTGGTACGGGGGGACCGGAACCGACGCCACCGTGATGCGGATCGACGGCGCGGGTGGGGCGACGCTCTGGCAGCGCCCGCTGCTGGATCACGCCTCGGGGCAGATCGACGTCGCGGCCTCACTTGCGGCGATCGATTCGTACGGCCATGTCGTGGTCGCCGTGCACGAAGGTTTCCCGAAGCTTCCATGGGGTGCTCCGTCGCAGGACGTGCGTCACCTTACCCGCCATGCCTCCGCCGACGGCGCGATCCTCTGGCGCAAGACGTTCGCGCCCCCATCACCGTTGTGGGTTCCGACAAGCTACCCACCCTCCGCGTACGCACTCGGCGACGACCTGATCCAGCTCGAACCCGCCCTCGGCGAATCCGCCTACGGCATCGCGCGCATCTCCGGCGACGATGGCAGTGTGACGTGGAGCCGACCACCGGCGGGAGGCATGACGCACGTGCCGGATGCCGGCACCATCGTGCACACGACGTTCAACGATGTGATGCTGGCCGTCACGAGCATCGATGCATCGACCGGCTCGACGCGCTGGTCGACCCCGCCGATCGGATCGACCACGTCCCGTTACAGCCCGTATGCCGCGATCACGAGCGCGGCGCAGGGCGGGCGCATCATCGTCGGCGGGCGCCGCGTGGATTCGAGCCTGCCGGCCCCGGGCGGGCGCGGCTTCATCACGATGCTGGACGCCACCACCGGCGCCGTCGTGTGGTCGAACGACCTGGCCGACAGCCCGTTCGGAGCGATCGCGACCGCCAACCCGAAGGGTGTCGTGGACGGCATCCTCTACGCGACCCAGCAACGCAGCTTCCCGACGTCGGAATACGTGCTGGCCCTCACGGGATTCGACGCCGCGACCGGCGAACCCGTTGGCACGCGCCCCGCCCTGCGCCAGTCCTTCAACCAGCCGCATCGCGACGACCGCGGCGGTTTCGTCTGGTCGCTCGGCACCGACGGCCAGGTGGCGCTCGCATCGAACCTGCACGCCCGCCACGACGCGCCTCCGGCGCTCAGCATCGCCCGTCACGCGCTCGCGGCCGGCAGCAGGAGCGAACTGCACGTGTCGCTCGACGTCGCGGCACAGGCCGCCGGCGACGGGCTGGTACTCGACCTCGTCGCGACGACTCGCAACGACGGGCCCGACGCGGTCGACGACGTCGACGCGATGCTGGTCGTGCCGCAGGGCGTGGTGGTCGAGGCGGTGACCTGCACGCTCGACGGCGTGCCGTGCACGGCCGTGGAACGCGCGACATCGATCGTGGTGCGTCGAGCGCTGCCCGCAGGGGCCGTACTGGTCGTGTCGGCCAGATTCCTCTGGGACGATGGCTCGGCGATGCTCGATCTGGGTGCCAGCGCGTTCGGACCGTTTTCGACCGTCGAGACGCGCCTCGACGACAACGTCGCGACCCACAGCCTGCGCGACAGGATCATGCGGACCGGCTTCGAGTGACGCGCCGCCGGCGACGTGGCGCGCCCGCATCGCATGCGGCGCGCACGACCGTCAGATCAGGAACAGCGTCGCCAGCCCGAGGAAGATGAAGAACCCGCCGCTGTCGGTCAGCGCCGTGATCATGACGCTCGCGCCCATCGCGGGATCGCGGTCGAAGCGGATCAGCGTCATCGGGATCAGCACGCCCATGAGCGCGGCGAGCAGCAGGTTCAGGGTCATCGCCGCGGTCATGACCGCGCCGAGCGCGGCGCTGCCGTAGAGCAGCCACGCGACGAGGCCGATCACCCCGCCCCAGATGATGCCGTTGAGCATCGCGACGCCGAGCTCCTTGCGCAGCAGGCGCTTGGCGCTGCCCGTCGAGATCTGGCCGAGTGCGAGCGCGCGCACGATCATCGTGATGGTCTGGTTGCCCGAGTTGCCGCCGATGCCGGCGACGATCGGCATCAGCGCGGCGAGCGCGACGAGCTTCTCGATCGACTCCTCGAACACGCCGATCACGCGCGAGGCGACGAACGCGGTGACGAGGTTGATCGCGAGCCAGGTCCAGCGGTTGCGCAGCGAGCGCCACACCGAGGCAAAGATGTCCTCGTCCTCGCGAAGGCCACCGCGGCTCAGCGTCTCGGCATCGCTCTCCTCGCGGATCACGTCGACCATCGCATCAACCGTGACGCGGCCGATCAGGCGTCCTTCGGCATCGACGACGGGCGCCGAGACGAGGTCGTAGCGCTCGAAGGCCTGCGCGGTGTCGAAGACGTCCTCGTCGGGGCGGAACGTGTTGGCGTCGGCCGCCATGACCTCGGCGACCTCGCGGTTCGGATCGTTGACCAGCAGCCACTTGAGCGGCAGCACGCCGGTGAGCACGTTGTCGGTGTTCACGACGAACAGCTTGTCGGTCTGCTCGGGCAGCTCCTTGAGGCGACGCAGGTAGCGCAGCACGACCTCGAGGGTGACGTCCTCGCGGATCGTCACCATGTCGAAGTCCATGATCGCACCGACCTGGTCCTCGTCGTAGGACATCGCCGCGCGGACCTGTTCGCGCTCCTCGACGTCCATGCGCTGCATGAGCTCGTGGACGACCTCCTCGGGGAGGTCCTCGGCGAGGTCGGCGACCTCGTCGGCATCGAGCTGCTCGGCCGCGGCGAGGATCTCGGGCGTGTCCATGTCCGCGAGCAGCGACTCGCGCACGACATCGGAGACCTCGAGCAGGATCTCGCCGTCGCGGTCGGCCTTGACGAGGTGCCAGACGTGGATGCGGTCGTCGGGCGGCAGCGCCTCGAGGATGCGCGCGACGTCGGCCGGGTGCAGTTCGTCGATCTCGCGCTGCAGCTCGGCGAGGTTCTGGCGGTGCACGAGGTTGTCGACGATGTCCTGGTGCAGCCCGGACTGGCGGTGCGTGAGCTCCTCGACGACGCGATGGCGGCGCAGCATCTCGATCACGCGCGCGAGGTGCCCCTGCAGCTGCGTGGTCGTCTTGGCGCTGGTGTCGTACTCGCTCATCGTGCGCTCCGTCCGGCCGGACGGGCGCCCGGCAGGGTCAAACGGTCAGGATCGGGGTGAACCGGCGTGGTTCGGGACGACTCGGGGAGTCCATGACATGAGGCCTGCGGCCGCCACGATCGGCGGGCGCGCATGATAGCGCGCGGCCGTGCGGGCCGGGAGGGGTGAAGCACCGCATCTCGGCACCAGGCGTGAAACGAAAGAACCCGCCACGGGGGCGGGTTCCTGATCGTCGGCGGAGGTTCGGGACACCTCAGAACGGGATGTCGTCGTCCTCGAAGCTGTCGTTGCGCGCAGGCGGCGGGGCCTGGCGCTGCGGCGCCGACTGCGGACCGCGCGCGGGAGCGCGCTCGTAGCCGCCACCTCCACCGCCACCACTACCACCGTAGCCACCGCCACCGCCCGAGCCGCCGCTGCGCTCGCCGCGATCGCGGTTGAAGCCGCCGCCACCGCCTCCACCACCGCCCTCGTTGCCGCCGAGCATCTGCATCTCGTTGGCGACGATGTCGGTCGAGTAGCGCTCGACGCCGTCCTTGTCGGTGTACTTGTTCGTGCGCAGCGAACCTTCGATGTAGACCTGACGGCCCTTCTTGAGGTATTCGCCGGCGATCTCGCCGAGACGGCCGAACAGCGTCACGCGATGCCACTCGGTGCGCTCCTGGTTCTCGCCGGTCTGCTTGTCCTTCCAGCTCTCGGAGGTCGCCAGGCGGATGTTCGTGATCGCCGAACCGCCCGCGGTGAAGCGTGTCTCCGGATCCGCGCCGAGGTTGCCGACCAGAATCACCTTGTTGATGCCGCGTGCCATGCTGCGCTCCTCGGGGGTGTGGCGTGCGGACCCGCGTCCGCCGGTCGCGAAGCTTACCAGAGGGGGCAAGGACCGGCCTCGGAGAGGCCGCCGCGTCCTCGCGTAGGAAATCACCGACGCGGCGCCTTGCGCCGCGCCGCGCTAAGCCTTATGTCGACCTGTCGTGCCGCGCCGGCACGGCCACCCGACCTTCCACGAGCCCGCGCCGCATGACGCCAGCCGACACGCCTTCCCCCGCCGCCGCCCGGGAACCCACGGGAAGCACGCGCGCCGTGTTCGAGGCCGCGCTCGGAGCGGGCACTGGCGCGACACTCGCGATCGTCGTCGAGACGGAGGGTTCGACCTACGTCCGCCCCGGTGCTCTTGCAGTGTTCGGTGCCGAAGGACTCCAGTCAGGCTGGCTCAGCGGCGGCTGCATCGAACCCGAGATCGCGGTGCGTGCGGCGGAGGCAGCGGCGGCGAAACGGCTCGAATGGATGGACGTCGACACGCGTGACGACGAGGACCTGTTCGCAGGCTCCGCGGTCGGTTGTCGCGGCCGCCTGCATCTCGCCCTGTTGCCGCTCGACGCGATGCCCGGCTGGCAGGCGGCAGCCCGCACGTGGCTGGCACGCACGGACGAACTCGTGATCGAGATCGCGGCCGATGGCGCGATCGCATGGCGCGTGGGCGGCACATCGCTGCAGTGGCAGCTCGTCGCAGGGACACGTGACGACGTGACGCAGGTCGCGGGATGGTCGCTGCACGTCGCACCGCCGCCCTCGGTGCTCGTGCTCGGCGCCGGCCCCGAGACGCCGACGCTGCTGCCGCTCATGCGTCGCATGGGCTGGCTGACCACGCTCGTCGAGCGGCGCCCGCGCTGGGTCGATGCCTCGTCCCTCGCCGATCACGTGATCGGCGAGGCTCCCGCGACCGCGCTGCGCGACGTCGACTCGGGCCGCCACGACGCCGTGCTCGTCATGCACCACAACTTCGAGCTCGATCGCGAGGCTCTCGAGGCACTCGCCGACGCGCCGATCGCCTACGTGGGCCTGCTCGGCCCGAACCGTCGGCGCGAAGACCTGTTCAGCGTGCTGGCTGCAGGCACGCGCGAAGCCTTCGGCTCGCGCCTGCACTCACCGGTCGGCCTGCCACTCGGCGGCCACGGACCGGAGGCGATCAGCCTCAGCATCGTCGCGCAAGTGCAGGCATGGCTGCATGCCTCGACGCAGGACACTGCCGCCGCCCCGCTATAATCGACGGCGACCGCATCGCCTGGACCACGCTTTTGAGTTCCGCTCCCGCCCTCCCCGACGCTCCCTCCACCCTGCGTGGCTTCGCCGACGTGCAGGCGTTCGCCGCCGCCGACATGGCCGCGGTCAACACGCTGATCCGCACGCGCCTCGCCTCGGACGTGGTGCTGATCAACCAGATCGGCGAGCACATCATCGGCAGCGGCGGCAAGCGCCTGCGGCCGATGCTGCACCTGCTCGCCGCGCGCGCCTGCGGCTACACCGGCGACCACCACGTGCCGCTCGCCGCGCTGATCGAATTCATCCACACTTCGACCCTGCTGCACGACGACGTCGTCGACGAATCGGACCTGCGCCGCGGCCGCAAGACCGCCAATGCGCTGTGGGGCAACGCGGCGAGCGTGCTCGTCGGCGACTTCCTGTACTCGCGTTCGTTCCAGATGATGGTCGAGCTCGACAGCATGGAGGTCATGCGCATCCTCGCCGACACGACCAACCGCATCGCCGAAGGCGAGGTGCTGCAGCTGCTCAACATCGGCAACCCCGACACCACCGAGCGCGCGTACCTCGACGTCATCGAGCGCAAGACCGCCGTGCTGTTCGCCGCGGCGACGCGCCTCGGCGCGGTGCTCGCGGGGCTGTCGCGCGACCAGCAGGATGCACTCGCACAGTACGGCCTCGATCTCGGCTACGCGTTCCAGATCGCCGACGACGTGCTCGACTACACCTCCGATGCCGATACGCTCGGCAAGAACATCGGTGACGACCTCGCCGAAGGCAAGCCGACCCTGCCGGTCATCCACGCGATCACGCACGGCACGCCTGAGCAGTCCGCGAGCCTGCGTCGCGCGATCCAGAGCGGCGGCCTCGACTCGCTCGACAACATCGTCGCGGCGATCCACGACTCTGGCGCGATCGCCTACGCGCAGTCGCTTGCGCATCGTTACGCCGCATCGGCCAAGGCCGCGCTCGACGTGCTGCCGCCCTCACCCGCGCGCGACGCGCTGAACCTGCTCGCCGACTACGCGATCGACCGCACGTCCTGAGGCGTTCGCGGGGCGCTCGGCCCCGCGACGACGATGCACCGCCAGACGCTGCGATCCCGCGGCTCACGGCGGAATCCGCTGCGCGGGTTCTGCCCTACCCGCTACGCCTGATCACGCAGGGGGAACCGCCACAGGCGATTCGGCCGTGACCTCGCGACAACTTCGCACACACGCGATCGCGACACACAGCCCCGCGACGCACCGACCTCGCGCATGACGCGACGGCACCCTGCACGGCGGAATCCGCTGCGCGGGTTCCGCCCTACGTGAACGGCGCGGGATTCTCCGTCTCGTGAAGCCCGCTCAACATCCCGCGCGCAGGGCGGAACCGTCGCAGCGCCTGGCAAGTAGGGCGGAACCGCCACAGGCGATTCCGCCGTGACCTGCGCCGACGTCGCAGGCACCCGCTGGAAGCGTCAGACGATGCCGAGCCCTTCGATCTGCCCGATCACGTCGGGATCGAAACCACCGAGCGTCGCGAACACGCGACCGCGCTCCGCGTAGTCGCGGAACTGGTCGAAGCTCGGTGCGCCGGGCGACAGCAGCACGACACCGTCGGCCGGCGTGACGCGACGCGCGGTCGCAACCGCTTCGGCGAGCGTCGCGACGACGCGCAGTGCGCAGTCGGGCGCGTGCTCGCGGAGTACCGCGGCGATGCGTGCCGCACTCGCGCCGTTGGCGACGATCGCGTGCGGAGGGCGTGCAGCAACCGCGTACGCGAACGGCCGCCAGTCCAGGCCGCGATCATGACCGCCGACCAGCAGCGTGATGTCGCGTCCTTCGAGCGTGTGCAGTGCCTCGAGCGTGGCCTGCGGCGTCGTCGCGATGCTGTCGTCGACCCACGTGAAACCGGCACTCGTGCCGAGCGTCTGCAGGCGATGCGGCAGTGGCCTGAACGTCGCGAGATGCGGGGCGGCCGCGCGCGCGTCCTCGCCGAGCGCGTCGATCGCGGCGAGCGCGGCGCAGGCATTCAGCGCATTGTGCGGACCCGGCAGCGCGAGCAGCGCGCGATCGAACACGGGCAGGCCTTCATGGGCGAGTGCACCGGTGGTCGGCTGCCAGCCGCGCTCGTCGCCGAACACGTGGCGACGCGGGTGCAACGCCGTCGCGTGAAGGATTTCCTCGGACGAGGCCGGCACGACGATCGCGCGCGAGGCGTCCACGAGGGCAAGCTTGTCGGCGACGTAGCGCGCGCGGTCACCGTGCCAGTCGAGGTGTTCCTCGTAGACATTCGTGATGACACCGACCTCGACACCGGTCGCCTCGCGGGTCTGGAAACTCGACAGCTCCACGATCCACCACTCGGGGGCCTGCGGCGGATCGAGCAGCTCGAGCAGCGGCATGCCGATGTTGCCGGCGAGGGCGACGCGCCGACCGAGGCCGCGCAGCAGGTGCGCGACGAGCGCGCTCGTCGTGCTCTTGCCCTTGGTGCCGGTCACCGCGACGACACGCGCGAGCGGATGCTCGGCGAACCACAACGCCGTGGACGAGGTGAAGCGCGTGCCGTTGCGGCGCGCCTCGAGGATCTCGGGGCGATACGCACTGATGCCCGGAGATTTCACGACGACGTCGTACGTGGAAAGGTCGGCCGCGCTCGGCGGCGCCGACTCGACCTGCGAGGCGAGTCCGTCGGAACGTGCACGCTCGGCCTCGTGCGGCGGACACAGCAACACGGGTTCGAGCGACGGTACGCGTGCGCGCAGCGCGGCGAGCACGGCGCGGCCTTCGCGACCGTAACCCCACACCGCGACGTGCTGCCCGGCGAGGTCGGCGATGCGCACCGGTGTCAGCCCTGCTCGACGAACGGCACGAGCACGCCGGGAATGCGATGGTCGCCCGACGCCGCGAGCAGCGGCTCGATGACGAGATCCGATGCAGGCAGCTGCGGGCGGATCTCGGCGGCGAAACGCGCGACGAGCGCGTCCTCGCGCCACTCGGCACGTCGCGCGAGGAACGCGAACGCCGCACGCGACTCGCGTGCCTCGCCGACGCATTCGAAGGGCTTGTGGTCGCGGTACTCGATCAGCGCGTCGAAGCCGCCGGCCTGCGCCATGTCGTCGAGCAGGTTGCGGCCGAAGATGCCGAGCAGGCGCGGCTTGGGCATGAACGGCGCGAGCGCGAGGAACACGAAATGGCACTTCGGGCATTGCCCGCACCAGCGGTCGGCCGGCTTCGGCCCGAGGATGCGGAAATTGCGGTTGCAGCTCGAGAACACGTCGTCGTAGGCCGATGTCCGCGCGAAGCGTTCGGCTACCGCAAGCTCCGACAGCGGGCGCAGCAGCGAGTAGTAGCGCAGGTCCGCGGCGATGCGCGACTCGACCAGCGCGCCGAACGTGCGTTCGAAATCCCAGCCCTTGCTCCACTGGTGGTTGACTGCACGGCCGTCGACTTCGAGCGTCGCGCTCGATGCCGAGCGCTCGTTCGAGAACGCGATCGCGTCGTAGCCGTAGAGGATCGCGGCGACGACGAGGATCGCCGAGTTGATCGCGGTGACCGGCACGTGGCCATTCCATGCACCGGCTCGGTTGTAGTCGAACAGCACCGGCGAGACCTGGCGGCCGAGATTGAGCGTCGCGAAACCCGTGCGCGTCGCGCAGGCCTCGATCAGCGGCGAGTTGCCGATCCACGCCGCCGTCGCCGGCTCGCCGGCACGACGCAGCAGTTCGACGCTGACCAGCGAATCCTTGCCGCCGCCGATCGGCACGAGCGTGCGTCGCGGCAGCGCGAGCGCGGCCGCCCGCGCATCGCCATTCGCCGGCGACGACGGGAAACGGATGCGCTCGCGCAGATCGAGCCTGTTCTGCCACGCGAACTCGCCGAGGCCGTGCAGGTACAACGCGTCGAGCAACGCGGCGGTCGACGGCGACGGCGCCTCGCCGTCGACGACGATCTCGCCCGGCACGCCGGCCTTGTAGTAGCTCACGCCGGCGATGAAGTGCAGCAGTGCGAGCGCGCGGGCGAATGCTTCGCGACGCTCGGGCGAGGGCTGCGGCGCACCCGGGAACGCGATGCGCTCGACGAGATCGGGGCCGTCGTCGAACGCGTAGACGAGGCTCGCCTCGCCATCGACGTAGTCGTGGCGGACGAAGCGGAACGTGCGCGCCGCACGCGGATCAGCGAGTGTCACGTGAGAGCTCCTTGCGGCGCAGCGCGGCGATCGCCTGCGCGAGTCCCGCGGTCAACGGAAACGACAACCAGCCCGTCGCACCGAGCGAAGCGAGCATGAAGAACACGATCTGGCCGACGACGCTCCACGCGCCGCTCTCGCCGAAGTAGGCCCGTGGTCCCGCCGCGATCATGAGCGCGACCACGAGCAGCACGCCGAACAGCACGTGGGTCAGCGCGGCCATGCCGAGGCCGGTCAACCAGGCGCCCTCGCCCGCGACGGCACGACGCTCGAGCGCCGGCCAGCGCCACCATGCGACGAGCTGCGCGGCGATGACGCCGGGTGCGGCGAGTGCGGGAGCGCGCCACGGTGTCTCGAGCAGTTCGCCCTGGAACACGACCCACGCGAGCAGCAGCGCCGCGGCCAGCGGCGCCAGCAGCGCGGCCAGGTGCAGCCACGCGCGGGCGTTCACGGCAGCACGATCTCGGCGGCCGGTTCGCGCAGGTTGTAGCGCGACGCCATGACCGCACCGTACGCGCCAGCCTCGGCGACCAGCACGACGTCGCCCTCCACGCACGCGGCGAGGCGACGATGGTTGCCGAGCGTATCGCCGCTCTCGCAGATCGGGCCGACCACCTGCACGACCTCGCCGGGGGCGTCGTCGAGACGCGTGAGGTTGACGATGTCATGCCAGGCCTCGTACAGCGCCGGGCGAATCAGCGAGTTCATGCCCGCATCGAGCCCGACGTAGCGCACGTCGCCCTTGCGCTTGAGCTGGGTGACACGCGCCAGCAGCACGCCGGCCTCGGCGACGAGGTAACGGCCCGGCTCCATCCACAGCCTGAACTGCGGATAGGCCTGCTTGACCTCGGCGAGTGCCGCGGCGAGCGCGTCGAGATCGAGCGGTGCATCCTCGGGCCGCGACGGCACGCCGAGGCCACCGCCGAGATCGAGCACCTCGACGCGGTTGAACTGCTCGGCGAGGCTGGCCATCTGCACGTACACGCTGCGCCAGTGCTGCGCATCGAGGATGCCCGAACCGAGATGGGCGTGCAGGCCGGTGATGCGTGCGCCGTGCGTGCGCGCATGCGCCCGGAACGCCTCGATCTCGTCGAGCGACACGCCGAACTTCGACTGCGCGCCACCCGTCTTGACCTTGTCGTGGTGGCCGCGGCCGGCGCCGAGGTCGACGCGCAGCAGGATGTCGTGGCCCGCGAAGTCGGCACCCCATTCGGCGATCGGATGCAGCGCGTCGAGGGTGACGCGCACGCCGGCCGCGAGCGCGGCACGGTACTCCTCGCGCGGTGCGAAGTTCGGCGTGAACAGGATGCGCTCGCACGGCAGGTCCGGAAGCGTGCGGCGCACGTGCTCGACCTCGTCCCACGACACGCACTCGAACGCGAAACCTTCCGCGTGCAGCGCGCGCAGGATGTCCGCATGCGGATTGGCCTTGAGCGCGTAATGCCAGCGGTCGACCGCGCCGATCGCGGCGAGGCCGCGTGCCTGCGCACGCACGTGGCCGAGATCGTAGACGTAGCGCGGCGTGGCCTCGGCGGCGATCGCGAGCAGGTCGTCGCGGCGCGTGCGCCACCACGTCGCACGCGCGTCGTCGCCGGCGCCGTGCGCGAGTTCACGCCAGCTCGGCCCGAACACGGCGGCGTCGTCCACGCGCATCGCCTCGGCACGGATCAGCAGCGCGTGCAGGCGCGGGATCAGCGCGTCGGCGAGCGCCTCGTCGACGACGAAGGTGAGGTTGAGGTTGTTCGACGACTGCGAGATCAGGTGAACGTCGAGCGCGCCGAACTCGGCGAGCACGGCCGACAGCTTGTGCAGCATCGAGCGCATGCCGCGGCCGACCACCGTGACGGCTGCACACGGCGCGATGACCTTGACGCGGCAGAACGGCTCGAGGTCGGCGCACAGGCGCGACAGCACGTCGGAGGTCAGCAGGTTGTCGGACGGATCGAGCGACACGGTCACGTTGGTCTCGGCCGAGCCGATGAGGTCCACCGACAGACCGTGGCGCTTGAACGCATCGAACACGTCGGCGAGGAAGCCGACCTGCTGCCACATGCCGATCGACTCCATCGACACGAGCGTGATGCCCTTGCGCGAGCTGATCGCCTTGATGCTCGTCGCCGCATGCGTGACGTTCGGGCCGATCGCGGTTCCGGGCAGCTCGGGGCGGTTGGTGTCCTTGATCACGAGCGGCACGCGCACCTCGCGCACCGGATGGATGCAGCGCGGATGCAGCACCTTGGCGCCGGTCGTCGCGATTTCCTGCGCCTCGGCGTAGTCCAGGCGAGACAGCAGGCGCGCATCGGGCACCTGGCGCGGGTTGGCGCTGAACATGCCGGGCACGTCGGTCCAGATCTCGACCGCCTCGGCCTTGAGCAACGCGCCGAAATACGAGGCCGAGGTATCGGATCCACCGCGACCGAGGATCGCCGTGGCACCGTCGTCGTGGCGCGCGATGAAGCCCTGCGCGATGAACACGTCGCCACGTGCCGCGAGTGCCGCGGCGACCGCGGGATCCGGCGCGACCTCGACCGAGGCCGACAGCCAGCGTCCCCACGCACCCTGGTTCGGCTGCGGTCGGGCGAGGAAGAACTCGCGCGAATCGAGCCAGTGCGTGGTCAGTCCGCGCGCGTTGAGGTAGAGCGCGCCGAGCGTGCTCGACAGCAGCTCGCCGTGGGCGAGCAGTTCGGCCTGCCACGACAGTTCGCCGGCCGGGCGACGCGCGTCGCCGAGCAGCTGGTCCAGGCGTGCGAGCCAGCCATCGAGCGCATTGCGCGACGGCAGCTGCATGTCGCGATACAACGCATGGTGGCGTTCGACGATGCCGAGGTAGAGCTCGCGGCAGCGCGAGGCATCGGCATGCGCCTCGCCGATCGCCTTGAGCTGGTCGGTGATGCCCGACAGCGCCGACACCACGATGAGCACCCGTTTGCCTTTCGCGCGATGGGCCCCGACGATGGTGGCGATGTTGTCCCAGCGCGGACGCGTGGACACGCTGGTGCCGCCGAACTTGACGACGATCCAGGGAGCGTCGGTCGGCAAGGTCTCCGTCGGGAGGTTCACGGGCAGGATTCTCGGGCTCGGTCGAAAGGGACCGGCATTCTTGGATGCGTCGTAGCAAAACGCAATCGCGCGTGCGTCTGGGCGTCCAAATGCCCGATCGGCGCCCCCGGCATGCCCGATCTTCGCCATGCGGCGGCGCAGGAACGCCTGACGGTCGGCGATGCGACGTCGGGCAGCGGGTTCGAGTGGATGAGGGTCGTCGACCACGGCGACGGACACGCATCGATGCAGCCCTCGTGTGGACCGCGGCACAAACTGCCCGGGCTGCCGAGGCGACGATGCCGCCGCGCGGGACCGCTGCTGCGTTGCGCGACGTTCATCGCGCGTCACGACGGCTCGTTATGATGGGCGCATCGCACCACGTCCAAGGATCCGCGACGATGCAACGCACGCTCGCGCTGGCGATCAGCGCCCTCCTGTCCCTTTCCGCCATGGCCGACGACTCCTCCCTGACCATCTACCGCAGCGACGGCGGCGCCTTGTTCGAAGGCGGCGGTTCGCCGGTGGCCGACGGCTACGCGATCGTCCACGAAGGCCGCTCGCTGGCCTTGTCGGGCGGCCGCCAGACGCTCGTCGTCGACGGCCTTCCCTCGACACTCGATGCCGAGGCCGTCGCGATCGACTTCGGCGGCGGCGCGCGCGTGCTCGCCCAACGCGTGCTCGCCGCGGGCGATGCCGGCCTGCTCGCCGCGCACCGCGGCGAGCGCGTCGGCGTGCTGGTCGGCGACACGCGCATCGAAGGTACGCTGCTGAGCATCGACGGCAACGGCATCGGCGTGCGTCGCAGCGACGGTCGCATGGTCTACGTGCGTGACTACCGCAGCGTCGAGTTCATCGACGGCAGCGGTCTTCCGGGCAGTACGCTGCAGCTCGCCGTCGACGGCACGGCCGGCACGCATCTCGCCAACCTCACCTACCCGACCTCGGGACTCGGCTGGCGCGCCGCCTACTCGGCCGTGATCGGTACGAGTGCGTCGTGCGCGATGCGCCTCGAGGCACTCGCGAGCATCGCCAACCGCAGCGGCCGCGACTACGCGCAATCGCGCGTCAAGCTCGTCGCCGGGCAGCCGAACTTCGCCAAGGGCGGCGGTAGCCCGCAGCCGATGGCGATGAAGGCGATGCGCATGGAGGCCGACGCGCTGCCCGAGCAGTCGTCCCTCGGCGATTACCGCAGCTTCGCGATCGATGCCTCGCTCGACCTGCCCGACGCGAGCGTGACCCAGGTGCCGCTGTACGCGGCGCGCGACCTGCCCTGCCAACGCAGCTGGGTGTTCACGACGGGCGGCGCATGGTCGCCACCCAAGCCGATGCTGGGCCGGGACGCGAGCCCGGCACGCGCCAGCGGCCCGGTCACCAGCCAGCTGCGCTTCAAGGCGCCCGAGAACCTGCCCGCGGGCTATCTGCGCGTGCTCACGCGCGACCGCGACGGCCAGCTCGAATTCCTCGGCGAGAACCATCTCGCCGACACCCCGAACGGCCAGGATGTCGATCTTGCGCTCGGCACCGCGTTCGATCTCGTCGCGACGCGCGAGCGCACCGCCTTCAGCCTCGATCGCGGCGCGCGCCAGATGAGCGAGGGCTTCCGTATCACGCTCGAGAACCGTGGCGAGGCCGCACGCACGATCACCGTGCGCGAGTACCCGAACCGCTGGCGCCAGTGGAAGCTCGCCTCGTCGAGCCTCAAGCCGGCGCGCCAGGGCACCGACGTGCTCGAGTTCGAGGTGCCGGTCGCCGCAGGCGGCAAGGCCACGCTCGACCTCACGCTCGCCTACGCGTGGACGGCCGAAGAGGATTGAGCGGGGCGGCGTGCGACCACACACGTCCGACGCGTGATTCCGGTGTGGCGTTGCGCTTGAACCCCTCTCCCTGCGGGAGAGGGGTTGGGGAGAGGGTGCGGGATCGTGACCACGCCCGATCATCGACACGATTCCGAACCCTCATCCGGCCCTTCGGGCCACCTTCTGCCGGAGGGAGAAGGGAAAGAACGCGCGCGATGCCGTGTTGCCGCAAGAACGAGTCGGCATCCGGCATTCATCGCAGGAGGCCTGACGCGGTACCGCGTTTCAGCCTCCGCTTCGAACGCTCCGGTTTCACGCCGGATGACGCTGCGGTGATGTCGGGTACCCCGTGCGGACCGGACCCGATTCGCGCGCCACGCCCATTCCGCCGATAATCGCGGTCTCGCTCCACCGCATCGGTCGCCATGCCCGCACGTCCGCTCTACATCAAGCGCTACCTCCTGACCGGGCTGCTCACGATCATCCCGCTGTGGCTGACGTTCGTCGTGTTCGGTTTCGTGTTCGGGCTGCTGTCGGCGGCGAGCGCGCCTCTGGTCGCCGGGTTCGTCGCGGCGTTCGGCATCGATGCACGGACGGGGCACCTGCTCGGCCATCCCTGGATCGTGTCGCTGATCGCGTTCGTGATCACGCTGGTCACGCTGTACCTGATCGGCCTCGCCGCGAATTTCGTCGTCGGCCGGCGCCTCATCGACGGCATGGAAAGCCTGATCCAGCGCATTCCGATCGTGCAGCCGATCTACGGCGGCACCAAGAAGCTCATGGCCTTGCTGCAGCACAAGCCGGCCGGCACGCAGCGCGTCGTGCTCATCGAGTTCCCGTCGCCGGGCCTGCGTGCGCTCGGCTTCGTCACGCGCACCTTCACCGATGCCGACGGTACCGAACTCGCCGCGGTGTTCGTGCCGACCACGCCGAATCCAACCGGCGGCTACCTCGAGATCGTGCCGGTCGCGCGCCTGGTCGCCACCGACTGGAGCGTCGATCAGGCCATGGCCTTCATCCTGTCCGCTGGAGCGGTTGCACCCGATGCGCTGCCGTTTCCGTCGGTGTCCGCTGTACAGCCTCCCGTGCGTCCCTCGACGCAGTGACCTTCGACACTGCAAACCGTTGAACCGGCGCGTAAAATTTCGCGCCCACCGACAATCCGAAGCTCCAGCCACGCACTGCGCGGTCGCGAGCCCTCTCCCTTTCGTCCACCGCCGTGCCCGGCCGTGCCGCGCGCGCTCCAAGGAGTTTCCATGTCGTCGCCCCTGAAACCGCTCGCCGCCGCGCTCGCCGCGGTCCTGACCGTCGCCGCGTGCAGCAAGGGGGGCGATACGCCGCCCGCCACGACCACGCCTGCCACGACGCCGACCGCTCCGGCCGCCTACGTCGCCTTCGACGTCAACGAACTCGATCCGTCGATCCCGGCCTGCCAGGACTTCAACGGCTTCGTCAACGCGAAGTGGGTCGCCGCGAACCCGGTCCCGGGCGACAAGACGCGCTGGGGCGTGTTCGACGTGCTGCGCGAGAAGAGCCTGGAGACGCAGCATGCGCTGGTCGAGAAGGCTGCGGGTGACAAGGGCGCGAGCGGCATCGCACAGAAGGTCGGCGCGCTCTACCGCACCGGCATGGACGAGGCCGCGATCGAGAAGGCCGGCGTCGAGCCGATCAAGCCCGTGCTCGCGAAGATCGACGCGCTGGCCTCGCGCGACGATGTCGTCGCCTACCTCACGGACAGCTACGTGCGTGGCCAGCCGTCCCTGTTCGCGTTCGGTGCGGAAGCCGATTTCAAGGACGCCAAGCGCCGCATCGGCTACGCGTTCCAGTCCGGCCTCGGCCTGCCCACGCGCGACTACTACGACAAGCCCGAGCACGCGGCGATCCGCGAGGGCTACCTCGGCCACATCGTCAAGGTGCTCGAGCTCGCCGGCGTCGCGCCGGACGCGGCGAAGAAGCAGGCCGACGCCGTGCTCGCGTTCGAGACGCGCCTCGCCGCGGCCTCGTTCGCGCCGACCGACCTGCGCAAGCCCGAGAACCAGTACCGTTTCATGACGTTCGACGAGGCCAACAAGGTCACGCCGCACTTCGACTGGAAGGCCTTCTTCACCGCGCAGGGCATCGCGCTCGGCGACGGCTTCTCGCTGTCGCAGCCGGACTTCTTCGCCGCCGTCGACAAGGAACTCGCCTCGACGCCGGTCACCGACTGGCAGGCCTACCTGCGCTTCCACGCCGTCGACGACGCCTCGCCGTACCTGTCCAAGGCGTTCCAGGACGCGAACTTCGCGTTCTACAAGCAGACCCTGGCAGGCCAGAAGGAGCAGGAACCGCGCTGGAAGAGCGTGCTCGGCACGGTCAACGACCAGATCGGCATGGCGCTCGGCGAGCTCTACGTCGCGCAGGCGTTCCCGCCCGAGTCGAAGGCGCGCGCGCAGGTGCTCATCGACAACCTGCAGGCCGCGCTCAAGAAGCGTATCGAGAACCTCGACTGGATGAGCGACACGACGCGCGTGCGCGCTCTCGAGAAGTGGTCGTCGTTCCTGCCCAAGATCGGCTATCCGGAGACGTGGCGTGACTGGTCGGGCCTGACCTTCGGCGACGAGGGCTATTACGCGAACATCCAGGCCGCGCTGCGCTTCAACCACGCCTGGGACGTCGCGCGCATCGGCAAGCCGACCGACCGCCTCGAGTGGGCCATGACCCCGCAGACGGTCAACGCGTACTACAACCCGACCGACAACACGATCAACTTCCCGGCCGCGATCCTGCAGCCGCCGTTCTTCGACGCCAAGGCCGACGACGCACTCAACTACGGCGGCATCGGCGGCGTGATCGGCCACGAGGCCAGCCACGGCTTCGATGACCAGGGCAGCCAGTTCGACGCGCAGGGCAACAACACGAACTGGTGGAGCGACGAGGACCGCACCGCGTTCGAGGCACGCACGGCCAAGCTCGTCGAGCAGTTCAACGCCTACGAGCCGCTGCCGGGCAAGCACATCAACGGCCAGCTCACGCTCGGCGAGAACATCGCCGACCTCGGCGGCCTCGCGATCGCCTACGACGCGCTGCAGGCCGCGCTCGCGAAGAACCCGGCCGAGTCGAAGACGTCGATCGACGGCTACACCGAGGACCAGCGCTTCTTCCTCAACTGGGCGCGCATCTGGCGCGGCAACGTGCTCGACAAGCGCCTTGAAGTGATGCTCAACACCGATCCGCACTCGCCGGCGCGTTACCGCGCGATCGGCGCGCCGTCGAACCTCGACGCGTTCGCCAAGGCGTTCGACTGCAAGCCCGGCGACGCGATGGTGCGCAGCGGCGAGCAGCAGGTGAAGATCTGGTGATGCCTCGCACGCGCCTCGCCCTGGCGAGGGGCGTGCATTCCTTCCGGCCCGGCGCCATGCGCCGGGCCTTCCCGCAACGATCGCGGGCGCGCACGCCACGCCCGCACGAGGAGCCCGCGTGAACCGCACGAATCGCCCCCTGCTCGCCTCCGCCATCGCGCTCGCCTGCGCGACGACCGGCCTCCACGCCAAACCGCTCGACACGGCCACGCTCGAGCCGTCGATCGCTGCGTGCACGGACTTCTACGGCCACGTCAACGCGAAGTGGGCCGCCGCCAATCCGGTACCGGCCGAGTACACGCGCTGGGGCACGTTCAACGAACTGCGCGACGAAAGCCTGGAAGTGCAGCACGGAATCGTGCAGAAGCTCGCCGCCGACGCGAAGGCGAAGGCCGGCTCGATCGAACGCAAGCTCGGCGACTTCTACGCGAGCGGCATGGACGACACCGCGATCGAGAAGGCCGGCCTCGATGCGCTGAAGCCCGAACTCGCCGCGATCGCTAAGCTCAAGTCGCCGGCCGACGTCGCCGGCTACGTCACGCGCGCCTATGCGCAGGGCAACATGCAGCTGTTCCGTTTCTCGGGCCGCGCGGACTTCAAGGATTCCTCGACCGTCATCGCCTACGCGAACCAGGGTGGCCTCGGCCTGCCCGAGCGCGGCTACTACCTCGAGCAGAAGCCCGACTACGAGCGCATCCGCAAGGCCTACGTCGAGCATATCGCCAACGTGCTCGCGATGTCGGGCGTAGCCAAGGACGACGCCGCGCGCCAGGCCGGCTGGATCATGGCGCTCGAGACCTCGCTCGCCGAAGCCTCGCTGCCGCCGATCGAGATGCGCGATCCGAAGAACCAGTACAACCCGGTCAGCGTCGCCGACGCCGACAAGGTCACGCCGCACTTCCCGTGGAAGACGTTCTTCGCCGCGCAGGGACTCGAGGGCATCACGACGTTCTCGCTGTCGCAGCCGAAGTTCTTCGCGGCGATGGACGAACACCTCGCGAAGACGCCGGTCGAGCACTGGCGTGCCTACCTGCGCTTCCACGTCGTCGACGACCTCGCGCCGTACCTGACCGATGCGTTCGTGCAGGAGAACTACGCGTTCTACAACCGCACGCTACGCGGCCAGAAGGAGATCCAGACGCGCTGGAAGCGCGTGCTCGGCACCGTCAACGGCGGCATGGGCATGGCCCTCGGCCAGCTCTACGTCGCGCAGACGTTCCCGCCCGAGTCCAAGGCGCGCGCGCAGGAACTCGTCACCGATCTCGGTGCCGCCTACAAGGCGCGCATCGAGAAGCTCGACTGGATGGGCGACGAGACCAAGAAGAAGGCACTCGAGAAGTGGGCGAGCTTCACGCCCAAGATCGGCTACCCGGACAAGTGGCGCGACTGGAGCGGCCTGTCGATTTCGCGCACGAGCTACGTCGGCAACGTCATGGCCTCGGCGAAGTTCGAGCACGCCTGGCGCATGGCCAAGATCGGCAAGCCGGTCGACCGCAGCGAGTGGGGGATGACCCCGCAGACCGTCAACGCCTACTACAACGCCGCGCAGAACGAGATCGTGTTCCCCGCGGCGATCCTGCAGCCGCCGTTCTTCGACGCCAAGGCCGACCACGCGCTCAACTACGGCGGCATCGGCGCCGTGATCGGCCACGAGATGGGCCACGGCTACGACGACCGCGGCAGCCAGTTCGACGCGAAGGGCAACTTCAGCAACTGGTGGACCGACGAGGACCGCAAGGCCTTCACCGCGCGCACCGACCTGCTGGTCAAGCAGTTCGACGACTACATCGTGCTCGACGACGTGCACGTGAAGGGCAAGCTCACGCTCGGCGAGAACATCGCCGACCTCGGCGGCCTCGCGGTGGCCTACGACGCCCTGCAGCTCGCGCTCGCGCGCCATCCCGAAGGCAAGGCCGCGATCGACGGCCTTTCGCCGGAGAAGCGCTTCTTCATCAACTGGGCGCGCGTGTGGCGCACCAATACGTTGCCCGAAGAATCGCGCGTGCTCGCCAACACCGATTCGCACGCCCCGGGCAAGTTCCGCGCGATCGGCGCACCGTCGAACATGCCGCTGTTCGCCGAGGCGTTCGGCTGCAAGGCCGGCGACGCGATGGTGCGTCCGGCCGATGTGCGCGTGAAGATCTGGTGATCGACGCGCGTCGGTTGCCCGGGTAACGTGGAATCCACACGGCGGATTCCGCGATCCGGTGCGGCGTCATGCGACACGGCGGAATCGCCTGCGGCGGTTCCGCCCTACCCATCGTGCCGTAGGGCGGAACCCGCGTAGCGGATTCCGCCGCCGCAGCGGTCAAAACCGGCACGGCAACGTCTTCTGCACGTCTTGCGTCACGCGCTCGAATCCGGGTCAGGGATCACCCCTTGCGCAGGCATCCGAGCACGATGCCGCCCAAGGTCCGTCGCGGCGCACCGGGACGCCCGGCCGCGGCGAAGCGCTCGAGGCAGGCCGCCTGCACGTCGAGCAGCGTCGGTGAAGACACGGGACCGCGCGCGACGAGCACGATGCGTCCCGCGTCCCCGCTGCCCGGCTCGGCGAGCCCCCAGTAGGCGTCGCGACGATGCGCCGTGAGCACGCCGCCGAGCACGATCGCGACGTCCATGAGCATCGAACGCGCGCGATCGCCGGCGTCCAGCGCACTCGCTTCCCAGGCCACGGGATCGGCCAGCGACGTATCGGCGAGCGCGAGCGGCGGCCACGCCTGCCGCGCCCAGCGCTCGAGCGAGGCGAGCACGGGGGCAGGATCGGGCGCGTGCAGGCCGCGCGGCAAGTCGATGCCCCAGGCTTCGAGCAGGCGCGCGAGCACCTGCGTGCGATGCGCACGCACCGCGAGCAGATGGCGCAGGTTGGCGGCCCGCTCGGTCTCGCCGAGCGACCCCGGCGCGCCGGCGAAAGGCACGAGGTAGGGAGGGTACTCGCGAAGCCTTTCGGCGAGCACCGGCACGGTGGGCGCGGGCGGGTTGCGCCAGCGCCGCCATCCGCGCGTCACCGTACGCAGCCAACCCCGTGTCGCATTCATCTGGACCGTTCACGGCAGGTGGCGTCGCCCGAGGATCGCGGCAGCACGCGCGACCGTGGAACTGGGGTTTACCCGGGGGCACGTGCGCGCCGGGGTTTGCCCTAGCTGCGGTCAGCTGCCGGGAGGCCTAGCGTGGTCACCTTGCCGGCGCCGTGCGTGCGCAGGCGCCACGCGCGCAGAGGGAGCCTCGCCATGACCGATTTCTCGACGCAGAACACCGTCCAGACCAGCGGCACGTTCAATACCGCCGCCGCCAACTTCTCCGCCGCACCGGCTGCCGACAATGCGACCACCGCGCAGACCGTCGCCGACCTGTTCCGGGAAGGCCGCCAGGGCGAGGCGACGGCCGCACTCGACGCCGCCCGCGAGGGCCAGCCGCAGGCCGTGCAGGACGCCCTCGACCGCATGGTCGCCGCGCGCCTGGACATGTCGCTCAATCCATCGCCACAGCTCGGCGCGCAGACGCTGTTCGCGAGCCCGGCCGAGATCGGCAACACGATCCGCCGTGTCAACGACGCGGGCACCAACCCGCCCGCGATGCCCGACACCACGAACCTCACCGACACGCAGAAGTTCGACGTCTACTCGAGCATCGTCGAGACGCGCGGCAATCAGGCTGCACAGGACGCCCTCGCCAACGGCGACCGCGTGATCCTCGGCCTGCGCAACGAGAACATCACCACCACGAACAACGGCCAGGGCGTCTACGACGACCGCCTCGCCGTGATCGCGCGCGATGCCGACGGCACCGTGCACGTGAGCGAGTTCAACCGTGCCTCGACCGAGCCGACTGCGCAGTACGACGCCAACCAGCGCACCAACCCCGACGTCACGTTCCGCCGCGGCGATGGCGTGGACGTGACCGGCGACGGCGTCGGCGAGCTCGGCCGCATCGCCGAAGGCACGATGGACATGTTCGAGACGACGCATCCCAACCCGGCCTCGGCGGGCACCGATTTCTCGCTGCGTCCGACGGCCGACGCGGTCGCCGCCGCGCCGAACGGCGTACAGCGCGACACCAACCACGACGGCTACTTCAACGCCGACGATCCGGGCGGCTCGGTCGCGCTCAACAACACGTTCAAGATCCACTCGGGCAGCCGCAACAACACCGACTCGGCCGGATGCACTACCCTGCATCCCAATGACTTCGTGTCGTTCCGGGATGCGGTGACCGCCGATGCCGACCAGAACCGCTGGCAGTACGTGCTCTCGCACACCGCGCCGTGATGCGATGACGGGACGCGCGATCGCCCTGCTCGCGGCGGTATCGTTCGTAGCGAGCATCTCCCACGCGGCGCCGCAAGGCGCCGCGCCTGCACACGCCACCGAGTGCCGCCTCGAAGCCTGGGTGGCCGATCGCGATCCGGCCGGCCTCAACGTGCGCGACGCGCCCTCGCGCGACGCACGCGTGCTCGGCACGCTGCCCCCGATGGTCAATCCCGACGGCGAGCGTGACTACGGCGTGGAGTTCCGCGTGACCGGCTCGAAGGACGGCTGGCTGCGCATCGACGGCGCACGCGACGATCCGGGCCGCAGCGGGCAGGCTTCCCCACGCCCGACCTATGCGGGCACGGGCTGGATCGCGGGCAATCTCGTGCGTTTCAAGGTTCAGTCCGCGCACGGCCATGAAAAGCCCGATGCCGCGAGCACGCGCCTCGTCGACCTCGGCGAGCACTGGCTCACCGACCGCGGCGACGTCACGCGCATGGTCGCCTGCGAGGGCGACTGGGCGCTCGTCGAGTTCACGCTGCGCGGCGACGGCAAGGCGGCCCACGGCTCGCCCCAGCGCGCGTGGTTCCGCGGCATCTGCGCGAACCAGGAAACCACCTGCGACGGCGTCGGCGGCTGACGAAGCGGCCGGGTTCGGCGCGCATCCGCCGCGGGATCGACGACAGGGCACCCGCATCGCCGCCTGCGGCGCTCGCAGGACATGTCGGCGCGACGACGCGACCGGACGCATGGATGTCCGGATACCTGCACAGAGGGTGCCTGCACGCGGCGCGTGACGTTACGTGCACGGTCGATGCGCCGCCGCGATGCGGTGTTTTTCGTTGTGCCTCCGCCCCCAGCGTGGATAATCCACGCCCCTAGACGATTCGCGAGTCACGATGCAGCTGGTTCCAGGCCAACGTTTCCTCTCCAACGCCGAGCCCGAACTGGGCCTGGGCACGCTGATCCGCATCGAAGGCCGCAGCGTGCAGGTGCTGTTCGCGACGGCCGGCGTGCTGCGGCAGTACGCCGCACACAGCGCGCCGATCGCGCGCGCCGAGTTCCGCGCGGGGCAGAAGATCACCGGCAAGGGCATCAGCTTCACGATCGAGCACGTCGGCGAGTCGGACGGCCTGCTCGAGTATCGCGGCGGCGGCCACGTGCTCAACGAGGCCGAGCTCGACGATGCGCAGGCGATCTCGCGCGCCGACGAGCGCCTGATCTCGGGCCGCGTCGACCGCGCCGATCGTTTCGACTTCCGCATCGAGGCGCTGCTGCGCCGTGCCGACGCGCTGCGCTCACCGGCCTGGGGCCTCGAATCGGCCCGCATCGACCTCATCGCGCACCAGCTGCGCGTCGCCGAAGTGGCCGCGATGCGCCAGCCGCTGCGCGCGCTGCTCGCCGACGAGGTCGGCCTCGGCAAGACCATCGAGGCCGGCATGATCCTGTCGCGCCTGGTCGCCAGCGGCCGCGTCGGCCGCGTGCTCGTGCTGCTGCCCGAAAGCCTCGTCTACCAGTGGTTCGTCGAGCTGCTGCGCCGCTTCAACCTGCAGTTCTCGCTGTTCGACGAGGAGCGCTGCGAATCGATCGAGATCGGCCACCCGGGCCACAACCCGTTCCTCGACGAGCAACTCGTCATCGCGAGCATCGGCTTCCTGAGCGGCGACACCAAGCGTGCCACGCAGGCGATCGAGGCGGGCTGGGATCTCGTCATCGCCGACGAGGCCCACCACCTCGCGTGGACGCCCGAGGCCGCGAGCACCGAATACACGGTGGTCGAGTCGCTCGCCGCGAGCGTGCCGAACCTGCTGCTGCTGACCGCGACGCCCGAACAGCTCGGCCGCAGCGGCCACTTCGCGCGTCTGCGCCTGCTCGATCCCGCGCGCTACCACGACCTCGATGCCTACGTGGCCGAGGCCGACGGCTACACCGAACTCTCGCGCCTCGCCGGCAAGCTGCACGATGGTGAAGCGCTCGACGGCGACGAGCGTGCCGCCCTGCTCGCGCGCCTCGGCGACGATGCCGAGCTCGCCGCGCTGCTCGATGCCGGCGACGAGGCCTCGCGACGCGCGCTGCTCGATGCACTGATCGACCGCCACGGCACCGGTCGCGTCATGTTCCGCAACCGCCGCGTGCAGGTCGGCGGCTTCCCGCGCCGCGTGCCGCAGCTCACCACGCTCGACGGCAGCCTGCTCGACGACACCCGGCGCCAGCGCCTGCTCGGCGAGTTCCATCTCGACCTGCAGCCGCGCGCACCCGAAGTGGATCTCGCCTACGCCGACGATCCGCGCCTGGAGTGGCTGCTCGGCCTGCTCGAGCGTCTCGGCGACGACAAGCTGCTGCTGATCTGCCGCACCCAGGCCAAGGTGCTCGCACTCGAGGAGGCGCTGCGCACGCGCAGCGGCGTCAAGGTCGCGCGCTTCCACGAAGGCATGACGCTGATGCAGCGCGACCGCAACGCGGCCTACTTCGCCGACCGCGAAGGCGCGCGCCTGCTGCTGTGCTCTGAAATCGGCTCGGAAGGCCGCAATTTCCAGTTCGCGCACCACCTCGTGCTGTGGGACATGCCGGTCGATCCGGACCTGCTCGAGCAGCGCATCGGCCGCCTCGACCGCATCGGCCAGAAGCACGACATCCAGATCCACGTGGCCGCGTTCTCGGGCACCGCGCAGCATGCACTGATGCGCTGGTACGACCTCGGCCTCGACGCGTTCCGCGGCAGTCCGTCGGACGGCCGCGAGCTGCTCAAGCGCTTCGGTGCACGCCTCGTCGAACTCGCCGAGCAGCATGCCCACGGCGGCGAGGATCCCGACGCCGAGATCGATGCGCTGATCGGCGAAACGCGAGCGACCCACGAAGAGCTCTCCGCCCTCGTCAACGCGGGCCGCGACCGCCTGCTCGAACTCGCGAGCAGCCGCCAGGGCCACGAGGAACGCCTGCGCCGCGCGCTCGCGGAAGCCGATGCCGACCTCACCAGCGACGACTTCGTGCTGCGCCTGTTCGAACAGTTCGGTATCGAGAGCGACGAAAGCGGCACCCGTACCGTCATCCTCGATCCGGAATACCTCAGCACCGACGGCTTCCCGGGTCTCAAGGACGGCCCGCAGCAGATCACCTTCGATCGCGGCATCGCACTCGCGCGCGAGGACCTTCAACTGCTGCGCATGGACCACCCGATGGTCGCCGGCGCGCTCGACATGCTCGTCGAAGGCGAGCACGGCAATGCCTCGTTCCTCGTCGACGACACGCTGCCGCCGCGCAGCGCGCTGCTCGAATGCGTGTTCGTGCTGTCCTGTGTGGCCGATCGTTCGCTCGCGGTCGAACGCTACCTGCCGCCGATCCCGCTGCGCATCGTCGTCGACACGCGCCTGCTCGCGCGCGCCGATTTCCAGCCCAGCGCCGACAGCATCGCGCGCGCGGCCGACCGCGCGATCGAGTACACCAAGTACCGCCCCGTGCTGACCAAGCTCGTCAAGCCGATGCTCGCGCACGCCGAGACGCTCGCACGCGAACGCACCCAGCGCGAGATCGGTGGCGCCCTGGATCGCGCCGAAGCCGAACTCGGTGGCGAGCACGCGCGCCTCGTCGCGCTCGCCCGCGTCAATCCTTCCGTGCGCCAGGAAGAGATCGACGCGCTCGAAGCCGAACTCGAGGCGCTGCGCACGGCGATCCCGCAGGCCACGCCGCGCCTCGACGCGGTGCGCTTCGTCTGCAGCGTGGATTTCCTCAACCTGCGCTGATCGCACGCACAGGCGGAATCGCCGCAAGCGATTCCGCCATGCGTTGCGTCGTCATCCAGTGACGGCGGAATCCGCTTCGCGGGTTCCGCCCTATCGGGCATGAGCGTTGCGTAGGGCGGAACCGCCGCAGGCGATTCCGCCGTGAAGCTTGTCGCCACCACCTCATTACCTCGCCAAGCCACGCCGCGCCTGGACGCGGTGCGCTTCATCTGCAGCGTGGATTTCCTCAACCTGCGCTGATCGAAACCGCAGGCGGAATCGCCGCGAGCGATTCCGCCATGCGTTGCGTCGTCATCCAGTGACGGCGGAATCCGCTTCGCGGGTTCCGCCCTACACGGGCAGATGCGTTGCGTAGGGCGGAACCGCCGCAGGCGATTCCGCCGTGAAGCATGTCGCCACCATAGTCGGCGACGTTCGCCGCGTGCATGTGCGGCGTGACCGATCCTATTGGCCCTCGAGCAACACCCGCACCGCCGTATCGAGCTCGCTGTCGACGCCGCGGTAGCCTTCGCCGAGCGCGCGTTCGACCGGTACGTCGACGGGACGCGGTGCGCCTTCCATCGGCTGGCCGTCAGCGGTCGTGATCGTGATGAACGGCAGACGCACGCTCGAGCCGTCGGGCAGCGTCGCGTTCGAGGTGTAGATGATCCAGCCCGCGGTCGGTTCGCCGACGATCCTGCCGAGGCCGAGACGGCGGTAGCCTTCGCTGAAATCCTCACCGTCCGAGAGCGTGACGCGATTGGTCACGAGCACGGTGCGGCGCTCGAGCGAGCGCTGGCCGAGGATCGCGCGCGCCGAGGCGACCGGCTGGCCGCGGAAGCGCATGTTGAGGTACGGCCGGCGCGCGAGCACGTCGAGTGCGTACGCGTTGACGAAGCCGCCGAAGTTGTTGCGCACGTCGACGACCACGCCTTCGCGGGTCGCGTTGTCCGCGTCGAGGTCGACGTAGAGCCGCTGCAGCGAGGCCATCGACATGTCGGCCATGTGCACGTAGCCGAGGCGCCCGCCGCTGGCCTTGTCGACGTAGGCGCGGTTCGCGGCGACCCACGCGCGGTAGGCGAGCGCGCCGATCGTGCGCGCGTCGACCGGCTTCACGCGCACGTCGCGCGTCTTGCCGCCGCGCGCGAACGCGAGCACGGTTTCGCGGTCGACGCGGTGTTCGAGCAGGCGATCGAGGTTGCTGCCGACCGCGATCGCGACGCCGTCCACGCTGCGCAGCTCGTCGCCGGGTTCGACGCCGCCGGCGACCGCGACGGGCGAGCCCGGCACGATCGTGGCGACACGCAGGCGGCCGTCGTGCTCGTAGGCCTCACGCTCGAACGTGATGCCGACGTGCCCCGTCGCGAATGCGGGCTGGCCCGGACCGCGCACGCCGGTATGCGAGGCGTCGAGTTCGCCGATCATGAGGTTGAGCAGCTCGCGCAGCGTGCCCGGCGTCTGCGCCGCGGCGATGCGCGGCGCATAGGCGGTGCGCAGCGCGGACCAGTCGACGCCGTGCATGCCCGGATCGTGGAACGCGTCGCGCAGCCAGCGCCAGGCCTGTTCGAACACGACGACCTTGCCGGCGTCGAAATCGCCGTCGACCTCGGCGGTCACCGCGAGCGGCCTGGCCTTGCCGTCGGCGACCGTGACCACGCTGATGCGGCCGCCATCGAGCACGTAGACGCTCTTGCCGTCGGGCGCGAACTGCGCGGCGAGCTTGGGGCCCGCGGTCGCGGTGAGCTGGCGCGGCACGGGCGGCTCGTCGGCGAGTTCGTCGATCGGGTAGAGGAAGAGGTTCGTGCGTCCCGCCGACTCGGCGGTGAGCAGCAGCGACGTACCGTCCGGGCTCACCGCGAGCGCACCGACATCGAGGCCGATCGGCAGCAGCGCGAGGCGCTCGCGGATCCCTTCGGCCTGCACGCGCACGCGCTCGGCGGTCTTCCTGTCGCCCGCCTTCGCGTCGTCCTTGTCCTTGGCCTCGTCGTTCGCGGCGGTCTTCGCCTTCGGCGTGTCCGCCGGCGCATCGGGATTCGACACCGCCGGCGGCGTCTGCTCGCGGAACAGGTTGCGGAACGTCTCCTCGCTGAACTTCGGCACGCGCGGCAGCAGGTCGACGCGCGCGACCTGCGACGGCTCGGTACGCTGGCCGGTCGAGAAGAACAGCGCCTTGCCGTCGGGCGACCACGTGATCGCGTCGGCGCCGACGTTGGCGAGGAAGCTCGCCTGCACGGCTTCGCCGCCGTCGCGCGGCGCAACGAAGGTGTTGCGGAACATGCGCTCGCCGTAGGCCTGCCAGGCCAGCCAGCGGCTGTCGGGCGACCACGCGAACGCGCGGTCGGCCTCGAGCGGCCGCACGAGGTCCATCGCCATCGTCGCGATGCGGCGCGGCTTGCGCGTGGCGAGGTCGACGCTGACCAGTTCGCGCGCGTCGAGCAGGAACGCGACGTGCTTGCCATCGGGCGAGACCTGCGGGCGCATCGCCTCGCGGCCCGCCTCGGACAGCACCTGCACCTCGCCGCCGACGAGGTCGTGGCGGTAGACGCGCGCGTGCCCGTCGCGCTCCGAAACGTAGACGACGTGGCGGCTGTCGGGTGCCCAGGCGACGTGGAACTCGGCCTGCGGCGTGCGCGTGAGGCGATCGGCGCGGCCGCCCTTGTCGGTCGACGCGGCGAACACCTCGCCGCGCGCGACGAACGCGACCTTCTTGCCGTCGGGCGACACCGCAAGTTCGCTGAACTCGCCGGTCAGCGCATCGTGCGTGGCACGTGGCGCCGAGGCGGCGCCGCGCAGCGTGACCGGCACCGGCGCGGCCTGCCCACTCGCGACGTCGAAGCGCCAGAGGCCGAAATCGCGCGCGAACACGATCGCGCTGCCGTCCACGGCGATCGACGGCCACAGCACGCGGCCGTCGGTGAAACGCGTGACCTGGATGGCCTCGCCCGCGCGCGTCGTGCGCCACAGGTTCTCGGTGCCGCCGCGGTCGCTCATGTACCAGATCGTGTCGCCGCCGGCGCCCCACATCGGCCACAGCGCGCGCGCGTCGTCGGGTGTCACGCGGCGGTAGGCGTGACGGCCGTCGTCGGCGAGCAGCCAGATCGCGCCGACCTCGAGGTTGCTGTGGCCGTTGCGCCACCACTGGTTGTCGCCGGTGCCGTTGCCGGTCAGCGCGAGCTCGCGACCATCCGGTGACGGCGCCGCGCCCTCGTGGTTGCGGTAGGCCTCGCGCGACACCGGCATCGGCGTGCCGCCGTTCGCGCGCACGCGGTAGATGCCGGACATGTTGCCGACGTTGTCGCGCGTCGAACTGAAGTACAGCCACTCGCCGTCGCGCGACCATGCGTCGAGGCTGTCGTAACCGTCGTCCCAGGTGACGCGCTCGCTGCGTCCGCTGGCGAGGTCGAGCACGTAGACGTCGCCGTTGCCGGTGCGCGTCGACACATAGGCGAGCCGGCGTCCGTCCGGCGAATACATCGGCCGCGCATCGCTGCCCTCGCCCGCGACGAGCAGGCGTGCTTCACCGCCGGCTGCGGGCACGGTCCAGATGTCCTCGCCCGACACGAACGCGATCTCGCGCCCGTCCGGCGACAAAGCGGGCTGGCTCAGGTAATAGGCCGGCGCCTGCGCGGCGACCGGACCGGCGAACACGGCGAGCAGGACGGGAACGGCACGGAACAGGCGCATGGGCAGGCTCCCCAGGGAGAGGCGGGCATGCTCGCATGGAATGTGACGGTGACCGCGTGCCGGAGGTTGAGGTGGCAGCCGCGGGTCACGCCGGCGCAGGACTCGACACCCCAGGCCGGTCATCGCACGACGTTCGACAGCCGAACGGCTGATCAGGAGGGATCAAGGAACTTCAGATGTTGCAGGACCGAGAAGCACGGGATTCACGCGTGTGCGGCACGGCGAGCATGGAAGAACGCTCAGGACACAGCCGCTGAAGGCGATTCCACCGTAGTACACACACACCCATCCGATCACGGAATCCGCTGTACCACGTCACATACCGCGTGCTGACCGCCCGAATCGGACCGGGCCGCAGAACAGGCTCTACCGAAAGAATGGGCTCAGGCACCACCCGTCGAGCTCGGATCGAACTGCCAGTCCGCAGGAGACTGGTAGACCACGCCATCGTCGTCCTGAACACGACCTCCAAGAGCCTGCGCAACCTGAAGCATCTTCACGTACAGCGCGACATCCGGCCATTTCGTGCTGATGTTGCCCTCGAACCAATCCAGCCACGGATCCTCATGGGCCGACTTGCCCTGCCAGCGCGCGAAGTATTCGCCTTGGGATGTGTCGAGAGAAAGTTCCGGATCCGACTCGACATAGGACAGCCACTCCTCGGCCGTGATGGGTGAGGGCTCGTTGTCCGCCCAGAACTCGGCGCGAGTGATGTACAGCTCGACTCCCATGGCCTCTCCCAGGTCGTTCCTCGATGCCTCAAGCCACCGCCTTCGGCTGCCGCATCATCAGCGCGAACAGGTCCGACAGCTTGTCGCGCATCTGGCGGCGATCGACGATCGCGTCGATCGCGCCGTGGTCGATCAGGAACTCGGAGCGCTGGAAGCCTTCGGGCAGCGTCTCGCGCACGGTCTGCTCGATCACGCGCGGACCAGCGAAGCCGATCAGCGCCTTGGGCTCGCCGATATTGATGTCGCCGAGCATCGCGAAGCTCGCCGAGACGCCGCCCGTGGTCGGGTGCGTGAGCACCGAGATGAACGGCAGGCCCGCGGCACGCAGGCGCGCGAGCGCGGCCGAAGTCTTGGCCATCTGCATGAGCGAGAGCAGGCCTTCCTGCATGCGCGCGCCGCCGGTGGCCGAGAAGCACACGAACGGCATGCGCTGTTCGAGCGCGAACTCGGCCGTGCGCGTGAACTTCTCGCCGACGACCGAGCCCATCGAGCCGCCCATGAACGAGAACTCGAACGCGACCGCAGCGAGCGGGTTGCCCTTGATGCGGCCGTGCATCGCGATCAGCGCATCCTTCTCGCCGGTCTGCTTCTGCGAGGCGACGATGCGGTCCTTGTACTTCTTGGAATCCTTGAAGCGCAGCGCGTCGACAGGCTCGAGGTCGGCGTACAGCTCGGCGCTCGTGCCGGCATCGAGCAGCGCACCGAGGCGCTTGCGCGCGCGGATCTGATGATGGTGCGCGCACTTCGGGCACACCATGAGATTGTTCTCGAGCTCGGGGCCGTAGAGCACGGCGCCGCAGCCGTCGCACTTCTCCCACAGGCCCTCGGGCACCTTGCCCTTGGCGGTGCCCTGCGTGCGGATGCGCGGGGCCATGAGTTTCTGCAACCAGTTCATCGCATGTCTCCCAGGGTGCCGGCGCGGACATCGCGCGCCGGGCGTGGATGTCAGGGCGTTCGCACGCCGTCGAGGGCGCTGCGGATCGGCGCGAGGAAATCGCGCGCACGCCGCGCCGCGGTGTCGGCATCGGGTGCGTCGGCGAGGTGCGCGACGAGTGCGCTGCCGATCACGACCGCATCGGCCGCCGCGGCGACCGCGACCGCCGTGGCCGCATCGCGTACGCCGAAGCCGACCGCGACCGGGATCGAGCCGCCTTGCTGGATGTGCGCGACGCGCGTGCCGACCGCCGACACGTCGAGACGATCGGCACCGGTGATGCCCGCGAACGACACGTAGTAGACGAAGCCGCGCGCACGCGCGCGGATCGCGGCGAGGCGCGCGTCGGTCGTGGTCGGCGCGACGAGGAACACCTGGCGCAGGCCCGCATCGGTCAGCGGCGCGAGCGTGTCGGACTCCTCGACCGGCACGTCGACGACGAGCACGCCATCGACACCGGCCGCGACGGCCTCGGCGGCGAAGCGCGGGTAGCCGTAGATCTCGATCGGATTGAGGTAGCCCATCAGCACGACCGGCGTGTGCGCATCGCGCTCGCGGAACGTGCGCACGGCGGCGAGGATCGCCTCGATGCCGACGCCACGCGCGATCGCGCGTTCGCTCGCATGCTGGATCACCGGGCCGTCGGCGACGGGATCCGAGTACGGCACGCCGAGCTCGATGAGGTCGGCACCGCCCTCGACGAGCGCGTGCATGATCGCGACGGTCGCTTCGGGCAGCGGATCACCGGCCGTGACGAACGGGATGAGGCCCTTGCGTCCGGACGCACGCAGCGCGGCGAAGCGCGCGTCGATGCGCTGGATCGTGGCGTCGCTCGACACGGGCACAGCGTCGACGGCGCTCACAGCGAGATCCCCTCGCGCGCGGCGATCGTGTGCACGTCCTTGTCGCCACGGCCGGACAGGTTGCAGAGGATGAGCTTGTCCTTCGGCAGCTCGCGCGCGAGCTTCATCGCCTGCGCGACCGCGTGGCTGGATTCGAGCGCGGCGAGGATGCCTTCGGTGCGCGCGAGTTCGTGGAACGCGGCGAGCGCCTCGTCGTCGGTGACGCCTTCGTAGCGCGCGCGGCCCGAGTCCTTGAGGAACGCGTGCTCGGGACCGACGCCCGGATAGTCGAGGCCGGCCGAGATCGAATGCGTCTCGGTGATCTGGCCGTGGTCGTCACAGATCACATAGGTGCGGTTGCCGTGCAGCACGCCCTTGCGGCCGGCTGCGAGCGAGGCCGCGTGGCGGCCCGTGTCGATGCCGTCGCCGGCCGCTTCGGCGCCGACGATGGCGACGTCGCGGTCGTTGAGGAACGCATGGAACAGGCCGATCGCGTTCGAGCCGCCGCCGACGCAGGCGGTCAGCACGTCGGGCAGGCGCCCGAACTGCTCGAGCATCTGCGCGCGCGCCTCGCGGCCGACCACGGCGTTGAAGTCGCGCACCATCATCGGGTACGGATGCGGGCCCGCGACCGTGCCGATGATGTAGAACGTGTCGGCGACGTTGGTGACCCAGTCGCGCATCGCCTCGTTGAGCGCGTCCTTGAGCGTCTTCGAGCCCGAGGTGACCGGCACGACTTCGGCGCCGAGCAGTTTCATGCGGTACACGTTGATCTTCTGGCGCTCGATGTCGACCGCGCCCATGTAGACGATGCAGTCGAGGCCGAAGCGCGCGCACACGGTCGCGGTCGCGACGCCGTGCTGGCCCGCGCCGGTCTCGGCGATGATGCGGCGCTTGCCCATGCGGCGCGCGACGAGCGCCTGGCCGATCGTGTTGTTGATCTTGTGCGCGCCGGTGTGGTTCAGGTCCTCGCGCTTGAGCAGGATCTGCGCGCCGCCGATCTTCTGCGACAGGCGCTCGGCGTGGTAGATCGGCGACGGACGGCCGACGTAGTACTTGAGGTCGCGCTCGAACTCGGCGAGGAACGCGGGATCCTCGCGCATCGCGAGGTAGGCCGCGGTGAGTTCCTCGAGCGGCGGCATGAGCGTCTCGGGCATGTAGACGCCGCCGAAATCGGCGAAGCGCCCGTGCGCATCGGGGTACGCGTGGTAGTCGGAGACGGTGATCGGTTCGTTCACGAAGCTGGCCTGGTGAGAGCGTGGTCGGCGGCGCGCACGGCCGCGACGAAATCCTGCATGCGCCGCGCATCCTTGATGCCGCGGGCGGCTTCGATGCCGCTGGAGACGTCCACCGCGTACGGCCGCACCTGCGCGATCGCCGCGCCGACGTTGCCTGCGTCGAGCCCGCCCGCGAGGATCAGCGGACGGCCCGTCCCGATGGCGCGCGACCAGTCGAACGTCGCGCCGCCGCCGCCCTGCCCGCCGCTCGCATGCGCGTCGAGGAGGAAGCCGGCGGCTCCGGGGTAGCCGGTCGCATAGCTTGCCACATCCGCGACCGAGCCCATCGGCACGGCCTTGATCCAGGGCGTGCCGCAGGACGCGCAGTCGGCGGCGGCCTCCTCGCCGTGGAACTGCACGAGGTCGGGCCGCACGGTCGCGACCACCTCACGCACCCAGGCTGGATCGTCGTCCATGAACAGCGCGACGGCACCGACGAACGGCGGCAGCGCACGACGCAGGCGCACCGCTTCGGCAAGCCCGACGAAGCGCGCGCTGCGGCGCGTGAACACGAAACCGAGCGCGTCGACGCCGAGCACGACCGCGGCCTGCGCATCCTCGACGCGCGTGATGCCGCAGAACTTGATGCGCGTGCGGGTCATGCCTCGGACACCTCGGCCGGGAGCGCGAAACGCGCAGGATAGCGTGGCGCGAGGAAGCACAGTCCCGCGGCGACCGCGGTGGGCCCGGCGACGCTGCGGTCACGCCCCGCGAGCAGCTCGGCCAGCCACGCGACCGGGCGCTCGCCGCGGCCGACCGGCAGCAGCGAACCGACGATGTTGCGCACCATGTGGTGAAGGAACGCGTTGGCCTCGATCTCGACATGCACGCGGTCGTCGTCGCGCACGACGCGCAGCGCGCGCACGTTGCGGTGCGGCGTGCGCGCCTGGCAGGCGATCGTGCGGAACGCACTGAAATCGTGCTCGCCGATCAGCGCCTGTCCGGCCGCGTGCATCGCCTCGTCATCGAGCGGCTGGCGCTCCCAGGCGACGTAGCGCGCGTCGAGCGCGGGCCGCGCGGTGCGGTTGAGGATCGTGTAGCGGTAGCGCCGTGCGGTCGCCGAGAAGCGGGCATGGAAATCGTCGGCGACGATCCGCGCCCAGCGCACGCCGATGCTGCGCGGCAGGCGCGCATTGGGACCGAGCATCCAGCCGCGCTCGCCGCGTTCGGCATCCGAATCGAAATGCACGACCTGGCAGCGCGCATGCACGCCGGCATCGGTGCGACCGGCGCAGGTCACCTCGACCGCGTGGTCGGCCACCGACGACACCGCCTGCTCGACCGCCGACTGCACGTTCGCGGCGTGCGACAGGCGCTGCCAGCCGTGGAAGTCGGTGCCGTCGTATTCGATGCCGAGCGCGATGCGCAACGCGGGTTCCGGGGTGACTGGGGACCGCCGATTATCGCGCGGAATGTGCCGCGGGCCCAGCGGTGGCGGGAACCGGTCCGGACGCACCGCCGCGGGATCAGGACGGTGGCGGGTTCATTTCCCGGTGAGTCCACATCCCGAGCCCCATGCCATCGCATGCCGGTGAGCCCGCACTGCTGTCCGGGGAAGATCCGAACACCGCCTCGCGCCGTCAGAGGAGCCATCGCATGGTGCTTCCTGGCATGTGGTGTCGCGCGATCGCACACTTCTGATGCGTCCTCCCGAAATGAGGCTGCGCTTGAGCCCCTCTCCCTCCGGGAGTGGGGTTGGGGAGAGGGTGCGGGATCGAGACCACGTCCGATCATCATCGCGATCCCGACCCCTCATCCGGCCCTGCGGGCCACCCCGTATCGGAGTACGGGGCAGGCTCTTCTCCCGGAGGGAGAAGGGAATGAACGCGCGCGATGCCGTGTTGCCGCGAGAGCGAGTCGGCATCCCGGCGTTCGTCGTCGGAAGCCTCACGCGGCAACTCTTTCGAGCGTTCGCTTCGAACTTCCCCCGCACAGCAACGGTTCGAGTCCCGAAACGACGAAGGCCGGGACATGCCCGGCCTTCGTCGTGTCATCGCGTGGAGGCGTGGATCAGCCGATCTCGCCGATCAGCTTGCGGGCCTCGGCCTGCTGCGACGGGCTGCCCTCGGCGAGCACTTCCTCGAGCATCGCGCGGGCGCCTTCCGGATCACCCATGTCGAGGTAGGCCTTGGCGAGGTCGAGCTTCGTGCCGATCGCATCGTCGCCGGCGAAGAACTCGTCGTCGTCGATCGTCGTTGCAGGCTCGTCTTCGGGCTCGGGCGCCGGCGGCGTGACGGGCTCGAAATCGAACGCTTCCGGTTCCTCGCGCGGCGCGGGCACCGGAGCCGGCGGGGGCGGCGTGAACGGCTCGATCGGCGGCAGGTCGAAGCTGAAGCCCGTGTCGGCCTCGGCCGGCTTCGCAGGCGGACGGCGATCGTCGAAGTCGAACTCGAAATCGGACGGCGCCGCCGCCGGGGTCTCGGGCAGGGCCTCGAACGCGGCCGTGCGGTACGGGTCGGCGGCCGGTTCCGGCGCGGGCGGCGGATCGTCGAACACGTAGCTGTCGTAGTCGGGCGCCTTGTCCTTGGTCGGCTCGTCGAACGAGAAGCCGTCGTCGCGCGGTGCAGTGGTGTAGCTGTCATCGGCGAAGTCGGTGAGCGACGCCGTGCCGCCGAACAGCGGGTTGTGCGGGACGAGTTCCTCGCCCATCGCACGCGCCTCGCGCCACTCGGGCTGGTTCGGATCGGCGACGAACGCGTACATCTCCTCGGCGGCGGCCTCGAACTTGGTCGCGTCGCGGTTGGCGTAGTACAGGCTCAGCAGTTCGAGATGCGCACCGGCGTTGCCGGGATCGCGGCGCACCTGGTCGATGAGCGCCTGCTCCTCGGCGTCGATCGGTGCGGCGGCGAAGCCGTCGTCCGCGGGCACCGGCGAGTCGCCGAACGAGTCGGCGATCGAGGCACGCTCGGTCGCGGCAGGCTTGCGCTTGCGCAGGCCGGCGACACCGAGCAGCACGAGCAGCAGGCCACCGACACCGGCGGCACCCAGTGCCCACGGCTCGAGGTACCACGGCTGCGCCTCGGCGGCAGGCGCGGGCGTCGCCGCCGGGGTGGTCGCCGCGGGTTCGGTCACGGCGGGCTCGACCGGAGCCGGCGCAGGCGGTTCGGTCGTCGCGGCAGGCGGCGTCGACGGCGCAGCCGGGTCGACCGGCGCGGTCGCCGTGGCCGGCGTTTCCGTGGTCACGGTCGGATCGGCCGGCGTGTCGACCGGCGGCGCGACGGGCGTATCGCCCTGTGCGGTCGCGGCGGGATCGGCAGGCTTGGTGTCGCCGCCCCAGATGTCATCCTTCGGCGGGGTCGTCGCGGGTGCGGCCGGCGTGGTCACCGGCTCGACCGGCGGCGGGGTCGGCGTCGCGGCCGCCGGAGGTGTCGCCGCGGCCGGCGTGGACGGCTTGGCCGACGCGATCAGCGCGTCATCCTGCATCTTCTGAAGCTTCTCGCGCAGCTCGGCGAGCTCGGAGTTCTGCAGCGAGATGAGCTTGTCGTTCTTGCCGCGGATCTCCTCGAGGTCCTTGACGCGCGACTTGAGCTCGGCGCTCTCCTGCTCGCGGCTCGTGAGCGCTTCCTTGACGCGGGCCAGTTCGGCCTTCGAGGCGGCATCGCCGGTACCACCGGGCGTACCGCCGGCGGGACGGTCGGCCGCGTTCTGGCTCGCGGAGCCTTCACGCGGCGGCACGAGGGCGAGGCGCTCGCCGCTCGACGACGACGGGCGCGACGTCGAGGACGCGGACGACGGCGTCGAGGTCGCGCCGGTGTCGGCGACGCGCGTCGGCGTCGACGCGCCACCACGCCAGTCGTCGATCTGTGCGCGAACGGACGCAGCGGCTTCACGTGCCGTACCGGTCGCGGCGATCTCCTCGGCCGACGGGATGCGCAGCACGGAGCCGCGCTTGAGCGCGTTGACGTTGTCGCGATAGAACGCGTTCGGGTTCGCCTTGAGCAGCGCGAGCATCATCTGGTTGACGCTGACGTCGCCCGAGCGCGTGGCGCGCGCGATCTCGCCGAGCGTTTCGCCGGCGGCGACCGGGCCGTAGCCCGTGCCGCTGACACGCGGCGGCGTCGGTGCCGGAGCGGACGCCGGCGGTGGCGTCGCAGCGGTCGCGCGCGGCGGCGTGGCCGGACGCGCAGGCGTGGGAGGTGCCGGCGTGGCCGGCTTCGACGACGGCGGCAGCGCCTGGGTCGCTGCACGTTCGGCGTCACGGGTACCCGCGGCGACCGCGCTCGAGCCCTTCACGGCCGGTGCCATGACCGGCGGATCGAGCAGCACCGTGTACTCGCGCAGCAGGCGGCCCTTGGGCCAGTTCGCCTCGACGAGGACGCCGAGGAACGGATCGCGCACGACGTCCTCGCTGGTCACGCGCACGACGGTCTCGCCACGCGCGTTCTTGGCCATCGTGAACTGCAGCGGCACGCTGATGTTCGAGCGGCTCAGGCCGACGCGCTCGAAATCCTCGACGCTGGCGAGCTGCACGACGAGGCCCTCGGCCTCGTTCGGCGTGTTGAGGATGACCGGAATCTCGGCGACGAGCGGCTGGTTGAGCCCGGAACGGACCTGGATCGCGCCGAGTCCCAGCGCGAACGCATCGGTCACCCCCAGCGCGAGCGCGATGGCCAGCGACAATTGCAGCGGTCGTTTCATGAACAGCGCTCCCCAGAGGCTTTGCAGGTTTTTGGGCATTCCGACGGGCCGATGCGGCCCGTTTCAAGCTCGAAAATGCCTTATAACACAATCGTAACTACGGATTACAGATACGTTTTCGCCAACAGTTCCGCAACTTGGACGGCATTCAATGCGGCGCCCTTGCGGATATTGTCGGAGACGATCCAGAGGTCCAGCCCGCGCGGATGCGAGATGTCCTCGCGGACGCGCCCGACGAACACGGCGTCGTTCCCGGCCGCGTCGCCGACCGGCGTCGGATAGCCGCCCGCCTTGCGCTCGTCGACGAGCTCCACGCCGGGCGCGCTTTGTAGCAACTCGCGGGCACGCTCCACCGTGATCTTGTCGCGGGTTTCGATATGCACCGCCTCGGCATGACCGAGGAACACCGGTACGCGCACGGCGGTCGGGTTCACCTGGATCGACTCGTCACCGAGGATCTTGCGCGTTTCCCAGACCATCTTCATTTCTTCACGCGTGTAACCGTTGTCCTGGAAGTCGTCGATGTGCGGGATCACGTTGAACGCGATCTGCTTGGTGAACTTCGACGGCTTGACCTCCTGGAAGTTGAGCAGTGCCGCGGTCTGGCGGCCGAGTTCCTCGATGCCCGAGCGGCCCGCGCCGGACACCGACTGGTAGGTCGCGACGTTGATGCGCTCGATGCCGGCCTCGCGGTGGATCGGCGCGAGCGCGACGAGCAGCTGCATCGTCGAGCAGTTCGGGTTGGCGATGATGCCGCGCTTCGTGTAGCCCGCGATCGCGTCGGGATTGACCTCGCTGACCACGAGCGGCACGTCGTCGTCGCGGCGGAACTCCGAGGTGTTGTCGATGACCACGGCGCCCGCTTCCGCGGCGCGCGGCGCGTGCACGCGGCTGACGCTGCCGCCGGCCGAGAAGAACGCGATGTCGACGCCGGCGAAGTCGTACGTGGCCAGGTCCTGCACGACCACCTGTCTGGCCCCGAATGCGATCTTCTCGCCGGCGCTGCGCTCGCTCGCGAGCGGCACGAATTCCGAGATCGGGAATTTGCGCTCGAGCAGGATCGAGATCAGCGTTTCGCCGACGGCGCCGGTGGCGCCGACCAGAGCGACCTTGTACTTCTTGCTCATGCGGGTGATGTCCTGGCAGGGATGCAGCGGAGGGAGGCGGAGCGGATCAGGGCGACGGCAGGCGCGGCAGCGCGCTGCCCGGAACGAGGTTGGGCGGATCGCCGGCGCGCGGGCCGAAACCGAGCGCAGCGCCGAGGTTGGCGACCGCTAGCGCGACCATCGCGCGTCGTGTCGCGCGGCTCGCGCTCGCGATGTGCGGCGTGAGCACGACGTTGTCGCAGGCGAGCAGGCGCTCGTGCACCGCCGGCTCGCCCTCGAACACGTCGAGGCCGGCGCCGCCGAGACGGCCTGCGGCGAGCGCCTCGGCGAGCGCGGCATCGTCGACGATGCCGCCACGCGCGAGGTTGACCAGCGTCGCGGTCGGCTTCATCGCCGCGAGCGCGGTGGCATCGATGACGTGATGGCTCGACGCCGAGTACGGCAGCACCAGCACGAGGTGATCGGACGACGCGAGCAGCGTGTCGAACGACACCCAGCGCGCACGGCAGGCCGCCTCGATCGCATCGGAAACACGACTGCGGTTGTGGTAGACCACGCGCATGTCGAAGCCGGCCGCGCGCCGCGCGATCGCCTGGCCGATGCGCCCCATGCCGAGGATGCCGAGCGTCGCGCCGTGTACGTCGGCGCCGAGCAGGCGGTCGAACGACCACTGCGTCCACGCGCCGGAACGCAGCCAACGCTCGGCCTCGGTGACGCGCCGTGCGGTCGCGAGCAGCAGCGCCCAGGCGAAGTCGGCGGTCGTCTCCGTGAGCACGTCGGGCGTGTTGGTCGCGGCGATCCCGGCACCGGCGAGCGCGGCGACATCGAGGTTGTTGTAGCCGACGCCGACGTTGGCGATCGCGCGCAGGTGCTGCGCCTGCGCGATCGCCGCGCCGTCGATGCGCTCGTTGAGCGTGACGAGTGCGCCGTCGGCGTCGCGCAGCGCGGCAGCGATCTGCGCCGGCGAATGCTCGGCGACGTCCGTGGTCGTGACGACATCGGCGTAGTCGCGAAGCGGCGCGAGCAGGTCGTCGAACAGCGGCTGCGAGACCCAGATGCGCGGCCGGCTCATCGCGCGACCTCGCCCGGGATGCGCGGCGCGATCGGGCCGACGTCGCCGCATTGCGCGCGGTGTCGCAGTGCGTGGTCGATCAGCACGAGCGCGAGCATGGCCTCGACGATCGGCGTCGCGCGCAGGCCGACGCAGGGATCGTGCCTGCCCTTCGTGCGCACCTCGATCGGTTCGCCGGCGAGGTTCACGCTGCGCCCGTGCACGAGCAGGCTCGAGGTCGGCTTGAACGCGACGCTCGCGGTGATCGCCTGGCCGCTGCTGATGCCGCCGAGGATGCCGCCGGCGTGGTTGGACAGGAAACCCTGCGGCGTGATCTCGTCGCGGTGCTCGGTGCCCTTCTGCGCGACCGCCGCGAAACCGTCGCCGATCTCGACGCCCTTGACCGCGTTGATCGACATGAAGGCCGCGGCGAGGTCGGCGTCGAGCTTGCCGTAGATCGGTTCGCCCCAGCCCGGCGGCACGCCTTCGGCGACCACGTCGACGCGCGCGCCGACCGAGTCGCCGGCCTTGCGCACCGCATCGATGTAGGCCTCGAGTTCCTCGATCATCGAGGCGTCGGGCCAGAAGAACGGATTGGTCTCGACGATGTCCGCATCGAACGCGCCGGGCACGAGCGTGCCGATCTGCGACACGTGGCCGCGCACGCGGATGCCGTGGTGCTCGGCGAGCCACTTCTTGGCGACGACGCCCGCGGCGACGCGCATCGTCGTCTCGCGCGCCGAGGAGCGCCCGCCGCCGCGCGGATCGCGGAGGCCGTACTTGTGCCAGTAGGTGTAGTCGGCGTGTCCGGGGCGGAACGTCTCGAGCAGTTCGCCGTAGTCCTTCGAACGCTGGTCGGTGTTGCGGATCAGCAGTGCGATCGGGGTGCCGGTGGTGCGGCCCTCGAACACACCCGAGAGGATCTCGATCGCATCGGCCTCGTGACGCTGCGAGGTGTAGCGCGAGCGCCCGGTCGCGCGGCGCTCGAGGTCGGCGGCGAAATCGGCGGGATCGAGCGCGAGGCCCGGCGGGCAGCCGTCGATCACGCAGCCGATCGCGGGACCGTGGCTCTCGCCGAACGTCGTGACGGTGAACAGTTTTCCGAAGGCGTTGCTCGACACGGGCTTTCCGGCAATGGAGGACGCGCCCGCGGGTCGTGCATCCCGCACCCGCGGGCGGCGGTGCGGAATCCGGCGTCGCCGGGAGGATCAGCCGCGTGCGGCGAGCGCGGCGCCGATCGCGCCGGCATGCTCGACGAGGTCCTCACGCGTGAGCACGAACACGCCCATCGCGCCGACGTTGAACTCGACCCAGTTGAACGGCACCTGCGGCAGCAGCGCGGCGAGCGCGTGCTCGCTCTCGCCGACCTCGACGATGAGCACGCCGCCCTCCTCGAGATGGTCGGGCGCCTGCGCGAGGATGCGCAGCGCGATGTCGAGGCCATCCTCGCCCGCGGTCAAGCCTAGCTTCGGCTCATGGCCGTATTCGGGCGGCAGCGCGGCGAATTCCTGCTCGGTCACGTACGGCGGGTTGCTGACGATGAGGTCGTAGCGCTCGCCCGCGATCCCGTCGAACAGGTCCGAGGCGATCGCGCGCACGCGCGCGCCGACGTCCTGATACTCGATGTTCTCGCGCGCGAGCGACAAGGCATCGTCGCTGACGTCGACGAGGTCGACCTGCCAGTCCGGGTTGTGCGACGCCATCGCGATGCCGATGCAGCCCGAACCGGTGCACAGGTCCAGCGCGCGCGCCACGTCGGTGTCCTCGAGCCACGGCGAGAAACCCGACTGGATCAGTTCGGCGATCGGCGAGCGCGGCACCAGCGCGCGTGTGTCCGACTTGAACTCGAGCCCTGCGAACCAGGCCTTGCCGGTCAGGTAGGCGACCGGCGTGCGGTTCGCGATGCGCGCCTCGAACAGCGCGAGCACGGCCTGCTTCTCGTCGGCGGTCAGGCGTGCCTGACCGTAGGCCGGCGACAGGTCGTGCGGCAGGTGCAGCGCCTGCAGCACGAGGTGGGTCGCCTCGTCGAGCGCGTTGTCGTAGCTGTGGCCGAACGTGAGGCCGGCGGCACCGAAGCGGCTCGCGCCGTAGCGGATGAAGTCGATGATCGAGGCGAGTTCGGCGGTCATGCGGCGGCGCAACGTCGGCGGGGGCCGGCCAGTATAAGCCGCGCGGGAGCCGCCATGCGGCACCGCGTCGTGCGTCGCGATGCCGCCGGCTATACTGGGCGGATGAATCGACTCCGCATGTCTGGACGGATCGGCGCGACGCCGCTCATCGTCATCGCCGCCCTCGCCGTCGCGATCGGCTTCTGGGCCGGTGCCCGCTGGTTCGCCGCGCCGCCACTCGCGCTGTCGACCGCGGTCATGTACCCGTCGCGCTCCGCGGTGCCGGAATTCACGCTCGCACGCGCCGACGGCAAGCCGCTGACGCTGGCCGACTGGCAAGGCCACTGGACCGTCGTGTTCTTCGGCTTCACGAACTGCCCCGACATCTGCCCGAACACGCTCGGCACCTTCAAGCAGGTCTGGAACGACCTCGCCGCGCAGGGCAAGACCGATCGCCTGCGCTTCGATTTCGTCTCGGTCGACCCGCAGCGCGACACGCCCGAACAGCTCGCGCGCTACGTCGGCTTCTTCCACCCCGATTTCGTCGCCGCGACCGGCAGCGACGACGAGCTCACGCGCCTGACCCGCGCGCTCGGCCTCGTCTACGCGCGCGGTCCCGAGGAGAACGGCACCTACTCGGTCGACCACAGCGCCTCGGTCGTGATCGTCGATCCGCAAGGCCGCCGTGCCGGCCTGTTCCGTCCGCCGTTCGAGGCCGCGCGCATCGTCGCCGACCTCGCCGTGCTCGCGGAGACGCCGTGATGCGTCCGTCGATCCTGCTGCAGTACGCGCTGCCGCACCGGCTGCTGACGCGCGTCGTCTACTGGGCGACGCGGCGCACGTGGCGGCCGTGGAAGGATTTCCTGATCGGCCAGATCGCGCGCCGCTACCGCGTCGACCTGACCGAGGCGAAGACCGCCGACGTCGCGGCCTACCCGCATTTCAACGCGTTCTTCACGCGCGAGCTCAAGTCCGGCGCGCGTCCACTCGATGCCGATCCCGCCGCGCTGCTGTGCCCGGCCGACGGCCGCATCAGCCAGTCCGGCCCGATCGAGGCCGGCCGCATCTTCCAGGCCAAGGGCCAGTCGTTCACGGCCGCGGAGCTGCTCGGCGACGAAGCCGAGGCGGCCGCCTACGCCGACGGCCACTTCGCGACCGTGTACCTGTCGCCGCGCGACTACCACCGCGTGCACATGCCGCTGGCCGGCGAACTGGTTTCGACGCTGCACGTGCCGGGCCGCCTGTTCAGCGTGGCGCCGTTCGCGGTCGCCGACATCCCGCGCCTGTTCGCGCGCAACGAGCGCCTGGTCTGCCACTTCCGCGGCGAGCACGGCCCGTTCGCGGTGGTCATGGTCGGCGCGATGCTCGTGTCGAGCGTGTCGACCGTGTGGGGCGATCTCGAGATCCCGCCGTATGCCTCCAAGCCGTCGCCGAAGGACTACCGCGGTCGCGGCCTGCACCTCGCGCGCGGTGCCGAGATGGGCCGCTTCAACATGGGCTCGACCGTGATCGTGCTGCTGCCGCGCGGCGGCGGACGCTTCGAAGGCCTGACCCCGGAGCAGCCCGTGCGCATGGGTCAACGTGTCGGCACGCTGCCAGGCTGAACCGCATCCCCCTCGCGAACGCAACCCGGGCCTCCACGGGGTCGTTTCAGCCGGAACGATGTGGTGCAATCGGGCGAACTGTGACCCAAGCGTCAGGCCTCGCCGCCTCGACGGCCTAGAATCGGGCAGACGGACGGTCGCGGAATCCCGATCGCCGCACATTCGCTACAGGGGAACCTCATGTCCATCCTCACCCGACTGATCGCCCTGACCCGCGGCATGCAGTTGCGTCGCCAGTTCAAGGACATCGAGAAGGCCCTCGAGCAGCTCGCGCCGAACGCGCGTCGCCAGCTCGCCGCCCTCGCGATGCGCGAGTTCTCGAACGCCGCCAAGAGCGAGTTCCCGCACCTCTACGCCACGCCGCCGGACGCCAAGTACGCGCCGTGGGGCACCGGCACCGCGCTCGGCATGGAGCGCATGCGTTCCGACAGCCTGCAGGTACGCCTGCGCGGCGTCGCGCTGTGGCTGATCGTGTCGTTCCACGAGACCAAGGATTCGCCGTATCCCGAGCAGCGCGAGCTGCATCGCCAGGTGATGCGCACGCTGCGCACGCTCAAGGAGTCGGCGAACCCCACCGATTCCACCGACGCCTACTTCGCGGACCGCACGCAGGCTGCGTGAGGTCCCGCGGGCGCCTTCGGCGCCCATCTTCCCCGCACTGAATCCCCCCAGACGCAGCACGCGTCTGCATGCGCCCGTTCGGCCGCAGCGTCACCGAGATCCGGAGTCCGGGCCCCGGGGCAGGTTCATTGGCCTGACGAGAACTTCGCACCATGACGCCCGTTTCAGGGCACATGAACTGCCCCCAATCGTACTGCCGGCTGGCAACCCACGGCTTCGATCTCGCCGGCACGGTCTCCGCCGGATCGACAGCGGAACCACTCCCGCCCTCAGCGCGCTGAACACCCCGTCAGGCGGATCACCTGACCGACGCGGATCGGGTAATGCGGCCCACGGATGCCGTTGGCCTTGGCGAGGTCCTCGACCTTGGCGCAACCCGAGCGGCGTGCGATCGCACCGAGATTGTCGCCCTTGCGCACCGTGTAGCTGCGCGTGGTGGTCGACGGTCCCGAGCGCGCCGCACGCGTGGCGGCGGGCTTCGCGGCCGAGGTCGTCGCGGTGGCGGAACTGAGTTCGCCCGCGAGCGTGGCCCAGCGGCCGCCCGTGCACGAGCTCGCATAGACGGCTTCGAGCTGCGCGGGCACTTCCAGGCGCGTGCCGACCGCGAGCTTGGTCTGCGGATCGAGCGCCGGGTTGAGGTTGCGCAGCACGCGGAACCAGCCGTCCTGCACGCCCTCGTTGCCGAGGCATACGGTCAGCTCGGCGAGTGTGGCCGGCTGCTTGAGCACGAGGTTGCCGGCGCGGCCGTCGACCTTCGGGAACTGCAGGCGGTAGCGCTCCGGATGCAGGAACAGCCACGCCGCGGCGAGCACCATCGGCACGTAGTCGCGCGTCTCGGACGGCAGTTCGCCGTAGACCTTCGGATCCCAGAAGCTCGTCGCGCCGCCGCGGCCGGCGAGGCGCTGCATGCGGCCCTCGCCGCCGTTGTACGCGGCGACCACGAGTTCGAGGTTGCCGTTGAAGATCGCGAGCTGCTCGTTGATGTAGGCCGCGTTCGCGCGCGCCGAGAGCCCCGGGTCGAAGCGCGTGTCGAAGCCGTCGACGCTGCCGAGGCCGAAACGCTGGCCGGTCGCGTACATGAACTGCAGCGGGCCCGACGCACCCGCGCGCGACACCGCGTGCACGCGACCACCGGATTCCTTGGCCAGCATGCCGAACAGCAGCGCCTCGGGCAGGCCGGCGCGGTGGTATTCGGGCCACATGCGGTAGCGCATGAACTGGTATTGCACGTACGCGGCCATCAGGTTCGGACGGTACTGCGTGAGCCACTGTTCGAGGCCGGCCTTGACCGGATCGTTGAGGGTCATGATCTCGGCGAGCTCGCGGCCCTTGAGCAGCGTGATCGTGCGCTCGAGGGCGGGCAGGCTCGCGACCAGCGGCGAATCCTCGCCCGCGGTGTCGCCGGGCGCGTCGGCTTCGGCTGCGACGGCATCCTCGCCGGCCTCGTCGGCGACGTAGTCCACGCCGAGGCGCAGCAGGCGATCGTAGGTCGACAGGAAGCGGTTCGCGTCGCAGCCCGCAAGCGCGTCGCAACGCGCGGCGGCACCTTGCAGGTCGTCGAGCGAAGCCTTGACCTCGTCGCGCGCACGCACGCCTTCGCCACCGCGCCCGAGCTGCAGCGCGGCCTCGTAGCGGCGCGCGTCGGCGTCGAGCTGCGCGTACAGCGCGTTGACCGCGTCCTCGTCGACCTTGCCGTTGACGCGCCCCTGCGACGGCTTGGTCCCGGCGCCCGCGCACGCGGTGAGGGTCGCGACGAGCGCGGCGAGGACACAGCGGGACAACACGGGCATGGCGACATTCCGGGTGGGCGACAGGCAACGGTAACCGGTCCGCGCCACGGGCGGCAAACGCCACGCGGGACGTGGCGCCCGCACGCGGCCTACAATCCCGCGCATCGCTTCCTTCGCAGGCACGGGGTCCACGCGTGAACGACATCCTCATCGGCAAGAGCGACATCGAGGTGCTGCTGCGCTCGCGCTACGCGAACCGCCACGGCCTCGTCGCCGGCGCGACCGGCACCGGCAAATCGGTGACGCTGATGCTGCTCGCCGAGGGCTTCTCGAAGCTCGGCGTGCCGGTGTTCCTCGCCGACGTGAAGGGAGACCTCGCCGGGCTGTCGCAGGCCGGCGCGATGAACGACAAGCTGCAGGCGCGCCTCGAGCGCCTCGGCACGACCTGGCAGGCCGGCGCGAACCCGGTGATCTTCTGGGACCTGCACGGCGCACTCGGCCATCCGGTGCGCACGACGATCTCGGACATGGGCCCCACCCTGCTCGGCCGGCTCCTCGAGCTCAACGACACCCAGCAAGGCGTGCTCGAGGTGGTGTTCCGCGCAGCCGACGACGATGGCCTGCTGCTGCTCGATCTCAAGGACCTGCGCGCGATGCTCACGCACGCGAGCGAGAACGCGAAGGTCATCTCGCAGAAGTACGGCCTGATCAGCGGCGCCTCGATCGCGGCGATCCAGCGCGCGCTGCTGACGCTCGAGGAGGCCGGCGCCGACCACTTCTTCGGCGAGCCCGCACTCGACCTCGCCGACTTCATGCGCCAGGACATGTCCGGGCGCGGCATCATCAGCATCCTCGCCGCCGAGAAGCTCATCCTCAAGCCGCGCCTGTACGCGACGTTCCTGCTGTGGATGCTGTCGGAACTGTTCGAGACGCTGCCCGAGGCCGGCGACCTCGATCGCCCCAAGCTCGTGTTCTTCTTCGACGAGGCCCACCTGCTGTTCGACGGCGCGCCGCCCGCGCTCGTGCAGCGCATCGAGCAGGTCGTGCGCCTGATCCGCTCCAAGGGTGTCGGCGTGTACTTCTGCTCGCAGAATCCCGACGACGTGCCGCAGGTCGTACTCGGCCAGCTCGGCAACCGCGTGCAGCACGCGCTGCGTGCCTTCACGCCGCGCGACCAGAAGGCCGTGCGCGCGGCCGCCGAGACGTTCCCGCCGAATCCGGCCGTGAACGTGGTCGAGGCGATCACCCAGCTCGCGGTCGGGGAGGCGCTCGTGACGACGCTGCAGGACGGCGGCGTGCCGCTGCCCGTGCAGCGCGCGCTGATCGCGTCGCCGGGCTGCCGCATCGGCACGATCACGCCCGAGGAGCGCGCCACGGTACGTTCCCGCTCGCCGGTCGGTGCGCGCTACGACACCGCGATCGACCGCGACTCGGCCTACGAGATGCTCGCCGCACGCGCGGCGAGCGAGGCCACGGCAGACGAGGCCACCTCGAAGCCCGCGCCGACCACCGGCAAGACCGGAAAGGCCAAGGCCGGCGCGCCGGCCGACGAGCGCGGCTGGACCGATGCGGTCAAGGACGCCGTGCTCGGCACCTCGCGCCGCCAGGGCATCCTCGAGACGATGTCGAAATCCGCCGCGCGCAGCGTCGCCAGCCAGATCGGCCGCCAGCTCGGCGGCGGCAAGATCCTGCGCGGCGTGCTCGGCAGCATCTTCCGCTCGCGCTGAGGATCGCGCGTTGGGTCGCTGGCGTCCTCCCGCGGCGGTGTCGTCGCCGCTGATCACCGCCGAAGGCAAGCAGCGCCTGCAGGCCGAACTCGACGACCTCTGGCGCGTGCGCCGGCCCGAGGTGGTCGCCGCGATCACCGCGGCTGCGGCCGAAGGCGACCGCTCCGAGAACGCCGAATACATCTACCGCAAGAAGCAACTCGCCGAGATCGACCGGCGCGTGCGCTACCTGAGCAAGCGCATCCCGGACCTGCGCGTCGCCGAAGGCGTGCCGTCGGATCCGCAGGCGATATTCTTCGGTGCGCGCTTCGTGCTCGAGGACGACGACGGCGCGACCACGGCCTACCGCATCGTCGGCTCCGACGAGACCTCGGCCGCGACGAACACGATCAGCATCGACGCGCCGCTCGCGCGCGCCGCGCTCAAGCGCCGCGTCGGCGACGAGTTCGAGGTCGCCACACCGTCGGGCACGCACGCCTACCTCGTGGTCTCCGTCGCCTACGACGGTTGAAGTGCCGCGTCACGACAGGCGCGCACACCGCCGTGCGGCACATCCGGAAACGAAAAACCCCGGCGCGAGGCCGGGGTCTTCGTGGAGCCTCGCGCAGGTCGGAGCCTGCGCAGGTTCGATCAGGGCGTGACGGGCAGGTAGACGCGGTAGGTCGATTCGCCGGCCTCGTCGGTGCCGGTGATCTCGTCCCAGAAGCGGCCGCCGTTCATCTCGCTGTACTCGTAGCCGTGGGTCTCGGCCCAGGCCTTCTCCTGCAGGCGCAGCAGCGGCAGTGCCGCCGGACTGCCCGTGTAGTCGGTCACGAGCGCCTTGCCGGTGTAGCCGGTGGTCGCGCGGACCTCGTCCTCGAGCACGAGGTAACCCTTGTCGTCGACCTGACCGACCGTCGTCGTGGCCGGCGTGGCAGGCTCGTCCTCGATGAAGCCCGACGAACCCTCGGCGGCGTGCGACGTGGCGGCCGGGATCGTGTAGCTGTTCTTGTCGAGCGTGAACGTGGTGTTGTCGACCGGGATCGCGACGTCGAACGAGTAGCTGTCGTCACCCCAGTTCGAGGTGATCGTCATGCGCGGACCGGCGGCGTTGAGGCCGGCCTTCTTCATGACGGCCTCGATGCGCGCGGCGGCGGCGTCGGTCGCTTCCGCGACTTCGTCGAGCGTGCGCGGGGCCTTGACCGACAGGAACAGCATCGGCTTGCCGACGACGTCGGCGACCTGGATGTCCTGGTTCGAGTAGTCGGTGTTCGGGAACGCCGCGAGCATGTTCGCGAGGTTGGCGACGTTCGCCTGGACCATGTTGTCCGGCGTGCCGTGGATGTAGAGGCCGGCGTAACGCCACATCAGGTTCCAGCCGTAATCGACCTCGTAGGTCCAGTAGATGCGCGAGGTCTTCGCGTTCGCGGCCGGATCGATGCGGATCGTGTAGGTCTTGTTGGTGCCGGCCCAGGTATTCGTGACCGCGTACTTGACCTGGCTGTCCTGGTCGGACGAGGCGATCTCGAGGCTGCCGTCGCCGACCGCCTGGCTCTCGGCCTGGTAGGTCGCCTTGGCGCCGACGCCGTCGCGCGGGCCCGAGAACTCGACGCGCATCGTCGGATCCATGCGGCGCTCGGCCGACCATTCCGGGAAACGCTGCAGCGTATTGATCGTGTCGTAGATCTGCCGCACGGGGCTGGAGACCTCGACGGAACGCTCGACGCGGCCACTCGAGGGCAGGAACACACCGACCAGCACGATCAGCGCACCCACGATCAACAGGGACACCAGCAACTCTAGAACACGTGTCATTCCAAGCCTCTCCACGACATGATCGCGCGCCGGACCGGCCGATCTCCGGGCCCTCCGGCACGCAGCGAACCGGGCTGTCGCGGGTGAGGCCCGACGTCGTGATCGACGCCTGCTCCCCCACGCACCCGCGCCCGTAGGCCGGGCATGGTACTTGAGTCCGGGGCGCGGTGGCTACGGGCCGAATGGCCCACATGAAAGCCCCGCGACAGGATCGGTGCGGTCAGACGATGCCGAGCTCGAAAGCCTTGAGGACCGCGCGGGTACGGTCGCGCACGCCGAGCTTGGACAGGATGTTGGACACGTGGTTCTTGACCGTGCCCTCGGCGACTCCCAGCGAATTGGCGATCTCCTTGTTGCTGTAGCCGCCGGCCATGAGGCGCAGGATGCCGGTCTCGCGCTCGGTGAGCGGGTCGGGGCGGTCCAGGCTCGTGAAATCGTTGTGCATGCGCTCCAGACCCGACAGCAGGCGCTGGGTGACCACCGGTGCGACCAGCGAGCCGCCGCCGGCCACGACCTTGACCGCGTCGACGAGCTGGTCCAGCGAGACGTCCTTGAGGAGATAGCCGCGTGCACCGGCCTTGAGGCCTGCCAGCACCAGCTGGTCGTCGTCGAACGTGGTCAGGATGATCGTCGGCGGCAGCTGGTTCGTGCCGGCGAGTGAGTTGAGCACGTCGAGTCCCGACATGCCGGGCATGCGCATGTCGAGCAGGACGACATCGGGTTTCACCTGCGGGATCAGCTGGACCGCCTGCGCGCCGTCGCCCGCCTCGGCCACCACGCGGATCGAGTCCGAAAGCTCGAGCAGCGAGCGGATGCCCTGGCGCACCAGGGTCTGGTCATCGACGAGGCAGACCGAAATCATTGCGTTCCCTCCAGAGGCAGCCAGGCGTCGAGCGCGAAGCCCTCCCCCTTGGCCGTGACGATATCGAGGCGGCCGCCGAACTGCGACAGGCGCTCGCGCATGCCGTTGAGTCCGTTGCCGTGCTTGAGCTGCGGCGCGCCGCGGCCGTCGTCGCGGGCACGGATGGCGATGCCGTCCTTGCCGTCGCTTTCGAATGCGAGCCACAGGTTGCGCGCGCCGGCGTGGCGCACCGCATTGGTGATGATCTCCTGCGCACAGCGCAACAGGACCTGCGCGCGCCGCGCATCGTCGACGGCGAAACGCGGCGGCAATTCGAGGTGGATCGCGAGGCCCGGCACGCCTTCGACGAGGCCGCGCAGCGCACCGGTGAGGTCGATGCTGTCGTCCTCGCGCAGCTGGCTGACCACTTCGCGGACATCCGACAGCAGCAGGCGCGCGACCGACTGGGCCTGGCGCACGTGCTCCTGCGCCTGGCCGGCGACGAGATGGCTGGCGACCTCGAGGTTGAGGCTCAACGCGGTCAGGTGATGGCCGACCAGGTCGTGCAGCTCGCGCGAGATGCGCATGCGCTCGCCGAGACGGCTCGATTCGGCCAGCAGCGCGCGCGTGGCGCGCAACTCGGCGTTGAGGCGACGCTGCTCGTCGCGCGCCTCCGCCTGCTGCTTGGCCACGAGGGACGTCACGAAACTCAACACCGAAATGCCCAGGTAAAGGCTCGACTGCATGAAGGCGAGCGTGAACGACCAGGTCGGCCAGCTCGCGAAGATCGGCAGCACCGAGAAGTTCTGCAGCACCATCCACGCGAGGCCGACCGGCGGCGGCAGGATCCACGGCAGCGTCACCGACACGACGACGAGGAACAGCGCCGAGAGCTGGCTCTGGCTGAGCCAGCCGACCGCGAGCGCCAGTGCATTGAGCAGCAGCAGCAGTGCGATCTGCCAGACCCGGCGCAGCCAGGTCGGGTGGCGCACGCCCATGTCGTGGGTGAGGTACCAGAACACGAGGCCGAACGTGATGTAGCAGCCCAGCCACAGGTCGTAGAAATACGCCGGCCGGCCGCGCTCGATCATGTCGGTCACGACGGTGTCGTACTGCAGCAGCGGGATGCCGACGCACGCGTAGGTGAACAGGCTCGCGTAGCGCAGCAGCTGGACGTGGTTGATGTACGGCAGCGCCATGCGGCCATGATAGGCGCCGGAACGCGCCCCGCAACCTGCCCATTGGTCATTCCCTCCGGGCCAGCCGGCCTACATTTTTTTCATGGCCCCGTGTCCGGGTGCATGCGATAATCGCCACCATTCGCGCCGCCCCACGGGTCGAGCGCCGCACCCTGCCGGAGCAACCGACAGCATGACCCTCGTCATCCGCGACGTGCGCGAGCACGAGCTCGATTCCGCGCTCGCGCTCAACAACGCCGTCGGACACAGCATCCTCGCGCTCGACGCGGCCCGGATGCGCTGGTTCCACGCGAACGCCTCGTACTTCCGCGTCGCCGAGGTGGATGGCGTGATCGCCGGATTCCTCATGGCGATGCATGCCTCGGTTGACTATTCGAGCCCGAACTTCCTCTGGTTCCGCGAACGCTACCCGGAGTTCGTCTACATCGACCGCATCGTCATCGCGGAGCCTTACCGCGGCCTCGGCCTCGGCCGCATCTTCTATTGCGACGTGACGAGCTACGCGGAGGTCCGCGTGCCGCTGCTCACCTGCGAGGTGTTCCTCGAGCCGCGCGACGACGTCGCCGTGCTGTTCCACGGCACCTACGGTTTCAACGAGGTCGGCCAGCACGTGATGCCCGGCGTCGGCCGCCCGGCCAGCCTGCTCGCCAAGTCCTTGTGCAGCTACGAGTTCGTGCGCGACACCTACCTCGCCGCGGGCCAGGGCCGCCTGCCCGACCAGCCCTGGCTGGCCGAGCGCCTGCCCGCATCGCCGGAACCTCGCGCCGTACGCGCGAGCGGCGGCTGACCGCGCGCCCATGGCGGATCCGAAGTCCTTCGAGCCCGCGGCGGAGCTCAAGTTCGGCCAGGTCGGCATCGCCAACCTGCGCCTCAAGCGCTACGACCCCGACGGCATGGCCGCCGAGCTCGCGTCGAAGCTCGCGACCGCGCCGCAGCTGTTCTCGCGCACGCCGGTCGTGCTCGATCTGAGCCATCTGCCCGCGCTGCCGGCCGAAGCGGACGTGCGCGACCTGCTCGCGCGCATCCACGCCGCCGGCATGCTGCCGGTCGGGCTCTCGTACGGCACCACCGAGAACGAGGCGCTCGCGCGCGCGCTCGACGTGCCGCTGTTCGCGAAGTTCCGTGCCGCGTTCGAACGCGCCGGCGAGCCGCTCGTCGAAGTGCCTGGCCCGGCAGCAGCCGCAGCCCCCGCGCCTGTCGCTGCCGAACCTGCCGCCGCACGCCCGACGCCTCCGCCACCGAGCCGCCGAACCGGCACGCTGCACCAGGATGCGCCGGTGCGCTCGGGTCAGCAGGTCTATGCGCGCGGCGGCGACCTCGTGCTCACGAAGCTCGTCGCCAACGGCGCCGAGGTGATCGCCGACGGTTCGATCCATGTCTACGGCGCCTTGCGCGGCCGCGCGCTCGCCGGCGCGCAGGGCGACGAGAGCGCACGCATCTACTGCCAGGAGTTCCACGCCGAGCTCGTCTCGATCGCGGGGCACTACCGGGTGTTCGAGGATCTTCCCGCCGACCTGCGTGGCAAGCCCGTGCAGGCGTGGCTGGAGGGGGAAAAACTGCTGTTGGCCAGGCTCGGCTGACCGCGGACCATCACAAGAGCCACACGGAGAATGGACCTTGACTGAAATCATCGTCGTCACGTCCGGCAAGGGCGGAGTGGGCAAGACCACGACGAGCGCGTCGCTGTCGGTCGGCCTCGCCAAGCGCGGCAAGAAGGTCGCCGTCATCGATTTCGACGTCGGCCTGCGCAACCTCGACCTCATCATGGGCTGCGAGCGCCGCGTCGTGTACGACTTCGTCAACGTCATCCACGGCGAGTGCACGCTCAAGCAGGCGCTCATCAAGGACAAGCGTTACGACACCCTGTTCGTGCTCGCCGCGTCGCAGACGCGCGACAAGGATGCGCTCACGAAGGAAGGCGTCGAGACCGTGCTCAACGGCCTGCGCGAGGACGGCTTCGATTTCGTCATCTGCGACTCGCCCGCCGGCATCGAGAAGGGCGCCGCGCTCGCGATGTACTTCGCCGACCAGGCGGTCGTCGTGGTCAATCCGGAAGTCTCGAGCGTGCGCGATTCCGACCGCATCCTCGGCCTGCTGTCGAGCAAGACGCGCAAGGCCGAACTCGGCGAGGGCGCGGTCAGCCAGCACCTGCTGCTGACGCGCTACAACCCGAACCGCGTCGAATCGGGCGACATGATGAGCGTCAAGGACGTGCAGGAGATCCTCGGCATCGAGGTGATCGGCGTGATCCCCGAATCCGAAGGCGTGCTCGCGGCCTCCAACGCCGGCGTGCCGGTGATCCTCGACGAGAGCTCCAACGCCGGTCACGCGTACGAGGACGCGGTCGCCCGCCTGCTCGGCGAGAGCCGCCCCTTGCGCTTCATCGACGCGACGAAGAAAGGCCTGTTCGCACGCATCTTCGGGAGCTGAGCATGGGAATCCTCGATTTCTTCAAGGCCCGCCCGAAGAACACCGCCAACGTCGCCAAGGAGCGCCTGCGCATCATCGTCGCGCAGGAGCGTGCCCAGCGCGGCAGCCCGGACTACCTGCCGACGCTGCGCCGCGAGTTGCTCGAGGTGATCAAGAAGTACGTCAACGTCGATCCCGACGCCGTGCTGATCAACGTCGAGCGCGACGGCGACCACGAGGTGCTCGAGTTGTCGGTCGCATTGCCCGAGAAGGGCACCGCCTCCGGCGCCGACTGATCCACGCGTGCTGACGCTGGCCGACATCGACGGCGGTGCCGTCGACGCGCTGCTCGCGCGCCACGGCCTTCGCCTGGAGCGCGTCGCCGACGGCGCGCCGATCCCGGGCAGCTTCTGGGGCGATCCGGAAGCCGGCGTGATCGGCAGCACCGTGTACGCACGCGGCGACACGCCCGTGCATTCGCTGCTGCATGAAAGCTGCCATCTCGCCGTGCTGCCGCCCGAGCGTCGCGCCGGCGTGCATACCGACGCGAGCGATTCGGTCGCCGAGGAAGACGCCACCTGCTATCTCCAGGTGGTGCTCGCGGACGCGCTGCCCGATGTCGGCAGCGCGCGCCTCATGGCCGACATGGACGCCTGGGGCTACACGTTCCGGCTCGGCTCGACGCGCGCGTGGTTCGAGCACGATGCCGACGATGCGCGCACCTGGCTGGCCGAGCGCGGACTGCTTCCCGCGCGCTGAGCGAGCACCGCTTCACACCCTCCCAGCCTGCCCCTTGCGCGCTCGCGAGCGCGCGGTCCAGACTGCCCGACCGATCTGACGGGGAGCTCTTTCGTGACGTCCACGCGACTGTTTCTAGCCCTTTCCTGCGCGCTCGCCGCGAGCGCCTGCACGACCACGCCCAAGCGCGCCGACACCGCCGCGCCGCCGGTCAAGACCGCCGCCGAGGCCGACGCCTTCGTCGCCGGCGTCAACCAGTCGATCCGCGACCATTACGTCGAGGAGGTCGCGGCGCAGTGGGTCGCCAACACCTACATCAGCCGCGACACCGAAGTGCTCGAGTCGAAGGCGAGCGAGCGCTCGCTGACCCGCCTCAAGGGCGCGATCGACGCCTCGCGCGCGTACGAAGGCGCGGCGATGTCGACGCCGACGGCGCGCTCGATCGAACTGCTCGAGCGCCTTAGCCCGATGCCGGCACCGAAGGATCCGGCCCACCTCGCCGAGATGGCCGGGCTCGGCTCGCGCCTCAACGCCGCCTACGGCGCCGGCAAGGCCTGCAAGAACCCGCAGGACGAGAAGACCTGCCGCAACCTCGACCAGCTCTCGCAGACGATGGCGACCAACCGCGCCTGGGACGCGAACCTCGAGGCCTGGCAGGGCTGGCACGGCGTCGCACGTGCGATGCGCCCCGACTACCAGCGCTTCGCCGAGCTGCTCAACGAAGGCGCGCGCGACACCGGCTACGGCGACGCCGGCGAGCTGTGGCGCTCGGGCTACGACATGGAGCCGCAGGCGATGCGCGCCGAGACCGAGCGCCTGTGGGGCCAGGTCGAGCCGCTCTACACGCAGCTGCAGTGCTTCGTGCGCGGTCGCCTGGACAAGAAGTACGGCAAGCGCATGCCGACCGACGGCACGATCCCCGCGCACATCACCGGCAACATGTGGGCGCAGGACTGGTCGGCGCTGTACGAGCTCGTGCAGCCGTTCCCGGGTGTCGCCGGCATCGACGTCGACGCGGCGCTCAAGCGCCAGAAGTACACGCCCGAGAAGATGGTGCGCAGCGCCGAGGCGTTCTACACCTCGCTCGGCATGCCGGCGCTGCCGGCGACGTTCTACGAGCGCTCGCAGTTCGTGCGCCCGCGCGACCGCGACGTGGTCTGCCACGCGAGCGCGTGGGACCTCAACCTCGAGGGCGACGTGCGCATCAAGATGTGCATCACGCCGACCGAGGAAGACTTCCGCACGATCTACCACGAGCTCGGCCACATCTATTACTACCTCGCCTACAACAGCCTGCCGCCGCTGTTCCAGAACGGCGCGCACGACGGCTTCCACGAGGCGATCGGCGACACCGTCGAGCTCAACCTGACGCCGGCCTACCTCAACCGCATCGGCCTCGCCGGCAAGACGCGTGCGAACGACAAGGCGCTGGTCAACGCGCAGATGCAGCTCGCGCTCAAGAAGATCGCGTTCCTGCCGTTCGGCAAGCTCATCGACGAATGGCGCTGGGGCGTGTTCGACGGCTCGATCACGCCGCAGAACTACAACGCCGCGTGGTGGGACCTGCGCGTGAAGTACCAGGGCGTGTCGGCGCCCGTGCCGCGCACCGAGGAGGATTTCGATCCCGGCGCGAAGTACCACGTGCCCGGCAACACGCCGTACATGCGCTACTTCCTCGCCCACATCCTGCAGTTCCAGTTCCAGCGCGCGCTGTGCAGGAAAGCCGGTCACGAAGGCCCGCTGCACGAATGCTCGATCTTCGGAAACAAGGAGGCCGGCGAGGCGTTCTGGGCCATGCTCGGCAAGGGTTCGAGCCAGCCCTGGCAGGAGACGCTCAAGACGCTGACCGGCGACGACGGCATGGACGCGAGCGCGATCCTCGACTACTTCGAGCCGCTCAACGCGTGGCTGGTCAAGCAGAACGAAGGCAAGACCTGCGGCTGGAAGCAGGGTTCGTAAGCGCAGGCACGGTCCGTCCGCCGCGAGGCGGGCGGACCGTGCGCGACACCACACCGGGGGATACACCATGCAACGCTGGATCAAGCTGCCCGACGGCCGCTTCGTCGACGCCAACCGCATCGCCTACGTCGGCAAGGTCGACACGTTCAACCGCTACGACGAGGACGGCAACGATCTCGGCCTCGCCTACACCGTGAACCTCGGCACCGAGGTCTCGCGCGAGAACCATCTCAACGTCATCGGCACCAAGGACGAGGTGTTCGGCATGCTGCGCCAGATCCTCGGCGGCGGTTCCGCGCCGCCCGCGACTCAGGCCTGAGTTTCGCCGGGCGGCAGGCGCCGCTCGACGACACGGCAGGCGATCCACGCGATCGCACCGGCGAGCGTCGTGCCCGCGGCGGTCAGCGCGAGCGCGACCGCACTGCCCGAGATCAGCGGCGACACCACGCCCGCGAGCAGCGCGCAGAACACGAGGCTGAAGAACGTCTGCAACGACGACGCGCTGCCGCGATGCTGCGGGAACCGGTCGAGCAGGCGCAGCGTCAACGACGGCATCGCGATGCCGATGCCGATCGCGTGCAGGCCGATCGGCAGTACCGACCACGGCACGCGCGGTGCCTCCAGCAGGAACGCCGTCGCCACGTTGAGCGCCGACGCGCCGAGCATGATCGCGTAGGCGAGCCGCACCGAGTTCACCATGCTGACGCGCCCGGCGAGGCGTCCGGACAGGAACGAGCCGAGCATGAGCCCGCCGATCGCGGGCACGAACAGCCACGCGAACTGCTGCTCGTCGAGGCCGAGCAGCCCCATCACGAAGGCGGGCGCCGAAGCGATGTAGACGAACAGCGCGTTGAAACCGAGCGTGCCCGCGAGCACGAGCGGCACGAACAGCGGGTCGCGCAGCAGGTGCAGGTAACCGTGCAGCATCGCGCGCGGCGACAACGGCTGGCGCCGCGCGGGTGGATGTGTCTCGGGCAGCCACGCGAAGCTCGCCAGCCACAGCAGCACCGCGAAACCCGCGAGCGCCCAGAAGATCATCGGCCACTGCGCGAACGCGATGATCCAGCCACCGACCACCGGCGCGATCGCGGGCGCGACGCCGAAGATCATGGACACGGTCGACATGAGCCGTTGCGCATCGGCGCCCGTGAAGCAGTCGCGGATGATCGCGCGGCCGACGATGAAGCCGGCGCCCGCCGTCACGCCCTGCAGCGCGCGGAACACGAGCAGTTCGCCGATCGAGCGCGACAGCGCGCAACCGATCGAGGCGAGCACGAACAGGGCGACGCCACCGAGCACGACGCGGCGACGTCCGATCGCATCCGACAGCGGTCCGTGCAGCAGCGACATGAGCGCGTAGGCGACCATGTACACGCTCAGCGTCTGCTGCATCGCGACCGGCGTCGTGTCGAGATCGCGCGCGATCGCGTGGAACGCCGGGAACATCGTGTCGATCGAGAACGGCCCGAACATCGCCAGCGCGGCGAGCAGCGGCGCGAGCACGCGGACGCGCGGCGTGAAGGATTCGGCGGGGAGCGGCGGCGCGGACATCGGGGGCGGCATGCTAAGCGCTCGCGACCGGCGCGTCATCCGCCGGACGTCGTGGTGGCGCCGCGAAGCCGCTGCGCTTCGCTCAGGCCTCGCGAGCGAGCGCGTTGAGTCGCACGGCGACGAAATCGATGTGGCCGCTCGCGGCTCGGCGTGCGCGCTCGGCATCACGCGCGAGGATCGCGTCGAGCAGCGCGCGGTGCTGCACGCGCAGCTGCTGCGCGGTGCGTGACTGCGGCTCGAGGCCGGCGAGGCTGAGCTGCACGTGGTCGTGCAGCAGCGCGAGCAGCGAGGCGATCAGGTACGAGAACACCGGGTTGTGCGTGGCGTCGGCGATCGCTCGGTGGAACGCGACGTCGCTGCGGATCTGCTCGCGCCGCTCGGAACCGGCATAGGCCTTGTCGACGTCGACGAGCGCGGCTTCGAGGCGCACGCGATCGGCCGCGTCGTGGCGCAGCGCGGCGAGCTCGGCGGCGCGGCTCTCGAGCATCGCGCGGAACTCGACGAGGTCGCCCTGCAGCATCGGATGGCGCTGCGCCATGTCGAGCCAGATCTCGGCCATGCGGCGGTCGGACTGCTCGACCACGTAGGTGCCGTCGCCCTGGCGTCGGGCGAGCCAGCCGCGCGAGACGAGGCTGCCGACCGCCTCGCGCACGGTCGCGCGCGACACGCCGAGCGATTCGGACAGCATGCGCTCCGAAGGCAGGCGCTTGCCCGGCGCGTAACGGCCCTCGAGCACGGCCTGTTCGAGATGGGCGGTGACCTGGTCGAGCTGGCTGGACATGGCGCGGCGACGGGCTTCGTAAAACTGGTCTGACCAATATACCGCGCCTGCGGCATCGGACCACACTCGCTGCCAGCCAGCCCTGAGACCCCGATGAGCCCGCCCGTTCCAGCCCTGCCGACGCCGCGCGACGTCTATTTCTTCGCCACCTGCGTGGTCGACATGTTCGAGCCCGAGGCCGGGCTCGACGCGATCGCCGTGCTCGAGCACGCGGGCCTGCGCGTGACGTTCCCCGAGGCCCAGACCTGCTGCGGCCAGCCCGCCTACACGACCGGCTTCCCCGAGGAGGCGCTGCGCGTCGCGCGCGCCCAGCTCGACCTGTTCCCGGAGCCGTGGCCGATCGTGGTGCCGTCGGGTTCGTGCGCGGGCATGATCCACCATCACTGGCCGCGCCTGTTCGCGCACGACGCCGAGCTCTCGAAGCGCGCACGCGACATCGCCTCGCGCGTCGTCGAGTTCACGGACTTCGTGGTCGGCACGCTCGGTCTCGACCTCGCCGACGCCGACGACGCACCCGTGAAGGTCGCGCTGCATACCTCGTGCAGCGCACGGCGCGAGATGGACACGCTGCGCAGCGGCCGTGCCGTGCTCGCCGCCCTGCCCGGCGTCGAGCTCGCCCATCACGACCACGAGTCCGAATGTTGCGGTTTCGGCGGCACGTTCTCGGTCAAGCATCCCGAGATCTCGGCGGCGATGGCCGGCGACAAGCTCGACGCGATCGCCGCGACCGGCTGCAGCACGTTCGTCAGCGCCGACTGCGGCTGCCTGCTCAACCTCAACTCGACGCTCGCCAAGCGCGGCACGCCGCTGCGCGGCCGCCATGTCGCGAGCTTCCTGCGCGAACGCCTGCGCATCGCTTCCGTGGAGCACGGCCCATGAGCGCGCAGGCCTCGCAGCGCGCCCGCAGCGCGATCTTCGCGCGCCTGCGCGACGCCGACGCACCGGTGCCGCACGCCGTGCCCGATGTGCAGGGCTATTACGACGGCCTGCCCGCGACGCCGGGCGACGACGCCACACGCTTCGCCGAGCGCGCGCGGGGCTGGCAGGCCGAGGTGATCGAGACGACGCCCGAGGGCTGGCCGGCCGCACTGGCTGCACTCGTCTCCGAACGCCGCCTGCGCCGCGTGCTGGCCGGACGCGACACCGCGATCGCCGACACGCTCGCCGCGGTGCTGCCGTCGATGGACCTGCACTGGTACGACGAGTCGCTCGAGACCTTCAAGCCGACGCTGTTCAACGAGGTCGACGCGGGCATCACGACCACGCTCGGCGGCATCGCCGAGACCGGCAGCCTGATCCTGTGGCCCGACGTGCGCGAGCCGCGCACGCTGTCGCTGGTGCCGCCGCTGCACATCGCGATCCTGCGCGCGAGCACGCTGCAGCCGACCCTGCACGCCGCCATGCACGCGCAGGGCTGGGCCGCGGCGATGCCGACCAACGTGCTGCTCGTGACGGGGCCGTCCAAGACCGCCGACATCCAGCGCCTGCTCGTCTACGGCGCGCACGGGCCGAAACAACTCGTGATCCTGCTCGTGCGCGACGAGGCCATGCCATGAGCGCCGTGCGTCCGGTCGCCGATCCACTCGCGTTCAAGGACAACGCGCGCATCGTCGTCGCCGACCCGGTGCTGCGCCGCAGCTTCCGTGGCGCGATGGACTTCCTCACCGACAAGCGCGCCGCGCAGTTCCCCGACGTCGCCGGCTTCAACCGCCTGCGCGCGCTCGGCGAATCGATCCGCCAGTACGCGCTCGCCAACCTGCCGCAGCTGCTCGGCCAGCTCGAGGAGCGCCTCGCCGAGCGCGGCGTGCACGTGCACTGGGCCGAGAACGCCGAGGACGCGAACCGCCTGTTCCTCGAGATCGCGCAGCGCCACGACGCGAAGCTCATGGTCAAGGGCAAGTCGATGGTGAGCGAGGAGATCGAGCTCAACCACCGCATGGCCGAGCACGGCATCGACTGCGTCGAGACCGACATGGGCGAGTACATCCTGCAGCTCGACCACGATCGCCCGAGCCACATCATCATGCCGGCGATCCACAAGACCAAGGAAGACGTCGCCAGGATCTTCGCCGAGCACATCCCCGGCGCCGGCTACACCGAGGACGTCAACGAACTCATCGCGATCGGCCGGCGCGCACTGCGCGACAAGTTCGCGACCGCGAAGATCGGCGTGTCGGGCGTGAACTTCCTGGTCGCCGAGACCGGCTCGATCGTGCTCGTCGAGAACGAGGGCAACGGCCGCCTGTCCACGACCGTGCCCGACGTGCACATCGCGATCACCGGCATCGAGAAGGTCATCGCGAAGCTCGAGCACGTGGCACCGTTGTTCACCTTGCTCACGCGCTCGGCGACCGGCCAGGCCGTGACGACCTACCTCAACGTCATCAGCGGCCCGCGCCGCGAGGGCGAGAAGGACGGCCCGCGCGAGCAGCACCTGATCCTGCTCGACAACGGCCGCACCCAGGCCTACCGCGAGGAACGCTTCCGGGCGACGCTGCAGTGCATCCGCTGTGGCGCCTGCATGAACCACTGCCCGGTCTACGCGCGCGTTGGCGGCCTTTCCTACGGCACGACCTACCCCGGCCCGATCGGCGCGATCATCTCGCCGCACCTCATGAACCTCGAGTCCACGCGCGACCTGCCCACGGCGTCGAGCCTGTGCGGTGCCTGTGGCGAGGTCTGCCCGGTCGGCATTCCGATCCCGGACCTGCTCATGCGCCTGCGCGAGGCAGCCCGCCACGACGAGCCCGTGGCACAGCAGCGCAAGGCGTTGAAGGGCCAGGGGGGCGCGCGTAGGATGCTCGAGGTCGCCGCCTGGAAAGGCTGGCGACTCGTGTATGCGAACAGCCGGATCTACCGGCTCGTCACGTGGCTCGCCACGCGATGCCGTCGCCTCCTCCCCGGTCGCCAGGCAGGCTGGACCGGTACCCGCGTGGCCTTGCGCCCCGCACCCCGCTCGCTGCGCGAACGACTGGCGCAGCGGCGTCCGACACCGATTCCCATGGACGACACGAGCAAGCCCGCGGCCTGAGGGAGGCCGCCGGACCGGAAACATCCGGCCGTCAGACAAAAACATGGGGCTCGCACCGGCAGGATCGGCCGGCGCAGGCCCAGGAGGGAAAACACGATGGCCAGTACCGCACACCACGTCGACACCGTCCTGCGCGTCGTGCATTCGGACGACCCGCTGGTCGGGCTCGATCCGAACACGCACATCATCCATACCTCATGGCGTCGCTGCGCGCACGAACACGATCTCGACCCGGCGCTGCGGCCGGACGTGCGCATCGAGACCTCCACGCGCCTGCGCGAATGCCGCCAGCAGCACGAGGAGCACCTGCACGTCGCGCGCGCCGGCATGGAGCAGCTCTACAAGCACGTGTCCGCGCTCGGCTACGTGCTGCTGCTGACCGACGCCGAAGGCATCACCCTCGACTACATCGGCAACGACACCTGGGACGCGCCGCTGCGCCGCGCCGGCCTGTCGCTCGGCGCGAACTGGAACGAGGTACACGCCGGCACCAACGGCATCGGCACCTGCATCGCCGACCGCGTCACGCTGACCTGCCACCGCGACGACCACTTCTACATCGGCCACGTCGGCCTGAGCTGCACGAGCACGCCGCTGTTCGACCCGCAAGGCGTGTTCATGGGCGCGCTCGACGTGTCCGCGCTGTATTCGCCCGATGGCCGCGAAAGCCAGCACCTCGCACGCCACCTCACCGTGCTCTACGCGCGCATGATCGAGGACGCGAACTTCATGCGGCAGTTCCGCGACCGCTGGATCCTGCGCCTCGGCACGGCCGGTCCGCTCGTGGACGTCTCCGGCGAGCTCATGCTCGCGTTCGATCGCGACGGCGTCATCGTCGGTGCGAATTCCGACGCGCGTCGCCAGCTGCGCCTGCTCGACACCGCGCTGCTCAACGGCGAAGCGCGCGGCAATCTCGTCGGCAGCCACCTCAGCGGCGTGTTCGGCACGCGCATGGACGAGATCTGGCGCCTGACCCAGGGCACCGGCCGCGACGGCAGCGCGATCGTCACGACCTGGGAAGGCTCGGTCTTCCACGCCTCGATGATCGCGCCGAAGAGCGCGCCGATCCGCCACACACCCACCGTGGAAGCGCCCGCGAACCCGCAACGTCTCGACATCCTGCACACGCTCGGCGGCGGCGACGCCCGCATGAGCCAGCTGCTCGACCGTGCCGCGCGCCTCGTCGACAAGCCGGTCAGCATCCTGATCCAGGGCGACACCGGCACCGGCAAGGAAGTGCTCGCGCGTGCACTGCACGACGCCAGCCGTCGCGCCGAGCAGAACTTCGTCGCGGTCAACTGCGCGGCGATCCCCGAATCGCTCATCGAGAGCGAGCTGTTCGGTTACACCCCCGGCACGTTCACGGGCGCGCGCGCCAAGGGCATGAAGGGCCTGATCCAGCGTTCGGACGGCGGCACGCTGTTCCTCGACGAGATCGGCGACATGCCGCTGCAGCTGCAGACGCGCCTGCTGCGCGTGCTGTCGGAGCGCGAGATCCTGCCGCTCGGCGCCGAGAAGCCGGTGCGCGTCGACCTCAACGTGATCGCCGCCTCGCACCGCGACCTGCGTCGCCAGATCGCGGCGGGAACCTTCCGCGAAGACCTCTACTACCGCCTGTGCGGCGCGACGCTCGCCCTACCGCCACTGCGCGACCGCAGCGACAAGGACTTCCTCATCGACCGCCTGCTGCGTCTCGAGAGCGAAGGCATGGGCCTGCACGGTTCGGTCAGTCCACAGGCGCGTGCGTTGCTGACCGGCTACGAATGGCCCGGCAACGTGCGCGAGCTGCGCAACGCGCTGCGTTACGCACTGTCCGTGGCCGATGAGGGCCTCGTCGATGTCGAACACCTGCCGCAGGACATCGTCGACGCGGCCGCGATGCCGGCCTCGCGCGGCGCGGTCGTGCTGCCGTTCCCGCAGCCGGTCGCGCTCGTGCCGTTCGCCCACGACGGCAACGCCAGCGAGGAAGACGCCCTGCGCGAAGCCTTGCGCCGTCACCGCTGGAACATCACCGACGCGGCACGCGACCTCGGCCTGTGCCGCGCGACGATCTACCGCCGCATGAAGCGCTACGACATCGTGTCGCCGACGCAGATCGGCTGACGCCGGCGTCACGACGCAAACGAAGAAGGCCCCGCGATCGCGGGGCTTCTTCGTTGCGGCTGCGCTCACCGTCGCGAGGCGACGGCGAAGCGATTACTTGAGCAGCGACTTCGCCGCGTCGAGTCCGGCCTGGGCACAGGCCTCGTCGCGGTCCGGGTGCTCGCCGCTCACGCCGACGCCACCGACCAGCACGTCGCCGGCCATGATCGGCAGGCCTCCCGCGATCGTGACGAACTTCGGCAGCGTGGCGAGGCCGGGCAGCGGGCCCGGCTTGCCGTCCTTGCCGAAGGCCATCTCGGCGGCGGCACGCGACGAGAAGCCGAGCTTCGCGGCCTGTTCGGACTTGAGGTTGGCGTGCTCGATCGAGCCGAGCGCGGCACCGTCCATGCGTTCGAACGACACGAGGTTGGCGCCGCCGTCGACGACGGAGATGTTCATCTTCCAGCCCTCCGCGACGGCCTTGGCGCGGCAGCCGTCGACGATCTTGCGTGCGGCCTCGAGCGACAGCACGGGCTTGCTCTGCAGCGCCTGGGCGCTGCCGCAGGCGGCGACGAGGACGAGCGATGCGCAGGCGCGCAGCGCGGCGTGGGAATGTCGGTTCATCGTGGGAATCCTTGCAGGGAGATCGGAGGACCCGCGTGTGCGCGGGCCCGAAACGCATCGGGCCGCCCGGCCCTCGCGAGGAGGAGCGGGCGGCCCGATGTTCAAACGGTCAAACGGGCCGCGACTCAGTCACCGAGCGCGAACACCCACACCGAACCACCTTCCGGAACCTTCTCGTCCCAGCCGGCGAGCTTGGCCATCTTGCCCTGGATCCACTGGGCGTCGACGCCGTAACCCGACACGACCGCGATGTACTGCTTGCCGTCGATCTGGAAGCTCGAGGGCGGCGAGATGATGCCCGACGGGGTCGGGAACTCCCACAGCAGCTTGCCGGACTTGGCGTCGTAAGCACGGAACATCTTGTCGTTGGTGCCGCCCGCGAACAGCACGCCACCGGCCGTGGTCAGGATCGAACCCCAGTTCCACGACTTCGCGTACTTCTCGCGCCAGACTTCCTTGCCGGTGTTGATGTCCCACGCCTGGATGCCGCCGATGTGGTCGAAGCCTTCCTTGACCGAGAGGTCGAGGCGGTTGATGTCCACGCCCGCCGACCACTGGCCCGGGATGCGCGGCTGGATCATGCCGGTCAGGGTCAGGCAGTGGTTGTCGTTGTACGGCACGTACAGCATGCCGGTATCCGGGTTGTAGGCTTCGTACGGCCAGTCCTTGCCGCCCCAGAGGCTCGGGCAGTAGGTGCGCGTCTTGCCGGTCGCCGGCTTGGCGTCCTCGTTGTAGGTCGGACGGCCCGTCTTCTTGTCGATGCTCGTGAAGACGTTGTTGTGCACGTACGCTTCGGACTTGTTGTACGTGATCTTGCCCTTGGCATCACGGTCCAGCCAGTACAGGCGGCCGTTGCGCTGCGCGCTGATCAGGCCCGACACCTTCTTGCCGTTGCGATCGAAGTCCACGAGCGTCGGCGCGTTCATGCCGGCCCAGTCCCACGAATCGTTCCAGTGGTACTGGAAGTGGCTGTTGATGTTGCCGTTCGCCGGATTCAGCGCGAGCACCGAGGCGAGATACAGGTTGTCGCCCGGACGCTGGTCGCCGAGCCACGGCGCGCCGTTGCCGACGCCCCAGTAGATCACGTCGTTCTTGACGTCGTAGTTGCCCGGCATCCACATCGTGCCGCCGCCGTTCTTCCACGCATCCTTCCACTCGCCTTCCTGCGGCCACGTCTCCGAACCCGGCTCGCCCGGGGCCGGCACGCTGTAACGCGTCCACGCGAGCTTGCCGGTCTCGGCATCGAACGCCTTGATGAAGCCGCGCACGCCGAATTCGCCGCCCGACGGGCCGATCAGCACCTTGCCCTTGACCACGAGCGGGGCCGAGGTGATGTAGGCGCTGTCTTCTTCCCAGTCGCACACCTGCGCGTCCCACAGCAGCTTGCCGGTCTTGGCATCGAGCGCGCTGAGCATGCAGTCGACGCTACCGACGTAGACCTTGTCGTTCCACAGCGCGACGCCGCGGTTCGTGCGGTGCAGGGCGCCGATGCCTTCCGGCACCTCGCGCTGGAAGTGCCAGAGCGGCTTGCCGGTCTTGGCGTTGTAGGCGAACACGTGGTTGTGCGGCGTGGCGACGAACATGTACTCGCCGTTGACGATCGCCGGGGCCTCGTGGCCCGACAGCACGCCGGTCGCGGCGGACCACACCGGCTTGAGCTTGCTGACGTTGGCGGTGGTGATCTGGTTGAGCTTGCTGTAGCTCCAGCCTTCGTAGTTGCCCTTGGTGAGCAGCCAGTTCTCGGGCTCCGGATTGGCGAGGCGCTCCGCGGTGACGGGCTTGTAGTCGGCAGCGGCGGCCAGGCCCGATACGAGCGCGGCGCCGAGTGCGACGACGATGGTTTGCAACTTCATGGGTGTCTCCTCCCGGTGACTGTTGGTTTCTTCTTGGAGCAGGACGGCGGGGCGGATGCCCCGTCGTTCATTGCGGGGGGCCGAGCGGGCCGTCGAACTTGCCGGCCACGACGATCGCACCGTCCTTGATTTCCAGCGGCAGCATCGCGAGGCGACGCGTGGCCGGACCGGTCGTGACGACGCCGCGGTTGGCGGCGTCGAACACCGAGCCGTGGCAGTTGCAGACGATCTGCGTGCCGGTCGGATGCAGCGTCGTGATCGGGCAACCGTAGTGCGTGCACATCGCCGAGAACGCCACCACGCCTTCGGCTGCGTTCGGCTTGCTCTTCTCGCCGATCGCCTCGGGCTTGAGGCGCACGACCGTGAGGAGGTTCGCGCGTGACGAGAGGACCTTCCCTGTCGCCGGATCCATCGGATACGCGAGCGTCGGCTCGCCGCCGACGACGAGGTCCGCCGGCGTGATCTCCTTGTCCTTGCGATCGCCCATCATGAAAGCGAGCTTGTCGCCGGGCTCCGGCTTGGTGCTGCGCGCACCGCCTTCCTGGGCGGAGGCGTCGCGGCTTCCGGCCAGCGGCGCGAGCGCCGCCAACGCGAGGGCGCCCGCCATCATGCTGCGGCGGGACGGATCATGGCCGGCGGCACAGGCGCAGGCGCAGGGGTTCTTCTTCTCGGTCATGCATTCTCTCCCGGTGCCGTGCTGCCGCGTGTCGCGATGCGACTGGCTTGGGGCGGGTGGGTCGTGGGTGACATGTCGCTGGGTTGCCTCGGTGGATCAGGACGTCTGCAGGTAGACGACGTGGGTCTCGGTGAACTCGAGCAGGCCGTGCTTGCCGTCGGCGCCGCCGATGCCGGACTTCTTGCGACCGGCGTGGAAGCCCTGCATCGCCTCGAAGTGCTCGCGGTTGATGTACGTCTCGCCGAAGCGCAGTTCGCGCACGGCCTTCATCGCCGAGTTGATGTTCGACGTGAAGATCGACGAGGTCAGGCCGAACTCGCTGTCGTTGGCCAGCGCGATCGCCTCGTCGAGGTTCTCGACCGCCTGGATCGGCAGCACCGGTCCGAAGATCTCCTTGCGCATGATGTCCATGTCGGCACGCGCGTCGACGATCAGCGTCGGCTCGTAGTGGAAGCCCTGCGGCAGGTCGGCACGCTTGCCGCCGATGACCACCTTGGCGCCATCGCGCTTGGCCTGCTCGACGAGTGCTTCGACCTTCTCGAGGCCGGCCTTGTTCACGAGCGGGCCCATGTGCAGGTCGGCGATCTCGGACGGGTCGCCGTAGCGCGTCTCGGAGAACAGCTTGGTCAGCTTCTCGACCAGCGCCTCGTGTGCACCGCGCTCGACATAGACGCGCTCGGCGCAGTTGCAGACCTGTCCCGTGTTGATGACGCGCGAGTCGTAGATCGCCTTCGCGGCGAGATCGAGGTCGGCATCGGCGAGCACGATCGCGGGCGCCTTGCCGCCGAGTTCGAGGTTGACGCGGGTGAGATTCTTGCCGGCCGTCTGCATGATGCGGCTGCCGGTCGCGACGCTGCCCGTGAACGTGACGAGGCCGACATCCGGGTGCGAGACGAGTGCTTCACCGGTCGAGGCACCGAGGCCGCCGACGAGGTTGAACACGCCCTTCGGGAGATCCGTCTCGGCGACGAGCTTGGCGAATTCGAACGCGTTGATCGGCGTCTCCTCGCTCGGCTTGATCACGATGGTGTTGCCCGTGACGAGTGCCGGCGCGAGCTTGCGCGCGATCAGGAAGAACGGGAAGTTCCACGGCAGGATGCCCGCGACGACGCCGATCGGCTTGCGCAGCACGTAGATGCTTTCGCCCGGACGATCGCTCGTGATCACTTCGCCGTCGAGGCGGCGCGCCCACTCGGCCATGTAATCCATGTAGTCGGCGGTGAAGTCGACTTCGACCTGGGCCAGGCCCTGCACCTTGCCCTGCTCGCGCACGATGATCTTCGCGAGTTCGGTGCGGTTGTCGCGCAGCTTGGCGGCGATCTTGCGCAGGTAGCCGGCGCGCTGGATCGGCGGCAGCTTCTCCCACGCCGGCTGGGCCTGCTTGGCTGCGGCGACGGCCTTGGCGACGACGGCAGCATCGCTGTCCGGAATGCGCGCGAGCAGCGCGCCGGTCGCCGGGTTCGTCACGTCGATGGTCGCCTTGGCTTCGTCCGAGAAGGCGCCGTCGATGTAGTTCTTGTACTCGGTGGTCATGTGGAATCCTCGATTGCAGGTGGTGCGTGTTGCGATGTGCGGGGAACGGTCAGGCGGGCGACTTGGTCAGGCGCGCGCCGAACTGCTCGGAAAGGAAGCCGAAGGCGACGCCGACGATCCACGACGCGGCGACGAACAGGATGCTTTCGTCGACCTTGCCGCCCGAGCCGAAGTAGGTCGCGGCACCGAGGAACGCGGCGGGCGTGTAGGCGAGGTGGCGCTGGCTCGCCATGACGACGAGCACGAACGCGAGCAGTGCGACGAGCACGACGAGCGAGGTGAGGCTGCCGCCGAAGTGGCCGACGCCGTACATCGTGGCGGCGGTCAGCAGGACGCCCGCGATCGCGGGCGGAAGCGTCTTCGTGACGGCGGCCTTGCCGCCACCGGCGGCGAAGAACGTGGCCCAGGCGACGAAGCCGATCCACGGGATGAGCTGGAGCGCGGGCTGGCCGATGCTGAGGTAGACCCACACGGCGACGAGCAGCGCGATGGAGACAGCGAGAGCGATCAACGGTTTCATGGTGCGACCTCTTTCGATGTGCCGAAGGAAGGTGCACCGCCGTCCCGTGCGGGCGACGGCGGCACACCGGGGCGTTACCAGACGTAGGCGTACTTGAGGTTGATGCTGTCGTTGGAGCTGTGGTTCTTGCCCTCGATCGACTTCGAGTAGCGGAACGTCAGCGACTGGTTCGCGAACGTGTGCACCATGAGACCGACGCCACCGTCGAGCGCATGCGCGGTCGGCGCACCGTCCTTGCTGTTGGTGTGCTCGTAGTCGAGACCGATGAACGGCTCGAGGCGCTTGCTGGCGCGGTACGCGAAGCGGTTGTTGGTGTGCCAGGTCAGGCCCGGCTGCACGCCGCTGTCGCGCTCGCTCTGCCACACGGCGCCGGCGTCGCCGGTCCAGCCGAACTTCTCGCCGATGCGCCAATCCCAGAAGAAGCTCGAGAGGTTCTTCCAGTTCGTGTCGCTGACGCGGTTGGTGCCGACCGGAACCTGCACGAACGACTGGAAGCCGAGGGTCAGGCTGGCGACGGGCTTGTACCAGATCGCGAAGCCGGTCATCGGGTCGCCCAAGCCGCTGATGTGGCGATCACCCTCGGGCGCGCGACGGTTGCGCACGGCCACTTCGGGAACGATCACCTCCCAGGCCACGCCGATGTTCTTGTTCGATTCCGGCGTCCAGAAACGCACGTACTTGGACAGGCCCGTGATCGCCTGGCTGCCCGAGCCGGCGACGCGGTCGCCACTGCCGTTGAACACGCGGTCGTTGTCCTGGACCATCGCGTACTGCACGAACACGTTGAACGGCTCGAAGCCGATCGGCAGGTCGTACTCGCGCGGACCGATCACATCGAACGTGGTCTGTGCCGACACGAAACCGGCGTGACCGAGCAGCGCGATCGCAACGGCGCGCATGAGCATCACGTTGCGGCGAGGCGCCGCGGACGTCTTGAAGTTTGCCATCTTGTACCCTCCCGATTGGATGGACCGGCCGGGTCGCGGATCTCGCGTCCGCGTCACCCGCCGGCTCGTCGTGGTCGCAGCCCGTACGCGTCGCGCCGGTGCTGCCCGCGTCCTTGATCGCAATCGACGTGCCAGCCGCGACGTGGTGCGAAGCACCATTCCGCACGACGCTGTAGGCAAAGGAAAATCGATACGTGAGGGTGTGATGTTCGACGCCCGATGCCGCGATGCGACATCGGCGGACGGGTGTGACAGCACGCACACATGTCGCTGCGACTGCGACACGTGTCGCAGTTCCCCGCGAGAACGTCGCATCACGGGCATGACCAACGGCATAGCTGCGCCGATTTCATGCGCATCGCTGCAGACCATCGCCGTAATGGAAGAACTCGTTGCCCTGCGGACTTCAGCATCGCCTGGGCACGCTGAAGTCCGTTCGTCGAGGCCGCGATGGTCTCTGGAGCACGGCGTGGACGACGCGCGGTCGGGGCGCTCTGCTCGCTTGCAGTCCGGCCGTGATGTCATCGGCCTCATCCCGCGCGGGCATCGTCGGACACGCGACACGTCACGCGGCTCCCGTTTAGGTCATCGCCTCCAGCGCATGTCCGCGACATCCCTGCGCACGAGGACGAGGAGCTCTATGGGGACCACGGAGCGCAAGGGCGACGAGCATCGGCCCCGGGACATGCGAGTGGGCGGTCATACCGCAGCTTGCGGTCGCGCCAGGCGAAGCGTTGCACGGAGGAACGGCAGTCGGTGCGTGGTGGCGACGTCGAACGAAGGCGCCTGCCGAGCCGTCATGGTCACGACGAACAGGTCGAGTGGCCTCGTGTGCCGGGCCTGCGTCGACGACGTCGGAGAGGGCGCGGTAGCGAGCCGCCGTGGATGTGGTCGGTGGAGAAGAAGAAACGCGGGCGCAAAAGGAAACGCCCCACCGGTGTGATCCGGTAGGGCGTTGGATAAAGCGCTCAGCGATGACCTACTCTTGCATGGCTTAAGCCACACTACCATCGGCGCAGCTGCGTTTCACTTCCGAGTTCG
>JASCPI010000069.1 GCA_029959555.1 Lysobacteraceae bacterium PS02065 | reverse complement strand
CTCCGCAGCCGGTCGCCGACCAGCAGGCCACGGTCGCGTTCTCGGCGGTCACGGCCGATGCCGCACCGACCGCCGTGCATCCCGCCGCCGCCGCCGTCGCTGCGGCCACGGCCGGCGGTTACGCCGCTGCCGCGCCGGGTGGCTACGCCGGCGCTCCCGCCGCCGCGGGCGACATGCTGCCCGAAGGCGGCATCGTGCACGCAGGCTTCTGGCGCCGTTGCGCCGCCTACATGTTCGATTCGATCGTGCTGACGATCGTCTTCGCCGTGCTCATGGCCGCCGTAACCGCGATTGGCGCCGCGAGCGGCAACATCGGCTTGATCCTCGGCCTGACGATGATCTTGTACGTGCTGCTCATCGTGGTCGCGTGGCTGTACTTCGCCAAGCTCGAGAGCGGCACCGGCCAGGCCACGTTCGGCAAGCGCATCATGGGCCTCAAGGTCACCGACGACCGCGGCAACCGCATCAGCTTCGGGCGCGCCACGGGCCGTTTCTTCGGCAAGATCGTGTCCGGCATGATCTTGTACATCGGCTTCATGATGGCCGGCTGGACGGGTCGCAAGCAGGGCCTGCACGACATGATGGCCAATACCTGCGTGGTGTTCCGCACGGTCGAGCCGGGCCGTCCGCTGCCGGCCGCACGCCCGCCGATGCCGTGGTACGGCTGGCTGCTCAACGTGCTGCCGTTCCTTGCCGCGATCGGCTACTCGGTGTTCCTCGGCCAGATGGTCGGCTCGATGGCTGCACTGCAAGGCGCCGGCATGGGCTCGTCGAACCCGTTCGAGGAGTCGTCGCTGCCGACCGAGATCACCAGCGTGCCGGGCTTCGGAGGCGACAACGCCGAGGCCGACAAGGCCGCCGTGCAGGCCGGCCTCAGCGGCATCGCCGCCGAGATCGAAACCATCAAGGCCGAAGCCGCGCAGGCGGCCCAGGCCGGCGAGTGCCTGTCCGACGAACGCACGTCGTCGAACCCGTGGATCGACGCGATCCAGCTCGGCGGCTACACGCCCGAGTGCTCGGTGACGGTACGCCTGTCGTCGTCGTCGGACATCCCGTTCGCGGCGCGCATCGAGCGCATCGAGTGGACGCTCTCGAACGGCGAATGGTCGTGCGTGTCGAGCATGGACTCGTCGTACCTGCCGTGGCCGTGCCAGTAAGCGCAGCGCACCGCGGATGCTGAAGAAGAAGGCCGCCTCCTGGCGGCCTTCTTCGTTGCGCGATCACGATCCGGGACGCTCGCAGGCTGCGCTCGACGTCGCGGGTCACGCGACACGCCACGGGACCGCCCGGCTTCGCGACGATGCGTCGGACGTCACCGGGTCACCGCCCTTTCCCGCAACGCGAAGCATTCGTGGCGTGATCGTTCGCAGGAAAGAAAAAAGCAGCCTCGCGGCTGCCTTTTTCACGTCCGGGCCGGAGCCCTGTGCCGATCGCTCAGCGCGTGCGGAACAGCGTCGGCTGCCAGCCACCGCCACCGCCGTAACCGTCGCGGCGACGCTTGCGCATCGTCTCGTGCGCTTCGAGACGGCGCGTCTCGAGCCAGTCGACGCGCTGCGCCTTGAGCTCGACCGGGTCGACACCACGGCGCGCAGCCTCCTGGTTGCGGTAGAGCACGAAGTCCGAATAGGCCTCGATTTCCGGGCGCAGTTCGCGCACGCAGAGCTCGATCATGATCGCGTCGTCGAGGAAGCCGATCACGGGCACATTGTCGGGGATGATGTCGTGCGGGTCGGCGAAGTAGGCCAGGCACGACAGCACGCGCTTGCGGTCCTCGTCGGGAAGGCCGTAGCCCTCGTCCGCGACGAGCTGGATCATCGTGTCGAGCTTGCCGAGGCGATCCTCGATGAAGTGCGGCACGCGCACATTCGGGACCGTGTCGAGCAGCTTCGAGGCCGCCTGCAGGATCGTCTCCGCCGGCACGTCGGCGGCCTTCGACTGCGCGCGGCGCATCGCCTCGACGAAATGGTCGAGATCGGCATCGTCGAGTTGGATCGTGATGTCCAGGGACATGGGGGAGCGACTCCACTGAGGGACGGAAACGGGGACGACGAGACTAGACGGCGGGCCCGGACGCGTCAACGGCGGCACGGCACGGCCACCCGATCGCTTCGCCAGGCGCCTGCGCCTAGAGGATGCCGACCGCGCCCGCCCCGAATGCCGTGGCGATGCGCGTGTAGATCGTCTTGAGCGGCAGGTCGACCTCGGGGAAGTCGCCGACCGCCGTGTAGCACGAATGGAACGCCGGGTGGTTCGGCGGAAGAGGCTCGCAGCCTTCGTCGAGTTCGTAGCTCGTCGAGTAGCGGAACGGCCAGAAATCGAACAGCGGCAGCGCGGTGGAGAAATCGGCGATCGCGTTGTTGATGCGATGCAGGAGGTTGGTGCGCGGCCGCTTGGCGATCGTCCACGCATTGCCGGGCGCGATGTCGCGCTCGATTTCGGCGGTGAGCCGGCGCGCGACCTCGCGGTCGCGGATGATGAAGCCCGACTCGGTGTTGTAGTTGTCCGAGCGCGGATCGAAGTTGTGCGAGCCGATCAGCGCGATCTCGTCGTCGATGACGATCGACTTGGCGTGCATGCCGAGGCGCACGCCGCGTGTCGCCACGGGCGCCTGGCCGTAGCGCTGGTAACCCTTGCTGTCGCCGGCACCGCTGAGTTCGGCGTAGTTGGCCACCATCGCCGCGGCATCGGCAGGGAACGGCTTGTACTCGTGGATGTGGAAGCCGAGCTTGAGGTAACGCTTCTTGTACTTGTGCGAGAGCGCGTAGACGTAGAACGCGTCGGTCGCCGCGAGCGAGTTGGTCGACACGATGATCCGCGGCGCGTTCTCGCGCGCGTGCAGGTCGGCGAATACGCGGCGCGCGCGCTTGCTGATGACGAGGTACGGCGTCTGCAGCACGATGCGCGAGCGGGCGCCCGCGATGAGGCCGGCGATGCGGTCGCCGAGCATGCGGTCTTCGGTCGGCTCTGCGCCCTGCTTGTGCGGGCTGTCGGAGAAGTAGTCGACATGACCGACGCGCATCGCGGTGTCGACGAAACGTCGGCGCACTTCGCCCTCGTCGGCGGCCCAGGCGCGCATGCGTTCGACGTACTGCGGCACGGTCGGATGCAGTGCCGGCAGCTCGAGCACCTCGCCCGCCTCGGCGACGATGCTGCGGTTGACGTCGTTGAGGCGGGTCAGCGGCGCCGCGCGACGGAACGTCCAGAACTGCTGGAACGACGCCGCCATCTCGCGCCCGGCGACAGGCCCCGTCACGAGCACGTCACGGTCGCGATAGTTGAACTCGTGGTCCCAGTCGAAGTAGCGGTTCTGGTGGTTGCGACCGCCCGCGATGCCGTAGAGATCGTCGACGAGGAACAGCTTGTTGTGCATGCGCTGGTTGAAGCGCGTGAAGCAGCACACGATGCTGACCGCGAACTCGAGCGGCTTGGTCACCGCCTTGTCGAAGGTCGGGTTGTAGATGCGTACCTCGAAGTTCGCGTGCATGCGCGCGAGCCGCGACAGCAGCTCGGCATCCTCGAGCGAGAACAGCTGGTCGGCGATGACGCGCACCTTGACGCCGCGACGTGCCGCGTCGAGCAGCTCGTCGAGGATGAGCCGGCCGGCGTCGTCATCGTCCCAGATGAAGGTCTGGATGTCGATGCTGCGGCGCGCGGCGCGGATCAGGTGGATGCGCGCGAGCAACGCGTCCTCGCCGCGCTCGAGCATCGTCGTGAAATGCACGGGCGTGTCGTCGCTGCCCTCGGCACGCGTGCGTGCGGCGAGCTCGGCCAGGGGCGAGGCGATCGCGCAATGGTCCTCGCGCGTGCAGGTCAGCTCGTGCACGCGCTCCGCGGCGACCACCGCGTCGGCCTGGCGCGCGAGCTGGCGGTTGACCCCGCAGCCGCCGAACAGCGCCAGCATCGCGAGCAGCAGCGGCACGCGCCAGTGGGGCGTGCGCGAAAGGGAGTGGAGGGCGTTCACGGTGTCGCTTGGGTGTCGTGCGGGCGGACGAGGATGCTGAGCTTGAGTTCGACCTTGTCCGACAGCGTACCCTTTCGGGAGCGCATGCCGAACGACGCACGGCGGATCGTGCCGTTCGCCTCGACCGGACAGTCGTAGGCGGGATGGTCACACGTGGAGGGCTGCATCTGGAACGTGACCGGACCGCGCACCCCGCGCAGGCTCAGCCATCCGGGCAGCTGGCCGCCTTCCTTGAGGCGCGCGACCGGGAACGGCGCCGACACGAAACGCACCTCGGGATGACGCTCGACGTCGAAGAACTCGGGGGATTTCACCCAGCTTTCGGTGCCGGCCCGGCGCATGGTCACGGCATTCGCGTCGATGCGCGCCTCGACGACGGCCTCGCCGCGTTCGCGGTCGATGCGCACGTTGCCGTGCACGCCGCCGAACTGGCCGTCGACGTCGACCATCCACAGCACCTTGACGCTGAACGTCGCGCTCGAGCGCGCACTGTCGAGCACGACCACCTCGGGGTGGCGCTCGGGCGTGGCGAGCGCGACGAAGCCGGCGATCCAGGCCGGCAGGATCGTGCCGCTCAGGGCCACCAGAAGTGGCGCAGACTGGCCACGCCCGGTTCGAGCGCGGCCTCTTCGTCGATATCGAGCCAGGCGATCGACGAGGTCGGCATGCCGCGGCCGGTATCGGAGGTGCCGTCGGTGAGCAGCGCGACGAGCGTCTCGAGGCCCGGATTGTGGCCGATCAGCAGCACCGAATCGGCCTCGGCGTGGTCGTCGAGAACCTCGATGAGCGTGCCGGGCGTGGCTTCGTAGATGCGCGGCTCTTCGCGCACGTCGAGCGCGCCGAGCGCGGCGACGACGGCCGCGGAGGTCTGACGCGTGCGCAGGGCCGGCGAGCACAGCACGACGTCGGGCTGCACGCCCTTGCCCTTGAGCCATGCCGCGGCGGAAGCGGCTTCGCGCTGACCGTCATCGGTCAGCGGGCGCTGGGCATCGGCCTGGCCTTCTTCGGGAGGTTCCGCATGCGCGTGGCGCAGCAGGATGATCTGGCGGACGGTCATGGCAACTCCTGCGCAGCGGGCGGCCATGATGCCGCAAGCACCGTGGTTTGCCCAAGCCGCGCTGCGGCATGCCGTGCGCCGCGGTTCAGGCCGCCTTGTTGAGCCAGCGCACGAGCTTGTCCCAGTCGGCCTGGTGCGAGCGCACGATCTCGGAGTGGTAATCGAAGATGCTCTTGCCGAGGCCAGCCATGAGCACGTAGGCCTGGGTGTCGCGCAGCGTCGCCACGAGCGGGAACGGCAGCTCGCGGATCTGGTCGATCGCGTGCTGCGAGGCGTTCGTCCACGGCTTGGTGCGGTTGGCGACGAGGCCGACCGGCAGCTTGCCGCGCTTGATGCGCGGCAGCTCGGCGAGTTCCTCGAGGAAGGCCGTCGTCGCGTCGAGGTCGATCGTCGAGGGCAGCACCGGCACGACGATCGCCGAGAGTTCGTCGATCGACGCGGCGATGTCGCTGGCCCTCACGCCGGCGGGCGTGTCGATGACGACGCGGTCGGCGTCGGACGGGATGCGCTGCTGCCAGCCCTTGCGCGTCGCGTCGACCGGCAGCACGGCCGTGTCGAGCTCGGCACGGCGTGCACACCAGCGGCTGCTCGAGCCTTGCCGGTCGGCGTCGGCGAGCACGGTCGCCTTGCCCTTGAGCGCGTAGTACGCGGCCAGCGTCGTCGCGATCGTGCTCTTGCCGCAACCGCCCTTGGAACTCGCCACCATGACCTTCAGCATCTCGCCTCCCGTCGGTACGCCACGCTGGCGGCAGCCTACACCAGCTCGACGCGGCGTGCCGGGTCAGGGTGCCAGCGGCAGCGTGGGTGGGGCGGCGCTCGGGTGTGCCGTCGGATGCCGCTGTCTCGCCGCAGGATCGACCGACCTCAGTACCCGGCCGCCTGTCCGTCCTTGCGGCCTTCCGATGCGCCGATGTAGACCCCGTTGCCCGGATCCCTCGCGATCGCCTGGTAGCCGCCGAAGCTGCCGTCGGCGAAGCGCACGCGGTGGCCCTTGCGCATGAGCGCGCGCACGGTCGCGTAGTCGAAACCGGTCTCGAGCTCGATCGTGCCGCCGTCGGTCATCGGCACGGCCTGGCCTTCGGGCGAGGTCGAACCGTCGTGCTGGATGCGCGGCGCGTCGCCGGCTTCCTGCAGGTTCATGCCGAAGTCTACGAGGTTCACGACGATCGCGGCGTGGCCTTGCGGCTGCGTGTCGCCGCCCATGACGCCGAACGACAGCCATGGCTCGCCGCCCTTGGTCACGAAGCCCGGGATGATCGTGTGGAACGGGCGCTTGCCCGGCGCGTAGGTGTTGGCGTGGCCGTCCTTGAGCACGAACATCTCGCCGCGGTCCTGCAGGATGAAGCCGAGCCCGGTCGGCGCCATGCCCGAGCCCATGCCGCGGTAGTTGGACTGGATCAGCGAGACCATGTTGCCCCAGCGGTCCGCGGTGGTCATGTAGATCGTGTCGCCCTGCGTCTTGAACTCGCCCGGATCGACCTGGGTGATCGCCTTGTCCATCGAGATGAGCTTGCGGCGCTCGGTGGCGTAGTCCTTCGACAGCAGCTGCGCGACCGGCGCCTGCGCGAACGCGGGATCGGCGTAGTACTTCGCGCGATCCTCGAACGCGAGCTTCTTGGCCTCGACGAACAGGTGCACGTGCTCGGGACTGCCGAACCCGTACGATTTCAGATCGTAGCCTTCGAGGATGTTGAGCATCTGCAGCGCGGCGATGCCCTGGCCGTTCGGCGGCAGTTCCCACACGTCGTAGCCGCGGTAGTTGACCGAGACCGGCTCGATCCACTCGCCCTGGTGCGTGGCGAGGTCGTCGTACGAGAGGAAGCCGCCGCTGGCCTTCATGTAGTCGCCGATCGTGCGCGCGATGCGGCCCTTGTAGAACGCGTCGCGACCACCTCTGGCGATCGCCTCGAGCGTCGAGGCGAGGTTCGCGTTGGTCCAGATCTCGCCCTTCGCGGGCGCGCGGCCGTCGCGCGTGAACTGTTCGAGGAAGCCCGGATACGCCTTGAGGCGCGGCACCGAACGGTCCCAGTAGTAGGCGATGAGCTCGGTGACCGGGAAACCTTCGCGCGCATACGTGATGGTCGGCGCGAGCAGGTCCTTCATCGGCAGCTTGCCGAAACGCCCGTGCAGCGCGAACCAGCCGTCGACGGCACCGGGCGTGCTGACCGGCAGCGGGCCGTACGGCGGGATCTTCGTGTGGCCGTTGTCCTTGAACCACTGCAGCGTGAGCGCTTTCGGCGAGCGTCCGGAGCCGTTGTAGCCGTGCAGCTTCTTCGTCTTCGCGTCCCAGACGATCGCGAACAGGTCGCCGCCGATGCCGTTGCCGGTCGGCTCCATGAGGCCGAGTGCCGCGTTCGCGGCGATCGCCGCGTCGACGGCCGTGCCGCCGCGCTTGAGCACGTCGAGGCCGACCTGGGTCGCGAGCGGGTGCGAGGTCGCGACCATGCCGTGGCGCGCGAGCACTTCCGAGCGCGTCGCGAACGCGGCACCGGTGACGCGGTCGGCCGCGGATGCGGGCGCGGCGGCCACCGCGAGGCAGGCGGCGAGCAGGGCAGGAGCGGAACGGAGCATGCAGGCGATCCCGGGCTGGCGAGGAATCCCGAGCATAGCGCCGTAGCAGCAGGCGCGACGACGCACCGCTGCGTGGCGCGCGCGGCGATCACGCATGATCCAGCCATGACGACCGATGCCTCCGCCCCCCTCATCGAACTCGACCGTGCGACGGTCATGCGCGGCCTCGACATCGTGCTGCGCGACGTCAGCCTGCGCATCGAGGCCGGCCAGCACACCGCGATCCTCGGCCCGAACGGCTGCGGCAAGTCGACGTTCGTCAAGCTGATCAACCGTGAGCTGTACCCGGTCGCGCGGCGCGAATCGCCGCCCGTGCGCGTGCTCGGCGCGGCGCGCTGGGACGTGTTCTCGCTGCGCGCGCAGCTCGGCCTCATCTCGAACGACCTGCACCGTGACCTCGTCGCGGCACCCGACCTGCACGGCGAGGACGCGGTCGTCTGCGGCTTCTTCGCAAGCCAGCGCATTCCCGATCATCTCGAGGTCGAGGCCTGGCAGCGCGAGGCCGCGCGCGACGCCCTCGCGCAGCTCGACGCCTCGCATCTCGCGACGCGCCGCCTCGACACGCTGTCGAGCGGCGAAATGCGCCGCGTGCTGATCGCGCGCGCGCTCGTGCACCAGCCGCGTGCGCTGCTGCTCGACGAACCCACGACCGGACTCGACGTGGTCGCGCGCCAGCGTTTCCTCGACACGCTGGGCCGGCTCGCGCGGCGCGGCATCACGCTCGTGCTCGTCACGCATCATCTCGAGGAAGTGATTCCGGAGATCGACCGCGTGGTCCTGCTGCGCGACGGCGGCGTGCTCGCCGATGGCACGCCGGCCGGCGTGCTGACACCGGACACGCTGTCGGCGCAGTACGGCGTACCTATGCAGGTCGAACGGCGCGGCGACGCCTGGGCGCTCGCGGTCGCGCAGCAGGGTGCCTAGCCGCCGCCGAGATGCCGCAACAGCAGGTGCAGCACACCGACCGGCAGGCCGAGGAACAGCATGCTCAGCGCGAGGCTGAGCCAGGTGCCGAGCACGAGCAGCACGCCGACAAGGAACACGAGCAGGGCGAGCAGCGGCGACAGCAGCACCCACAGCAGCACGTTGGGTGGCGTGGTCGGCGGCGGCTCGACCGCCGCACCCATGCCGTTGAGTCGCTCGATGCGCCGCGCGAGCGTCGGGTACGGCGAGGCCACGCGCGTCGCACCCGGGCCCATCACGTCGAGCACGAACAGGTTCACGAGCCACGGCGCCTTAAGCGGCAGCGTGGTGTCGAGCGGCGCGAGCGCGGCACAGGCTTCCGCGAGCGCCTGCGGATCACGCGTGAACTGCACGGCGGTCGCATCGGCGAGCAGGCGACGACGACGCCAGACCAGGCCGAGCAACGGCGCGAGCAGGAACAGCAGCGTCACCGGCACGAGCAGGATGCCGATCAGCAGCGAGCCCATGAGCGGCAGGCGCAGCCAGTCCCTCCACGTGAGGCGGGTTCCTTTTCCGCCCACGTCGTCCGGAAAGCCCGCATTCCACGGATCGCCGAGCGCGTGCCGCAGCGTGTCGAGCGCATCGCCGCCGCGGCGCCACGGCAGCAGCGGCGCGAGCAGCGCGCGTGCCTTGGCGCTCATCGGCGCCTGCGACAGCAGCATGAGCAGGCCGCACATCTCGATCAGGCGCAGCATGCGTGCGGCGAGCAGGCCGTCGCCATTGCCGAGCGCGGCGATCGCCTGACCGACCAGCGCCTGCGTCGGCGCACGCGGCAGGCGGTCGAGCAGGCCCCGCGTCGCGACGATCACGGCGTCTGCTCCATCGCCGAGGATCGCGAGGTTCGGGCTGTCGTCGTCGAGGAGCATGAGGCGCGGTGGCGGCAGGCCCGCCGCGATCGCCATCTCGTCGACGAGGTTGCGCAGCTGCTGTTCCTCGAGGTCGCCAAGACGCGGCGTGCGCCAGCCCAGCGCCGCGCCGACGACATCGGCATGCTGCCCGCGCGATGCGCGCGCGAGCGTGAGCCAGCCCGCGCCGAGCAGCAGGATGCCCGGGATCGCGGCGACGGCGAGGCCGATCGTGATGCCGGTTGCCGAGGCCTTGCCGTCGGTCAGCACCTCGAATGCCTTGAAGGCCTCGCCCAGCAGGTTGGGCGTCGGCGTGACGAGGTTGGCGAGGTCGGCGAGCAGGCCCACCGCGAGGATCGCGAGCGGCGCGAACAGCAGGCTGATCGTCAGCGCGAGCGCGGCGACGATCGCGCCGGCGAGCAGACTCCAGCGCCGTGCGGCCGCACGATGGCGCGCCTGTGCGGCATGGAACGTCTCGCGGCCGCTCGTGGTCTGCGCCTGCATGCCCTGCCTCCGTCCCGCCCCGCATCCCGGCGTCCCGCGCATCCTGACACGGATCGTTCAGCGTGCGCTGGCACGCTCGCGGCATAGTCCATGCTCCGGCCTCGCGTCCATCGCGGCGACCGGGCTCCACCACGTCCGAGGGATCGCATGAACGACCAGTGGCGCGCCTTCGCCGCCATGCGCTGCGGCCGGCGCTTCCAGCAACGCAACCGAGCGCGTCGCGAGCGCAAGGCCGGCCTCGTGCGCAAGACGCTCGTGATCTCGCTCGGCGTCCTCATCATCCTCGCCGGCATCGCGATGCTCGTGCTGCCTGGGCCGGGCATCCTCACGATGATCATCGGTGCCGCGCTGATCGCCGAGGAGTCGGTGTTCGCGGCGCGCCTGCTCGATCGCGCCGACCTGTGGATCACGCGCCGCGTGGTCGCATGGAAGCAACGGCGGGCGGCCAGGCGTGCGGAGTCCTGAACCTCACGCGTCGAACAGCGCACCCTGCGGTGCAACCTCGTCGGCTTCGCGGAAGTTCGCCATCCCGACACCGACGAGCCGGTAGCGTGTCGAGGCCGGCAGCGTGACACGCTCGCGCAGCGCGAGCGCGATGTCGACAAGCTCCTCCTCCGAGCGCAGCACGTGGCCCGGCGTGAAGCTGCGCGTGAGGATGCGGAAGTCGTTGGTCTTGAGCTTGAGCACGACCGTGCGGCCGATACGGTCGGTCTTGCGCGTGGCCGCCCACACCTTCGGCGCGAGCTCGCGGATCGGAGCCTCGAGGGCCTCGAGCGCGAGGTCGGTCGCGAACGTGTCCTCGGCCGAGATCGACTGCACGGGCCGATCCGGCATGACCCGATGCAAGTCGATGCCGCGCGCGAGCTCGTGCAGGCGGCGCCCGTAACGGCCGAACGCCTGCTCGAGCGCCTCGACGGTCCATCCGCGCAGGTCGCCCATCGTGCGCAGGCCGAGCGCCGCGAGCTTGCCGTCCATGACCTTGCCGACACCGGGAATGCGCCCGACCGGCAACGGCGTCAGGAACGCCTCGACGGCCTCCGGCTTGATCACGAACAGGCCGTCGGGCTTGTTCCAGTCCGAGGCGATCTTGGCGAGGAACTTGTTCGGCGCGACGCCCGCCGACGCGGTCAGCGCCGTCGTCTCGCGGATCTGCTCGCGGATGCGCCGCGCGATCGCGGTCGCCGAGCCGAGATCGCTGCGCGGCGTGGTGACGTCGAGGTAGGCCTCGTCGAGCGACAGCGGTTCGACGAGGTCGGTGTGGCCGAGGAAGATCTCGCGGATCTGCCGCGACACCGCGCGATACCGCGTGAAGTCCGGCGGCACGAAGATCGCGTCGGGACACAGGCGCTCGGCACGCAGCGCCGGCATCGCCGACCGCACGCCGTACACGCGCGCCTCGTACGACGCCGCGCACACGACCGAGCGCTGGCCGCGCCACGCGACGACGACGGGCTTGCCGCGCAACGAAGGATCGTCGCGCTGCTCGACCGACGCGTAGAACGCGTCCATGTCGATGTGGATGATCTTGCGCAAGCGACGAGTGACGAGCAGCGGAGGGCGGCGATGCGCGCATGCTACTCCGCGAGACGCATGGCGTTCATCGATCGACGAAGTGCGAAGGCATCGCGATCGGCATCGCGTCTTCACGGAACGGTGGCCGAACACATCGTTCGCCCCTTACCGGACGTTCGTGTGCCGCTCATCGCAAGCATGACAGCCTGCGAGCCCCCGGATCCGGAGCCTCCGCATGGCCACGAAGTCGCCGCCCACGCCGCCGCCGAAGAAGAAGCTGCCCGCATCGGGCTATCCGCACGAGCAACCCGAGCCGGGATCACCCAAGCTGCCCGGACGCGGTCGCCCGGACGAACCGCAGAACGCCCCCGACCAGAAGCCGGGACGTCCGCGCACGGACGACTGACGCGTCAGTCCCCGTTGTCGCGATCGGCCGCCGATGCGATCACGCGCTCGGCGTGCTCGAGCGCGTCGGCATCCGACATGCCCTCGAGCAGCCAGAAATGCTGCGGCCCGCGCGAGGTCGTCACGCGGCCTGCCACATAGACGACATCGCGCCACGGATGCGCGAGCGACGCACGGACGAGCCTCTCGCCTTCCGTCGAGCGCATCTGTCCGTGCCACGGCCCTCCGAGGCATTGCAGCGTCGTCATCCCCATGCCGCGATGCTCGCGCGCCGCAGGGCCTGCTTCAATCCGGTCTTTCGGCACTGTTGCCGCCCGTGCGGAGCACCTGCCGGGGACCATGTTGCGACGCGATGACGATGCAGGGCCGGCGATGTCCACACGCGTCGGCGCCACGATCGGAGCGAGCACGCGACCCCGCGGGGAGCGGCGCACGCACACCCGGAGGGCAAGCCCGACAGCCTCCGTACCGGCACGCGTGGCGACGGCAGGCCACCGATCCGCCATCACCCGCGTAGGACATTTCCTACACGATGGCAGGAAATCCGCCCGTGCTTCGTACGTCATGGCAACCCCATCCTGCCGGAGTCCCGCCGTGTCGATGCAAGAAGCTTCCGTCAACGCCCATGTCGCCGTCTCGACCCTGCACAACGTGCGCTCGATCTGTGCCGACCTCGCGCCGTTGTCGATGCCGATGGACGACCAGCAGCTGCGCCAGCGCGCGCGCCTGATCCACGGCGCCCTGCGTGCGCGCGAACAGATGCAGGCGTTGCGCGACCGCGCGGTACGCCTGGCCGGCGCGCTCGAGCGCTTCCGCCAGCGCCGCGACGAGATCGAAGGCCGCGCGCACGCGGTCGATCGCCGCCGCCATGCCGATCCGCGCTTCGTGTCGGGGTTCAACGATCAGCGGCGTGCGTGAAGAACGAGACGTCGGAACGAGCCACGACACCGCCGCGCCTGGAGCCGGCGACTCACTCGTCGTTCGCGTAGCCCATGTAAGCGATCTCGCCCGTCTCCGCGTCGACCGCCACGACGACCGATGATCCGATTCGTCTACCCAGGTACGGTGAGGCCGCGATGCCGATCCAGCATCGCGCAAGGTCGACCCCGTACAGGATGAAGCTCGCGGCTTCCGGAGATGCGGGACGATGCAGCGCCTCGAGATGCGATCCCCGATCCGAGCGTTGCAGTGCACGCGTCGCGATGCGCCGTATGCGTGCATCGTCGATCACGTGTCGTTCCTCACGTGGCCGTCACCGAAGCGGTACCCCGCAGCGCGCTCGTAGACCTGCGCGGGACGCTGCGCGCCGCGCACGAAAAGATCCGGGACCGCGGCGAGGTCGCCCGACGACTTGAGCTGGCGCCGGAATGCGGCCTTGTCGAGCGGTCGGCCGAGGATCGCCTCGCTGGCCTTCTGCAGCTCCGTCAGCGTGAAGTGCGAGGGCAGCAGATGAAGCGGCAGCGCACCGTCACGCACCTTCGCGCGCAACGTCGCGAGCGCACGCGGAAGCATGAGTCCGTGATCGAAACCGAGGGCACGGCCCGGCGCCTCCGGATCGACCCAGGCGATCGACTCGGTCTTGCTGCCGGCCACGGCCGGCACCTGGTCCGCCGGCAACAAGGCATAGAACAGCGTGCTGACCGACCAGCCTCGCGGATCACGATGCGGGCCGCTGAACGTCGCGACCTGCTCGAGGTACGGCAGCTCGACACGCGTCTTGTCGGCGAGCACGCGGCGCGCGGCCGCTTCGAGACTGTCGTCGCGATCCGGCTTGAGCAGGCCGCCCGGCAAGGCCCAACCGCCGGGATCCGGTCGGTTCGCGCGCTGGATCAGCAGCACGCGCAGCCTCAGCGCGTCGTCGAGCGTGAACAGCGCGACGTCGGCGTTGACGATCGGAAACAGCCTCGGAGAGGGATTTTCGGTCACTTAGTTGCTCTTTGACACTAAGGGGCGTATCGTACTTAGTGTCAGACTAGCACTAAGGACGCGCCATGGCCTACGACGTGATCGGCGACCTGCACGGCCAGCACGGCAAGCTCGTCGCCCTGCTGGCCGACCTCGGCTACCGCGAGACACAGGGCGCATGGCGCCATCCGCAACGTACGGCCGTGTTCGTCGGCGACTTCATCGATCGCGGGGATCGCCAGCTGGAGACGCTCGACGTCGTACGCCGCATGGTCGATGCGGGAAGCGCGGTCGCCGCGATGGGCAACCACGAGTTCAACGCGATCGCCTGGGGCACGCTGCATCCCGACGGCGACGGACGCCACCTGCGCGCGCACAACGAGCGCAACCGCCACCAGCACGAGGCCTTCCTCGACGCGCTCGGCGACGATGTACACGGGCATCGCGCGATCCTCGACTGGTTCCTCGACCTGCCGGTATGGCTCGACCTCGACGGCATCCGTGTCGTGCACGCCTGCTGGGATCCCGCCGCGATGGACGCGCTCGCACCGGCGCTGCGCAGCGGCCGGCGGCTCGATGCCGAGCTCATGCTGCAGGCCGCGACGCGCGGCACGACCGCGTTCGCGGCGATCGAAACCCTGCTCAAGGGCCCCGAGTTCACGCTTCCTGACGGCCTGCGTGTGAGGATCGGCGACGACGAGCGCGGCGAAGTCCGCACGCGCTGGTGGGATGCCGGAGCCGACACGCTGCCATGCGCCGCGATCGTGCCGCGCGGCGCACACGCCTCGCTCCCCGACACGGCCGTGCCCGCGCACCTGCGTCCCGGCTACGGCGACGAGAAGCCGGTCTTCATCGGCCACTACTGGATGACCGGCACGCCCGCCGTGCTCTCGCCACGTGTCGCCTGCGTCGACTACAGCGCCGCGAAGAGCGGGCCGCTCGTGGCCTACCGCTGGAACGGCGAACCGGAACTCGACGACGCGAACTTCCACTGGGTCGACAAGCCGCGCAGCTGAGGCGTGCACCGTATCGCCCCACCACCAGCATGTAGTACACGAGGCGCGCGCCAACAAAAAAGCCCGCGCGAGGCGGGCTTTTTCGCATCCGGTTCTGACGGTCCGGAAAGGTTGGCTGGGAGACTAGGACTCCCCTCCTTCCCTCCGAATCGCGTGATCCTAGGCGTTACAGCGGCTCTGTGGGAACAGAGTGGGCGTTCGCACGAGCCGGCGCAAGGGCCTCGCGGGTGCTCCGCGGTAGCTTCCGCGCCTGCCCTGATTGGCGTTGGGGTCGGCTCCCACGACGAGCGCGAGGGGGCAATACACGCACTTGGATGGCTGTGACGTTTATCCCTAACGAAACTGGTAATGATGACAGAACGTCTTCATAATCAATATGATGGACTGTGTTTCATGCGTATCGTGGCGTAGCGGTTACTCTAGATGCTGCTAGGCTGCCTCTGCGAAAGTTCGGCATCGCACATTTCATGGCATTCGACATGGCCGACTACCTCGCCTTCGCTTCCCGTTTCTTCGACGCCGGCCCCCACGGGGTGATCGTCTTCCTCGCCGCTTCCGTTGTGACACTCGCGGTCGTCGCGATCGCCTCGATGTACCGCCTCGTGCGCTTGGTGCTGGCCGGACGTAAGCGATGAAGCACAAGCTCAAGATTCCGGCTCGTGGCACATCGAAGCTCCCCGCGCATTGGCTAAAGCAGATCGGCGAGGTATGCCGCGGAGAGACGTCCGGCGACGGCATTGCGGTCGTCAGGCTGCTGTTGACAGCGGCGATAGCGATGCCTCGGCACGACGCGACGGAGGTCGACACTTCCATTGGAGCGCTGTCAGAAGTGATGCGACTTTCTAAGCCCATGACCCGTCGAGCGCTGGCTCGGGCCGAGGCGATGGGATTGATCAAGTTCACCAGAGGCGGCGGGCGGCAGCTTTCGAAGCTGCAGCTGATCAACTACTCGTCGGCCGGGGAGGAGCTGAGGTACGCCCAAGTGCCCAACCGCCCCGTAGTCGACGATCTGTTCGGCCTTCCTCGCACAGGCAGAAATAGCCTCGCTGCGCACAAGGCCTACTTGGAACTTCTCGCGCGGCGCCCGAACGGCAGCCGTGACACAGTGGTCGGGCACGAGAAGCTTCGCCAAGCGACGGGAATTCAGGCAGTTGAGGTCAGGACCGCCATCACGCTCCTAGCGAATGCGGGCTTGCTGCATGTCGACAGGCAGCAGATCGAGGGCAGTACTGGCCCCTACAACAGATACCGGCTCCGTGGCGAGTTCTTCGGCATCAGCGCGAGCTGACGCCGCGCGATGCTGGCCAGAAAAAATAAACGCTACACCGTCCATCGCCCTCGTGGATTGCGTCCGCAGTCGCGCAGCGCAATGCGGCGCCATTGACCGCGGGGGTGCGCCGGATGGAGCAGGCTAGGGCAGGCCTACGGGCTGACTAGCGGGTGCGGACACGCCTCGGCCTACGCCCGTACTTGAGCGCCTCCTAGATGCAGCCCCGCCCGCGCAGCAATCTCAGGGGTGGCGACACGAACACGTCATCGTCTGCGTCCGCCAGTCGGGGCCCCGAGCAGACAGCCGGGGCCAGATCGAAGACACTAAGCCATAGCCCGCACGCGGGCTTATTCGACATAGGGTTGGAAACCATGAATCACCGAATCGCAGGGCTTTTCGCCGGAATCGGCGGCCTAGAGCGAGGGCTCGCCCGGGGGGGGCACAGCACGGCCATGCTGTGCGAGAACGATCCCGCCGCGGCAAGTGTGCTAGCGCATCAGTTCGATGACGTCCCTCTTCACGGCGATGTCTGCACGCTCGCAGCGCTCCCGCCAGAGACGACCTTGGTTGCGGCCGGCTTCCCTTGCCAGGACTTGAGCCAGGCCGGCAAAACGGCTGGCATCAGCGGAATGCGCTCTGGGCTGATCGGTGAGGTGGTCCGGCTCATCGAGCGGCACAAGACGCCGTGGGTGTTGCTTGAGAACGTTCCCTTCATGCTCCAGCTTTCAGGCGGACGGGCGATGGACGTGATCGCAACCGCCTTCGAAAGTCTTGGGTACAGGTGGGCGTACCGCGTTGTCGACTCTAGAGCGTTCGGACTTCCCCAACGACGTCGCCGCGTCTACTTCCTCGCGTGTCTTCACGACGATCCGCGCCAAGTCTTGTTTGCTGATGAGACTCCCGAGCAGGCCGAGCGAGGCGACTTCCGCTCTGTTGCTTGCGGCTTCTATTGGACGGAGGGCGTACGCGGTCTCGGTTGGGCGGTGGACGCTATCCCCACTCTCAAGGGTGGCTCGACGATCGGCATCCCTTCTGCCCCGGCGATCGTTCTTCCCGACGGACAGGTTGGAACGCCCGACATCAGGGATGCCGAGCGGCTGCAGGGCTTCCCCACCGACTGGACAAAGATCTCCGAGTCCGTAGCCCGGAGGAATGCGCGTTGGAAGCTCGTGGGCAATGCCGTCAATGTTCGAGCTGCCGAGTGGCTAGGCCGACGCTTGGCACGTCCGGGAAAGGTGCTTGAGTTCGATACAGCGCCGCTGTCTCAAACTGGCTCGTGGCCCACCTCTGCTTGGAACATGGGAAATGGCCGAGTGAAGGTCTTCGCAAGCGAGCGCCCCATACAGCGCTCCTACAAATCTCTTCATGAGTTCTTGCTGTATCCGCTCTCTCCATTGTCGGTGAAGGCGACTGCCGGCTTTCTTGGGCGAGCTGAACGAGGCGGGCTGCGGTTTCCGCCGGATTTCTTGCGCACTTTGCGGGACCATCTTGCAAGGTCGCAGGATAGCGAGGTGCCGCGGACGAGAGCCGCGGCCTGAGATCGCACCAAAAAGGACTTATGATGCTCGGACCCGCGATTATGGCTCGTTCGCTGAGCGTGCCTTCCATACCCGATAAATTTGGAAACATCTGGCAGTACCATTCGCAGAGCGATAGGCATTCAAAAATTGCCTGCTGGGCAATCATGTTTGATCTGCTTCAGCACTGCCCTCTTCTGAGATCGCACATTGATAGCGGAAAAGTTGGCTTCGGCATCAATCACGAGATGCGCGACTTCCAGACTAATCAAAAGAAGAATCTCGATCTGGTTATATGTACGCCGCGTAAGGACGACCCGTATCCGCAGAGCGGAGAGATCAGAGAGTTCAGAGACTTCATTGGCAAGCTCGATCTAAAGCTGACTGATTCGGAGGTCGCCATTCTTGACGGCCTGCCGCGCCTTCCAGTTGTCACGGTTGGGGGAGTCAATGTAGCTCTTGAAGCCAAAGCTGTCATGACCGCGCACATCAAGGCGCTCCCACGGCTACACGATGAACTGGACTCCAGTCATCTTAAAGTTCATGGGCATGCGGATTCGGCGATAGCCGCTGCGCTGGTGACTGTTAACATCGCAGACACATTCGTTTCCACTAGTATGAACAAGCACAAGCTATCGCCAAGCACTGTAGTGGTTAACGATAATGATCAGCCAAAAGCCGCGATCCGCACCGTCGCCAAGATCAGGGAGATTCGTCGACGCACTAAAGCAAACGACCAGGGCTTCGATGCGCTCGGGATTGTTGTTTTTGATTTCAAGAACGATGGTTCGACGTGCAGCCTAACTGTATCTCCACCCGCGCCCAGCACGGGCGATATCGATCATTACAGCAATATGGTCGACAGAATTTCCAGTTTGTACGCTTCCAAGTTCGCCGCGTTCTAGGGAGGCCCTAGGAAAAGGCGTAGTTGCTGCCTCAGCGTCGCGGCATCGTTGAGCTCGCACTGCCAGACTATTCTTACCTCCCATCCCAGCCGGATGAGTTCAGCATGATTCCGATTGTCGCGCTCTATATTCGCGCTGAACTTTCTTGACCAGAACTCTGCGCGAGATTTCGGCGTTGTGGCTAAGCGGCAAGATTGATGGCGGTGCCAGAAACAGCCGTGCACGAAGACTACTTTCTTGCGGCTTGGAAAGACGATGTCGGGAGACCCCGGAAGGTCTTTGCGGTGAAGCCGGTACCTGTAGCCTTCCGCGAACAGGAGCCGCCGAACAGCGAGCTCTGGTTTTGTATGTTGAGCTCGCACGCGGCTCATCGTCCTGCTTCTCTGCGCCGCCGACATCACGTCCACGCTTGCTCCTCTCGCGCCGTCGCGTGACTTGGGGCGCGGCTCCTTGCGTACGTTGTCAGTAGGCGCATGAGCCTCAACTGACGCGGTCTCCAACTGCTGAGGTGCTGCGACTTCACCTCTGCCCGCCGCTTTCTCGTCGTGCAGAAGTTGTACCTTTCGGGCCACCCCGATGATGGCCATCCGGATTGGCTCGAAAGATACTTGACACCCATTGTGGTCCATGTCCAGAATTGAGCCCTATCTTCTGGACCAAGGAGCCGCCATGTCCCGCCTCGCTTATTTCCGCGTCTCGACCTCCGACCAGTCCATCGAGGCGCAGCGCGGGGCCATGGGCGGCACCTTCGACAAGTCGTTCCATGACGAGGGTGTCAGCGGTGGCGTGCTCGCGAAGGATCGCCCCGGCTTCGCCGCGCTGCTCGCCTATGCCCGCGAGGGCGACACGATCCACGTCTACGCCGTCGACCGCCTCGGTCGCGACGCGATCGACGTCCAGCACACCGTGCGCCAGCTCATCGACCGGGGCGTGTCGGTCCACGTCCACAACCTCGGCTTGATCGCGCGGGGCGTGGGCGAGCTGATCCTCGCCGTACTGGCGCAGGTGGCCGACATGGAGCGCCGCCGGATCGCCGAGCGGTGCGAGGCCGGCCGTGACGCCGCCCGCGCGGCCCTCGCGGCGACCGGCAGGACACACAAGGGCAAGGTGAGTCTCGGCCGTCCCCGCGCCAGCGACGCCTCGGAGGTCACCGCGTGGCGCAAGGCGAACGCCGCGAGCATCGCCGCAACCGCCGCGCACTTCGGGCTGTCGACGTCGACCGTGAAGCGATACGCGTCGGATGCGGCGTGACTCAGTGGGGAGGCTTATCCGCTTCGGCGTGAGCCCCCGATGCGCCTCTCCCGCCCGGACGGACGCCGAGTTCTCTGGTTGCGGCATCGCTCGAACGCCTCCTGCAACCCGCGATCCTTCACGTGTCTAGGGAACAGCTGAAACCACACGTCGGTGCCCACAAGGTCGTCGCTCCGCAGTCGTGATGAGGAGGTTCGGGCGAAGACCACGAGGAACCCGAAGACCTCGTATGCGTTGGGCTTGCGGGAGTTGTGTGCAACAGCCGCAGCGACTTCGAGCGTCAGAAAGTAGCCGCTGGGAACGACAAGTCTCGCCTTGCCGCCGGGTCTCTGCTCAATGACGACATAGTCTTGGCTACGTCGCAGACGCCAGCGTGCGATCTGCAGCTCGATCCACGAATCGAACTTGGTCCGGACCCCGAGATGCATATGCAACTCGCGGGCGCAGACGAGGTGGATCGTTCTACCGTCTTCTTTCTTGATGGCGGCTGGGGTGATTTGCGAAGTATGAGCGGTTCGGTTGTGCATGATCTTTTCCTCAATGGGCGTTCGCGCACGCTCGCGCCGACGGTCTGAATGATCGCGGCGTGCTGCTGGGTTGATGGGAGACTTACGACCGTACGCGGTACGGTGAGCTGGTGGCTCTGTAGAACTGGCGGGCGCTGGCCGAGTGATGGCTCCGGCGGGGAGCTGCCCGGTTATCGGCGTGTGTGCAGTGAACGCGTTGCCAGAACCCCGGGCAGTTGCATCGTGGCGGGGCCCGATTTCCGGCGGAGTAGGGGAACGTCGTGTCGCGGCGTACGAGATCTCGTACGGAGTTGGCGGTGATGCTGCCGCCCCCGTCGTGCCGCAGCTAGATCGGAGCCCCAGGGGGGGAACGACTGAAGGCGTTCTTCTTGAATGGCCTCTCGAATTTTTCTGATCAAAACATCGGCACAGCCAGCGCAGCGCTGTAGCCGGCTCGCGGCGTACTGCGTGGCCACTTTGGCCACCATGGTCAGCCAGTCAGCTCTTGCGTCTCCTCGTCTTCCTGACCTTCCTCGATGAACATCCGCGCTCGCTCAGACGCTCTAGCGATGAAGTCTTTGGGGTCGTCATCGTCCTTGGCATCGATCGCAATGCGGCTGGCCGCGTCGTCGATGCGTCGCTGTCTTCGGGCGTCCGGGTCTAGCGCCCTTCCAGCCTTTGGGGGCCTCACGGCGACAATCACCGCCTTCCATGTTGGCCAGTTGCTTATCGGGTGGCGCTCCAGTTGTTCCCATCCGACCGGCATGCTCATCGCCCTGTCCACCATGTTGGTGATAGTGGTGCGAGAGACACTCGCAAACGTGCGGGCGAGTGCGCGGATTGGGCATTGCGGCTTGTGCTCGCCGTAGGACGTCAGGGCGCCGATTTCTTGCCAGACGCACTCGCAGGCCTGCGCTCGATCCATCGGGAGCTTCACTTGGTCGAAGTTCGCTAGCCTCGCAACTGCTAACGCCTCCGCCACAGATGCCTCCTGAATGCGGCAGGGGATAGTGGCCCTCCCGGCAAGCCGGTACGCGCGAAGCCGGTGATGGCCGTCGACCACAACGAACTTTTTACCCGCCCTCAGCACGAGGATGGGTTCGAGTGAATCGCCCCGTCTTTCCCGGAGGCTCCATCACTTGAGAGGATGGAGCCATGAAGAAGTCAAAGTTCTCCCCCGAGGTACAGGAGCGGGCCGTTCGGATGGTGCTGGAGCACCAGAAGGACCACG
>JASCPI010000068.1 GCA_029959555.1 Lysobacteraceae bacterium PS02065 | reverse complement strand
CGGCTGCTCGAATGCCGCACGCGTGATCACGGCCGCAGCGGCCGCGTCGCGCGCGGCGTGCGCCGCGAACGTGCGCGGCTGCCGCGCGGCCTCCTGCAACCCCTGCAGCCACTCGCGCTGGGCTGGACGGGCGGTGGCGACCTCGCACCGCTGACGGCCGCGGAGGCGACTGCCGTGCCTTTCGTCCTCGCAGGCTCGCGCCTGTTCTCGGCGATCTACCTCAACGAGCTCGTGTTGCGCCTGAGCGTGCGCGCCGATCCGCATGCCGATCTGTTCGAGCACTACCACACCTGCCTGCGCAGGCTCGCGGCGGGCGAGTCCGAGGCGTGGACGCTGCGCCGCTTCGAGCGCGACCTGCTCGCAGGGCTCGGTTACGCGCTCGTCCTCGACCACGCGATCGATACGGGAGAGCCGGTCGACGACGACGCTCCCTACGCCTACGTGCCCGATGAGGGCCCCGTCGCGTGGCGTGATCAGCCTGGCGCCGTGCGGGTACGGGGCGCAGCCTTGCTCGCGCTCGCGCGCGACGAGATGCCGGCAACCGAGGATCTCGCCACGCTGCGCAGGCTCATGCGTGCCCTGGTGCGCCACCAGCTCGGTGGGGGAGACCTCAAGGCATGGTCGATGCGGCTCGGTGCGGGGCTTTCAGGCGGCTGAGGGAGCCGTGTGGCGCGCCAGCGCTTCGCGCGTGCGCGTGCAGGCCTCGCGGAACACCGTCGCTGCTTCTCCGAGCGCGTGTCGGCTCTCGAGCCGCTCACGCAAGGCGACGATCGCCGCGCCGAGTGCTTCGGCGCCGCAGAAACCCGCCGAGGCCTCGAGACGATGCAGCAGGTCGCGCAATTCACCACGGCGATCGTCGCGCAGATGGGCCTCGACGGTGTCGTCGAGGGTCGCCAGCTCCGCAGCCAGGAGGCCCCGCAGTGCCGCGACGATACCGATGTCGCCCGCACTCGCTTCGAGCGCGCGCGCGTCGTCGAGCATGCGTGCCGGGAGATGACGCGTCACCACGCGACGCAGGTCCGCGGCGGTGAGCGGCTTGCCGACGACACCGGCGAAACCGGCGGCGATCACGTCGTCGCGCCCGCACGGGTCGCCGGCGGTCGTCGCGAGGGCAGGGCAGTATCGAGAGGGGCCGTCCGCGGCGCGGATCGCCGCGAGCGCGCCGATGCCGTCGAGCCGTGGCATGCGGAGGTCGAGCAGCATGAGGTCGAAGGCAATGCGGCCGGCGTGGTCCAGGGCCTCGCGTCCGTCGGCGGCGGCGATGCAGTCCACACCTGCGCGCGCGAGTACCTCGCTCATGAAGGCGAGCGTGACCGGATTGTCGTCGGCGACCAGCACGCGGGGCATCACCCGAATCCTTTCGACGAGATGACGCACGCAGCATCGCGCCACCCGCAGCCCGCGTCAACGCCGGGCCGGCGCGGGGATGCTGGTACCATGCGGCCCCCTCGCGCCCAGCCAACGCCCGGCCTCATGCCCATCCAGATCCTCGACGCCGACATCACCGACCTCTCGCACGACGGCCGCGGTGTCGCCCACGTCGCCGGCAAGGCGTTGTTCGTGTCCGGCGGCCTGCCCGGCGAGCGTGTGCGCGTGCGCCTCACCGCGCGCCATCGCGCCTACGACGAGGGGCGTGCGGAGGAGATCCTCACCCGCTCGCCCGAACGCATCGAGCCGCGTTGCCCGCACTTCGGTACGTGCGGCGGCTGCGCGCTGCAGCACCTCCCGGCCGAGGCGCAGATCGCCTCGAAACAGCGCGTCCTCGCCGAGAATTTCGAGCGCATCGGCAAGGTCGAGCCGCGCACCTGGCTGCCCGCGCTGACCGACGCGCCGTGGGGTTATCGTCGCAAGGGCCGCCTGTCGGCGAAATGGGTCGCGAAGAAGGACAAGGCCGTCGTCGGCTTCCGCGAGATCGTGCCGAAGTTCATCGCCGATCTCTCGGAGTGCCACACGCTGCTGCCCGAGGTCGGCCTGCGCATCGCCGCGATCGCCGAGCTCGTGGGCTCACTCGAGGTGCGCGATCAGATCCCGCAGATCGAGATCGCCGCCGGCGACGACACGATCGCACTCGTGTTCCGCCATCTGCGGCCGCTCAGCGACGCCGATCGCGAGCGTCTGGCCGCATTCGGTCGCGAGACCGGCCTCGCCATCCTGTTGCAGCCGGGCGGTCCCGACAGCGTGCACGCGCTGTGGCCCGAGCAGGCGCCGTTGTCGTTCCGCATTCCCGCGCACGACGTCGATCTCGCGTTCGAGCCGCTCGACTTCATCCAGGTCAACGCGGGCATGAACCAACGCATGATCGCGCGCGCGCTCGACCTGCTCGAGCTGTCGGCGCAGGACCGCGTGCTCGACCTGTTCTGCGGCCTCGGCAACTTCACGCTGCCGATCGCGCGGCATGTCGCCGGAGTGACGGGTGTCGAAGGCGACGCCGCGCTGGTCGCGCGCGCGCTCGCCAACGCGACGCGCAACGGCATCACCAACGCGACGTTCCACGCGGCCGACCTCGCTGCCGATGCGTCGGGCACGCCCTGGGCGCGTGCGCCGTGGACCAAGCTGCTGCTCGACCCGCCGCGTTCGGGCGCCGCCGCCGTGCTGGAGTACCTGCCGCGCAAGGGCACCGACCACGTCGTCTACGTGTCGTGCCATCCGGGCTCGCTCGCGCGTGATGCGGGCACGCTGGTCAACCGGCACGGGTTCGAGCTCGTGCAGGCCGGCGTCATGGACATGTTCCCGCACACCGCACACGTGGAGTCGATCGCGTTGTTCCGGCGCTGATCGGCGGTAGGATGCACACCGTCACGCCCGGCCACTACAATCCGGGCCTCATGGCATCCCCCCTGTTCCCACCGCGGGCACGCGAACGCGAGGCACACGACGCATGCTGATCATCGGTATCCCGGGACGTACGCTCAGCGACGAGGATCGCGTCTACCTGTCCTCGCCGCAGGTCAGCGGCGTGATCCTGTTCTCGCGCAACTTCTCCAACCGCGACCAGATCACCGAGCTCGTCGACGACATCCGCATGGAGCGGCCCGACGATCCGTTCCTGATCTGCGTCGACCAGGAAGGCGGTCCCGTGCAGCGCTTCCGCGAAGGCTTCACGCGCTTGCCGGCGCTGTCGCGCATCGGTGCGCTGCACGCGACCGATCCGAAGCGCGCGATCGCGCTCGCCGAGGACCACGGCTGGCTCATGGCCAGCGAAATGCGCGCGATCGACATCGACCTGAGCTTCGCGCCGGTGAGCGACCTCGCACGCGGCAACCTCGCCATCGGCGAGCGCGCGTTCCACGCCGATCCGGCGGTCGTTTCCGAACTCGTGCAGGCCTACGCCCGCGGCATGCACCTCGCCGGTATGGCGGTCACGCTCAAGCATTTCCCGGGACACGGTTCGGTCGTCGCCGACACGCACTTCGACGTCGCCCACGATCCGCGCACGCTCGACGAGCTTCGGACGAGCGACCTCGTGCCGTTCGTCGATGGCTTCGCGAGCGGCGCCGAGGCCGTCATGCTCGCGCACGTGACCTATCCCGAGGTCGATGCGCTCGCGGCCGGCTACTCGCGTACCTGGATCACCGACATCCTGCGCCAGCAGCTCGGCTTCGGCGGCCTCGTCATCGGCGACGACATCGGCATGGCCGCGGCCGAATCGATGGGCAGCATCCCCGAGCGCATCCAGGCGCATCTCGATGCCGGCTGCGACCTCATCCTCGCCTGCAGTCCCGCGATCGTCGAGGAGGCCGTCACCTCGACCCTGCACCTCAAGCCCTGCGCCGCCGCGCGCGTCGAGAGCCTGCGTGGCGCCGTCGCGCCGACGTGGGAGGGCCTGCTCGACAATCCGAAGCGTGACGAAGTCGCAGCGCGACTCGCCGCCCTCTGTACCTGATACGGACGACCCGATGACCCGACCCGCCTTGTCCGACGCGCTCGCGCGCGCCGACCTCATCCACGACACCGCCACGCTGCAGGCCGCCATCACCGGCGTGGGACGCGCGATCGACGCGGCGCTCGGCGACGAGGAGGCCGTGTTCCTCACGATCATGCAGGGCGGGCTCGTGTTCGCGGGCCAGGTCGCCAGCGCGATCAGCGCCGGCCTCGTGTTCGACTACGTGCATGCGACGCGCTTCCGCGGCGGCACCACCGGTGGCGAACTGCAGTGGCTGCGCCGCCCGACGACGCCGCTCGCGGGCCGTACCGTGCTGCTCGTCGACGACATCCTCGACGAAGGCCACACGCTCAAGGCGATCCGCGACTGGTGCGTGGAGCAGGGCGCTGCGCGCGTGCTGCTCGCGGTGCTGTGCGAGAAGCGCCACGGCCGCACGGTGCCGGGCCTCGTGGCCGACTTCGTCGGCGTCGAGGTGCCGGACCGCTACGTGTTCGGCTACGGCATGGACTACCACGAGCAGGGTCGCAACCTCCCCGCGATCTACGCGCTGTGAGGGAGACCGGCATGAGCCTCGACCTCGCCGTCATCGGCGGCACCGGCCTCTACCAGTTCCCGGGCCTGACCGACGTCGCCACGCAGCACGTCGACACGCCGTTCGGCGCGCCGTCGGACGCGATCGTCAGCGGTCGCCTCGGCGAACGCCGTATCGCGTTCCTCGCACGCCACGGCGGTACGCACACGATCGCGCCGCACCGCGTGAACTACCGCGCCAACGTGTGGGCATTGCATGCGCTCGGCGCGCGGCGCGTCGTCGGTGTCAATGCGGTCGGCGGTATCCGCGACGACATGGGCCCGCGCGTGCTCGCGGTGCCGGACCAGATCATCGACTACACGCACGGCCGCGTCTCGAGCTTCTGCGACGTCGACGGCGCCAAGGTCGAACACATCGATTTCAGCGAGCCGTACTCGGCCTCGCTGCGCACGGGCCTCGTCGCGGCCGCTGCGCGCGCCGGTATCGCGGTCGTCGACGGCGGCTGCTACGGCGCCACCCAGGGACCGCGCCTGGAGACGCGTGCCGAGATCGCGCGCATGCGCCGCGACGGCAGCGACCTCGTCGGCATGACCGGCATGCCCGAGGCCGCGCTCGCGCGCGAACTCGGCATCGACTACGCCTGCGTCGCGCTCGTCGCGAACTGGGCCGCCGGCTGCGGCGACACCGCCGAGATCAGTCTCGAGGAGATCTTCGAGAACCTCGCGGCGGTCACCGCGCACGTGCCGCCGCTGATCGCCGCGCTGCTCGCCGGCGAGTGATCCGCGTCGCCGGGTGCGGACACCCGGCGCACGCGGTCGCGATCACGCCTTGAAGCGCTGCCGGAACCGGTGCAGCAGCGGTTCCGTGTAGCCGTTCGGCTGCGCACGTCCCTCGAACACGAGCGCACACGCGGCCTGGAACGCGAGCGAGCGTTCGGGATCGACCGCCATCGGGCGATACACCGGGTCACTGGCGTTCTGGCCGTCGACGACCTTGGCCATGCGCAGCAGCGCATCGCGCACGAAAGCCTCGTCGACGATGCCGTGGCGCAGCCAGTTGGCGAGATGCTGACTCGAGATGCGCAGCGTCGCGCGGTCTTCCATGAGGCCGATGTCGTGGATGTCCGGCACCTTCGAGCAGCCGACGCCGTGTTCGACCCAGCGCACGACGTAGCCGAGGATGCCCTGGGCGTTGTTGTCGACCTCCTCGCGGATCGCCTCGGTGCTCCATGCCGGCGTCGCGACGACCGGCGCGGTCAGCAGGCCGTCGATGAGCGCCTCGCGTTCGGCGTCGAGGTCGACGGCTTCGAGATCGCGCTGCACGGCGGCCACGTCGACGCGGTGGTAGTGCAGCGCATGCAGCGTCGCCGCGGTCGGGGAGGGCACCCACGCGGTCGTCGCACCGGCCTTCGGATGGGCGATCTTCTGTTCGAGCATTGCGGCCATGCGGTCGGGCATGGCCCACATGCCCTTGCCGATCTGCGCGCGTCCGCGCAGGCCGCAGGCGAGGCCGGCAAGCACGTTGTAGCGTTCGTAGGCCTGGATCCACGCGCTCGACTTCATGTCGCCCTTGCGCAGCACGGGGCCGGCTTCCATGAGCGTGTGCATCTCGTCGCCGGTGCGGTCGAGGAAGCCCGTGTTGATGAACACGACACGCGCCGACGCCGCCGCGATGCAGGCCTCGAGGTTGAGGCTCGTGCGGCGCTCCTCGTCCATGATGCCGATCTTCAGCGTGTGGCGCGGCATGCCGAGCAGGTCCTCGACGCGCGCGAACAGCGTGTCGGCGAACGACACCTCGGCGGGCCCGTGCATCTTCGGCTTGACGATGTAGACGCTGCCCGTGCGTGAATTGCCGCGACGCGCGAGGTCGTGCAGCGCCGCAAGCGACGTGATCGCCGCGTCGAGGATGCCCTCGGGGATCTCGGCGCCGTCGCCGTCGAGCACGGCCGGCGTCGTCATGAGATGGCCGACATTGCGCACGAACAGCAGGCTGCGCCCCGGCAGCACGCGTTCGCCGCCGTCCGGCGCGACGTAGCGTCGATCCGGTGCGAGGCGACGCTCGACCGTGCGGCCGTCCTTGACCAGCGTCTCGACGAGGTCGCCCTTGAGCAGACCGAGCCAGTTGCGGTAGACGAGGGCCTTGTCTTCGGCATCGACCGCGGCGACCGAGTCCTCGCAGTCCATGATCGTGGTCAGCGCCGATTCGAGCACGACGTCGTCGATGCCGGCGGGGTCGCCGCGCCCGATGCGTCCTTCGCGATCGATCACGAGCTCGAGGTGCAGGCCGTGGTGGCACAGCAGGATCGCGGAAGGCGCCGCGGCGTCACCGCGATGGCCCGCGAACAGCGACGGATCCTGCAGCGCGAAGGTATCGCCGCCGACGTGTGCGCACAGCGTGCCGTCTACGATCGTGTACGCGCTCACCTCGGCGTGGCTCGCGCCGGCCAGCGGCACGACCTCGTCGAGGAACGCGCGTGTCCACGCGACGACTTTCGCGCCACGCACGGGGTTGTACGCGCCCACGCGTGTCGCCCCGTCACGCTCGTCGAGCACGTCGGTGCCGTACAGCGCGTCGTACAGTGAGCCCCAGCGTGCGTTGGCGGCGTTGAGCGCGTAACGCGCATTCATGACCGGCACGACGAGCTGCGGACCGGCCTGGCGCGCAATCTCGTCGTCGACGTTCGCGGTCGTCACGGCGAGCCGCTCAGGCACCGGCACGAGGTAGCCGATCGACGCGAGGAAGGCCTTGTAGGCGGCGAGGTCTTTGACCGGGCCGGGATGCTCGCGATGCCAGGCGTCGAGCTGCACCTGCAGGCGATCACGCTCGGCCAGCAGCTCGCGGTTGCGCGGGGCGAGTTCGTGCACGAGCGTGTCGAAACCGTCCCAGAACGCCGCGGGCGCGATGCCGGTACCGGGAAGGACCTCATCGTCGACGAAGCGCTTGAGGCCCGCGTCGATCTGCAGGCGCTGGTGGTGCACACGGTCGGTCATGCCGAAGCTCCTGAGGCGGGATCAAGGAAAGAGGATGCACGCACGCGCAATGTAGGCAAGGCCCCACGGCTGTCCGGGGACCGTTCGATGCGAGAGCTGGGAAGCGTGGCCGCGTCAGGCTTCCATCGGCGAATGCCGAGATGGCGACTCGTTTCGCGGCGCCACGGCATCGCGCGCGTTCTTTTCCTTCTCTCTCCGGGAGAAGGTGGCCCGAAGGGCCGGATGAGGGTCCGGGACCGCGACGATGGTCCGACGTGGTCTCGATTCCGCGCCCTCTCCCCAACCCCTCTCCCGGAGGGCGAGGGGCTCAAGCGCAACGCCACCGCGGGAGGACACGTCGAGCCCGTGACGTCGCGCGACACCGAGCGCCGGGAATCGTCACGCAACAGTTTCGCTGACGGCGCGATGCGGCGCGCGGATCTTCCCCGGACAGCAGCGGGCAACGACCGACATGCCGTGCGCGCGGCATGCGGCATCATCGCGCGATCACCTCGTCGACGAGTTCGATCCAGTGCCGAACGGGCGTGCGTCCGGCGCCGTCGAGATGGACCTGGCAGCCGATGTTGGCCGTCGCGACGACGTCGGGCGCAGATTGCTCGAGCGACTCGAGCGCACGGTCGCGAAGCGCCCGCGACAGCTGCGGCTGCAGCACCGAGTATGTGCCGGCCGAGCCGCAGCAGTGGGGCGGCGAAGTCACGGGTGCGAGCGGAACGCCGACGCGTGACAGCACGGCCGCGACCTGGCCGCCGAGCTTCTGCGCATGCCGCAGCGAGCAGGGATCGTGCACGGCGACGCGTGGCGCATCGACCGCGCGTGCCAGCGCTTCGAGAGGCGCATCACGCAGGACTTCGACGAGGTCGCGGACACGTTCGACGATCGCACGCGCCTTGTCGGCATAGGCCGGATCGTCGCGAAGCAGGTGGGCGTACTCGCGCACGAACGCGCCGCAACCGCTCGCGGTGATCACGATGGCTTCGGCACCCGAGGCGATCGCGGGCCACCAGGCGTCGATGGCGCGGCGGGCACGCGCGAGTCCGGCGGCCTGCGCATCGAGGTGGTAGTCGATCGCCCCGCAGCAGCCCGTGTCGGGCACCGAGGCCACCGTGATGCCGAGCCGGTCGAGCACGCGCGCCGCGGCGGCGTTCGTGTTCGGCGACAGCGACGGCTGCACGCAGCCCTCGGGCAGGATCACGCGTCGCGCATGGCGTGGCGTGGGTCGAACGCCCGCTGCGATGCGCCGACGGGGCAGTTTCGCGGCGAGGGTGGCCGGCAGCACGCGCCGCACGCTCGAACCGAGCGTGGCGAGCATGCCGAACAGGCGCGGCCGCACGAGCACCGCGCGCAGAGCACGCCGGAAGAGGCGCTGGCGAAGCGGACGGACGACCTGCGCGTCGACGACCTCGCGGCCGATGTCGAGCAGCGCGTGGTAGGTCACGCCCGAGGGGCAGGTGCTCTCGCAGGTCCGGCAGCCGAGGCAGCGATCGAGATGACGCTGCGTCTCGATCGTCGCGGCGTGGCCTTCGAGCACCTGCTTGATGAGGTAGATGCGCCCGCGTGGTCCGTCGCGTTCGTCGTGGCGCAACTGGTAGGTCGGGCAGGTCGCGTTGCAGAAGCCGCAGTGCACGCAGGCGCGCAGCACGGATTCCGCTTCGGTCGCGCGGGGCAGACGCCTGGCCTGGTCGCTGAGCGTGGTCTGCATCGGTCAAAGCTCCCGGTAGAGGCGGCCCGGATTGAAGATGCCGAAGGGATCGAGCGCATGCTTGAGGCGCTGGTGGATGCGCAGCATCGCCGATGGAAGCGGATGGAACGCGTCGTCGGCACGCGCCATGCGTGTGGCATGACCACCCGCCGTTGCGACGACCGTGCGCAGTCGTGCCGCGTCGAGGTCGTCATCGGCCAGCAGCCAGCGCTGCGCGCCGCCCCAGTCGATGAACTGGCGGCCTTGCAGGTCGAGCGAGGGTGCGTGCGCAGGCAGGCTGAGCCGCCATAGCGGGGCAGGGCTGTCGAAGAACGGCAGTCGACGTTCGCGCAATGCCGTCCAGTACGCGTCGTCGACGGGTTCGCCGCCAAGGCGATCGCAAGCGGCGCGCACCGCGGCCTCGCCGCCTTCCAGGCGCAGGTGAAGCGCGTCGCCGTCGTGGCAGGCCGCGCTGATCGGCATCGGCTGGCGACCCCATGCCGCGAGACGCGCGCGTGCCTCGTCGCGTGACAGCTCGAGCCGCACGCCGGTGCAGACTCGTGGTCGCGGCAGCACCTTGAGCGATACCTCGGTGACGAGACCGAGGCAGCCCCAGCTTCCGGCCATGAGCCGCGACACGTCGTAGCCCGCGACGTTCTTCATGACCTCGCCGCCGAAACGCAGCAACGCACCGCGGCCGTCGACGAGACGCACGCCGAGCACATGGTCACGCACCGCACCGGCCCACGGCCGTCGAGGCCCCGACAGTCCGCTCGCAAGCATGCCGCCGAGCGTCGCGCCTGCGCCGAGGTGGGGCGGTTCGAACGCGAGCATCTGGCCCGACGCCTCGAGTGCACGCTCGACCTCGGCCAGCGACGTGCCCGCGCGCGCCGTCAACACGAGCTCGCCCGGCTCGTAGGCGACGATGCCGTGATGCACGCGCGTGTCGAGTATCTGACCGTCGACGGGACGCCCGAGAGCCACCTTGCTGTCGCCGCCGCGGATCGCGAGCGGCCGGCGTCGCGCGATCGCCTCGCGCACGCGCTCGACGAGATCGGCGCTCGCGTCGTGGCCGGACATTCAGAACCGCTCCAGTTCCGGGAACGCGACTGCGCCGCGATGCACGTGCATCGTGCCGAACTCGGCGCAGCGGTTCAGCGTCGGCACGCCCTTGCCGGGATTGAGCAGGCCGTGTTCGTCGAACGCGGCCTTGATCGCGTGGAACGCGACGAGCTCGCCTTCGCCGAACTGCGCGCACATCTGGTTGATCTTCTCGCGGCCGACGCCGTGCTCACCCGTGATGCTGCCGCCGACGGCGACGCAGAGTTCGAGGATGCGACCGCCGAGCGCCTCGGCGCGCTTGAGTTCGCCGGGTGCGTTGGCGTCGAACAGGATCAGCGGATGCAGGTTGCCGTCGCCGGCATGAAACACGTTGGCGACGCGCAGGTCGTGTTCGCGCGAGAGCACCTCGATGCCGTCGAGCACGCGTGCGAGCTCGCGCTTCGGGATCGTGCCGTCCATGCAGTAGTAGTCGGGCGACAGGCGCCCCACGGCCGGGAACGCGTTCTTGCGTCCGGCCCAGAAGCGCGCGCGTTCGGCGTCGTCGGCGGCTTCGCGCACTTCCACCGCTCCGGCCGAGGCGAGCAGCTCGCGCACGCGTGCCGCGTCCTCGCGCACGTCGGCCTCGACACCGTCGAGCTCGCACAGCAGGATCGCCGCGGCGTCGACCGGATAACCCGCGCGCACGAAGGCTTCGGCGGCGCGGATCGCCGGGTTGTCCATCATCTCGAGGCCGCCCGGGATGATACCCGCGGCGAGGATCGCGCCGACCGCATGCGCGGCCGCATCCACCGATGCGAAGCTCGCCAGCAGCACGCGTGCGACCTCGGGCTTCGGCAGCAGCCGCAGCGTGACACCGGTGACGACGCCGAGCAGCCCTTCCGAGCCGTGCATGAGTGCGAGCAGGTCGAAGCCCGGGGCATCGAGCGCTTCGCCACCGATCGCGAGACGTTCACCCTCGACCGTGAGCACGTCCACACCGAGCACGTTGTGCACGGTCAGGCCGTACTTGAGGCAGTGCACGCCACCGGCGTTCTCGGCGACGTTGCCGCCGATCGAGCAGGCGATCTGCGACGAAGGATCCGGCGCGTAGTACAGGCCATGCGGCGCCGCGGCCTCGGACACGGCGAGATTGCGCACGCCAGGCTCCACCCGCGCGACACGTGCCTCGGCGTCGAGGCCGAGGATGCGATGGAAGCGCGCCATGACCAGCAGCACGCCGTGCTCGAGTGGCAGGGCGCCGCCGGACAGTCCCGTACCCGCGCCGCGCGCGACGACCGGCACGCCGAGCGCGTGGCAGGTACGCAGGACGGCCGCGACCTGTTCGAGATGCGAGGGAAGCACGACCAGTAACGGCGCCACCCGGTAGGCGGCGAGCCCGTCGCATTCGAAGGGACGCAGAGCCTCTGGCTCGTGCAGAACCTCGAGCGTCGCATCGGCGCGCTGCAGCGCGGCGAGCACCGTCGCCTTGTCGACGCGCTGGATCGCGCCGTCGAGTCGCTCGTCGTAACGCAGGTTCATGGATCGGATCGCCCGGCATGGCCCGGACGCATCATGGCCGATCCGCGGGGCAGCGGGGCAGGGGCGCGTTCAAATGCCGCGTCTTCGCGGTGGGCCGACCGGAAAGCGAGCGGGAAGGGCGTGCTTGGCCCTTCCCGCAGCGCAATACCCTCAGCGAGATGCAGGCACCGCGAACCCCTTGCGCACGCCACCCGTGCGATAGGTGGTGTCACGCGCCGTCGCACGGCCGCTTTCTTCGGGCGCGAACTCCACATCGAAGCCATCCGCGAACAACGAGGATTCGGTCAGCAGCGACACGTAGAGGGTCCGCGCGAAGTTGGGTCCGAACGACTCGACCGGTGCCCAGTCACCCATCGGGCTGGTCGGCCAGTTCACCCAGTTGGTGTTGGTCACGAACCGGTTGGGGCCGTTGTAGAGCGGAAGTGTGGAATCGACGCCCGTCGGCTCGACCACGCCGACGAAGTAGTTGCCGGCTTTCAGCGTCTGCAAGCCGTCGACGAACTGCACATCGTAGAAGCCGCCTTCCATCGTCGTGATGATGGCCTCGGTCGAGGCGATCAGTGCGCCGGGCTTGCCGGTCGCGTCCGCTGCGCGGAGGTTCGCCGTCACGCTCTTGCCGGCCCACTGGCTCGGCGGCTCGGGCGGCGTGTTCTCCTCGACCGGGCCGAGCGCAAAACGCACGCCCTCGAAGGTCGCGGCGTGGGCCAGCGAGAACGTCGTACCGAGTTCGCCGCCATTCTCTTCGCCGATGCCGAGCGTTCCCGTGGGTTCGCCGTGGAAGCGGGCCAGCTCCCTGCCGCCGACGGAGGCGATCGCCACGCTCACGGTGTCGTCGGAAGGATCGATGTCCTGCGCGCTCTGGTCGGAGGTGACGGTGTAGTCGACGGACCAGACGCCGGATCCGGACAGTGCAACGGGATCCGTGAACGAGATCGGTGCCGAAGCACCGGCTGCGATGGTCGGCACCGTCGACGAGGACGTCACGGGTGCGCCTACCGGCACGCCATCGACGAGGATCTGCGCCGTGGCACCGACGTTCGTCTGCGTGACCGTGCCGGGGTTCGATGCGACCACCTGCAGGTTGGCATCGACCGAGAAGCCAGTCGGCAGGCGGGCGTAGGGGAACGCGTATCCCGGTGCGGCGAGGGCTGCGAGGTTGGTCTCCGCGCTCTTCACCTCGATGTCGTCGACCACGAGGAGGAACTTGTCGTTGGCATTGTTGCGGAACGCGATGTACACGGTCTGGCCGGCGTAAGGCGTCAGGTCGACCGTGCGGGACACCCAGGCATTCGCGTTTTCCGCGGGGGTGGAGAACAGCACCGTGCTGTTGGTGATCTGGTTGCCGATCGCTCCCGTGCCGCCCGTCGGGACCTCGGGGGACGTCATGAGGCGGACTTCATAGCCGTCCGGATACAGCGGGTCATAGGCCTTCGCGCGCCACGACAGCGTGCTCTCGGCGGGCAGCGGACCGATCGCGGGCGTCCACATCCAGTCATTGGCGGTACCCGCGGGTGAGTACCACGAGTTGCTGAAGGCCACGCAGTTGAGCACGTTGGTCTGGAAGTCCTCGCGGACGATCCACGCGTTGTTGACGTAGTTCGTCGCGGCCGCCGGCGTGCGGTTATCGACGTTGCGCAGCAGCCAGCCCGTCGGGAACGGATACGTGCCAGGGCCCCCGGGACCGCTGCATCGCGTGACCGGCTGTCCCGTCGACGAGTCGATGACGGTCTGGAAATCCTCGAGAAACAGGGTTGCTGCCATGGACGTCGTTGAAAGGACGCAGGCGATGGAGGTCGCAAGAGCGTGGCGGCGCAGAGTTCCGAGCATGGTGTTCCCCCAGATGAGACGAAACGGATTCCCGACGGGCGATTCCGCGGGAGATGCAGGCACCGGTGTGGCGACGTCGATGGCGGCACGACGCTTCAAGCGTTGAAGGCAGACGAGAACGATCATTTCCCATGCAAATGTTTCTTGCGAAACACTCACGACGGGCGCGCTGTGCCGTTTCTCCCGCGGCAGGGAGACGTCAAGGCAAGATTCGAACCAAGACATGACGGCAGCATCGCGCGAGTGCGATGGGCCTGCATAACGGACCGCGCTCAGGTCGGTGCACCTGCAACGAGATCCCGCGAGCGGTCATGACGTGACAAGGAATGTCAGCTGGAGCTTCGCCTTCGCCCCGTCGATCAGTCCTTCTCGTGTGCACGTGCAACACATGCACAACGTGCTCGCGTCAGGGCATCGATAGCCGTGCGATGCGCTCGAGGCGACGCGCGAATGCCGCAGCTTCACGATTCCGGTGGAAAGGCGCGCACTGGACGGGACGTCCTGCAAGATGTCGAAGATGAAGGCGTACGAGCGTGATGTCGTACTGCGCCGGAACGAGGAGGGTCAGTCGAATCGGATGGCCTGCGACCGCATGCCGCCTGCGCCGAGGCGATCGCCGGCCGGAGCCGGCGACCTCCATGATGGAGGTCGCGTCTGGCTGCAGCTTGGGGCGGGGCGGTCATACCGCTTCCCGAGCGGGGACAAATGTCCAGACCTCGAATATCGGCATCAGCGTCGACAGCGTGACCGACACGCGGGGAGGGGGCCTTGCCCATGAATCGATGGCGCGCCACGGGATCGAGTGCGGGTCTTTCCGCCGCAACGACGTCGACCGGCCTGCGTCGAGGCCGCCAAGCCGACGCCCGGGTACGTCCGGCAGCCTTACTCGAAACCGTGGCGGAACAGATCGTCCTGCGTGGCACCGACTTCCACCGCACCGATGTCGCACAGGCTGTCGCGGCGTGCGTAGCGGCGCTGGTCGATGGGCGAGCAGTACGACTCGCGGCCGGTATCGATCGCGATGCTGCCTGCGCCGGGCATGCGTGTCGGCGTCGGCCCGCCGTTGTTGGCCAGAACGCCGAGAGCGAGCTGGGCACTCGTAGCGGACACCTCGTTCTGCGCCTGCTGCGAGGCCGTGGTCAGCCGGCATGTGTTCCCGGGAGACTCGATGGTGTTGTAGGCCACGGCCCACTGCCGTCCGGACGGAAACGTGCAGGTGCCGGCGAGGAGAGTGTTGGCGATCACCTGGGCGTTGCCCGGTGTGTCGTCGAGCATGCGCAGGATCGTGCCTTGCCTGCCGGCGATGCCGAACGGACCCGCGGCGAGCGTACTGCGATACAGCTGCAGCTTCCCGCTGGCCATGGAGATCGCACCACCGCGAAACGCGTCGTTTCCGGAGAACGTCGAACGCTGGATCAGCAGCGTGTCGCCACCGAATCGGATTGCGCCACCACCTTCGTCGGCCGCGTCGGTGCTGGTCACGCGATTGGAATCGAACGTGGACCGATCGACGACGACCGTCCTGGCACCCCATACGGCGCCACCGGAAAGGCTGGCGGTGTTGTCGCGCAGATGGCTGTCGATCAACTGCAATGACCAGCTGCTGTACACGGCACCGCCTCGGTTGCCGCTGTTCGAGGAGAGTGTGGTCCTCAGCATCACCGTGGAGCTGATTCCGTCGTCGGCATGAAACGCGCCGCCTGCGAGGGCATTGGTACTTGTCGTGACATTGGCATCCAGCACACTGTCTTCGATCCGGGTCACGAAGGAGGAACTGAGCACCGCCATGGCCGCACCGCCACTCCCGCCGGCACGATTGCCGTTGAAGGTGGTGCGACGGATGGTGACGTCGCCGCCCGAGTTGCTGATCCCGCGCAGGCCGATGGCTCCGCCACCGCTCTTGCCTTCGTTGTCGATGAACGCGCTGTCCTCGATGAGGATGAATGGGGCGCCGGTGATGGTGGTCGTTGCGAACAAGGCGCCGCCCAAGCCATTGTTGGCCTGGGTGGCGACGTTGTCCTCGAAGCGCACGCGCCGCAGCACGAGGCGCGGCTCGGCGATCGACGGATCGTACGCGGCAGACAAGGAAATGGCACCGCCGTACTGGGTGACGCTGTTGCCGACGAACGCGGCATCTTCGATCGTCACACGCGACGATGCGCGCAAGGCGCCACCCTCGAAGCTGCGGCCGCCTTGCACCGTGAGCCCTCGCAACACGAGACGCCTGTCGGCCGTCATGGAGGTTTGCAGCACGCGGTCCGCGACCGTCTGCACCAGCACGGTGGTGGTGGCACCGGTGCCGATGATTTCCAGATCGTCGAGCACATTGAGGTCGCCGGTCGCACTGGCGATCTCGCCGGCCCCTGGGATGGTCAACTGCAAGGGAACACCGGGCGTCGCCGGCAACAGGATGCGATCCGGCCCGGCGAGGCTGTTGGCGAGGATCACGGCCTCGCGCAGCGAGCAATGGCCCGGCGTGCAGCCGTTCGGCTCGGGATCCCCGAGGATGTCCACCGTGATGTCGATGGCCCGGACCGGGGCGGCGGCCAGCAAGAGGATCAGCAACCATCCGCGCACACCCGCGAAGTGATGCCGGCGGAACGGCATGGGAACGGACGACGGCATGGAGGGCCCCTGGGCGGTGTTCTGTCGAATCGCCACGGAACACGAGGGCTGCAGGGGACATGGGGGCCGAGGCTCAGTACATGAGCGCGACAATGGTCGCACTTAATTTTACATAATATGCATTGTGCATAGAATCGGCGCCGGGACGGTGTGCCGCTGCTTGAGCCGTCGTCCTTGTTGGTAGACGGCCGAGATTCGCCAAAAAATCAGCTGGATTTTGATTCATCCACATGATTGTAAAGGGAAATCTGCCAACGCTTTCTAAGCTATCGAGGTCGGAATCCTCGTACGGAAGCTAGTAGAGCCAGAGCGTGTTGCGACGGATTGGCATGCTTCCCAAGCTTGGATCGGAGCCTCTCCAGAAGGTCTTCGCGCTCCCTATCGATCTGTCCCAGGAACGCGTTCGTGGCTTTCTCGATCTTCAACTCCAACGGCCCGACGAGAGCCCGTAACAGGTCGATGATGAGATCGGCCTGCTCAAGATCGGCTATTGGACCCGGCGCCTCTTCGTCGAGAGTTGCGACGAACGTCTGCTTACCGTTGGCCTCTACGAGATGCAGCACTAGCCTGCATGGGCAATCGCTACCGGGATGGGCAAAAGTGAAGTTTCGGCGGTGCAGTAGGCCGTCGTGCAGCGTGACGAAGTCAGCTACTCCAAGATTTCTTACCATTTCGATTCCGAGAGCGGTTGATCGTCCTTGAATTCCCGTCTCGAAGCAGCGGCTGTAGCGTAAGACGAAATGCCAGGTCAGGCTCTCGAGGTGCAGCTGATCCATCCTGCCATCGCTCGAGAGGAGCGACTGGATGGCGTACGCGATCGGAAGGAGTCGATCCAGCTCGGCCCGGATGCTGAGCCAACTCGCCAAGCTCTTTGCGATAGGCGTGTCGTCATACTCGGATGCGAGTGAACTCGGAACGATGCCCGCGTAGTTGACCTGCATGCGCCACCCCTAAGCGCCACGATCTTCTCGCGCAGCGCCACGTTCCGGTCCGGCCGTGGCGCGTAACGCACGCACCCGCGCTCATGCCCACCACTGACAACGCGCGACGTTCGCTCAATCCCTTCGTCATCATCTGCCGCACCAGCTCCCTGCGCGCCGGTGCGGTCACCACTTTTTTCGCAAGGCGTCCTTGATGACCTCGTTCTCGAGCACCTGCTCGGCCAGCAGCTTTCTCAGCCGTGCATTCTCGGTCTCCAGTTCCTTCAGGCGCTTGGCCTCCGACACGCTCATGCCGCCGAACTTGCTGCGCCACAGGTAGTACGACGCCTCGCTGAAACCGTGCTTGCGGCACAGGTCCTTCACCGCCACCCCCGCCTCGGCTTCACGCAGGAAGCCGATGATCTGCTCTTCGCTGAAAAGCTTCTTCACGTCCAATCTCCTCTTCGTCAGGGATTGGACTCCAGATCCGCGTGCTACTCAAAGGTGGGGGACGTCGCGCCACAAGACAGGAGGAACCATATGCGATCACGACACAGTCTCGCCGATGCGCAGCCACGCGACGGGCAGCTCGTCTACTACACCGCCGATGGACAACATGGCGTAGCCCGGTACGTCCACGGCACGCTCATCGACAACATCACGTTCGATGTCGTAACCGGAGAGGAAAGCGTGCTCTGGTCGGCGACGGCATTCGATGTGGAGCCGGCGACGGGTTGATGTGTTGCCACGCTCACCACCCAGGATGCCTTCGAAAGCTCGCGTGAGACTGAACCATGCGCACAGAGCTTCGGCGTCGATCGTAGGGGTCATTCCGCCGTCAGGCTCAAGGAGGCCATCACGACGTTGCAGGAGAACCCAGAGGATCCCGAGCTCAGCGAGCATCGGCATCACATGTAGAGAACGCGCATCAAGGACAGATCACCATCCATTTGCCATCCACATGGATGGTGATAGGATGGCGAACTATCAAAGGAAAGTCAGATGGATCAGCGCTCCCGCCCTCCCGTCGACAGCGAAAAGATCACCATCAACCTCGGCGTCATCGATCTTGGTCAGATCGATCTCCTCGTTCAGGAAGGCTTCTATTCGAATCGTACCGACTTCATTCGCACCGCCATCCGCAATCAACTGAGTGTCCACGCGGACGTGCTCCGGGAGACGGTTTCGAGGAGAACTCTCGTACTCGGCCTACAGGACTATTCTCGATGCGATCTGGAGGCGGTGCGCGATTCGGGGCGGCGCTTGCAGGTCCGCGCTTTGGGAATGGTCCGCATCGCGGCAGATGTTTCCCCGGAACTCGCGCGCGAGGCGATCGAGTCGATCGCCCTGCTCGGTGCACTGCAGGCAACTCCCCAGGTCAAGGCCGCGTTGGCTGACCGCATCCTTTGAAGGCACCCATGAATCCATTGAACGACACCATGCGCCAAGCCATGCGCCTCATGAAGGAAGGTGACCTGCGTGCGGCCACCCGCGCACTGCAAAAGGGACTTTCCGCCAACGTGACGCTGCAGGTATCGGTCATTGATGACCATCGACCCGTTGAACCCACGTCCGGTGCGCACGAATCGGACACTGCGCCGATCGACGGAGAGTGGAGCGTGGTGGATTTCAGGCCGGCAAACCGAGGCCGAGCCGATCGGACGCAAACTTCGTCGGGCACTTGGCCCCGACCTACTGGTTCGCGGGAAAGCACCGACTTCACTGCACTCCACTTCGACGGACCTGCTGGCGCGATCGACTACAGGCTTTACGTACCTGAAGGGCTTAACACACACGGCGCTCCCTTGTTGATCATGCTGCACGGTTGCACGCAGTCGCCAGAGGACTTCGCGCGCGGTACACGTATGAACGCGCTCGCCCTCGAGCAGGGCTACGTGGTCGCCTACCCTGCCCAGACCGCCGATCGGAATCCCAATCGATGCTGGAACTGGTTTCGCCCCCGCGACCAGAAGCGTGGTGGAGGCGAAGCCGAACTACTCGCTGCTCTGACGCGAGACCTCGTCGCGACACATCAACTCGACGGGCGCCGCGTTTTCGTCGCGGGGTTGTCGGCGGGAGGCGCGATGGCCGCCGTCCTCGCACAGGCATATCCCGAACTCTATGCCGCGATCGGCGTGCATTCCGGCTTGCCAGCGGGTGCGGCACGAGATGTCGCGTCTGCGTTCGCCGCCATGCGCGCGGGCGCCCGGAAGCAAGGTGGAGAAAGTGCCACCGGGAAGGGTTCGGGCCCTCGAGCGATCGTGTTCCACGGTGATCGTGATGCGACGGTGCACGCGAGCAATGGGCACGATGTGATCGCGCAGTTCACTGCTGAGCACGGTAGCCACTCAGCAGGAAAATCTTCGAGTACATTCCAACAGATGGGCGTGTACGGCGGGAGGATGTGCACACGAATCATCCATCGTCGCCCTGACGACACGGTAAGCGCGGAGCATTGGATCATCGGTGGTGGCGGTCACGCCTGGTCAGGAGGTGATGCCTCCGGAAGCTACACGGATGCTTCGGGCCCGGAGGCTTCACGCGAGATGCTGAGGTTCTTTTCCGAGCATGGCTCTCCACGCGACGTTTGACGCAAGAGAGGCTGCGTACGCAGCCTCTCTTGCTTGTCACGCGTCGTCCAAAAAAGCTTCTGCCGACGTTTGACCTGCCGCTGCGTCTCAGGCGGCAGCCACCTTGGGTGCGCTGGCTTCGGAGCCGGTGGAGATGTCGTCCGCATCGCGGCGCTTGAAGACATCCTTGGCAACATCGCGCTGCTTGCCGTCTTCGGTGTGCACCGACAAGAGAATGTTGCCATTGCGCACCTTTTCCTCGTAGCGCTTCGCCTCGAATTCGGGGATGCCCATGCCGACCAGTGCACCGATCACACCACCTGCCGCACCGCCGACCGCGCCACCGGCCAGGGCAGCCATGATCGGGCCTGCGGCGATCAGAGGACCCACGCCAGGAATCGCGAGTGCACCGATGCCAGCCAGCCACCCGAGTGCCGCGCCGACGCCCAAGCCGGCTGCACCACCCGCGGTCGCACCTTCCGGCGCCTTGGTGTTGTGCTCATGGGCGAAGTCCTTGGTGGTGCGCTTGTCGGGGAGCAGCGCAGAAATGTCGTTGCTCGTGAAGCCGGCTGCCTTGAGGTCGTTGATGATGAGCTCAGCTTGTTCGGTAGTGCGGGCGGTGCAGTAGACGGAAGCTTTCATGGGAATATCCTTGTAAACAGAATGGGGTTTCAACGTGCGACGATGTCGATGTGGTTCGCGACGTGCTTCACGCCTGCCACACCGCCGACGATCTTCTCGACGCGCGCCTTGTCTTGGCTTGAGGAGACGGTGCCACGCAAGATCACTTCGCCATCCGCCGCGATGAGCGTGACGTTCTTCGCAGCGGTCGACAGCGATTCGTCGCCCACGAGCGCGGATCGAGCAGCTGCAGCGAGATCGATGTCGACTTGGTTGTTGGGCTGATCAATGGCGGTGACGTGACGATCATGGGTGCCTTGTGCGGTCTTGGCATCCGTAGTCTTCGTGTCGTGCTTCGTCGTCTTGGCGTCGTTGGCCATCGGCTTGGCATCACGTGCCGGAGGATCCGCAGCAATGGCCAAGCTGAAAGCGCTGGCACTCGCCAACGCGAGGCCAATAAGGGTCGATTTCATGGGATGATCCTCGGTGTCCATGCAGGCCAAGAGTGGCCGGCGGGGTGTAGTCAGTAGGCCACTTCGCGCATGAACATGAGCCTGTTTTCGCCGACTGTCTGCCACGCGTGTTCAGACAGGTGCATGGCATCTCGTGTCCACAAGCGCCGCGACCCATTGCGCGCATCGTGCAGCGAGTCGCTCAAGCAGTCTCGCGTGACGAAAGCCGCAGCTCCAACTTCTGCAGGTAGTCGCCAAAGCCACCCACCGCGCGCGCGTCGCGGCGTGCACTCGTCACCACGACGGGTTGAACACGACGCGCGACCACGCCGCCATGACGCACCACGGCGGTGATCAACGCAACGTCCTCACTCACTGCCACCGACGGAAATCCGCCACAGGTGCGGTACATCCCGGCGCTGATGCCCATGTTTGCCCCATGCACGTGCGGATGGCCATCGACGACGGGATGTTCGCCGACGAAGGTCTCGGGCATGGAGTCTGCGTAATCGAGCCAGTCGTCAACGCGAACCGTGCCGCAAAAAGCGTCCGCGTCATACGCGAGTTGCTGCTCGAGCCACTCGGGCGGCACGCGGCTGTCGGCGTCGGTCATGGCGATCCAACGTGCCCCCTGCGCGAGCACATGATCGACCCCCGCGGCTCGAGCCAATCCCACGTTGCCCGCATGCGTGCTCAGCGTCCGTGCACCGCATGCAGATGCGATCGAGGCTGTCGCATCGGTGCAGCGATCCAGCGACACGACGATGCACACACGCTCGCCGCCCAGCGCGGGAGCACACGCCGCGGCGTGGATCGAACGCAGGCACTCCGCGATAAGATCCTGTGAATCGCCCCGTCTTTCCCGGAGGCTCCATCACTTGAGAGGATGGAGCCATGAAGAAGTCAAAGTTCTCCCCCGAGGTACAGGAGCGGGCCGTTCGGATGGTGCTGGAGCACCAGAAGGACCACGG
>JASCPI010000067.1 GCA_029959555.1 Lysobacteraceae bacterium PS02065 | reverse complement strand
GGACCGGGCTGGGGAGCCCGGTCCCGCCGCGTTTTTCAGGATCCCGGGCCGGCGTCGTCGCCGAGCCGTGCGAGCCGCTCGTCCGCGAACGCGACGAGCTCGGGGAAGAAGGCTTCGAAGTGCGCCTCGAGCGGCGCCACGATCGGCGCGATCGCGTCGAGGCCGCGAGCGATCGGGTTCTCGCGCACCAATCGCGATGCAACGCCCGCGAACACGCGGCCGATCATCGCGCGGTCCGCGTACGCGGCAGGCAGGCCGTTCGCGCGCAGGTAACGCGTGAAGCGCTGCAGGTCGGCCGGCAGCTCATGCAGGCGCGACTCGAGCAGCGCGACGACCGATTCACCGAAGGCCCCGAGCGGCTGAGTCGACCAGCGCGCGAAACCGCGTGCGAGCAGATGGTCGAACCAGATGTCGACGAAGATGCCCGCGTAGCGCCGGAACGGCGGCACGAAGCGCGCCCGCGCCGCGACGACCTCGGGATGCGCGTCGGTCCAGCTGTCGATCGCGCGGTGCAGGGCGATGCCTTCAGCCACGCCGCGCGGCAGCGCGGGATCGATCGCGCCGCGCACGAAATCACCGAGAAAGCCGCCGAGCACGCGGTCGGGCGAGCGGCCCGAGAGCAGGGCGTGGGCGAGGTGGTTCATCGTCGTGCGGGAGGGCGTCGAGGCGCTTCACGGTATCATGGGCGCATGAATGCACCCGAGCTTCCCGCGGCCCCCGCACGCTTCCCAGAGGCGACCACGACGTTCCTGCTCGACGGCCCCGCCGGCGTGCTCGAGGTCGCCGCATCGCCGGCCGACGCCGAGGCCGAGGCCCCGCGCGAAGGCATCGCGATCGTCTGCCATCCGCACCCGCTGCACGGCGGCACGATGCACAACAAGGTCGTCACGATCGTCGAGCGCGCGCTGTCGGAGCTCGGCCTCGACACCGTGCGCTTCAATTTCCGTGGCATCGGCCAGTCGCAGGGCACGTTCGACGACGGCAACGGCGAAGGCGACGACCTCGCCGCGGTGGTCGCGTGGGCACGCGGCGTGCGCCCCGGTGCGGCGCTGTGGCTGGCCGGTTTCTCGTTCGGCAGCTACGTCGCGCTGCGCAACGCCGTGCGCCTCGAGGCCGACGCGCTCGTGACGATCGCGCCACCGGTCGGGCGCTGGGATTTCGACACGATCGCGCTGCCGGCCTGCCCGTGGCTGGTCGTGCAGGGCGAGGACGACGAGATCGTCGAGCCGCAGGCCGTGTTCGACTGGATCGACGCGCTCGAGGCGCCGCCGCAGCTCGTGCGCATGCCCGAGACCACGCACTTCTTCCACCGTCGCCTCATGGACCTGCGCGGCGCGGTCAAGAACGCGATGAAGGCGCACCTGCCGCCGCCGCGCAGCGGGGCATGAGCGGGCTCGCGACGCCGTCGGCGCGCTACGCGGCCGGCGTGGCCCGGCGCGACTGGCAGCACGATGCCGCGCAGGAATCCGCGCTCGTCGCATTCGACCGCATCCACGCCGAACTCGCCGCGCGACCGGCGCCGTCGCTGTGGCAGCGCCTGCGCGGCCAGCGCCCGCCGTCGCCGCGCGGCCTGTACCTCTGGGGCAGCGTCGGCCGCGGCAAGACGTTCCTGATGGACCTGTTCTACGAGGCGCTGCCGACGACGCGCAAGCGCCGCGTGCACTTCCATCGTTTCATGCAGGACCTGCACGCCGAGCTGCGCACGCTGGCCGGGCGCAGCGATCCGCTGGTCGAGGTCGCCGGTCGCATCGCCGAAGAGGCCGAGGTGCTCTGCCTGGACGAGTTCTTCGTGCTCGACATCGGCGACGCGATGATCCTCGGCAACCTGCTCGCGGCCCTGTTCGAGCGCGGCGTGGTGCTCGTGACCACGTCGAACACGCCGCCGCCCTCGCTGTACAAGGACGGCCTGCAGCGCGAGCGCTTCCTGCCCGCGATCGCGCTGATCGAGAAGCACTGCGAGGTCGTCGAGATGGTCTCGCCGACCGACTGGCGCCTGCGCGCGCTGCGCCAGGCACCGGTCTACCACTGCCCGCCGGGTGCCGACGCCGAGCGTGCGATGCTCGCGACGTTCCACCGCGTCGCCCACGGCAACGAGCGCGAGGCGGTCACGCTGCAGGTCAACGACCGCCCGATCCCGGCGCGGCGCGCCTCCGACGGCGCGATCTGGTTCGATTTCGATGCGCTGTGCGAAGGTCCGCGCGGCGTCGCCGACTACATCTTCCTCGCCCGCACCTACGCGACGATCCTGATCTCGGGCGTACCCGAGTTCACGCCGCAGACCGAGGATGCCGCGCAACGCTTCGTCGAGTTCGTCGACGAGGCCTACGACCGCGGCGTCAAGCTCGTGCTGTCGGCCGCGGCACCGATCGTCGACCTCTACGACGGCCGCCGCCTGCGCGCCGTGTTCGCGCGCACCGAGTCGCGCCTCATCGAGATGCAGAGCGAGGAGTACCTCGCCCGCGCGCACCGCGCCTGACCTGCGGCGCTTGTCGCGCGAGCTTCGATGCGCTTGACTGCGGATCCGTCCCGAGGAGATCCGCCATGCGTTCCATGCCCGTCGCCGCCCTCGTGCTCGCCTTCGCGGCGTCGACCGCCACGGCCGCGGAGGTCGCGCGCCAGCAGGTCGAGGCGCAGCTCGGCCAGATCACCACGTGGCGCCGCGATTTCCACCAGCATCCCGAACTCGGCAACCGCGAGACGCGCACCTCCAAGATCGTCGCCGATACGCTGCGCAAGCTCGGCTACGAGGTGAAGACCGGCATCGCGCACACCGGCGTCGTCGGCGTGCTCAAGGGCGGCAAGCCGGGCCCGAAGCTGGCCATCCGCGCCGACATGGACGCGTTGCCGGTCACCGAAGAGGTCGACCTGCCGTTCGCCTCGAAGGCGAAGGGCGAGTACCTCGGCAAGACCGTCGGCGTCATGCACGCCTGTGGTCACGACGTGCACATGGCCACCACGCTCGGCGTCGCCGCCGCGCTCGCGAAGCTGCGCAAGGACCTGCCCGGCGAGGTCATGATGATCTTCCAGCCGGCCGAGGAAGGCTCGCCTCCCGGCGAAAGCGGCGGCGCGCCGCTCATGGTCGAGGAAGGCGTGTTCGCCGCCTTCAAGCCCGATGCGATCTTCGGCATGCACGTGACGAGTGCGTACCCGGTCGGCTCGGTCGCGCTGCGCGAAGGCGGCATGATGGCGAGCTCGGACACGTTCCGCATGACCATCACGGGCCGCCAGGCACACGGCGCGACGCCATGGCGTGGCATCGACCCGATCGTCGCCGGTTCGGAGATCGTGATGTCGGCGCAGGCGATCGTGAGCCGCCGCCTGGACATCAACAAGGAGCCCGCGGTCGTCACGTTCGGCATCTTCAACGGCGGCCAGCGCTTCAACATCGTGCCCGACAGCGCCGAGCTGCACGGCACCGTGCGCGCGTTCGACAAGGAGATGCGCGATCAGGCATTGGCCGACCTGCGCAACGTCGCCGAGCACGTCGCCGCCGCACACGGCGCGAAGGTCGACGCGCAGATCCCGGTCGTGCCGGGCAGCAACCCGGTCAACCACAACGATCCCGCACTGACCGCACGCGTGCGCACGAGTCTCGAGAAGGCACTCGGCAAGGAACACGTCATCGAGGCCAAACGCTGGACCGCCTCGGAGGATTTCCCGCATCTGGCCATCGGCGCGGGCGCGCCGAGCGTGTACTTCTTCTTCGGCGCGACGCCGGCCGGGCAGGATCCCGACACCGCGCCGAGCAACCACTCGCCGCGCTTCTTCGTCGACGAAGGCGCCCTCGCGACGGGCACCACGGCGATGCTGCAGGCGAGCCTGGACTATCTCGGCTACGCGTCGCCGTGATCCGCAAGGCCCGTCGCGCTTGTCCCGTATCGCTGCCGGACGCATGAGGGCTTCGCTGGTGACATCATTGCTGTCCGGGAAGCGTTCGAAGCAAAGGCTGTAGGGCGTTGCAGTACTTGGCATCCGAAGATGAATGTCGAGATGCCGACTTGTGTTCGCGACAGCCGCACGCGGCGCGACCTTGTCCCTTCTCCCTCCGGGAGAAGGTGGCCCGAAGGGCCGGATGAGGGTCCGGGATCGTGAAAATAGTCGGACGTGATCTCGATCCCGCACCCTCTCCCCAACCCCTCTCCCGGAGGGAGAGGGGCTCGAGTACCACGCTACTCCGGACGTTCGCGCCGGCCCTGCTTCACGCGTGGGTTGCCTTGAGCGCCGCGATCGCACGCACGCGCTCGCGCTTCATCGCCTCGGCGATCGCGGTGCCCGTGATGCCTTGCGCGACGAACGGCGCGGCCTTGATCGCGCATGCGGCGGCGAACGCCTCGCGCAGGTAGCCGGCCTGCGGATACGGCGTGTCGCCGAGGCCGAGGCGGCCGCGCTTGTCGGCCTCGCAGACGAGCAGCAGCTGCCCGACGCGCGCCGGCTTGCGGAATGCGTCGAGCTTCTCGAACAGTTCCAGCACGGTGCCCGGCTTGAGCTCGAACGCGCGGTGCACGAGCAGATGCAGCCGGCAGCACAGCTCCGAGAGCGCGGCGTGCTCGTTCGGCACGCGCAGGCGCTGCGCGACCGCGCGCACGGGCTCGACACCGCGTTCCTCGTGCATGACGTGGCGCGGCAGTTCGTCCTCGGGCGTGAGCGCCTTGCCGAGGTCGTGCACGAGCGCGCACCAGCCGATCAGGTCGTCGCCCGGCGCGAGCGTCGCGGCCATGTCGACGACCATCTCGGTGTGCACGCCGGTATCGACCTCGGGATGGAACTCGGCGCGCTGCGGCACGCCATAGAGCGCGTCGATCTCGGGAAACAGCACGCGCAGCGCACCGCAGGCGCGCAAGGCCTGCAGGAATGCCGACGGCCGCGGCTCGGCGAGCGCCTTGCGCGTCTCGGCCCAGACGCGTTCGGTCACGAGATGATCGACCTCGCCGTCCTCGACTATTGTGCGCATCAGCGCGAGCGTCTCGTCGGCGATCGTGAAGCCGAGCGGCGCGAAGCGCGCGAGGAAACGTGCGACGCGCAGCACGCGCACGGGATCCTCGACGAACGCCGGCGACACGTGGCGCAGCACGCGTGTCTCGAGGTCGCGCGCGCCGCCGTAGGGATCGACGAGCCTGCCGTCCGCGTCCTCGGCCATCGCGTTGATCGTGAGGTCGCGCCGCGCGAGGTCGTCCTCGAGCGTCACCGACGCATCGGCATGGAACGCGAAGCCGTGGTAGCCGCGTCCAGTCTTGCGCTCGGTGCGCGCGAGCGCGTACTCCTCGCCCGTGCGCGGGTGCAGGAACACCGGGAAATCCTTGCCGACGGCCTTGTAACCCTCGGCGAGCATGGCCTCGGGCGTCGCGCCGACGACGACGTGGTCGTGGTCGACGCCGCGCCTGCCGAGGCGTTTGTCGCGGACCGCGCCGCCGACGAGATAGATCTGCATCGCGCCAGTGTGCCAGAGGCGCGCGCGCTTCAGCGCGCCACGCGACGCGCGCGGTAGCCCGCGTAGGCGACCTCGCGCGCGGTCGTGCCCGACAGCATCGCCGGCACGATCGCTTCCATCGGTGTCGCGACGATGCCGAGTGCACCGAGGCCGTCGGTCTCGCTGGTCGAGTCGAGCATCAGCGTACGCACGTTGTCGCGCGAGACGGGCTTGCCCGGCAGCCATTCGCCAACGCGCCCCTGCAGCATGCCGAGGGCATCGGGCAGGCCGATCACGAGGCGCCTGCGGCCGATCAGCTGCGCGGTCCAGCGCACGAGGTCGCCGAGCGTGATCGCGCGCGGGCCGACCAGCGGGTAGACGTGGCCGGCCGTGTGGCGATGCGCGAGGGCGCGCGCGAAGGCCTCGGCGACATCGCCGACGTACACCGGCGCGAGCCGTGTGCCGGCGCGCGCGAGCGGCAGTACCGGTGCGATCCGCAGCAGCTGCGCGAAGCGGAAGAACAGGCCGTCGCCCGGGCCGAACACGACCGACGGGCGGAAGATCGTCCAGGCCAGCCGCGAGGCCCGCACGGCGGCCTCGGCCTCGCCGCGCGTGCGCAGGTAGTGGCTGGCACCTTCGCCGGCGCGCAGCGCGCTCATCTGCAGCAGGCGCGGCACGCGCGCGGCCGTGCACGCGGCGACGAGCGTCGTGGTCAGTTCGGCGTGGGCGCGCCGAAAGCCGCTGCCGTCGCTGCCGGGCTCGTTGAGGATGCCGACGAGGTTGATCGCTGCATCGGCACCGGCGAGATGGCGCTCGAGTGTCTTGCGGTCGTAGGGATCGGCGTTCTCGAGGCGCACGCGCGGCAGCACGCCGAGCTCGCGGTGCACGTCGCGGTTGCGCGACAGCAGCGTGATGCGGTGGCCGTCGGCGTGCAGGCGAGGCACCAGCCGCGATCCGATGAATCCGGTCCCGCCGAGGATCACCACGCGCATCGGCTTCATCGTCGCCTCCTTCCCCTGGTTCCTGATGGGCCCACGATAGCGCGGAAGCGCCGGCATGGCCCGCACGGGACGCGGCGAGCCTGAACAGACGGCGTCATCCTCGTGACACGATCCCGCGAATGTGGACATTTCCGCAGCGTTGACATGTGCCTGACACGTCGAACCGCTACATCGCTGCGACACTTCACGAACGACGAACGATGGATACCGCCAGCATTCCCCTTTTCGACCGCGAACTCGACGGCCGTTGGCCGGTTCGCCCCTTCCCGACCGCCGACGCGTCGCGCCGCACCTCGGTGCGTGCGAGCGGCGTCCGCGCGCGCCTGCTGCTGTGCGCGCCGGCGCACTTCGAGGTGAGCTACGTCATCAACCCGTGGATGGCCGGCAACGAGCACCGCACCGATCCCGCACGCGCGCTCGCGCAGTGGCAGGGTCTGCGCGACGTGCTCGAGCGCCACGCCTCGGTCGAGACCGTCGCGCCGGTCGAAGGCCTGCCCGACATGCCGTTCACGGCCAACGCCGGCCTCGTGCGCGGCCGCACCTTCGTGCCGAGCCGCTTCACGCACGCGCAGCGCCGTGGCGAGGAAGCACCGTACACGACGTGGTTCCGCGAGCAGGGCTATGCGATCGCGCCACTCGCCGCCGGCGTCACCTTCGAAGGCGCCGGCGACGCGCTGTTCGACCACGCGCTCGACGTGCTGTGGATGGGCCACGGCCATCGCACCCAGGCGGCCGCCGCGGCCGCGCTGCAAGGCGTGGTCGATGCCGAGGTCGTGCCGCTGCGTCTCGTCGACGAGCGCTTCTACCACCTCGATACCTGCTTCTGTCCGCTGCCGGGTGGTGTGCTGCTCTGGCATCCCGAGGCGTTCGATGCGGAGTCGCGTCGCCACGTCGAGACGCGCATCCCGCAGCGCCTGCGCGTCGCCGTCGACGATCGCGACGCCGAGGCCTTCGCGTGCAACGCGGTGAGCCTCGGCACGGCGGTCGTCGTGCATCGCGCGAGCGGCAAGCTCAAGCACGCGCTCGACGGCCTCGGCCTGACCGTGGTCGAGACGCCGCTCGACGAGTTCATCAAGGCCGGCGGTTCGGCCAAGTGCCTGACCCTCGCGCTCGCCTGAGCGCGCGGCGTCAGTAGAGGTTCTTCGCGTAGTCGCTGGCGAGTCCGCGCCGCATCAGGCCCGGGATCGACACGGCGGCGCGCACGAGGGCGGCCTGCAGGCCGCCTTCGCGGCTCAGCTTCACGTGGGCCTTGAAGATCGCGGCCGGATCGAGGTCTGGTGGTGCCTCCGTGGCGGGCCAAGGCTGCACGCGGCGCAGCGCGGCGCTGTCCTCGACGCGCCAGGCGAGCGCGTCGATACGCGTGACGAGCTTCGGCACGCGGCTGTCGACCGCGAAGCGTTCGCGCATCGCGGCATCGGTCGATACGCGTGCGTGGCCGGTGAGGTGCAGGATCCGCGTCGATCCGGGTACTAGTGCGATCGCGGCGATGTACGGTTGCGCGAGGATGTTGCGGAAACTGTCGACGCGGCGGTTGCCGGGACGATCCGGATACCAGGCCGTACCGCCCTCGACCTGCAGCAGCAGGCCGGCGGGATCGCCCTTCGGGCTCAGGTCGGCACGCCCTTCCGCGTCGATCGTGGCGAGCAGCATGAGCCGGCTCGCCTGCGCGAGCGCACGCGGCGGCATCGGCGCGTCGCTGCGGTCGGGCTGCGCGCTCCAGAACGCCGAGCGGATCAGCGCCTTCGCGCAGTGCAGGTAGCACTCCTCGACGGCGACGCCGATGTGCGTATCGTCGATCGATGCGACGCGTCCGTTCACGCGCAGCGTCTCGCCGAGGCACGGTACGAGGAACAGCGAGCCGAAGCCTTGACCTATGCGCAGGTTCGAACTGTCGTCGAGGCTCGCGCGCGGCAGCGACACGCGGCGCGGATCTCCGATGCCGACGAAGCCGCGCTCGCCGCCGGCCACGGTCACCGCGAGACCGTCCCTGTCGCCGGACATCGCGAACGCGAGCGGCGACGCGGCGAGCCAGCGCAGCGCGTGCTCGTCGAGGAAATCGATGACCTTGAGGTCGCGCGGGCCGGGCAGGGCGCCGACGCAGGCCTGCAGCGCAGCGACGTCGTCGATGAACGTGCTCATCGGCGTGCCGGCAAGGCCCAGACGCTGTTCGGATCACCGTCGCGCCCCCGCCGCAGCGTGGCCACGGCCATGCGCCAGAACGCGAATGCCATGACCAGCGCCGTCGCGTCGGTCAGCACGCGGTCCCAGTGCCCGGCGATCAGCGCCGCGAACAGGTGCTCGCCCGAGCCGGCGAAGCCGGCGACCGGGATCGCTGCCGTGAGCACGGCGCACGCCCACAGCAGCTCGTGCGCGGCGCGCGCAGGAGCGCGCAGGCAGGCCCACGCGATCGCCGCGAAGAACACGATGAAGTAGCTGGTAGGGACCCAGCCTGGTGGCAGCAGGGCACCGGCGAGGAACGTGGCCGACACACCCGCGATGCAGCCGAGGCAGGTGCCGAGCGTCAGTGCGGCCATGACGCGCGTGCGCCGCGGCTGGTCGACCTGGCGGCGCTTGCGGCGCGACTCGATCCACAGCAGGTTGCCGCTGTAGAACAGGAACGCGCCGGCCATACCGAGCGCGAAGTACAGCCACTTCACCGCGCTCGCGCCGAAGTCGCCGTAGTGCAGCGCCTGCAGGCCGCGCAGCATCGCCATGCCGGGCGGGTAGTCGCGCGGGCCCAGCGCGTTGACGACCTCGCCGCTGACCGCATCAAGCGCGACGCCGCCATGGTGGTTGAGGCGGCGCTGCGGCAGGTCGCCGTACAGCGTGACGCGCGCATTGGCGTCGCCGGCGTCGTGGTAGGACAGGCTCTCGATCTCGAGCCCCGGCAGCGCGACGCGCGCGCGTGCGAGCAGCTCGGCGACCGGCAGCATCGGCGCGGAGCGCCCCGCGGATTCGACATGCGTGGCGACGTCGAAGTCGCGTTCGACGATCGGCATGAGCTTGTTCTCGAACACGAGGAACTGGAACGGCGCGAGCATGATGAAGCCGATCGTGAGCACCGCGCCCGACCACGCGAAGATCACGTGGAACGGCAGCGACAGCACGCCGACGACGTTGTGCGCGTCCTGCCAGAGCCGCTTGATGTTGCGGCCGAGGCGCAGCGCGAACAGGTCCTTGAAGAACGTCGGCAGGTACAGCACGACGCCGCTGACCAGTGCGAGTCCGTAGAGGATGCAGACGATGCCGAACAGGTACGTGCCGAACGTGCGCGGCAGGCCTGCGGTGAAGTGCAGGTCGTAGATGAACGCGACGAAGCCGTCACGCGCCGGCGTCTGCGCGACGCCGCCGGCATCGTCGAGCACGAAGCGGTGCTGCTGCGCGGCCTCGGTGTCGTACCAGTACAGCGTCGTCTCGGGGCCGTGCTCGCCGGGCAGCGACACGTAGAAATCGTGCAGCTTGGAACCGTGTTCGTGCATGACGCCGTCGACCAGCGCCTGCGCCTGGGCGATCGCCTGCGTCTCGGCGGGCATCGCGGCGGGCGGGCGTTCCCAGCCCGTGAGCTCGTGCGAGAACACCGTGATCGCGCCGGCGTAGAACGCGATGAACAAGGCCATGCCCGAGAGCAGGCCCACCCAGGTGTGCACCGACAGGTAGATGCGCAGCGTCGAGGCCTTCATGCCGGCAGCACCGCGGTCCAGCCGAGCTGCTTGCACACGTGGATCAGCGCGTAGCACGCGAACGTCGCGCCGCCGAGCCAGAGCCATGCGCGCAGACCGGTGCGGAAGACGAACGCGAGCGACATGACGCCGATCCACACCGGGAACGACATCAGCAGCCACGGCAGCGTGATCGTCTCGAGCCGGCCCGGCCCGAGCAGGACGACGAAGCCGATGATGCCGGCGGTCAACGGCAGGCCGAGCAGCGCCGCGGCGAGCGACTTAGCCCACATCGCGGTGCTCCCTGCGCGCGCGTCGCCACGCGTCGAGGTAGGGCAGCACCACGACGCCGAGCATCCACGCCGTGAGCATCGCGAACACGCCGGCCCAGATGCCGAGCTCGACGATCGCTGCGGCCAGTGCACCCGCTGCGGCGAGACCCGCGGTGATGCGCAGCACCGGCGCATGCGCGCGCAGCGCGGGGCGCAGGTGCTGGTGCGGGCTCGCCAGGTGCAGCGCGAGCGCCGAGGCCAGCGACAGCACGAGCCAGAGCGCGGTCGTCACGGTGCGACGCCGGTCACCAGCGCGCTTCGAGGCCGACACCGACGACGCGCGGCGCGCCGAGGATCGCCTGCGGCTCGTCCGACCAGCGGTACTGGATGTACTCCTCGTCGAGGAGATTGTTCGCGAACACCCATGCGCTCCAGTTCGCCTGCTCGTAGCCGAACTTCGCGTTGAGGAGCGTGCGCGAGGCCAGCTGCGTACGGAAGTCGCCGAGGTCGGTGTAGACCTTGGTGCGGTGGTTCGCGTTGAGGTTGAGCACCCAGTCCTGCGCGAAGCGCCAGTTGGTGCCGGCGGCGAGCGTCCAGCGCGGTGCGTAGGCGAACTCGGTGCCCGAGTAGTCGTCGATGTTCGCGCCGAGGATCGTCTCGAACTCGTCGAAGCGCGTGCGCGAATGGCCGAGCGAGGCGTACCAGTCGAACGCATCGTTGACGCGATGGCTGGCTTCGAGCTCGAAACCGTAGAGGTGCGCGCGGCCTGCGTTGACGGTGTGGTAGTCGAAATCGTTGAGGCCGAAGAAGGCGTTGACCTGCTTGTCCTTCCAGTCGACGTAATAGGCGTTCGCGTTGAGCGAGAAGCGGCCGTCGAGCCACAGCGAGCGCAGCGACGCCTCGTAGTTCCACGTGTACTCGGGATCGTAGGCGTACGTCGTGCTGCGTGCGATGTTGAACGACGACGCGCCCGAGCGGTAACCGCGCTGCACGACGAAGCTCGCCGAGACGTCGTCGGTGAACGCGAAGCGCGCGCCGAGCTTGGGCAGGAACGTGTCGAAATCGCGCGTGCCCTGCGGCGTCGCGCCCGAGGCCTGGCCGACGAAGCCGAGCACGGCCTGGTTGATCACGGTGAAGATCGTGTTGAGGTCCGAACCGGGCGGGCCGTAGTTGGCGGGGTCGGGCAACTGGCCCGCGAACAGTGCGGTCGTGTCGGTGCCGAAACGGTAGCTCTGGCGGTCGTAGCGGAAGCCACCGAGCAGGGCGAAACGGTCGGTCATCGCGAACTCGCCGTCGGCGAAGATCGCCTGGTTCTCCGAATGCGTCGGCGTCGTGCTGTGGTAGTCGACCGGGATCACCGGCAACGCGGACACGTAGAGTCCGGCGATCTGGCCGGCCGTGGCAGGATCGACGCCGTTGAGCATGAGCAGGCCCGCAATCGTCGCGGCCGGCGTCTCGACGTTGGTCTGCGAGGCCGATGCCGTGAACTCCTTGCGGCGCGAGTAGTACGCGCCGACGAGGCCCTTGAGGCGGTCGCCCTCGAAGCCGAGGCGAAGCTCCTGCGAGAGCGCGTCGCTGTCGATGTCCGAGCCGCCCCACGACAGCGGCAGTTCGGTGAGGTCGCCGTCGTAGAGGCGACGGCTCGTCGTATCGCTCCACGCCGTCACCGCGTGGAAGGTCCAGTGGTCGCCGAACGCGTAGTCGACCTCGAGCGTGCCGATGTCGGCGCGCGAGTCTTCGGTGTTGGGTGCATCCGAATAGTTGTAGCGGTGTTCGTACGGATCCGGCGTGTCGAGGCGCGAGTACGTGAACATGTACGGGCCCGGGCGCTCGAACCAGGTATAGCCGAGGCGCACCTCGAGGCCCGGCAGGGCCGACGGCGTCCACAGCAGCTTGGCGCGTGCGAGCGTCGATTCCGACGCGTCCTCGTGCGTGCCGCGGGTCGGGTTCTTCACGAAGCCGTCGGTGTCGCGATCCTCGACGGCGATGCGGAACGCGAGCTCGTCGGCGATGAGCGCACCGCCCGTGGCGAACGAGGCGACGCGGTCGCCCGGATCGGAGTAGAGCAGGCGCGCGCGACCGCTCCAGTCCATGGTCGGGTCCTCGGTGCGCAGGATGATCGCGCCGGCGAGCGCGTTCTCGCCCTGGATGGTCGACTGCGGACCGCGCAGGATCTCGAGCTGCGAGAGATCCCACATCGAGGTCGGGCCGCCCGCGACGAGCACCGACGGCAGCGCCGCGCCGTCGAGGTAGATCGTCGACAGCGGCGAGGCGCCACCGCCGTCGCGGTCGATGATGCCGCGGATCGTGAAGCCCGCGTTGCCGTAGGTCTGGCTGATGTTCGCGGTGCGGTTGAGCACCTGGTAGAGATCGACGAGGTTCTCCTCGCGCATGCGCTCGGGCGTCGTCACGGCGACGCTCGTGGTCGTCTCCTGCAGCGAACGCTCGGCCTTCTCGCCCTTGACGACGATCGTCGCGAGCGTCGACTCGCGGTCGGCGTCGGCGGCATCGGGGGTCTCGACATCCTGCGCGAACGCGGCAGGGAACGGCAGCAAGGCCAGCACGAGGGCGGCCGACAAACGGGTGACGCGCATGCATGACTCCGGTGGCAGGAGGAAGCAGGCATGGCGTCGGCTTTGCCGTGGGGCCGTCTGGACGGCCGCGACCTGGGTCGCGGCGCGGATTCTAGACCCGTTTCACGTGATGCGGGTACGGCAGGCCCGCAGCGCCCGATGTGGCGCGGCGCCGCAGGTGGCTGTCCGCGAAAGCGTGCTGGACCCTGCCGCCGTTCGCGTGGATCGCGCGTACGTGCCGGCGGCAGGTACGTCTCCCGTCAGGGATCGAAACCTCCTGCGAAGATGCGGTCAGGCGGCAGGTCCAATGCGAAGGTCCACCACGCCGAGTTGCCGATGGCCGCGACGAGATGGCGTCCGGGTGTCCCGGTCGAGCCGACGCTCAGGGCACCGTGGCGCAGGCTGTGGTGGGCGAGGTGATCGATTCCGGTGCGAAGCTCGCCGGTGATGCCGTCGATCACGGCGACACCGTCGTGCGAGCGGACGATCAGGCCGTGGATGTCGCCACCGGGCGGCAACACGATGTCCTGGACGCCCGTGTGCGCGGACAACCGCGCAGGCAGGGGGAACGAGCGCACGACCTGCTGGCTCGGAGGATCGAAGACATGGACGTCGGTCCCGTCCACGAACAGGTACTGCGTGGACGAGCCTGCCGGCCTGATCGGCATGACTCTCCACGACACGAGGCCGGAGGGCGTCTGCCAACGCAGCTGATGCGTACCGGCGTCGTACGCGATCAGCCCCGTGTCGCTGCCGCTCGCGACGACGGCGCCATCGTCGAACCAGACGTTCCTGCAGCCGAATCCCGCGTCGGGCATCGTCCACAGGTGGGCACCGGTGTCGTAACGGAACTCGCGGACGCGGCCATCGCTCATGCAGGTGACGAGGCTGTACGGCGCGCCTTGCGCATCGGTGCGCAAGGCGAACTCGCGCGGAGCGACCCACAAGCCCGGTCCGCCGATCTGCAACGTGCGCTTGTGCGCGCCGGTCGTGGCGTCGTGGAACACCATCCACCCGTAATCTTCGCTGGGTGCGCTGGCGATGATCTCGGCATTCCCGTCATGGCCCCGGAACGCCGCAACGGCCCACACACTGCCCTGGAATTCGGGAATCGGTGTCGGAGCCGTCCAGACGGTTGCGCCGGTCAGCACATTGACGCGGCGGAGGAAGGATTGGGTGTTCCGCTCGTACATGACGATGTCGGTCGCCGCGCCGGATGCATCGTGCAGGAACGGGCCGGCGATCCGGTCCTGGCATCCGATCTGGAACTGGAATCGTATCGTTGCCGTGACGCCATCCCAGGCGGTGAGCCTGCAGCCGAGGCCGTTCCCCGATTCATCGACGAGGATCTTCGCCCGTCCGTCGTCGCTGATGTCCGCAAGACCGAGCAATGATCCACGGTCACCCAGATCGGCGACCACGCGCGGAGCGTTCTCCGTCACCGCCATGCCCACGACATCACGGCTGCCCGGCGCGCGGAAGACGATCTCGTCGATGCCGTCGCCGTTGATGTCGCCGACCTGCGGCGTTCCTGCCGCCACCACGGTACGGTTCCACCACATCTCCTGCCACGGCGTGGTGCGATACAGCGTCCAGCGCTGGCCGACCGCGTCGAGAAGGCCGCCCGAAGCAGGGAGGAAACGTCCCGCGACGGCCACGTCGGTATCGAGGCGTCCGGCGATCTGGTAGTCGACCGAACGCGTTGCGCCGTCGACCATCACGACATGTCCGGACGTCCCCGTCACCAGCAGTTCGAGTGCGGGGTCCGCATCGAGCTGGAGCACCTGGAGCCGGTAGTTCGTTCCGCCACGTGCTTCGAGGGGTACGCTCCAGCGCAAGGCGCCGGAAGGCACGGCATAGACATCGATGCGCAGCGGGTTCTGCGCGAGGATCGGCATCTCGGCGGCACCATCGCCGTCGATGTCCGCGATGACCGTCGTCGCGGGATCGATCTGCGACGGTGCGAGGCCGGCGAAAGGCACGAAGCCTTCGTTGCGTGGTGGCCAACCCGACCATCGCTCCAGCCCCTGCGGGCGCCGCAGGCCGACGTGTCCACCGGTACTGTCGTGCCAGACCATGGGAGGCCAGGAGACATCCCCGTACGGAACCGTCCAGGTCCGCTTCTCGACGAGCTGCCCCGAGCCGTCCAGGCCGAGGACGTTGATCACCCACGACTCGTAGCTGATGCTGCAGCCCAGGACGAGGTCGTTGCGCCCGTCGCCATCCATGTCGGTTGCGGATCGCGCCCCCAACCATCCCGAGCATATCGGCAGATTCTCGACCAGCGGATGGAACGCCACCTGCGTGGCGCCGGCGAGGGCGGGCATGCCCAGCAGAATCCCGGCCGCAAGAGCGCGGAGCGTCGTGTTCATCCTGATTGTCCCCTGTCGTCCGTGGTGCTGGAGGGCACGACGTTGCATTGCGGATGTTGCCATCGCAGTCCGGGTACCTGCCAGTGCCGGACGATGCATGGATGCGACATCGCATGCCCCTTCCGCGCCTGAGCGACCGAAGCACCCGCTGCGGGTGCGCGGAGGGGTGTCATGGCTCGTCCTGCCACATGGATCGCGATCGTGGTGGCCGCGCTGTTCGGCAGCGTCACGCTCGAGGCGGCTGCCGGCGTGCTGCCGCGCAGCGAGCGCCTCGTGCTCAAGCGCCTCTTCGAGCAGACCAGCGGGCCGTTCTGGCGCAACAACAGCCTCTGGCGCGACAACGATCCGGACGACGATCCCGAGGAAGTCGACGAGTGCATCTGGTTCGGCGTCACCTGCGACCAGCACGCGATCGGCGGGCCGCCATCGCACGTGATCGCGCTCGCGCTTCCGAACAACTACCTCGCCGGCACCTTGCCCGCCCTCGACGACCTGCCGTTCCTCGTCACGATCAATGTCTCGGGCAATCCCGGCGTCACGCAGAGTCAGGGGCCGTTGACCGGCGCGATTCCGGCGCTCGCGAACCTGTCGCGGCTGCAGTCGTTCAACGGTGAAGGCAATCGCTTCACGGGCAGCACGCCGAACCTGTCCGGCATGCTGCAGATGCGCCATTTCAATGCGCGCAACAACCGCCTCGACGGCACGATCGGTGCCTTCGCGGGCGCGACCCACCTCGAGACCTTCGATGCGGCAGGCAACCGTCTCGCCGGCACGATTCCCGCGCTCGCCTCGCTCACGAACCTGCGCACGTTCAACGTCGCCGACAACCTGCTGAGTGGCACGCTGCCGGGCGTGTCGGGGCTGCTGCAGCTGCAAGGCTTCGAGGCGAGCGGCAACATGCTGAGCGGGCCGATCCCGCCGCTCGACAACGTGCCGGCACTCGGTGCCTACGGCGTCGGCGGCAACCGGTTGTCGGGCGACGTGCCGTCGCTGCGCGCGCTGCCGCTGCTGACCTCGTTCACGGCCGAGGACAACCAGCTCACGGGGCCCGTGCCCGAGATCCGCGACCTCGGCGAGCTCGTCACGCTGCGGCTGTCGAACAACCGGCTCACTGGCACGATGCCGGTGCTGTCGGGCGTCAATCGCCTCGCGACACTGCAACTGCAGCGCAACGCGCTCACGGGCGCATTTCCCGACCTCGCCCAGACGCGCAACCTCGGTACCTTCGACGTCAGCGACAACCTGCTCACCGGTCCGTTGCCGACGCTCAACCTGACCGTGCTCAACACGCTCGTCGAACTGCGCTTCGGCGGCAACCGCCTGTCCGGCACGCTGCCTGCGCCGCCGCGTTTCGTCGTCGCGGGCTTCGTGTCGATCTGTCCGAACCTGTTCACGCAGACCGCGTCGAGCGCGTGGAGCCAGCTCACGGGCGCGACGCCCTGGTGGGCGACGCCGCATCCGAACAACGCCTGTGACCAGCTCATGCAAGGCACGTTCGAGTCGTTGCTGCCGTGGGGATGAACGCGCTCGACGGCGCGGTACTGCTCATGCGTCCATCGATGCGCGAGCGGCGTCGTGCTCCACGCAGGTGAAGCCGGCGATCGCGTCGGTTGCCACTGCTGTCCGGGAGGGCCGCACATCGCGTCGCGCCGCCAACGGGGCTGTCGCATGGTGATTTCCAGAGCTCGGCAGCGCACGACTTCACAGGCTCGATGCGTCCTCCCGCAGTGGCGTTGCGCTTGAGCCCCTCGCCCTCCGGGAGAGGGGTTGGGGAGAGGGTGCGGGATCGTGACCACGTCCGATATCGTCGCGATCCCGGACCCTCATCCGGCCCTGCGGGCCATCTTCTCCCGGAGGGAGAAGGGAAGAACGTGCGCGATGCCGTGTCGCGGCGAGAACGAGTCGGCATCCCGGCACTCATCGCCGGAAGCATGACGCGGTAACGCTTCCGGTCTTCGCTTCGAACGTTCCCCGGACAACAGTGCACCGGTCGCCGAGTGACGGCAGCAGGGATTGTCGCCGTGACGGGCTCGCCCCCACGCACCGCTTTCCGCTCTTTTCCCTTCACTGAAGAAGGGAGGGCGGAGCGTCTGCTCAGCGCGACGCGGTCGCCGCGACCGCCGCAGCGGGACACGCCACGGCCTTGCGTTGTGCGTCGTCCTTCGGAGCTTCGTACGGTTGGCCGATCTTCGGCATGCGCGTGGCCAGCGGCACGACGTTGCCGTTGAGGCGCCAGTCGTAGATCACGCTGAAGGCGAGCACGCGGGCGACGTACTCGCGCGTCTCCTTGTACGGGATCGTCTCGATGAAGAAGTCGGGCTCGAACGTCGCGCGTGCGTCGATCCAGCGGCCGACCGGGCGACCGCCCGCATTGTAGGCAGCGCTCGCGAGCCACGGGCTGCCCTGGTACTGGCCGGCCATCTGCGCGAGGAAGCGCGTGCCGAGCGGGATGTTGAGATCCGGATCGAACAGGTCCGACGGTTTCGCGTACGGCAGGCCCGCGCGCGTGGCGACCTGCTTGGCGACGCCGGGCAGCAGCTGCATGAGGCCGTAGGCATCGGCATGCGAACGTGCGTCGGTCATCCACGCGCTCTCGGCGCGGATGATCGCGTACGACCACGCGGGATCGATGCCGGCCTCACGCGCTTCGCGCGTCACGCGCGGCTTGCGCGCGATCGGGAAACGCTGCTCGTAGTGGCGCTGCGTGTCCGACGACGCCGACAGCAGGAACACGGCGCGGTCGTACCACTCCTCGCGGTAGGCGAGGTCGGCCGCGTGCGCGCGCTGCGCGGGGGCGAGGCGCGTCATCGCGAAATCCCACTCGCGGCGCGCGGCGTCGAGCTGGCCGAGCGTGTGGAACTCGAACGCGCGCTGCAGGTCGGGCTGCGCGAGCAGCTGCGCCTCGGTGGCCTTGTCGGTCGCGAGCGGCAGTTCGCAGATCGCGTACGGTGCGCCGATCCAGTCGGCGGCGAGGAAGCCATGGAAGTTCGCCTCGCCGGCGACCGCGGCGAAGATCGGCGCTGCCTCGTCCTTGCGGCCGAGCTTGGTCAGCACGCGTGCGCGCAGGTAGCGCCAGCGCGCATCGGCGGATTGCTCGGGGGTCATGCCGTCGAGCGCGGCGAGGGTTTCGTTCCAGTCCTGCGCGGCGAGTGCGACGCGCACGTGCCATTCGCGCGAGCTGTCGTCGGCGGCCTCGGTCGGCAAGGCCTTGAGACGCGCGAGCGCGTCGTCGGAATAGTTGGTCGAGCGGTACACCGCGATCGCGTTGAGGATGCGGTGCTTCTGCGCGGGATCCCATTTGAAGACGTCGCCGAGCTCGGCCCAGCGCGTCTCGGCGGCAGCGCTGTCGCGGCGTGCGAGCCGCATCATGCCGAACGCGATCGCGTCGCGCGTGCGCGGCGTGTCGGTCCATGCCGCGGCTTTCGCGAGCACGGTCGCGGGATCGTCCACGCTGCTCGCGATGCGTTCGGCGGCGGCCTTGTCCGCGGCCGGCAGGCGCGCGGCGATCGTGCGCACGGTGCCCGGGTTCGCGGCTGCGGCGGCGCCTTCGATGCGCTGCCAGATCACGTCGGTGGAGAGCTGCCCGTTCGCGGCAGCCCAGTCGAACAGCGGCTCGCAGGTCGCCGGCACCGGGCGCGGCTGCATCCACAGCGGTTCGATGTCGTCCTTGTACACCGGCTTCTCGCCCGCGGCGATGCGCGCGCGCTGCCAGGCACAGCGAAGGTCGCGTGCCTGGCTGTCGGTCCACATGAGGCGGAAGCCGGCCCAGTCGCCGTTCTTGGCGAACTCGCGCAGCGTGGATTCGCGCAGGTCGCGCGCAGGCAGGCTGTCCGGCCAGCGGCGCAGGAAGGCCTCGACCTGCACGCGCGCAGGGGGTGCCTTGCCGCGCTTGAGAACGGCCAGTTCGAGGTAGGGCAGCAGAGGGTAGCCATCGAGGTCGATCGCGAACTTCTTCCACGCATCGCCCGGCCCTTTGTCGACCGCGGCGCGCGCGGCGAGGTAGTGCTGGCGCTGGTCGGCGCGGTCGTGCGGGGAAGGGGCGGCTGCGGCGGGCGTGCCGAGCAGGGGAGCGATCAGGGCGGCGAGCACGCAGGATCGGGTGACACGGGCGAAGGCTGGCATGCGGCCAGTGTAACGCGACGCCCTGCGACGGCCATGCGCGCTGCAAACGATTGCAGCGGAAACCGTGGCGGCCGCGTGACGAAACTGTGACACGCGGTGCTGGCTGTTTGCGTGGCGGGGGTATACCTTTTCTTAACGTCGGGGTCGTCATCGGCCCGCGTGAAGCCAGGGGATCGAACGTTCCAACCAGCCCACGGGAGACAGGATCCATGCAGGTGCGAATCCGCCGTACTCGTCTTGCCATCCAGACGTCGTTGCTCGCCGCCACCGCGGCCCTTCCGGCCCAGGCCGTGTTCGCACAGAACCCTGTCGGTGACGACACGCAACGCCTCGAGGCGGTGCAGGTCACCGGCTCGCGCATCAAGAAGGCCGAGATCGAAGGCCAGTCACCCGTGCAGGTCATCAGCGCGGCCGACATCGAGGCGACCGGCCTCGGCTCGATCGGCGACGTGATCCAGCGCCTCTCGGTCAGCGGCTCGTCGCTCAACACCAAGTTCAACTCGGCCGGCAACTTCGGCTTCCCGCCCGACGGCGGCGGCGTCGGCTCGGGCTCGACGACGATCTCGCTGCGCAATCTGGGCGCCAAGCGCACGCTGATCCTCGTCGACGGCCTGCGCTGGGTCAGCGAATCCTCGGCCTCGGGCGTCTCGGCCGCGGTCGACCTCAACACGATCCCGGCCAGCGCGGTCGACCGCATCGAGATCCTCACCGACGGCGCCTCGTCGCTGTACGGCTCCGACGCGATCGCGGGCGTCGTCAACATCATCACCAAGAAGAAGCAGGACGGCGCCGGCGCGCGCATCTACTACGGCGACTACTCCAAGGGCGACGGCACGACCAAGCAGGGCAACCTCTCGCTCGGTGCGAGCGGCGAGCGCTTCGATGCGTTCGTCGACGTGAGCTACTACAAGCAGAACGCGATCAGCTCGAGCGTCTGGGGCCAGTCGAGCTTCCCGGTGCCGGGCACGGGCGTGGACAACGGCAGCTCGGCGACGCCGGGCGGTCGCTTCGTGTTCGCGCCGCTCGATCCGACCCAGACCTACGGCGGGCTGTGCCCGATCAGTGGCGGTGCTTCGTTCTGCAACCTCGCCGGTGACGGAGCTTCGGGCATCCCGACGATCGGCGATTTCCATCCGTGGATCGGTGCGGGTCCGAACAGCGACCGCTTCAACTTCGCGCCGTACAACCTGCTGCTGACACCGTCCGAGCGCAAGTCGCTGTTCGCGCAAGGCACGTACCGCATCACCGACAGCGTCAACTGGAACCTCAAGGGCGCCTACACGCAGCGCGAGTCGACCAACCAGGCCGCGCCGGAGCCGATCTTCCTGGGCTCCGAAGCGGGCACGTACGGACTCGGCGATTTCGTCGCGATCGACGCGACCAACCCGTACAACCCGTTCGGCATGACGATCGGCCCGGACGGCACGCTCGTCGCGCGGCGTCCGGTCGAAGGCGGTCCGCGCATCTTCTCGCAGGATGTCGACACGAGGTACTTCAGCACCGGCCTCAACGGCGAGTTCGGCATCGGCTCGCGCAACTTCTTCTGGGACGTCAACTACGTCAACGCCGAGAACAAGGCCACGCAGACCGTCACGGGCACGTACAACATCGCGCACATCCAGCGCGCGCTCGGACCGGTCGCGAACTGCACGGCACCGTGCGTGCCGTTGAACCTGTTCGGCGGCCCGGGCTCGATCACCCAGGACATGCTCGACTACATCCTGTTCACCGAGCACGACCGCAGCCTGCAGAAGCTCAGCTCGTGGACGGCCAACCTCTCCGGCGACCTGTTCGAGCTGCCGGCTGGTGCGCTCGCGTTCGCGGGTGGCTACGAGTACCGCAAGCAGAGCGGCTACTACCAGCCCGACGCGATCGTCGTCGCGGGTGAATCCAACGGCGTGCCCTCGGGCCCGACCAGCGGCGGCTACGACGTCGAAGAGTTCTACCTCGAGCTCAATGCACCGCTCGTCGCCGATGCGCCGTTCGCCAAGCGCCTCGACCTCAGCGTGGCCTCGCGGTATTCCGACTACTCGAACTTCGGCGGCACGACCAACAACAAGCTCGGCCTGCGCTGGCAGCTCGGCGACGACCTCACGCTGCGCGGCACCTGGGCGGAAGGTTTCCGCGCGCCGTCGATCGGCGAGCTGTACGGCACGTTCTCGCGTTTCGATGCCTCTATCCAGGATCCGTGCAACTTCGCGACCGGCCAGACCGCTTCGAACTGCGCGACGCTCGGCGTGCCCGATCCGGCGAACTTCGAGCAGGCCAATTCGCAGATCTCGGTGGTGACCGGCGGCAACCCGGGCCTCAAGCCCGAGACCTCGACGAGCATGACCCTCGGCGCGGTCTACAGCCCGAGCTGGGCCGAGGGCACGAACTGGTCACAGAAGCTCGATTTCGAGCTGACCTACTACCGCATCCGCATCGAGGACGCGATCCAGGCCTCCGACGCGCAGACCCAGCTCGATCGTTGCGTCGCCACGCTCGATCCCGTGTTCTGCAGCGGCATCGGGCGTTCCTCGGGCGGCAACATCAACGCGTTCGACAACACGCTGTTCAACCTCGGCAACGTCGAGACGCGCGGTTTCGATGTCGGCATCAACTGGATCGGCAACGCGACCGGCATCGGCACCTTCGGTGCGAGCTGGCAGACCACGTACGTGAGCCGCTACAAGGCGATCGCGACCGACTCGGGTGCGGCGGAACCGCGAGCGGTCGGCCTCGAAGTCGCCGATTCGGCGATCGCGCGCATCCGCTCGACCGCGACGCTGAAGTGGTCGCTGGCCGACTGGAGCGCGGCGTGGACGACGCGCTACATCTCGGGCCTGACCGAGAGCTGCGCCGCCGCCACGGGTTACGACATCTGCGGTGACAACGACACGGGCACCAACCGCCTCGGCGCGACCACGTACCACGACGTGCGCGCGAGCTGGAAGCTGCCGACCTCGTTCGACCTGACCGTGTCGGGCGGCGTCAACAACGTGTTCGGCAAGTCGCCGCCGATCTGCCTGAGCTGCTCGCTCAACGGCTACGATGCGTCGACCTACGACCTCGTCGGCCGCTTCAGCTACGTCGAGGCGAGCGTGAAGTTCTGACCGTGCCGGCGTGGCGGCGGATCACTTCCGCCGCCACGCTTCATCCGCGTGGGACCGGGTATACGC
>JASCPI010000066.1 GCA_029959555.1 Lysobacteraceae bacterium PS02065 | reverse complement strand
GCCTGCTCGGATCGATCGGCTACATTCCACCGGCCGAAGCCGAAGCCAACTACCATCAGCAACGTCAGTGCGTCACGGAGACGTGACTCACACCAACGAGCCTCCGGGATTCCCGGGGCGATTCAGATTGAGTTGCGCCTTCTCCTCGCTCTCGAAGCGGCTCTTGCGGCTGCCGTCGATACGCTTGAAAGGGCGCTCGTTGAGCGCATGGATCTGCTTACCGATTTCTTCGTTCAAGTCAGAGAGCGAGAAGAAGGTCATGTTCCGCAGGCGCGCAACAACCCACCGCTGGACGATCTGCACCGCGACTTCAACCTTAGCCTTGTCGCGAGGCTTGTACGGCCTCGTCGGAACCACCTCGGCACCGTAGTGCTGGGCGAGGTCGAGATAGGTTGGATTGACACAGTAGTGCCGACCAGCCCTGCTGACGGCAGAGCGAAGGTTGTCGGGAACAAGCAGTTCGGAAACCCCTCCGAAGAATTTAAACATCCTGTTGTGGCAGTCGACCCAGTCCGGAAGGGACTGTGAGAGAGCCGCACACGCAAAGGTGTAGTTGGAGTAGCCCAGCACACCGACGAACAACTCGACCTCGACCTTCTCGCCGGTCTCTTGGTCGATGAAGTACGGCTTCTTGCCCGAGAAGTCCACGAAGAGCTTCTTTCCCGGAAGATGCACTTGCCGCATCACACGCTCGATGCTGCTGACGTACCTGCGATAGCTCTCGGTGAAATGGCTGTAGCTCAGAGCGCTGGAAGAGTCTTCCAGGCAGTACTCTTCCCAGAGCAACAAGAGCGTGACGCCCTTCGTCTGCTTCTCCGCATGGATGAGCGAGTAGTCAGGCCGACGCTTGCGCGACAGGCGCTCTCCCGAGCCATTGAACAATGCATTGAACTGGTCGTCAGCAAGCCCAGTAAGGTTCAACCAGTTAAAGCCCTCATCTGTCGCGATGCTGCGGTAGCGCTTGACCGTGTTCCTGGACACCGAACATGCATGAGCAATCTCTCGGTTGGAGAGTGAAGTAGTCAGGACCTGCCTGACGATGTTCCTAAGTTTCTCCATGTGATCTCCCTGCCGCGGCGGCACGGCCGCCGCGGATCATGAGCAAGGAGGCGTGCGCACCCGAGCCAGTGCCTCAAGCGGGCCTGACGTACTTGACAGGTGGGTGCGTGGAACGACAGACTGAGGGGAAGGGGTCTCGAAGCCTCCCTTCTCAACGGCCTGGGCATCATTACTGCTCAGGCCGTTGTCGTTTCCGGCGCCTAGATTTTGTGGATCAGCGTCGGGGGGCTAAGTCATCACCTTCTCCTTGGGTACCTGGGAGCGTTCCGCCCAGAGGCGCTGCGTTGGCGTGGCACTGTGCCACCCAGTACGCCACGTCCTTCACCAGCGCAAACTTCCCGCGCCGATTGGGCAACGTGAAAACCCGTATCGGCAGCTGGCCACGCGAGTTCGCTTGGCGGAACGCCTCGTGGGATGGATAGCCCAGCGCCACACGCAGATCGTCGTTGCCGACCATCAGCCCGTACTTGGCAAGAAGTTCGACCTCGAGCGCTCGCGCGAGGATGGGGTCAGCGTCGGCCACGTCATGCTCGTCACGTCGGGTCACGTGAAGACTAGGTGCTGTCGCGACGACGCGCCAGAGAGTAGAAAGAACATCCAAACTACTCTAGTTCGGAGCGCTCCCCTGTCGCGCCGCGAGAGCCAACGCATTGTCGAAGATGGAAATTTTCTCCTCCGAGTTGCGATTCCGCTCTATCCGGCAGAATTTCGAGAGAAATTCAGCGGAAGGAAATCGGAGGGCCATAGGCCTCCTTCGAACGAGCTTCTGGTTCACCGAATTGATGCGCAGATGGGGAACACACACACCCTACGCGTTGGGTAAGAAGCTCGAGCCCGAGACCTACAAGAAGAACCTGGCAGGCGAGGCCTACAGCCACAACCTGTGGCCTAAGTACGCTCGTGGCGACGTCATTCCAAGCCGAAAGCGACTGCTTTCTGTGAACAGAGCAGATCCTGGCTCACTGGCGGACTACGACCACCTGCTCTTCGACGTAGTGGATCCGAGCATGCCTGTCGGCTCACACGCGGACGCGTGGCTCCAACGACTGCCACGTCGGGTGCAGGGGGCGCTGTACGTACGCGAAGCCGGGATGCGATATCGCAGGCGGACATGCACGGCCCGTGTACTCAAAACTCTTGAGGAGTCGGCGAGCTTGGATGCTCTCGCCGCAATCATCGTGCTTCTCCGCGAAGCACACGATGCGGGGATGGCTGACTTGGCGTTCGAGATCGGCTTGAGTACATACCGGTCGCTGCTGATCGTCGGAACAATGCGGTACGGAGCAATTGCGCCCGAGCTCAGCCACGCGGCAATGCGCCTTGTATTCCCGCTCGCATCGTCTGGCCATCGAAAGTTGTGGGCGTCTGACAGACTAATGGACGACCAGCGAACGACCCTTGCATACGCAAGGAACGAACTCGGGAGTCGTGGCTTTATCCAGCCCGATCCGAAGAGCGAAGTGGCCGCCGCAGTCCAAATGATGCGTGGGCGATTCGGCAGGCACATCCACGCAGAGCTGCTACCTCGAGCGACATCGACCACTCCTACCTCGGATCAGGTTAGGTGGCGGCAGCAAGCCGCTCTCTACATCAGCGACGACGATGCTCTAAGACTACGAGCTTCCAGTTCCAAGTAAACGACTGCGGATCTGGTATCGATGATGTCCGCGTCATCTTCGCTTGGAACAGGATCCGAGACAGGCGGCGTCGGTAGCGTCGGCAGCACCGTTACGAGCGGCAGCTCCATCGCGACGGGAAGTTTCAGCGGGGTGGGCAACACCAGCACGAGGGGCAGCTCCGGAATGGAGAGCAGATCCGGCGAGGTGGTCAGCGTTAGCCGGCACCGGGGTCAACAGAAGCCAGCGCCCGCATCAAGACGTCGAAGCGTTACAGCGTGCCACTTGTCGCCGCGGCGCTGCTGGCCGTGTCGCAGCCTGCGACGGCTCTGTACCAGTGCAGCCTCGACAATCCCCTCTCCGTCCCCAACACGATCGACGGTCTCTACCTCAACTTCGTCACCGGAGCCACCGGATCGTCTGGCAGCACGGTGGCAGGTTGGGACTTCAATCCGTACAACGGCGGGAACACCGCACTGACGTTCTTCACCCCCTCACAGCAGTCGAGCTTGTTCGGCATCTTGGCAACTGGCATGCCCGGGATCACTGCTGATGCTCAGGCGCTACGAGATGGTGAAGGTGTCTGGCCTAACCCGACGACCGGGTTCTACAACCGTTCAATCACTAGGGCAACCAACTTCCATACGCCAGGCCGTCGGTACATCGGAATAGCTTTCTTCAACGAGGCTGCGAGTATCATCAACTACGGTTGGGTAAAGCTCATATCTGGCGATGGCACGGGCAACGACGCCGGATTTCCCGTGACCATCGATAGCTACTGCTACGAAGACTCGGGACAGATGATCCCCGTTGGCTTGGTGCCCGTTGAGCTGCAGCACTTCTCGATCGACTGACGCTCAGCGATCAGGCAGTCCGGGGGCGTAGAGAGCGCCATGTCGAGAATCGTTGGCAGCTACCATCTCCGCCAAGTAATCACCAGTCACGATTCGAAAGTCCGTCAGGCGCCCTTTCGCTGCGGCTCGCTTGAGCACACGTAGTGCCCGACCGACCACCTCGGACTGCTCGATCGGCGGAAGGCTCGGAGCAAGTAGCCCGTACCACGCATAGCCCGCCGGCGACGGGATGACTCTTCGGGCCTCCAACGCAGGGTGCACCTGAGAGATGATTTCGCGCGGATCCTGTCCGAGCTCGTCCACCTCGAAGGACGCAAGGACGTCTGCGGACAGGGAGCCGTAGGTTCTTGCGCTCATGGGGGGGGGGCGTCACGACGGAAGATGATCGTAGGAGAAGCGGAGCCGCGTAACTGTGACGGCTAGCATGTGCGACGCAACCTACTCGACGAACGGCACCTCGAGCGTACCCGTAGCAATCGCTGCGGCTACAGCAAGCATGGCCAAGATCGATATCGTCATGCGCACCATGAACACGGTCATGGTTCGAGCACTAGCGTGCGGATCTCTGACGAGCACGTATATCCCGTGTGCAACGTTCAACACGATGAGAACGATCGCTGCGGTCGCAATCATGCCTGCTCCTCTGACCGGCGACCTGCTAGCAGTTGCCCGCCGCCAACCTTGACGGATCAACCCTGAGCAGCAGCCTAACAATCCCCTAACATCAGAGCGTGGTGAGCATTGACGAGCCGCTTTGCGCCCGCTCTGATAGGAGCAGGGATCGCCACTTGGGGCAGCCACATGCGCCAGCGCCACATGCTCGCCGATGTCCAGCCGCGCGACGGGCAGCTCGTCTACTACACCGCGGACGGCCATCATGGCGTCGCCAGGTACGTGCGCGGCACCTTGATCGACAACACCACGTTCGACGTTGTGACCGGCGAGGAGAGTGTGCTGTGGTGGGCGACGGCATTCGATGTCGAGCAAGCTGCGCCTAGCTGACGCGGTGCAACTTGCTGAGAAGCCACAACGGTGCTGTGATCGCGAGAGGGGGATCGCTGCTTCTTCGTAGGCACAGCGAAGGACTCGCTCTGCGTCGAGGGACAGCCTCAGCGATCAGGGGAATCAGGGAAATGAAGACCTATACCTGTTCTAACAGCGCAGGCGATTCTGCTGTATGCGCATCGAGCAGAATGACGTTTGAAGTGGTCATGCGTTCGGCCCTTGCTATCGGATTGATCTCACTCTGCTGTAGCGCGCATGCTCAAGAAGGAGACAACTGTAAGGATGTGCTCTCGGCGAGAAGCTATTCAACAGAGACTGCAAACATCGGACTCGCGGTAAAGATATACGAACAGAACTGCCAAGGTTCGCAATCAAAGAAGAGTTCCAGCCTGAGTGTTGGTTTGGATACCGTAATCCAGTCTGTCCCGTTGAAGTTCAACCTAGGGTCCGGAAGCGGATCAGAAAGGCTAAGCCATTTCTGTAAGACTTTCGACTCTGCGTATCAAGGCAACGAATCGTATTTTAAGAACGCATCAGATGTTGCGGGCGACGCCGCATCATCTTGGCTCTCATGCATGTCATTTGCAGCCAAGGGAATCTCGTTCAAACCTTCGATTGCATCTACTCAGCTTGTCGTAGACATCGCACGAACGAACGCGACGCCAGCAAGTGTTGAGGGAATCACATACGACGAAAAGCTGCTCTCGTGTACGGCGCCCAACACCAACGCTACACCAGGTCGAACGAAGGTTGACGAGTCGTCGGTCAAGGATCTCACCGAGAGCTACTGGACGGTAACCTGTAGGCGAATTCCGCAGGTTCAGGGTGATGACAGCGTATATCCGAAGGCCGATATTTCTATCGGAACGACGAAAGGCGCGTTCATCATGCCCATACCTCCAGACGCATCACATCCATATCAATGGTCAAGCGAAATGCAGGCCAAGATTCGACTGCTCGAAGAACGCCTCGCGGAATCAAATAACAGGATGAACGCTCGAATTGACGGCATCAAACTGACCGAAACCAAGCGAGAGCAATTGAAAGAATTCGCTTGCGGGGGTAATGCTATTGCAACAGAGCCGCTGCAGTTCATGGTCGGCTCCAAGGACGGAACGGGCTGCAAGGTAATGAACGTTAACTACGTCAAGACTATAGGCCTCGAAATACCGCCGAAAGAGTAGACACAAATAGTGGGGCCTGATCCCGTAGAAATGCGGGATCAGGTCAGTTTTTGGCTAGACCGGCCCGGATGATCTGCGCGAGCGGCGACGACCCGAAGTCGCTCTCGAATGCGTCCAGAATCGGCGGCAGCGTCGCGTGTAGATCACTCGCTGCACCGGCCTGCGTAAGGGTCAGCACCAGCGACAAGGCGAAGCCCTGATCGGCAGCGGCCGTCCTTCGAGCGTCTGTGCGCGCTGCGGCCGCGTCACGGATCAATGCGAGTTCACGTTCGACGTCGATGCTCATCACGCGCCGTCCAGGCTTGCGGGCTCGACGCTCGGTGTCCTCGCGCTCTCCCACGACTCCATGCCACCGCGGACCATCTCTGCGAGAGGCGACCGTCCGTGGTTGCTCTCGTGCGCGCTGAGCAGCACCTCCAGCACGGCGGGGATGTCCTGCCTGCCCTGTGCGATCGCAGCGAACGTCGCGCCGAACGCGAAGGCGATGCCGTGCAGGTCTTGGACGACCTCGGCGAGATGGTCGACGGCCTTGCGCACGGACTCGGGATCTTCGGGGTTGCACTCGATGGCGAGCAGGTGCGGCGGTTCGAACTTCATGTGTGTCCTCCTGGTGATGGTCAGGCCCGGCCGCCGAGGATGGCGGTCTCGCGGCGGATGTCGCGGACGATGAGCTGCGCGACCTTGCGGCGGTCGTCGGCACTGGTCAGGTCGAAGCCGCCGTTGATGTTGATCGTGATGCCGCCACCGAAGCCGCTCGATGCGGGCGCTGCCTGCGACTGGCGCGGCGCCGGGGCCATGCCGCCTCCGCTGCCGCTCGAGGAGCCGTTCGCCTCGCGCGCAGCGTCGCGTTCGGCCTGCGCGCGCTCCTTGATCTCGGCGAGCTTCCTGCGGTGTTCCGCCTCGGCGAGCCCACGCAGCTCTGCGGCCTGCGCGCGTGCGTTGGCGCCTGCGGTCTGCTCGAGCTCACGGAGGCGTTCCAGCTCGCGCTGGTAGCGCTTGGTCTCCTGCTGCTCCTCGCTCAACGTCGCGGCGTCGCGCTGCTCACGGAGCGTTTCCAGCATCTTGGCGATCTCGTTGGTCGCCGAAGTCGCGGCGGCCTCGGCGGCACGCTGGGAGGCCACGAAGTCGTCGAGCTCTTCCTTCGTTGCGAAGATCTCGCGCTTGTACTTCGCCATGGCGATCGCGATGCCGTCGAAGCCTTGGGCCGATGCGACAGCCTCCCGGGCCTGGTCGGTCATGAAGGCGAAGGCGATGCCGCCGGCATTGACCTCCTGCGCGCTGCGTTGCGCGGAGTCGGCGACCGAATCCAGGCCGGCCGATGCACCGTCCGCCGAGTCGGCGAGGCCTCGGGCACTGTCGGCGGCGCCATCGATCGCAGCCTTCGCGTCGCCGAACTTCTCGCCCACCGCCTTGCCGGCATCGGCACCGCGCTGGCCGAGGTCTTCGAGCACGTCGCCCAGGCCTAGCGCTGCGGCACGGACCTTGAGCATTGTCTCGACCTGATCCTTCTCCCACTGCTTCGAGTCGGCCACCGCGGCGCGCTGGGCGTCGGCGTAGGCCAGGAAGGCACGCCGGACGTCCTCCTGCGCAGCGGAGCCGTTGCGGGCACCTGCGACGATGGCCTCGAAAGCCTCCTTCGCCGAGTCGCGTGCGGCGTTGAGCGCGGCCTGCGACTTGATGCCCAGTGCCACGAACTGGTCCGCCATCGGATCCAGCTCGAGGCGCAGCTCACGCAGCCTGCGTTGCAGCGCGAGCGACGCGCGCTCTGTGCCCTCGATCGAGATCCGGCCCGTGTCGCCCGCCAGCCTCAGCGCAGCGCCCAAGGCCTCGGCTTCCTGCTTGGTGCGGACACCGCCGAGTGCGGCCTTGAACGCCTCCTCGATCTGCTTGCTCGTCGCAAGCGCGTTGCTCGTCACGACCTCGAAGGTCGCGATGATGTCCTTGCCCGCAGCGGTGAAGTCGGCACCGGACTTCACAGCACTCGCCCCGAGCCGATCCATGGCGACCTGCAGCGAGGTCCGCAGCACCAGCGCAGCACGCTCGCCGGATCGGCCGACATCCACGAAGGCGGCGTTGGCGGCCATCTGGAACTTCTGGAGCTGCTCGCCGGACAGCTTCGAGAGCTCCGCGGCGAGGCCCTCACGCACCCGTCTGCCGGCGCCGAGGCTCTGCTCGCCGACGTGCTGGACCGCGAGCGCGATGTCGCCGATGCGGGTGACGTCGAGCGTGTCGAAGTCGGTGAAGAGCTCGGCGAATCGGTCCTTGGTCGCCTTCACGGAGTCGATGACGCCGGCCATTTCGGTGGCGAGCTTCTGCGCGCTGATCGTGAGGCCGTTGCTCAGCGCCTGCCCTGCGAGCTTGGTGCCCTCGGTCAACGCGCTGTATCCGGTCGTGACCTGCGCGAGCTTCTCCCGCAACGCGTCGAGATGCGCGATGCCCTCGGCGTTGAGGCGGTCGGCGCCCTTGAGCCCGTCGAAGTAGAGCGCCTGGAGCCGCAGGTACTCACGCAGGCCTTCCAGACGCTTGGCGTAGGCCCCGCGCTCCTCGTCGCTCAGGCGCGCGACCTGCTCGGCGGTGAGCACTTGCTGATCGCGGTATTCGGCCAGGCGCTCGGAGGCGCGGTTGAACACCTCGGCGGAATCCGCGAGGTCGTTCTGCATCGTGCGGATGCGCGCTTGCAGGGCTTGGTAGTGCTGGTTGTTCTCGGCGATCACCTTGCCGAGGTCGCGCAAGTTGTCCGCGGCGAGTGCGACGGCGGCGCCGCCGATGACGGCAAGTCTGACGACGGGGATCGCTCGGATTGCCGTGCCGAGCAGCGTGGCGGACTTGGTTCCCTTGGCCATCTCGATCGAGGCCGCGGCGAGCGACGTCACGAAGCTCGACACCTTGACGAGGATGAAGGCCTTGCCGAGCGTCAGTAGCGCCGTCGTGTAGCGGTACACGAAGGTCGCGGAGTTCTCGATCGTCCGGCCGACGCCGACAAGGACGCGACCGATCGTCTCCGCCCAGCGCTGCAAGCTGCCATCGCGCGTCAACCTCGCGACGAGATCCACCATGCGCTGCAGCTGGCCGCGGAAGTAGTCGACCGGGCCCGCGTTGCCGATGCGCTCGAGGAAGTCGCCGACGGCATCCTTCAGCCCCTTCCACATGCCGGCGATGGTGCCGACGCGAGCAGCGGCAGCGGCGCCACCGTAGGACTCGGTCAGCATGTCCATGATCACGGCCTGCGCCTCGGCCATGCGTCCGGTCTCTTCGAGCTGCTTGAGCAGCTCAGCCTGTCCGGCCTCCAGCTTGAAGCCCTGACGTCCGAGCGCTTCCATGGCCTTGCTGGGCGTCTGAAGCGCCTTGCCGACGACCTCGGCGGACTGCTCGACGGAGATGCCGAGGCGCTGCGCCTGGTCGATGACGATCTGCATCGCGGCGGGGAACTGCTCGCCGACGACATCGGTGTAGCTGAGCAGGCGTGTCTGCGCGGCGACGATCTCCTCGCGCGAGAACATCGACGAGCCTTCGAACGCATCCGCCATCTTGAGCAGCTGCTCGGCGGTGAAGCCGGCAGCGTTGCCCGTCGCTTCGAGCGCGGCGTTGAGCTGCGTGACGGACTGCTCGATCTGGTCCGCCTCGCCGATGACGGCCTTGAACAGGCCCACCATGGCGCTGACACCCGCCGCGACCGCGCCGGCCGCGAGCTTGCCGATCGAGGCGAGCGTCGCCTTCACGCGCGAGGTCGCGGTCTCGGACTTGTCCGCCTCGGTGGCGAAGCGCCGGATCTCGGCGGCTGCCTTGTTGATCTTGGTCGAGACGTTCGCCGACTCCGTGGCGAGCTGGCGCTCCGCGGCGGCGAGATCCTTGGTGTCCACACCCGCAGCCTTAAGCGTGTTGCGCGTGCCGGCTGCGGAGCGCTGCAACTTCAGCTGCTCGTTGGCGAGGTCACGGACCGCCTTCTCGGCCTGCTGATACGCGACGCGAACCTCGGCGCTCGACTTGTCGGAGCGGCCGAATTCCTCGTTGAGCGCGTTCAGGCCGTTCTTCGCCTGTCGCAGCTCGTCGTCGTTCCGGGCGAGCTGTTCCTCGATCGCCTTGAGGTTCGCGACAGCAGCCTTCGCGCGCGCGACCTTGGCGAGCTCGTCGATCAGACCCTTCACTTCCGGCTCGGCGTTGGCGAACTGGTCGCCCATCGCGTCGACCGCATTGCCGAGACGTTCGGCATCCTCGCGGCCTTCGACGCGGAGCAGGAGCCGGAGGACTTCCTCTGCGGAATTACGTGCCATCGATCAAGTCTCCAAGGTGGCGTTTCGCATGGGGTTCGCGAAAACCGCTTGGAAATGGCTCTCGAAGCGGCAGTAGGAAGGAAATGCTCGGAAGCGCTGGAGCTAGGAGGGTGGCGGGGCTCCGGTTACCCGCACTGATCGGAGCTCCACCCGGGGCCCCACTGAGACTCGGCCCGGCCGCCGCACGACGAGTGACGACGACCGGGCTTCATCCCCACCATGCAGCGGTTACCGGCGCTTCTTCTTGTCGCGCTTGGCATAGACGTTCGACGGTCGGACCGCTTCCTCGGCCCGTGCGGATTGGGGACTGACCATCACCGACCTGCCATTGCGATCGAGGCGCGAGACCGGTTCGGCGACTGTGGTGATCAACTGCAGGGCCTCATCCTCGGCGGCGATCTGCTCGAGCAGCGAGTGGCCGAGATCGTGAGCAGAGACGTTCGACCGGATGGCATCGGGTCCGAGTGCGAGCGAGCGCTTTCCGGAAGCATTCGAAGCCGCGAAGCAGCGATCGCGGATGTCCTGGGCGTACGCGATGGCATCGTCTGGTTCGTCACCGCGGCGACCACGAGCGAGCAGTGCGCTCTTGTACTCGGGCGGGAGCGATGAGGCGGTGACCGCTGCGGCGAACATCGTGACCGCCTGGGCCTCGACGGCTTCGGCTTCCGCCTTGTCGAGCTTCGTGGCGTGACCAGGCGCGAACAGACGCAGGAATCGGCGAGCGAGGCTCACGCGCGCACCTTCGGCGGTGCGCTCATGCGCGTGGCCGGCTTGGTGTCGCGGAACTCCTTGACCGACTTCCCGTAGATGATGGCGTCAAAGATCTGCTGCTGAGTCTTCCCGGTCGCCTTTCCGGTGGACTGCATCTGGCGGGCGTAGAAGATGCGGGCGTCCAGGTTCTTCATGGTCAGCGGGGTGGAGCTGAGCACGAGCGCGCCGCGCAGCCCTTCCTCGCTGAGCTTCGTGCGCAGCGCATCCATCGCCGCCTGTTCGTGGGGCATCGTCATGCGGAGTCTCCCGTGGTCTGGTCGGTCGTGGTCGCGCGGCTCTTGGGCGTGCGCGTGGGGGTGGCGTCGAGCTCAGCGAGCAGCGCGTCGAGCGCGCCTTCGGGCAGGACGGGGTACTTGCAGTCCCACAGGGCGGCGGTGTTCTGGTGGCGCGGCGGCGGCTCGAGGCCAGGGAGCACCAACTCGAGGTGGATCGGCGTCGGGCAGTGGCCGATGTCGTTGACGTCTTCCTCGACGTCGATCTCGGCCCAGAGAGGAACTCGCTGGTCGGTCGGTGAGCGGTGCTCCGGATCCAGCACCACCAGCATGAAGTCGGGAGTGCCGTGACCTTGGGGCGCGCGCGTTACGTGATCACGGATCCCGTAGTTGGGATGACGCGGGTCGTCGATGTGGACGCGCTTCTTCACGACAACGGTCGTCGAGGATGGGCGGCGAGCCCGGACGAAGTTCGGCGAACCGACCGGATTGCGACGCTCCTTCTCGAGCGAGCGGTTGGTGGACTCGATCAGGGCATCGATTGCGCACAGACGCGTGGCGACGCTGGCGAGTGCCGTGGCGTGTTTCCGGTACTCGACCGTGATGAGCTTCTCGCCGAGTTCGCGTGCGCGGTTGGCGCGAGCTTCGAGGGCGTCGAGCGATGCATCGTGTTCGGCGACCTTGGCCTGCGCGAGGCGCTTCTCGAGCAGCTCGATGCGCTCCTTGATGCGGTACTGGCGATCGCGGCAGGCGTTGATCTGCGCTTCGACGCGATCGAGTGCGGCGTCGTCACCGGCCTCGAGAGGGGCGAGACGCTGGCCGTCGAGATCGGCCTCGAGGTTCTGCTCGATCAGGAGGCGGTTGCGTTCCGCAGCGATGCGGGCTTCGAAGTCCGCGGGCGTGGCCGGCGGCGTCGGGGGTGTGGTGGGGTTCGTTTCCATGACCTGCATCCTTGCAGGTCGCTGTGCCGCGCCGTTCCGTGCCGTTCTGCGCTATGCCGTGCCGTTCCAAAAATATTTCAGCGATGGCCCTCTCGGGTGCATGCCTCGACGTACTCCTCGAGCGCCTTCATCGGATACCACACCCGACCGGCGATCTTTTCGTAGGTGGGGCCTCGTCCATCACGCCGCATGTTCTGCAGGTGTTTCGTGCTGCAGTCGAGATACTTGGCGGCATCGACATCGTTCACGCAGTTGCGCATGTTCGGGCGGATGACGACCGTGGACGGCACCACGATCACGCGAGGCACCGTGCTCTCGATCGGCGGCGAGGCGCTGTTGTCGTGCTGGTCGTGGGGATCGGTCATGCGAGGCCTCGGGCGCGGTGTAGCATCGCCGCTCTAGGGGAATTCAAAAGGGAGGAAGCCGCGTGAATCAGCAGGCAGCGGACGGCAGCGGGCGGTCTGCCGACAAGGTCAACGACTTGGCGTTCTTGCCAGTGCTTGCAGGCGTAAGCGCGATTGTGTTCGTGCTCGCGTACTTCATCTTCTTCGGCATGTGGCGAGGTGCACCGGCTGGCGGACCCGAAGCCTGGGCGAATTTCGGCGACTACTTCGGCGGGGTGGTGAATCCGATCATCGGCGTCGTCACCGTGCTGCTGGTGTTCTTCACGCTGAAGGCGACGCGGATCGAGGCCGCAGACACCCGCCAAAAGATGCAGGATCAACTCGATGCTTTGGTGACCCAGCAGGTTTTGACCGACCTGCATCGACGCATCGAAGGCATCTATCGAGTGTGGGAATCCTTGCTCGCAATCCGTTACGTCGGGCTCATCGGCCTCGATGAGCACGATCAGTTCTTTCGCGCGAACGGGAACACATTCCGAGAGATCTTCAACGCCGTAGGGTTCGTTGAAGCTGCGAGAAGGTGGGGTGCAGAGGGACGCAATGAACCGCCACCTGAGATTGCGGATCACTTTCGAACAGCCGCAGCAACTGTGTCGGAGATGGATCTCGTGCTTCTGCAGTACAAGTCCATTGCAAAAAACGACAACTTGACCGACTTCTACCGCCTCCGGTTGGAGAGCGCCGCTGAAGTTCTGTTCGGCTGGTCCATGGTAGACGTCCACGTGCGCAATCGCTTTCGGTCTGCGTCGACAAGGATGGTTGAGGCCCAGATCGCGGCGCAGCGAATGACGTGATCTGTAACCCCTTCCACCCTGTATCCCGCGTCGCGACACGCGAAAAGCGGAGTTGCAACTGAAGTCTAAGAAGCCCGAAAAACTGTCGCGAACCGCGCGTCGTCTGGCCCACGGTGAAATTTTCGACGCGGCGGGGCCCCCGGTCGCCCCGCGGTCAGCCCGGTCGTTCAGGTTCGCCGCGGTCACGTGCCACCTCCCGATCCGCCGTCGAGCCAGGTGAGACGCCACCGGTCCGATGCACCGCGCCGATAGGGTCGAGCACGCTCGAGCAGGCCACGTGCGAGCAGCTGCTTCCGGGCCTTGAACAACTTCACGCGACAAATCCACTCGAAGAGCTTCTCGCGCCTGGTCATGGTGAATACGTTGCCTTGCTCGCTCGCCAGCACGGCGCAGATCAGCAGCAGGCGCAGGGCGTTCCTGGGCAGCTCGAGCATCTCCTCGACGGGCAGCGGGACGAGCCGGAGCGCGGCGGAATGGACCGCGCTTTCGGCGTGCTGACACCCCTTCGGAAGTGAGGAAATCCGCCGGCCTTTCATTCCGCCGCCCCTAAGGTAACGGCGGAATGGCGGAATGAGCCGCCCTTCCGCGACCTATTGCGCCGAGCATCGACGGCGGAATGCGGCGGAATAGCGGCGGAATGGCGGAATGAGGTGGCCAGCATCATGCCGCCTTCTCCTCGAGCCCAGCCGATTCCGGGATCGCCAGGTAGTGTCGACGTCGGCCGTGCGGCTTCGGGTGAGGCTTCTCGATGAGGCGTCCCCGGTCGTGCGCCCACTCCAGCGCGGTCCTGATACCGGCGCGTGGTCCGAACAGTTTGACCATTCCCTCAATCGTGCTGGTCGTCGGGTACGGCACCTCCTTCTGCGTGGCGAGCCACAGCTCGATGCGAGCCCATGCCGCGGAAGGATCGTCCTCCCCGAACACCGCACGGAACGGCACGAGCCTCGCGGCGTACGGCGTCACGATCCGCTCGAAGAAGCAGTCGCGGGCCTGGGCGGCATAGTTCGATTTAACGTGCGAGAGTCGGATCAGCCGTCCCTCCCGGATCACCTCGTCGGCGTTGGACGGTGCGTCGAGCGAGTCCTTGGTGATCCTGGCGACGTGCATGACGGAACGTGCGTTGTCGCTGAGCGCCGAGCCACCGCGACCACTGTATTGGTCGTTTGCATCCGAACGCATCTGCGCCTTGCCGCTGTGGTGCAGCGCGAGCGTCGTGGCGCCGGTTCGGACGCTGATCCGCTCCATGCTCTCCACGAAGCGGGCGAGATCTTCGTTCGTCTCCTCACCACCGTTGAGTCGGCTGAGCGTGTCGAGCACGACGAGGCGCAGGCCTGCGATCTCGGTGGCGAACGCGATGAGCTTCTCAACATCGATGGCGGTCTCGGTCTGGCCGTCGATGTGGCGGGTTAGCTTGAAGCCGGATCCGACGACATCCTTGACGAAGAGATTGCGGGCGACACGTGCGAGCTCCGTCTCCGAGAGGTCGCGCGTGTTGGCCCAGACGTGGCGCTGCAGGATGGCCCGGCGATCCTCGGCGGATACGATCAGCACGCGTCCCGTCTCGATGCGTTCGCCGAACAACTCCAGGCCCGCGCAGATCGCCACGGCGAAGTGGACGGCGAGGCCGGTCTTGTTGGTGCCACCGGCACCGGTCAGGATCGTGGCGACTCCGGCCGGCATGTAGGGATGGACGACGAAGTCCATCGGCGCCGGGTTGGCGATCAGCTCGGCAAGCGAGAACTGGTCTTCATCGCTGGGCGTCCAGAACGGCGACGGCTCGTCTTCCTGCTCGTCGATCTCGTCGGGGAATCGGCTAGAGCGGCGCACGGATCACCTCCGCACACTGCCTGATGCGTTCGACCGTGAAGGCCAGCGCGCGACGTCCGGCCATCGACACGGGCTCGGCGGCGCAGATCATCACGAGGATCCGCTCGACGAAGCCGGCATGGTGTTGGAGGAGAGAGGGGACGCGATCGATCGACGGAGCTGCGAGCTCGCCTTGACCATCGCGATCAGCAGGGGAAGAATGGACGCTCAGATGATTTCCCCGTTCCACGCGACGCCCGGGGGCAACCGGGCGTTGTGCTTTATGGGGTTCAGCCATGCGGGTCCTCCTGGTCGATCAGCTCGACGAGGCCCTGGTGCAGGCGGGCCACGAGCACCGCGGCATCACGCATGCGCGCGGCGCGCGGGTCGAAGGTGCGCCAGCGGCCGAGGATGATCTCGAGCTCGGTCGCATCGGCGTGAAGGCGTTCGATGAGCTGCGTGTTCTCGAGGCTCATCACGCGCCTCCGGCGGCCGGGGCGGACTTGAGGCGGGCCGCGATGAACTTCTCCAGCTCAGCGCGGGGGATCAGGCGCTTCCGGCCGATGAGAAGCGATGCGACTTCACCGGCCGCGATGATCTCGTAGGCCACGGTCCGGCCGATGCTGAGGCGGCGGCAGAACTCGGTGACGGACAGCAGGTCCGGTTCGTACTGCAGGGGCGCGAGGGCAAGCATTGAGGGTCTCCATCTGTGCGGGATGCTTCGCCGTCACGGCGATGCGTCGCGAGTGTTCGTGCTCGGTCGCCATGACGTGGCGGACAAGCTATTTCTGCCCCAGCGGTTTCGCACCGCACTTGCGGTGCCTAGCTCGAATCTGCGGTGGTCAGTCCGACCCGGGGTAGTCAGCAACACGCTTCGCTTGAGCGAAGACTGCCTCGAGGTTCCTACGACTCAAGCCGCCCGATTGTCCGAATCTTTCAACGAGTAGCTCGATGACCTTGGCGTCGCTGGGAAAGTGCCCTCCGTCCTCGTGACGAAGAAGTGCGAGCATCGCAGCGATGATCCGCAGGCTGTTCGCCTCCTTCTTCGGCGCCGAAGCTATCGCTTTCTGCTCTTCTCTTCTAAGGAAGAAGATATCGGCCTTTGAAACTGCCGGAGTCTCATAAAGTTCATTGAAATCTATGCACACGAAAATGATCTCGTTGGCCACGAGGTCAGGAAAATGAACCCAATGGCCTTCAAGGGAGATGCCTCTATCGCCAATCGTCAGAAGTCTTCGAGCATCTTCCTCTGTGAGGGCAACCCAGCCGGTCAGATGGACGCCCTCTGTCGGTGGGAGGGGATCGCTGCCTACCAGCGCTCCAAATGGGGTTGGCGGATATGTTTTTCTTACCCAAGAGCAAGTCGGGAATCTATCGGTGCTCCAGTCTGGAAGATCGTTCTCCCTATGCACCTTGGCGTCAGAGACAAACACATGGCAAAGCTCTTTCCCAGATAGGATCCGTGCACGTAGATTGGCCTCGCTTATTCCCATTTCACGTGCCTTTGTGGGGAAGTCAATGTACTCGAGCTTGGCATGAACACTCATTGGCGTTCCGTGTCCTGGCTGTTCGCGATTCTCTTCGCTTCAGCGAAGATCTTCTCAAGATTGCGTTGACTCAGCCCTTGGCGTTCGGGGCCCATGGTTAGGAGTGCATCAATGACGCTTGCTTGGCTAGGAAACTTCCCTCCGTCCTCTGATCGCAGTAGCGCAAGCATCGCGCCGACAACACCAAGCATCGAGTTGCGTTCCTTCGTGCTCAGCTGACCCTCTGCTTTCTCGCTGGCAACCACGCCGGAGATGGTTTCCTTAACGCGCTCGACATCTTCGGCGAAGAAAACCGCCTCGTGGAAAAGGTGCTTGGGATGGTCAGCGAAATCAGCGTCGCTATGGACGAGCGCGAAATCTAGGCCGTCTACGGCGTAGCGAAGCCCACCGTTACACCAGTCGCGAGGAGCCAGTTCGATGATAGAGCTGCCGAGGTAGCCGTGATGGACGCACGCGTCGATCACGGTTCGAGGACTCAGCGCCAGCTTTCCTCCAATGGCGTAGCACGCTTTCCATCCTGCGCCATGATCATGAGTTGCGTGCCATGAGCAGGTCGCGGTCGCGCCATTGTTGGGGATGGTCGAGCCGTCACTGAAAGCTATGTCGACCTCCAGCCCGTCGTGCGCTGCAGTTCTCGGCCAGACTTCGACTTCGCGAGCGAGGTCACTCCATGCAAGTCTTGCCAGGAATTCTTGGTTGCGGGAGTCGATATGCACAGGCAGCCAGACATCTCCCTCAACTTGGAGCCTCACAAGCATTACCTGCCTGAGGCCTTCAATGTCGAGGCCGAAGACTTCCGCCGTCTCCCTCCATGTGAGGAAGTATCTACTTCGCAACATCGCGCACACCTCTGCGCCCTTCGAGTAGGGCCGCGCCAACCGGGGAAGGTGCCCGGCGTTCGGGGATCAGCCTAGGCGCGGCTTGAGTGTCAGCCAATGGTGGCTGGTATCGTTGCCGGGATGATGCCGCCGTTCTCGTTGACGCGTCCCTCGCGTGCTGCTTCCTCGTACCGCGCGAACGCGATGAGCGCCTTGAGGGTTTGTGCACCATCGATGTCGCTGTGGAGCTGCCTGTCGATCGCCTTAAGCACGGGAAGTCGGCTGTTGAGATCCAAGACCTTGGCGGATGGTCGTGGCGGCTCCTGAGGCTCACGCGCGCTACGTTCGGCAGCGAGGTCGTAGAGGATGGCAGTCGTCTTCGTCGTGCCTTTGCGTGGCGTGCGCTTCATGCTGCGCCCCCAGCGAGCGCCGTCATTGTCTTGGTGACCTTGACGCCGTACCAATCAGCGACGAAGCCCCCGAAAGCGCGCGAGTACCGCATCGCGTGTCGGATCATGGCGACTTGGGTGGCGCGTTCTCGGCGCAACTTTGATCGACGACGCTGCTTGTCGATGCACGGAACGCATTCGTAGAGACGGAACCCGCCTGCAGCGTTCTCGAATGTCGTCGAGTGTAGGCGGCGCTCCGAGCTCGTCACGCCGCAGTGGTCGCAGAAGCCGTGGTAGCGGGGGAAGTAGGCCCTCGCAGGGGTGAGGCTGGTGCTCATGGTGCCACCTCGCGCGCTGTCTGCGTCGATGCGTCATCCGCGGAGTAGACGAGCTTTGGTGGAGCGAACTTGGGGCGGGTCTCGTTGTGCTTCGCGATCTCAAGCAAGATCGTCGGGTAGTCGCGCTCTTCGAATCGGTCGTGGCAGAGCCAGTGGGAGTCTGCCTCGCATCCATTGCGAGTGCACTCGTCGGGCATCCAGTCGACCCACGCCAAGTGCAGCTTGTGCTCTTGGATAGTCCGCTCGATCTTGTTGCGCGCAATTTTGAAGTCAGGAAAGCATCGCTTGGCGTATGCGATGAATCCTTCGATGGGGAGCCTCGGGACGTACGCCGCAAAGGCGTGGTAGTCGACCCCGAGCTCTCGACATATGTGGATGAGCGCGTAGTCAGAGAGCTTGTCCCGATTGCGGTCGTAGGTCAGGCCTTGGCGGGTGAACACCGGCCAGACCACGTCCTCTGCTGGACGCTCAATCTCAAACTCGAAGCCCGTGAAGTTCCCGAACGGGATCCGCGGTGTTGAACCGTACCCGCAGATGTCCATCAACTTGTCACGGAGCTCTGAGCGCTCCTTCGACGTGAAGGTCGCGTCGAAGTACTTGTCGCCATCCCAGACTGTCAGGGCACGCTTCGTGCGCCGTGGTACCGTTCTTTTTGCCATGATCGTTCTCCTTAGGAACGGTGGTGGAAGTCGCACCGACGTGTTGCAGCACGTCGGCGCGGCGATTACCCGGCTACATGCCGGATTCTTTCGGCGCGATCGCGACGACGTTGTCCGCCATCGGTTCGCCGCTTGCGATGCGCTCGAGCTCGCGCGCCCACTGGAGCAGCGCGCGCTTCTTCTCGGGTGCGTAGGTGTGTCGGTTGTAGATCGCCGCGACGCCTGAGATCGTGCCGCCGGCATGGTTGAGGATGGCTTCGACGACGTGCGGTGGTGTGCCGAGGGCTGCGAGCCGAGTGGCCGCGGTACGGCGCAGGTCGTGAGACGTGAAGTGCTCCATGCCGAGCGCAGCGCGGATCCGGGTGACGACCTGGGAATAGGACGCGGACGTCACGGGCGTGATGCGGTGACCGACGAAGACGTAGGGCGACTTGCGCTCCTGAGCGTCGATGATCGTGTAGGCCTTGGGGGCAAGCGGCACGAGGTTCTCGCGGCCGTTCTTGGCGATCGCCGCCGGCACCAGCCACGTGTGTTGCATCTCGTCGAGGTCACGCCATTGGAGCGCCAGGATCTCGCCGATGCGCTGGGCTGTGAGCATCTGGAGGCGAAGTGCGTCGAGCATCGGCCGGCGGATCGACTCGACCGGGCCCGCCAATCCGTTCCAGAGCGTCCGCAGCTCCTCGTCGGTGAGGACGCGGTCGCGGCTGCCAGATGGCGGCGCCTTCACGCCGAGCGCCGGGTTGTGCTCGATGAGGCCGTCAGACTTCGCATGCGACAGCAGGGCGCGCAGTACCGCGATTGCCTTGCGGCGCTCGCTGGGCGCCTCGACGGCGTCGCGCATCGCCGCGATGTCCTTGGTGCGCAGATCCTCGAGCTTCATCGTCCCGAGCAGTGGGGCAATGTGCTTCCAGAACAGTCGACGGTCCTCGTCCGCGCTTCGCTTCTCGCCGAGAGCTCGGCGCCGCTCGCCGACGAAGACGCCGAGGTAGCGCTTCGCGACGCTGGCGAGGCTCGGCCGCAGTAGCTCGGCACGCGCGGCCTCCGCGGCCTGATCCTTGTCGGCCTGCTCCCGGGCGCGCTTGGCCTGAATCGGGTTCTGGCCGGCGGCGGCTTGTCTGAGGTCGTCCATGGCCCGGCGTGCGGCGTCGAAGTCCATATCGGGCCAGCGGCCGAGGGCGATCTTGCTGGTCTTCCCGCCGACGGTGGAGCGGAACATCCAGACCTTGGGCATCCCTGGGCGCACGCGCAGCCACAGGCCCCGGTGCCCGGCGATCGAATACCACGTGTCCGAGGACTGCGGCATGGCCGCTCGGATCGAGGTGTGGATGGGCTTGATCGAGGGCATCCGTTTAGTTCGCCGGGGACGTTTACGGGGACAAAGCGTCCCCGCACAGGGACGAACTTTAACGGACTCTGGCGGACTGTCAACAGGTCAAAGTGGCTTTGTAGAGCCGTTTTGTGTGTCCGCACCCGTCCGCAGGGGTCCGCTAATTTGGACTCTGACTCCGTTTATCTAGGTTCGAATCCTAGTCTCCCAGCCAACCCTATCCGGAACGTCAGACCCGGATTACAGAAGCCCGCCTCGTGCGGGCTTTTTGTTGGCACCCCGCTTGGGTTTCCGAGCGGTCAGCGGCTCGTCCTTGGCCGGCGGGAAGTCGGTCGTCGACGAAGGCGCGACCCGATGTTCCCACAGCGTTCCCACATCACGCGGAAGCGACACGCGTACTACTACCGACGCCGCCTTCCTCGCCCGTGGGCGGGAGAGGTCTCTGTGCCGCTCCGCACCCGCAACTTCCGGCTTGCCGAGCACTTGGGTCGACTGGCGGACGAAGCATTCGCCAAGCTCATCGGTAGACTCGCAGGCATGCACGACATCAAGGCTATCGTTAGGCAGCATCTCGCGACGATGCTGGAAGAAGATCGACAGCGGCATCTCGACACGCCGCCGGGTCGGCCGGTCTACGTGCCCTTGAGCGAGTGGGACGACACGGATCTCAGTCCGCAGGAAGCCGACAGGTTCACGACCTGGGACATGCTCGACCGCGTACGCGAGGCACGGGCGTCGCGTGAGGTGGCCACCGTTGCGACCGACTGCGCCTTGCTGATGGGGGCCCACGGAGTACCGGATGCCCAGCGGCGAGAGGTCGAGTCAGCGCTACTCGACGCATTTGTGCGCTTCGCTGAGATCGCGCACGACCGCGCCAAGAATGGTGTGAGCTACTCAGAACTGAGTTCGATCCCGGCCGCACCGAGTTCGATCCCGGCCGCACCGACCGCGCCTACAGCTACCGTCGAACCCGAAAGGGTCGCACAGCGCACGACTCCAAGGATGTCCGAGGTGTTGGAGCCGTTCATCAAGCAATCCATGGCTGAGAGGCGCTGGCGCAAGCAGACGGAGAGCCAGAATCGCGCCACGTACAAGCTACTCCTTGAGGTTTGCGGCGATCTGCATGTCGAGCTGTACGGCAAGCGGGAGATTGCAGAACTGGTGCGCATCATGCGCGACCTGCCCCCGCTGTACTCGAAGGCGGCCGAGTGGCGCGATCGGCCGGTCAAAGAAGTCGCCGCAGCGAACGCTGCTGAGGGCGGGGCACGATTGGCCCCTAAGACGATGCGCCGCCATCTGTCCGCTCTTGGTTCGCTGTTCGAGCACCTCATTGACAGCAATTGCCACGCTGGGCCCAACCCTGCGCACAAGCAGAGAACCGGTCGGTCGGCCCGAGCGAAGACCAAACGTGACAAGTGGAGCGGAGATGAGCTGAGGGCGCTGTTTGGCTCCCCAGTCTGGCAAGGCTCGCAGTCGGCAGGCAGGCGAGCCTCGCCGGGGGATCAGATCATCCGCGACGAGCGTTACTGGCTACCGTTGCTGGCTGTCTATCAAGGCAGCCGCTTGGAGGAGCTGGCGCAGCTCGTGCGGGCTGACGTCAAGACCGAGGGCGGGATCGTCTACTTCGATATCAACGACCGCGGCAACGGAAAGCAGCTAAAGAATGAGCAGTCGGTGCGGCGAGTGCCGCTACATCCCGAGCTGATCCGGCTGGGATTCATCGACTACGTTCACGAGCACGCGAGGTCAGAGAACGATCGGCTCTTCCCGAACCTGAAGCCCGGTGGGGCGGACAACAAACGCGGGCACTCATTCACCAAGTGGTTCACGCGTTACCGGACCGCTATCGGCATATACCGCCTCGGCTTGGACTATCACTCGTTTCGACACACGTGGATTACTCGCCAAGCCAATCTCCATGGCGAGAGCGCGGCCATCAAGCAGCTCGTCGGCCACGACGGCACGGACACTACAACGGGGACCTACACCAAGGAGCTGGAGCTGACGACGCTGTATGAGGTGCTGCGCACGCTCAGCTACCCCGAGCTGGATGGGCTGCTCAAGCCCCCATGAACGCTGCGGTCGATTAGGGCGGAACACCAGAGGAAAGCCCGCCCCAGTTCGGAGCCCGGAGCGGCACCGCCCCGGATGTGCGCACGTTCGGCGACGTTCAATTAGGGCGGGTCATTGGAAGAAGAGCCGTCTTTCTTCCTCCTCGAAGATGCCGGGCATGCCCGGCTGATCCGCGATCCAAGTGATCCATTCACGAGATGACGACCTGCTGGTCCCCAAGGGCCGGCAGGCGTTGCCGTGCCTGCAACCCTAGACCTGAGACCGCCATGACGAATCCCTACGACCCCTCGCTCATCAATCCCGACCTTCAACCTGTGCGCGTACACCGCCAAGTGACGTTCGACCTTCCCACCTTCGACGCCCTCAAAGCTTGGCAACGTCGCCTGGAGAGCTGCCTGCGACGCGATCTCACCAACAGCGAGGTTATCCGCATGCTCCTCCTCGCTTCGCCGGAGAGGTGACCCATGGGCCCCATGAAGAGTCTGGAAGCCACGGGACGACGCGACGCTTGGCGTGCAGTCCAGCCGATGGATGTCTCGCTCGACCTTGTCGCCACGAGGAACGGTTTCCAAGCGCGAGACGAAGCGGTCGTACCTCACATCCGCAGACGAGACGGCGCGAGGGCGAGCAGTGTTCATGTTTCGACCATGAGAACGACGCTTGCCGAGAACCCCGCCAATGAACTCTGAATCGCCCCGGGAATCCCGGAGGCTCGTTGGTGTGAGTCACGTCTCCGTGACGCACTGACGTTGCTGATGGTAGTTGGCTTCGGCTTCGGCCGGTGGAATGTAGCCGATCGATCCGAGCAGGC
>JASCPI010000065.1 GCA_029959555.1 Lysobacteraceae bacterium PS02065 | reverse complement strand
GCCACGCGCCGCGTGCAGGCCGGCGCCTCGCCCGAGTCGGTGCGCCTCGCCGCCGACGCCGAGCACGCCCGCGCGCGCCTCGAACGCGACCGCGCCACGCGCGAACGCGACGTGGCGTTCCGACGGCTGGCCATCCTGTGGAATGCACGCGACGCCGGCGCCGGCACGGTCGCCGCGCAGGCGCTCTCGATCCCCGCCGTGCCGACGTTCGACGCGATCGCCGCGCATCTCGAGCGCAGCCCGGAGCTGCGCCGCTTCGCCGACACGGCGCGGCTGCGCGAAGCACGCCTGCAACTCGCCCGCAGCGCGCGCATCGCGGACGTCGACTGGCAGGTCGGCGTGCGCCGCCTGCAGGAAGGCGCGGACTGGGCGCTGACCGGCAGCGTCTCGATCCCGCTCGGCAACGCCTCGCGCGCTGCCGGCGGCATCCGCGCGGCCGAGGCCGAGCTCGCGATGCTCGATCTCGAACGCGCGTCGGGCGAGATGGCGCTGGTGTCGACGCTTTCGGAAGCGCACGGCCGCCTCGCCGCGCAGGCCGAAGACGCACGGCAATGGCGCGACGACGTCCTGCCGCGCCTCGCCAAGGCCGAAGCCTCGGCCGCGAACGCCTACCGGGCCGGCGCGCTCGACTACCTCGAATGGTCGCAGCTGCAGGCGCAGGTCGTCCTCGCGCGCCGCCAGCAGCTGGTCGCGACCGTCGACGCCCAGCGTGCCCTCATCGAAATCCAGCGCCTGACCGCGAGCGGCTTCGACGCCACCGACGCGCGCGCCACGGAGGACCAGCCATGACCTTGCTCCGCACCCTTCTCGCCGCGCTGCTCGCGGCCACCCTCGCCGGCTGCGGCCATCGCGACGGCGACTCCGACCACGGCCATGACAGCGGTGGCCACGCCCACGGCGGCGGCGAGCACGCCGACGACGAGGCCGAGACCGGTCCGCACGGCGGGCGCCTGCTCGAGCAGGACGGCCTCGCCGTCGAGCTGCGCATCGTCGAGGACGGCCAGCCGCCGCTGTACAACGCGTGGTTCTATCGCGGCAGCACGCCGCTGCCGGCGTCGGCCGGCACGCTGCGCGTCACGCTCGCGCGCCTCGGCGGCCAGGTCGACACGCACACGTTCACCGCCGAAGGCGAACGCCTCGTCGGCAGCGGCGTCGTCGACGAACCGCATTCGTTCGACGTGACCGTCGAGGCGACCGTCGAGGGCCGTGCCCTGCGCTGGACGTACGACAGCTACGAGGGCCGCACGACGATCCCGCTCGAGATCGCGACCCAGGCCGGCGTGCGCACCGCACGTGTCGCCGCGGGCACGATCCGCGACGAACACGAGATGCAAGGGCTCGTGACGCCGGTCGAAGGCCGCCACGCGCGCATCACCGCACGCTTCCCGGGCCCCGTGCGCGACGTGCGCGCCGGCATCGGCGACGACGTGCGCAAGGGCCAGGTGCTCGCCGTGATCGAGAGCAACGTGAGCCTGTCCGACTACACCGTGACCGCGCCGTTCGCGGGCACCGTGGTCGCGCGCACGGCCAGCGTCGGCGACCTCGCCGGCGAGACGCCGCTGTTCGAGATCGCCGACCTCTCGACCGTGTGGGTCGACGTGCACCTGTTCGGCGCCGACGCCCAGCACATCACGCCGGGCCTGCCGGTCGTGGTCACGCGCCTCAGCGATGGCGCGGTCGCGGAGACGAAACTCGACCGCGTCCTGCCGGGCACCGCGACGGCGAGCCAGAGCACGGTCGCGCGCGCGACGATCGACAACGCCGATCGCCGCTGGCGCACCGGCGCAGCCGTGCGCGCGCACGTGACGGTCTCGGTCGAGCAGGTCGCGATGCGCGTGCCGCTCGCGGCGCTGCAGCGCTTCCGCGACTGGGATGTCGCGTTCGTGCGCGTCGGCGACGCGTACGAGATCCGCCCGCTCGAACTCGGACGCCGCGACGGCAGCTGGGTCGAGGTGCTGTCGGGCCTGCGCGAGGGCGACGAGATCGTCGTCGAGCAGAGCTACATCATCAAGGCGGACATCGAGAAGTCCGGCGCCTCCCACGACCACTGAGGCGACGACCATGCTCGAGAAGATCATCCGCTTCGCCATCGCGCAGCGATGGCTCATGCTGCTCCTCACCCTGGCCAGTGCCGTGCTCGGCATCTGGAGCTACCAGCGCCTGCCGATCGACGCGACGCCCGACATCACCAACGTGCAGGTGCAGGTCAACACGATCGCGCCGGGCTACTCGCCGCTCGAGACCGAGCAGCGCGTGACATTCCCGCTGGAGACGATGCTCGCCGGCCTGCCGCGCCTGGACTACACGCGCTCGTTGTCGCGCTACGGCCTGTCGCAGGTCACCGTCGTGTTCGAGGACGGCACCGACATCTACTTCGCGCGCCAGCAGGTCGCCGAACGCCTGCAGCAGGCCCGCGCGAGCCTGCCCGTGGGGATCGAACCCGAACTCGGCCCGGTCGCGACCGGGCTCGGCGAGATCTTCATGTACACGGTCGATGCGCGAGAAGGCGCACGCAAGCCCGACGGCAGCGCGTGGACACCGACCGACCTGCGCACCGTGCAGGACTGGATCGTGCGCCCGCAGCTGCGCAACACGCCCGGTGTCACCGAGGTCAACACGATCGGCGGCTACGCGCGCCAGATCCACGTGACGCCGGACCCGGCGCGGCTCGTCGCGTTCGGCTTCACGCTGCAGGACGTCGTCGAGACACTCGCCGCGAACAACGAGAACGTCGGCGCGGGCTACATCGAACGCAACGGCCAGCAGTACCTCGTGCGCGTGCCGGGACGCATCGCCGACCTCGAAGGGCTGCGCAACATCGTGCTCGACCGCCGCGAAGGCGTGCCGATCCGCGTGCGCGACGTCGCCGAGGTCGGCGAAGGCCCCGAGCTGCGCACCGGCGCGGCGACCCAGGACGGCGAGGAAGTCGTGCTCGGCACCGTGTTCATGCTGATCGGCGAGAACAGCCGCACGGTCGCCCATGCAGCCGCGGCACGCCTGCGCGAGATCGGCGCGAGCCTGCCGGCCGGCCTCGAGGTCAACGCCGTCTACGACCGCACCGCACTCGTCGACCGCACGATCGCGACCGTGCGCACCAACCTGCTCGAAGGTGCGCTGCTCGTCGTCGCGGTGCTGTTCCTGCTGCTCGGCAACCTGCGCGCGGCGCTCATCACCGCCGCGGTGATCCCGTTCGCGATGCTCATGACCTTCACGGGCATGGCGCGTGCGGGCGTGTCGGGCAACCTCATGAGTCTCGGTGCGCTCGACTTCGGCCTCATCGTCGACGGCGCCGTGATCATCATCGAGAACAGCCTGCGCCAGCTCGGCCTGCGCCAGCAGGCGCTCGGCCGCGTGCTGACGCGCGAGGAACGCTTCGACGTCGCCGCGAGCGCGACCGCGCAGGTGATCCGGCCGAGCCTGTTCGGCATCGCGATCATCACCGCCGTTTACCTGCCGATCTTCGCGCTCGGCGGCATCGAGGGAAAGATGTTCCACCCGATGGCGTTCACGGTCGTGTTCGCGCTGACCGCGGCGATGCTGCTGTCGCTGACGTGGATGCCGGCGGCGATCGCGCTGTTCCTAGGCGGCCGCGTGCGCGAGGGCGAGGGCCGCGCCGTACACGCGCTGCAACGCGCCTACGCGCCGATGCTCGCGTTCGCGCTGCGCGCGCGCGTGGTCGTGGTCGCGGTGGCCGCGCTGGTCGTGGTCGGCGCGGGCGTGCTCGCGACGCGGCTCGGTTCGGAGTTCATCCCGGGCCTCGACGAGGGCGACATCGCACTGCACGCGCTGCGCATCCCGGGCACGAGCCTCGCCCAGGCGGTCACGATGCAATCGATGCTGGAGACGCGCATCCGTGCGTTCCCCGAGGTCGAGCGCGTGTTCGGCAAGCTCGGCACGGCCGAGGTCGCGACCGATCCGATGCCGCCTTCCGTGGCCGACACGTTCGTGATCCTCAAGCCGCGCGCGCAGTGGCCCGATCCGCGCAAGCCCAAGGCCACGCTGGTCGCCGAGATCGAGGCCGCCGCGACCGCGCTGCCGGGCAACAACTACGAGTTCACCCAGCCGATCCAGATGCGCATGAACGAGCTCATCTCGGGCGTGCGCGCGGACGTCGCGATCAAGCTCTACGGCGACGATCTCGACACGCTGGAGGAGGTCGGCCGGCGCATCGAGGCGGTCGCGCGCACGATCCCCGGCGCGGCCGACGTGCGTCTCGAACAGGGTACCGGCCTGCCGATGCTCACGGTGACGCCCGATCCCGCCGGCCTCGCCCGCTACGGCCTCAACCAGGTCGCGGTGCAGACGCTGGTCGGCACCGCGGTCGGCGGCAGCGTCGCCGGCCAGCTGTTCGAAGGCGATCGCCGCTTCGACCTCGTCGTACGGCTGCCCGAGTCGGTGCGCACCGATCCCGCGCGCCTCGCCGACCTGCCCGTGCCGCTCGGCGCCAACGATGCCGGTCACGACGAGTCGAGCCGCGCGGCGAACTGGGCCAGCGGCAATCCGACCACGGTACCATTGCGCGAAGTCGCGACGATCGCCTACGAGGAAGGCCCGAACCAGATCAACCGCGAGGATGGCAAACGTCGTGTGGTCGTGACGGCCAACGTGCGTGGCCGCGACCTCGGCGGCTTCGTCGCCGAGCTGCGTGAAAAGGTGGCCTCCGACGTGACGCTGCCGAGCGGCTACTGGGTGCGCTACGGCGGCACGTTCGAACAGCTCATCGCGGCGAGCCAGCGTCTCGGCGTCGTCGTGCCCGCGACGCTGCTCGGCATCCTCGGCCTGCTCTACATGGCGTTCGGTTCGTGGCGCGACGCGTTCGCGGTGTTCAGCGGCGTGCCGCTGGCACTGACCGGCGGCATCCTCGCGTTGTGGTTGCGCGACATCCCGCTGTCGATCTCGGCCGGTGTCGGCTTCATCGCGCTGTCGGGCATCGCCGTGCTCAACGGCGTGGTCATGCTCGCCGCGATACGCGAGCTGCGCACGCGCGGCATCGCGCTGGCCGAAGCCGTGGTCGAGGGTGCAACGGGACGCCTGCGCGCGGTACTCATGACCGCACTCGTCGCAGGCCTCGGCTTCGTGCCGATGGCGTTCAACGTCGGCGCGGGATCGGAAGTGCAGCGGCCGCTCGCGACGGTCGTGATCGGCGGCATCGTCTCCTCGACGCTGCTCACGCTGCTGGTGTTGCCGGCGCTGTACCGGCTCGTGCACGCGAGACGCGCGGCACGGTGACGGACTGCCCCGGCGGCCCTGCACGGGCCGCCGGGGATGCTGCGTCGATCAGCCGAGCAGCACGCGGTTGAGGCGCTGCACAAACGCGGCGGGGTCGTCGAGCTGGGCACCTTCGGCGACCTGCGCCTGCTCGAGCAGCAGCAGTGCGAGGTCTTCGGCGCGCGCGGCGTCGTGCTCGCCCTCGAAGCGCTTGAGCAGGGCGTGCGCGGGATTGATCTCGAGCACCGGCGCCGAGTCCGGCATGTCGTGGCCGGCCTGCTTGAGCACGCGGCGCAGGTGCAGCGCCATGTCGTACTCGTCGAGCACGAGGCACGACGGCGAGTCGGTCAGGCGCTTGCTGACCTTGACGTCGCGCACGCGCTCGCCGAGCGTGTCCTTGAGACGCTCGACGAGGCCCGAGGCGGCTTCCTCGCTGGCCTTGTGGCGCTCGGCGTCGGCCGCGTCGAGCTCGATGTCGCCCTTGGCCACGTGGCGCAGCTTCTTGCCCGCGTACTCGGTCAGGTAGCCGGCCATCCACTCGTCGATGCGATCCGACATGAGCAGCACCTCGACGCCGCGCGAACGCAGGGCCTCGAGCTGCGGGCTGCCCTTCGCGGCGGCATGCGAGTCGGCGGTGATGTACCAGATCACGTCCTGGCCGGCCTGCATGCGGCCGACGTAGTCGTCGAGCGAGACGCTCGGCGTGGTGCCTTCCGAGGCGGTCGAGGCGAAACGCAGCAGCTTGGCGATGCGCTCGCGGTTGCCGGCGTCCTCGGCGATGCCTTCCTTGAGCACATTGCCGAACGCGCCCCAGAACGTCGCGTACTTGTCGGCCTCGTCGCGCGCGACGCGGTCGAGCAGGTCGAGCACGCGCTTGACGCAGGCGCCGCGGATGCGCTCGACCTGGCGGTTCTGCTGGAGGATCTCGCGGCTCACGTTGAGCGGCAGGTCGTCGGAATCGACCACGCCGCGCACGAAGCGCAGGTAGGCCGGCAGCAGCTGCTCGCTCGCGTCCATGATGAACACGCGGCGGATGTAGAGCTTGAGGCCCTTCCGCTCGTCGCGGCCGTTGCCGAAATCGAACGGCGCCTTGGCCGGCACGTAGAGCAGCGAGGTGAAGTTCTGGTTGCCCTCGACGCGGTTGTGCGTCCACGCGAGCGCATCGCCGAAGTCGTGGCTCAGGGTCTTGTAGAAACCTTGGTAGTCGTCGTCGGACAGATCCGCCTTCGGGCGCGTCCACAGCGCCGAGGCCGAGTTGACCGTCTCCCATTCGTCGCTCGGCTTGCCGTCGACTTCCTTCGGCATGCGGATCGGGAACGCGATGTGGTCGGAGTAGCGCGCGACGAGGCTGCGCAGCGTCCACGCCTGCAGGAACTCGTCCTCGTCGGGCTTGAGGTGCAGCGTCACGGTCGTGCCGCGGCGCGCGACCTCGACGTCGGCGAGCGTGTACTCGCCCTGCCCGTCGCTCTCCCAGCGCACGCCGGTGGTTTCGCCGGCACGACGGCTGGTCACGCTGACGCGGTCGGCGACGACGAACGTCGAGTAGAAGCCGACGCCGAACTGGCCGATCAGGTTGGCATCGGCCTTCTTCTCGGCCGACAGCGCCTCGAGGTAGCGGCGCGTGCCCGAGCTCGCGATCGTGCCGAGGTTGGCGACGATCTCGTCTCGGCTCATGCCGATGCCGGTGTCACTGACGCTCAGCGTGCGCGCCTCGCGGTCGACGCTGATCTCGATGCGCAGCTCGCCGTCGTCGGCGATCCACTCCGGATGCGCGATCGACTCGAAGCGCAGCTTGTCGCAGGCGTCGGAGGCGTTGGAGACGAGCTCGCGCAGGAAGATTTCCTTGTGCGAGTACAGCGAGTGCGTGACCAGGTGCAGCACCTGGGCGACTTCGGCTTCGAATCGGCGGGTTTCGGTGGCGGTGCTCATGGCGTCAAGCCTCGTGGTGTCCTGGTGCTGTCCGCCGAGTGGGGATCGCGCGCGGCGATTTCAACACGTGCGTGCGCGGAACGCGGACGTGCAAAAGCAATACGGCCGCCTTGCGGCGGCCGTATTGCCGACGAGGAGCACAGACGCGACTCGATGCTCCAAGATGAAACCGGATGTCAGTCCTGCGAGATCGGCGTGCCGAGGTCTTCCTTGATGCGCGCCTTCTTGCCCTGCAGGCCGCGCAGGTAGTACAGCTTCGCGCCGCGCACCGCGCCGCGGCGCTTGACGACGACCGAGTCGATCACCGGGCTGTGCGACTGGAACACGCGCTCCACGCCCGTGCCGTGCGAGATCTTGCGGACCGTGAACGCCGAGTTGAGGCCAGCGTTCTTCTTGGCGATCACCACGCCTTCGTAGGCCTGCACGCGTTCGCGGTTGCCTTCCTTGACCTTGACGTTGACGACGACCGTATCGCCCGGGCTGAACGCCGGGAGCGTGCGGGTCATCTGTGCGGCTTCGAACTGCTGGAGGAGGTTGCTCATGGCATTCACCAATACGTGTTGTTGTGTGTTCCGTGCGGGGTCGAGCCCGACGGCTTAGGTCATCTCCGCCCGGTGTTCGCGGCGGAATTCTTCGAGAAGCATGCGCGACTCGGCATCCAGTTCGACGCGCGCCAGCAGATCCGGTCGGCGCAGCCAGGTGCGTCCGAGCGCCTGCTTGCGTCGCCAGCGGCGGATCGCCTTGTGGTCGCCCGAGAGCAGCACCGCAGGCACTTCGCCGAATGCGTCGTCGACCGGTCGCGTGTAGTGCGGGCAGTCGAGCAGGCCGTCCGTGAAGGAGTCCTGCTCCGCGGACTGCGCGTCGTTCAGCGCGCCATCCTGCAACCGCCCGACCGCATCGATCACGATCGCCGCCGCCAGTTCACCGCCCGAGAGCACGTAGTCGCCGACCGAAAGCTCTTCGTCGACCATGTTCGCGAGCAACCGCTCATCCACGCCTTCGTAGCGCCCGCACAGCAGGATCAACCGATCCGTGCGTGCGTACTGCACCACCTTGTCCTGCGTGAGCCGTGCACCCTGCGGACTCAGGTACACCACCCTCGCCGGCCCCGCGTCGTCGCGCACCGCGTGGAGCGTGCTGCGCAACGGCTCGATCGCCATCAGCATGCCGGGACCGCCGCCGAAAGGCCGGCTGTCGACCGTGCGGTGGACGTCGGTGGCGAAGTCGCGCGGGTTCCAGGTGCGAACCTGCAGCAATCCCCGTTCCCGGGCCCTGCCGACCACGCCGATCCCGGCGCAGCCTTCGATGAAGTCGGGAAACAGCGTGATGACGTCGATGCGCATCGCGCGGCTTTCCGTTGTCCTAGAACTCCGGATCCCAGTCGACCGTCACGCGGCTCGCCTCGAGATCCACAGCCTTCACGTAATCGTCGAGGATGAACGGCAGGAGCCGCTCACGCCCTCCATCCCTGACCACCATGACGTCGTTCGAACCGGTCGCGAGGAGATGCGAGATCCGGCCGAGCGCCACGCCCTCGGTGGTGACGACCTCGAGTCCTTCGAGGTCGGCCCAGTAGAACTCGCCGCGCTTCGGCCTGGGCAACGCCGAGCGCTTGACCTGGATCTCGCAACCGACCAGCGTCGCGGCGCGATCGCGGTCGGTCACGTCGGGCAGCGTCGCGACGATGCCCTTGCCTTGCGCCCTGCCGCGGCATCCGCGGACCTCGCTCTGCCCCGCTGCCGATGTCAGCAACCAGGGCTCGTAGCGGAAGATCTGCGTGCGCGGCTCGGTGTACGACTCGAGCTTGACCTCGCCCGCCACACCGTGAAGCCCGACGATGCGGCCGATCACGATCAGCCGGTCGTCGGTGGCGTCCACGTCGCTCAGGCAGCCTGCGCCTGCTTCGACGCGGCCTTGTACAGCGACTTCACCTTCTCGGTCAGCTGCGCGCCGTTCTCGATCCAGTGCTTGACGCGCTCGGTGTCGAGCTGCAGCGGGACGTCCTTGCCCGAGGCGATCGGGTTGTAGAAGCCCACGCGCTCGATGTTGCGGCCGTCACGCGCGTCGCGCTGGTCGGCAACGACGATGTGGTAGAACGGACGCTTCTTGGCGCCACCACGGGACAGGCGAATCTTGACCATGTTATCTCTCTGATATTCCTGGACATTCCGGCGCGGACGAAGGGCAGATGCCAAGCCGGGCCGAGGGAGCCGCGCATTCTAGCGCTTTTCGAAAAAAAAGGAAGCCCCGCAAGCGCTTAGCGGAAACCACCGGCGAAAGGAGCGTGAAACGCCCCCGGAAAGGTCAGTGCGGCATCATCCCGCCGCCACCGCCCATGCCTCCCATGCCGCGCATCGCGCCCTTCATCTGGCGCATGAGGCCCTTCATGCCGCCGCTGCCGAGCTTGGACATCATCTTCTCCATCTGCTGGTACTGCTTGAGCAGACGGTTGACGTCGGCCGGCTGCTGACCGGCACCGCGCGCGACGCGCGCACGGCGCGAACCGTTCAGCAGGTCGGGATGACGGCGCTCCTTCTTCGTCATCGAGTTGATGATCGCGATCATGCGGTTCACGTCCTTGTCGTTCACCTTGGCCTTGACCTGCTCGGACATCGCGCCCATGCCGGGCAGCTTGTCGAGCAGCGAGGACATGCCGCCCATGTTGACCATCTGCTCGAGCTGGGTCTTCATGTCGTTGAGGTCGAAGCGCTTGCCCTTGATGACCTTCTCGGCGAGCTTCTGGACCTTCTCCTGGTCGACCTTGCGCTCGACTTCCTCGACCAGCGACAGCACGTCACCCATGCCGAGGATGCGTTGCGCGATGCGATCCGGATGGAACGGCTCGAGCGCGTCGGGCTTCTCGCCGGCGCCGATGAACTTGATCGGACGGCCCGTCACGTAGCGCACGGACAGTGCCGCACCACCGCGCGCGTCGCCATCGGTCTTGGTCAGCACGACGCCGGTCAGCGGCAGCGCCTCGGAGAACGCCTTGGCCGTGTTGGCCGCGTCCTGGCCGGTCATCGCGTCGACGACGAACAGCGTCTCGACCGGATTGAGCGCGGCGTGCAGCGCCTTGATCTCGTCCATCATCGCCGCGTCGACGTGCAGGCGTCCCGCCGTGTCGACGATGAGGACCTCGGCGAAGTTCTTCTTCGCGGCATCGAGCGCCGACTTCGCGATCGCGATCGGATCCTGGTGGCCTTCCGACGGGTGGAACAGCACCTCGACCTGGTCGGCCAGCGTGCGCAGCTGCTCGATCGCGGCCGGACGGTAGACGTCGCAGCTGACGACCATGACCTTCTTCTTCTTTCGCTCGCGCAGGAAGCGCGCGAGCTTGGCCACGGTCGTGGTCTTGCCGGCGCCCTGCAGGCCGGCCATGAGCACGATCGCGGGCGGCGCGGCGGCGAGGTTGAGGTCCGTGTTGACGGTGCCCATGACCGCGGTCAGCTCGTCGCGCACGACCTTGATGAGCGCCTGGCCCGGGGTCAGGCTCTTCATGACCTCCTGACCGACCGCGCGCACCTGCACGCGCTGGATCAGCGCCTGCACGACCGGCAAGGCCACGTCGGCCTCGAGCAGCGCGATGCGCACTTCGCGCATCGACTCGCGGATGTTGGATTCGGTCAGGCGACCACGGCCGCGCAGGCGCTCGACGGTGGCGGACAGGCGTTGGCTCAGGGACTCGAACATGGCGGCTCGGCGACGGGCACGAAAACGGTCGCCGAGTATACCAGCGCGACGGGTGGCGCCGTGGCGGCAGCCATCCGGTCCGGCCTCTCTCCGCGCGCAACACGGCCATGCAGGAACGCAGGGAGGGATGTTCATGCCCTGGACCACCTGTGCACTACGCAGGGAACAGCGCGCGGATACGAACCCTTCGCATTCACGCCTACACGCACGTATGCGACACTCGCGCGCATGCCGACCTCCGTGCTCAGCGCGTTCGCGATCCTCGATTACCTCGTCGCCGCCGTGCTGCTCGCGCTGCCGATCGCGCGCCTGCCCGCACCCGCACGCGGCATCGGGCTCGGTCTCGCCACGCTCGCCGCGATCGTCCACGGCACCCTCATCTTCGGCATGCACCGCGGCGGACTCGACCTGCACTTCTTCGCGGCACTGTCGGTCGGCGCGTTCGGCATCGCGGCGCTGACGCTGCTGGTCAACCTGTTCCGACCGGTCGCGGGACTCGGCGTCATCGTGTTCCCGCTCGCCGCGCTGCTGCTCGCGATCGACGTGTTCGTCGCGCCGCCCACGCTGCCGCAGCCGATGGAGTGGCAGATCAAGCTGCACGTCGCGTTCGCCCTGCTCGCCTACAGCCTGCTCAGCATCGCCGCGTTGCTCGCGATCCTGCTGTCGCTGCAGGAACGCGCGCTGCGCCTGCGCCGCGTCGACTCGGGCCTGATTCGCGCGCTGCCGCCGCTGACGCTGACCGAGGCGCTGATGTTCCGCCTCATCGCCGCGGGCTTCGTGTTCCTCACGCTGACGCTGGTCAGCGGCGTGCTGTTCGTCGACAACCTGTTCGCCCAGCACCTCGTGCACAAGACCGTGCTGTCGATCGCCTCGTGGCTCGTGTTCGGCGTGCTGCTGTTCGGCCGCTGGCGCTGGGGCTGGCGCGGCCGCCGCGCCGTGCGCCTCACGCTGGTCGGCATGATCGTGCTGCTGCTCGCGTTCTTCGGCAGCAAGTTCGTGCTCGAACTCGTGCTCAAGCGCGTCGGCTGAGCATCGATACGGGCAGCCGACCGGTCGCCCGCCTCGACGACCTCAGGCGCGCCGCGTCGCGCGTCGCCAGCCCCATCGCCACAGCAGCGCGAGCGGGAACGCGAGCAGCAGTGACGGCAGCGCGAGCCCGAGCCATTCGAGCGCCGCTTCGATACCGTCGACGAAGGTGTCGCCGAAATCCCCGAACGCGCCGCCGAGACGCGAAAGCCGCGACGGCGATGGGTAAGGCGCGCGCCATTCGAACGTGATCAGGTTCGTCTCGATGCGCCGGCGCTGCGTCGCGGCCTCGCGCCCGGTGTCGGCGAGCTTCGACTCGACCGAGGCGAGTTCGGCCGACAGCGTCATGAGGTCCGACACGCCGAGGTCGCGCCGCGCGCCGATCTCCATGAGCTTGGCGTGCTGCGCCTCGAGCATGGCCTGCTGGCGCGTGGTATCGGCGACCGCCTCGGCGAGGTCCTCCGCACGGGTCGTGCGCGAGGTGACCGAGCCGCCCCTGGCCGCTTCCGCCACGAGGGCCTCGACGCCCGCCGGCGCGAGGCGCACGACGAGCTTGCTGCCGCCGCCTGCGCCACGCGTGACGAGCTCCAGCACGCTGCACGCACCGTCGTGCTGCTGCTCGCAGGCCTGGCGCGTGGCCTCGGCGCGCGCGTCGATCGCGGCTCCGGGCAGATCGATGTCGATCTCGTGCGCGTAGGCGAGGAAACCGCCTTCGCGCGACACCTCGCCGGCCACCGCAGCAGGCGCGCTGTCCACCGCTGTCGCGCTCTTCTTGCATCCCGGCACCAGCACGAGAAGTGCGCACGCCAGCCCCGTCACGACGATCCCGCGCATGCGCCCTTCTCCATGTCCGCGTGCGGCGAGTCTGCCGTGTCGGCGAAACGCCGTCGAGGCCGCTGGCACCCGGCGTGAAGGACTCACCAGTCGGTCGGACGGTAATCCTTGAGGAACTTGCCCCAGACGTGCGTGCCGGTGTTGATGCCGTCGATGATCGGATCGACGATGCGCGCGGCGCCGTCGACGATGTCGAGCGGCGGATGGAAGCGCTCCTCGACGACCTTGCGCGCGGCGATCGCGGCCGGGTCCTCGTCGGTGACCCAGCCCGTGTCGACGGCGTTCATGTGGATGCCGTCGTTGACGTAGTCGGTGGCGGACGTGCGCGTCATCATGTTGAGCGACGCCTTGGCCATGTTCGTGTGCGGGTGACGCGTGGTCTTGAAGTTGCGGTAGAACTGCCCTTCGACGGCCGACACGTTGACGATGTGCTTGTCGCGTTCGGGCGTGCGCAGCATGAGCGGCTTGAGGCGCGCGTTGATCAGGAACGGCGCGACCGCGTTGACGAGCTGCACCTCGAGCAGTTCGACGGTCGGCACGTCGGCCATGAGCATGCGCCACGAGTTGCGGTCACGCAGGTCGATCTGCTGCAGGTCCTGATCGAGACGGCCTTCGGGGAACAGGTGCTTCTGGTTGGCGAACTCCTCGGCGAGCAACGGCAGCTGAGAGAGTTCGGCCGCACGCGCGATGCCGGGCGCCTCACCGTGCAGCAGCGGCGTCGCGACGGCCGCGGTTGAGGCCGCGTCGGGCAGCATGTCGTAGCGACGCAGGCCCTCGTAGCGGCCCAGAAGCTTGCGCAGGTGCTCGGGGACCTCGTGCGCGGCCGCGGTCTCGCCGGCCATCATGTGCGCGTAGAAATCGGGCGGACGACGCACCGTCTGGCAGGCGTTGTTGACGATGAAGTCGAGGCGGTCGCGCGTCGCCAGCAGTTCGCGGCAGAACGCCTCGACGCTCGGCGTGTGGCGCAGGTCGAGACCGAAGATCTCGAGGCGGTCGGCCCATTCGGCGAAATCGGGCTCCGCGGCGTAGCGCTCGGCCGAATCGCGCGGGAAGCGCGTCGTGACGATCAGGCTCGCACCCGCACGCAGCAGCTTGAGGCCGGCCTGGTAGCCGATCTTGACGCGTCCGCCGGTCAGCAGCGCGACGCGTCCGCGCAGGTCCGCCGTCTCGGTGCGCTTGGTGAAATTGAACGCCGCGCACTCGGGGCAGAGCTGGTCGTAGAAGTGGTGGATCAGCGAGTATTTGCGCTTGCAGACGTAGCAGTGCTGCGGTTCGATCGACTCGCGCAGCTCGGGCGTGTCCTCTTCGCGGTCGTCGGCGACGAAGCCTTCGGGCGGGAACACGTTCGGCGTCGTGAACACGGGCTTGCGGCGCAGCTCGCGGATGCCGGTCGCGTGCAGCACGGCCTCCTCGCGTGCGACGCGGTCGGCGACGCGCTTGCGCTCGGCGGCCTTGAGGCGCTTGCGGCGCTGCTTGGGATCCGGCTCGTAGATCGACGCGACGGCCTGGTAGAAGCGCGCACGGCCGGCCTCGTCGAGGCGGTCGAGCAGCGTGCGGTCGGCGGCGATCGCCTCGAGCAGCGCGAGGCTCGCGTGCGGATCCTCACCGAAGACGTCGGTGTCGGGCGCGGGCATGGAATCGGAAGGCGTTGCGTTCATCGGTCACGGCGGCGCCCGCCGCATGCCGGGACGGCAGGCGACATCGGCCCTTGGGCGGAATCGGGCGCGCATGATACGGACGCCGGCGCCGCAACGCGAATCGCGGCCCGCCAGGCGGGTGCGGCGTACCTCAGGCTTTCGGCGACTGCGACCGCAGCGATCGCGCCAGCAGCCCAATGCCGCCGAACAGCAGCACGAGGATCATGAGCGTGTTGAACAGGCTGGTCGGGCGGAAGTGGATGCGCAGGTTCATGATCACGGCCGCGACGATGATGACGAGCCCGGCCGTCAGCAGCAGCCAACCCACGATCGAGCGCCCGTTGAAGAACAGCATCGCGATGCCCGCGATGAACGGCACGAGCGACAGGCCGAACGCGTCGTAACCCCACAGCGTCCACGCGCCACCGGTCACCATGACCTGGTTGAGCAGCAGCCAGCCGCCCGCCACGGCCATGACGAACCCGCACAGGAACTGCCCGATGCCACCCGGCGTGCCGCCGGCGCCTTCGATCGCCACGTTCGTCTTCCCCTTCACATGCGCGCCCGCTTTGTACGACCCGCGGCCCGCGAGGTCAAACGCCGCGAGGGGATCGCCTACTGCAACGCAGTCCGGTCGACGTTCGGGACGTCGGCGAGCGCATTGTTCCACTGCCACTCGAATCCGAGCGGCACCTCGACAACGATGCTCATGCCCTCGCGGGCGACGACCGTCAGCCCGAAGCGCTTGAGCACGGCCTCCACGTCGGCCTCCCTGCCCGCCTTCGGCTGCACGAGCACGCGCCCCGGCGCGAAACCTTCCGTCAGCGGCGGCTCGCGCGGATGCTCGACGCCGTCGACCACGAGCGTGTCGCCGTCGTAGCGCACGGCAGCTGGCGATGCCGAGTAGGCATGGACGGAGCCGAGCACGAGAAGGAGCGACAGGACGAACGGGCCGACGCGCGGGAACGACATGCGATGCCTCCGATGGCAGGTGGACTGAAGCAGCGATCGATCTGAACGGATCAGGTGATGAGGCTCACGATTGGCGATGCGGCGCAAACCACGCGAAGCCGACGGCATCCGTGCGCAGCCTTCGCTGGAGCGATGCCGTCGCTGGTCACGCGGCGATCAATCCGAGCGTGCACCGCGCCACGACGCCATCCGCCGGTGTTCATCACGAGGTTGTCCACAGGCCTTTCCACGTCCGGCGTGGATAACTCGCCATGGCGGCCCCGCGATCGAGCAGACGCCGACGGAATCGTCAAGGCACCGTCGCGAGCGCTTCGCTGCGTGCACGCCGGCGCATGATCCAGTTGAACAGCGGCGTCGCCATGAGCGTGGTCAGGATCGCCATGAGCACGAGGATCGAGAACAGGCCTTCCTTGATCACGCCGGCCTGCAGGCCGATGTTGATCAGGATCAGCTCCATGAGGCCGCGCGCATTCATGAGCGCACCGATCGCCATCGCGTCCTGTGGATTCTCGCCCGATGCCCGCGCGGCGGCCCAGCAGGCGAGCGCCTTGCCTGCGAACGAGGCGACGAGGATCGCCACGGCGGCCAGCATGAGCTGCGGATCGAACACCATGCCCAGATGCGTCTTGAGTCCCGAGAACGTGAAGAACATCGGCAGCAGGAACACGACCACGAACGGCTGCAGCGTGTCGCGCAGCTTCTCGGTGAGCGCGCCACGCGGCAGGCACACGCCGAGCAGGAAGCCGCCGAACACGGCATGGATGCCGATCGCGTCCATGAGCCAGGCGCTGAGGCAGAACAGCGCGATGACGATCGCGAGCAGGGTCATGCCGAGCGGTGCGTCGGGCTTCACATGGTCGGCGAGGCGCCGGAGCAGACGCCTGCCGACGACGAGCATGAACACTGCGTAGGCGATGCCGCCGCCGATCGCGAGCCAGGCGCTGTCCCAGCTGCCACCGAAACTCGCGAGCACGACGGCGAGGATGCACCACGCAGCGACGTCGTCGACCGCACCGGCGGTCAGCGCGAGCGTGCCGAGCGGACTGCCCGTGAGGCCGCGCTCGTGGATGATTCGCGCGAGCATCGGGAACGCCGTGATCGCGATCGCCGCGCCGAGGAACAGCGAGGCATCGAACAGCTTGACCTTCTCGGAGAACAGGTTCGGCACCGTGACCAGCCAGGGTGCGAGCAGGAACGCCAGCGCGAACGGCACCGCGATGCCGGCGACCGACACGAGCATCGCGCTGCGGTAGCGCGCGCGGAAGTGGTCGCTGCGGAACTCCGATCCGACGATGAACATGTACAGGCCGACGCCGAGCTGGGCGAACACGTAGAGCGTGTCGAGCGTCTGCTTCGGGAACAGTGCCGCCTGCATGTCGGGCAGCAGCATGCCGAACAGCGAAGGCCCGAGCGTGACGCCGGCGATCATCTCGCCGACCACCTGCGGCTGGCCGACGCTCTGCGCGAGTTTGCCGACGAGCCGGCAGACCAGCAGGATCACGGCGGCCTGCAGGAAGAAGTACACCGACAACTGGGGTGTGGGCATCGACGGTTCCGGACTCGAGGGCCTGAAGGAGGGCCGATCATAGGCGTCCTCGCGACGCCGGACCATCGGGATCACCGCGGATCGACGCGACGTGCGTCGCATGTTGGCCACGTCGTGACCAGAACGAGCCGCGACCGCGCCGGACCGCCACGCAACGGCGTTCATACAGCGGTTGTCCACAGGCCTTCCACGGCGGCTGTGGACAACCGCGGTCACGCCGCGGGCAGCGGCCCTTCGGTCACGAGCAGGATCACGTCGGCACGTGCGTCGAGCGCATGCCTCGCGCCGCACTCGACCCCGCGCCACGTGCAGCAGGCCCGCGAAGCCTGCCGCGCCGGAGGTCGTCGTGGCGATGCCGGCATCCGCCATGAGCGTCTCGGCTTCGCGCAGCGTGGCATCGTCGACGGCGACCGCCTGCGCCGCGTGGCGAAGCAGGATGCGGACGGCCGGTGCCGAGGCCTCGCCGCAGGCGAGCATCGACGCGACGCCGACGGGATCGTGCGCGAGACGCGAGGCGGATCCCAGCGCCAGGGCCAGCCCGACACACGCGGCCCGCTCGGGCTCGACGACGACGCAGCGCGCCGGCGCACGCATGCGCGGCACGAGACCTTGCGCCATCGCCGCGGCGAGACCGCCGACGCCGGCTTGCACGAACACGTGCGTCGGCCACGGGTCCTGCGCGAACTGCCGCTCGAGCTCGTCGGCGATGCGCGCGTAGCCCAGCATGACGTCATGGACCACGACGTCGTCGGGATCACGCGACGTGTCGGCGACGAGCAGCCCCTCGCCACGCCGTGCCGCCTCGGCTGCGCACGCGACCGCATCGTCGTAGCCTCCGTCGACGCCGACGATGCTCGCCCCGAGAGCACGGATGCGCGCGACGCGACGCGCGTCGACGTCGTTCGGCAGGAATATGGTCGCCGTGGTGCCGACGCGCGCGGCAGCGGTGGCGACGGCGAGACCGTGGTTGCCCTCGCTCGCGCACAGCAACGCAGGCAGCACGGACGCACCATGCGTCCGATCGAGCAGTGCACGCTCCGCGATGCCGGTCGCACGCGCGAGCGCACGCAGGCCCGCCACGCGACCGCCGAGGATCTTGAAGTGCCCCGAGGAACGCAGGTTCTCGAGCTTGACGCGTACGCGCGCGACGCCCACGTGTGACGCGAGTGCGGAGATGTCGAGCAATGGTGTCGGCGTGGTCGCGTCGTCGAGATGCGGGAACGGATCGATCGTGTCCATGCACGCAACGTTACGTACACGACATGCGGCATCGCCGCGATGTGGAGGCCGCGATCACGGCCGGACCGCGCGTCAGGACATGTCGCGCTCGGGCAACGGCATCGCGAGGCCACGCTTGACGATGCCGAGCACGACGTTCGTCGTGAAGCGGCGCACATTCGGATTGTCCGCGACCATGCGCGACATCAGCGCATCGTAGGTCTCGGTGTCGGGTGCGGTGACCACGAGCGTGAAATCCGCGCCGCCGGTCACGTAATAGGCCTGCTGCACGTGCGGCTCCGCATCGAGCTAGCGCCGCAGCTGCGCGAGCAGTTCCGGGCGCTCGCGTTCGACCTCGAGCGCGACGACGAACAGCGTCGGCCGACCGACCTGCCGCGGATCGAGCACCGCGACGTGCCGCTCGACGACGCCTTCCTCGCGCAGCCGCTTCAACCGGCGCTGGATCGCCGAGACCGACAACGCGACATGCGTGGCGAGCTGGTCCGCGGTGCGTGACGCATCCTGCTGGACGAGGTTGAGCAGCTGGCGATCGAAGGCATCGAGATCCATGCCCGCATGATAGGACGGCCTCGCGCGGTTTCGAGGCGCATCGACACCTGTATTCGCGGCGGCACGACACGGGCAGCGCCATACCCTGCCCCGCGCGGCGTCCCGTGCCGCACGAGATGCCGCCCATGCCCCCGACGACACCGCCGATGAAACTGCTGTACCAGACCCATTCCCCGTTCGCCCGCAAGGTGCTCGTGTTCGCGCACGAGGTCGGCCTCGCCGGCGACATCCTGGTCGAACACCACGAGACGAGCCCGACGCGCGCGAACGTGGACGTGTTCGACGCCAACCCGCTCGGCAAGGTACCCGTGCTGCTGCGCGACGATGCCGAAGCGCTGTTCGACTCGGACGTCATCTGCGCCTGGCTCGATACGCGGCATGACCGACCACCGCGCATCCCGCGCGACGGCGAGGCGCGCTGGCGGGCACTGCGCCTGCAGGCCGTCGCGCAAGGCCTCGCCGAGGCAGGCATCGCCCTGCGCTGGGAAACCGTGCGACGCCCCGAGGCGCTGCGCCATGCCGGACTCGCGGAGGGTTACACGCGCAAACTCGAGGCGACCTACGCATGGCTGGAGCAGACGCTCGATCCGGGCGACGGCGACACGCCGGACATCGGCCACATCGCGCTTGCGACGACGCTGGACTGGCTCGCGTTCCGCGACCTGCCGTCGTTCCGCCGGCATGTTCGCCTCACCGACTGGTTCGGCGCGTTCCGCGGACGCGCGTCGATGCGCGCGACGACGCTGCACGGCGACACGGTCGACTGACAAGCCCGACCCGGGTGACCTCCACGCCATGACCTGCGACGTCGCACGGCGGCAAGATGGGCGGGCTACGCCGACCGACCTGAACAGGCAGGCGGGTCGGCTCGCGTTCGGCCTTGCGGGTCGATGATTCGGGAGGTCGGGGCACCCGGCGTGACGACGAAGCAACCCATCGTCGATGACGTTGTCGATTCCGCGCTCCCCCGTTCGTCGTACCCGTATCAGGACCACGACAGGAGATCCCCATGCGACCGATCCACGCCGCCGTCTTCGCCAGCCTCGATGGCGTCATGCAGGCCCCCGGAGGGCCGGACGAGGACCCGACCGGAGGCTTCCGCTTCGGCGGATGGACCGTGCCGTACTGGCACGACAGCCTCGGCCACGTCATGGGCGAGACCTTCGCCGAACCGTTCGACCTGCTGCTCGGGCGCCGCACCTACGACATCTTCGCGGCGCACTGGCCGCAGTCCGAGGACGACATCGGCACCGCGTTCAATGCGGCACGCAAGTACGTCGCCACGCACGACGCCTCGACGCTGACCTGGGCCAACAGCGAAAGCCTCGGCGACGACGTGATCGCGCGTCTGAAAGAGATCAAGAGTTCCGACGGCCCGCGCCTGCTCGTGCAGGGCAGCACCGAACTGCTGCACCAGCTGTTCGCCGCGGGTCTCGTCGACCGCCTGCAGGTGCTGCTGTACCCGGTCCTGCTCGGACGCGGCAAGCGCCTGTTCGGCGGCGACGCACAGCCCGCCGAACTCACGCTCGAAAGCTCGCTGGTCGCGCCGAACGGCGTGATCCTCGCGCGCTACGTGCGCCGCGACGGCGACATCCGCACCGGCTCGTTCGCGCACGAGGAGCCCTCGCCGGCCGAACTCGAGCGCCGCCGCACGCTGGCCTGAATCCCGCGCAGGGCACGACCGCCCTGCTCCACGCTCGTGCCCGCGCGCCGCGCGGGCGCCTTCCACGAAAGGAGAACCACCATGGCGTATGTCGACGGATTCGTCCTCGCGGTCCCGACCGCGAACAAGCAGAAGTTCATCGAGCACGCGAAGAAGTTCGACCCGATGTTCCTCGAGTTCGGCGCAACCCGCGTCTTCGAGTGCTGGGGCGACGACGTGCCGAAGGGCAAGGTCACCGATTTCCAGGGCGCCGTGAAGGCCAAGGACGACGAGACCGTCGTGTTCTCGTGGGTCGAGTGGCCCGACAAGGCCACGCGCGACGCCGGCATGAAGAAGATGATGGAAGACGAGCGCATGGACATGAACGCCAATCCGATGCCGTTCGACGGCATGCGCATGATCTTCGGCGGCTTCGAGTCGGTGGTCGAGCTCTGAGCGATCTTCACGAAGTCCAGGGAGGGCGGTGCCGAAACCCGCTCCTCCCTGCTTCTCTCGCGAAGAATGGCTCGGACGTCGGGAAGTCTGCGGCATGGGGCGTCGTGAGCCTGGCTGACGTGCCGGGCCCGGCTTGCTCGAGAACATGCGCAGCGCCCGCGATGTCTGAGCCCGTGCCCACGCCGGTCGACGCGGCACCTTCCGGCGTATCCGCACCACGCCCGGCGTGGGACACTCGCGGCCCCGCCATCCGCCCTGCCACGATGACCGCCGCCCCCGTGATCCTGCGCACCGCCACGCCGGCCGATGCGCCCCGTTTCGCCGAGATCTACGCGCCCTACATCGTCGACTCGGTCGTCTCGTTCGAGCTCGATCCGCCTGATGCCGCCGAAATGGCCGCACGGCTCGCGCGCATCGCGCCGACGCATCCGTGGATCGTCGCCGAGCAGGACGGACGCGTGATCGGCTACGCCTACGCCTGCGAGAACCGCACGCGGCTCGCCTACCGATGGGGTGCGGAGGTCACGATCTACCTCGACCGCGAGGTGCAAGGCCGCGGACTCGGCCGGCGCCTGTACGGTGCGCTGTTCGCGCTGATGCGCCGGCAGGGTTTCGTCAACGCCTACGGCATCATCACGCTGCCCAACGCCGCGAGCACGGGCGTCCACGAAGCACTCGGCTTCAGACAGGCCGCCGTGTTCGCGCATGCGGGCTACAAGAACGGCCGCTGGCTCGATGTGGGTTGGTACCAGCTCGCGCTGGTCCCGCCGCCCACCGAACCGGCCGATCCGATGCCGTTCGCGCGGCTCGACGCTGCCGAGGTCGCGGCGATCCTCGCGTCGGCCTGAGCCACGCGGCCGGATGGAACGCCGGCCACCGTCGTCGCGGCCCGGCGTTCGCTTGGCGTCATGCGTTGCAGATCGTGCGAGGACGCCACATCGACACGCCGACGTTGCTCGGAAACCCGCCACCTCCGACCTCGAGAACCTCACTCGCTCGATCGTCGTGACGCGGACGATGCCCTCGCATCGCCCGCGTCGACGCCTCAATGCCCGTGATGCGCGTGGTCGTCGTCCTTCGACGGCGCGGCCGCGGCCGACACGCGGCGCGCGATCGTGCCTTCGGGATGGCGGTACCAGCCCGGATCACGGTAGTCGCCGGGCGCGAGGTCGTCGCGCACCTTGATCACCGTGAACATGCCGCCCATCTCGATGTCGCCGAACGGTCCCTTGCCCATCATCATCGGCAACGTGTTCGGCGGGCCCGGCATCGCCGCGGCATGGGCCTGGTGGCCGGCCATGCCGTCGCGGCCCATCGCCATGTAACCGGGCAGGAACTTCTGCAGGCGCGCCTCGACTCCGGCCTGGTCGACGCCGACCGGATTCGGGATGTCGTGGCCCATCGTGTTCATCGTGTGGTGCGCCATGTGGCAGTGCATGGCCCAGTCGCCGGGTACCGCGACGAACTCGAGGTCGCGCGTCTGGCCGACGCCGACGATCTCGGTGACCTCGGGACGCCACAGGCGCTCCGGCCAGCGCCCGCCGTCGCCGCCGGTCACGTCGAACTGCACGCCGTGCACGTGCATCGGGTGGTTCCACATCGACAGGTTGCCGACGCGGATGCGCACGCGCTCGCCGCTGCGCGCGACCAGCGGATCGATCGCCGGATAGACCTTGCTGTTGAAGGTCCAGAGGTCGAAGTCGGTCATGATCGACGGATCGGGCCGGTATGTGCCCGGATGCAGCGCCCAGTTGTGCAGCAGGATCGCGTAGTCGCGATCGACGGGCACGGCCTCGCCGTCCTTCGGGTGGATGATGAACATGCCCATCATGCCGAACGCCATCTGCGTCATCTCGTCGGCATGCGGGTGGTACATGTGCGTGCCGTGCTGGCGCAGCGTGAACTCGTAGGCCCAGGTCTCGCCCGGAAGGATCGGCGGCTGCGTGAGGCCGGCGATGCCGTCCATGCCGCACGGCAGCAGGATGCCGTGCCAGTGGATCGTGGTCGGCTCGGGCAACCGGTTGGTCACGAGGATGCGTACGCGGTCGCCCTCGACGGCCTCGATGGTCGGTCCCGGCGTCGACCTGTTGTAGCCCCAGCACTTCGCCACGCAGCCCGGCGCGAACGTGTGCTCGATCTCCTCGGCGACGAGGTGGAACTCCTTGACGCCGTCGACCATGCGGTGCGCGAGCGTGCGCCCGTTGAGCGTACGCACGGGGGTGTAGCCACTGCGGCGCGTGCCGGTGGACGGACGCGCCGGCGTGTCCGTCACCTGCGCGGCCGCGGTCGCCGCGGCCGGGATCAGCGCCGCGGCGCCGACGTTCCTGAGGAGCTCGCGTCGGCTCATGCTCATGGCTGGTCTCCGTGCTGGGGATCGTGCGTCGGACGACGCTTCTTCGGTGTCGTGGCGGCCGGTTCGGCCGCGGGTTTCGGTGGGGTAGCGGGAGGCGCAACGCCGTGGTCCATGCCGCTATGGTCCATGCCGCTATGGTCCATGCCGCTATGGTCCATGCCGCTATGGTCCATGCCGCTATGGTCCATACCGCTATCGTCCGTGCCGCTGTGGTCCATGCTGCCGTGGTCGTGGGGGGCGGGGTGATTGGGCGGGGCGGCCGCCTCGCGGGCGCGGGCGG
>JASCPI010000064.1 GCA_029959555.1 Lysobacteraceae bacterium PS02065 | reverse complement strand
GCAGCAGGCCGGCCAGGCCGAGCTCGAGGCGGGTCGCGCCGGCGCGGCCGAGCCGCTGCTCGTGCGCGCGCTCGGCCTGCGCGAGGCGCTCGTACCCGTCGATGCGCTCGCGGTGGCCGAGACGCGGCGCACGCTCGCGCTCGTGCATCTCGAACTCGGCGAGGTCGCGCGTGCGCGCGACGAGGCCGCGCAGGTCGAACGCGAGCTCGTCGCGAGCCTGCCTGCCGCGCATCCCGCGCTGATCGACGCGCTGGCCGCGCATGCGACGATCCTCGTACGGCAGGGCGCCTACGAGGACGCGCGCGAACGCCTCGAACGCGCATTCGGCATCGCGCGCACGACGCTCGGCGAGACCAGCACGATCACGGCCTCGCTCGAGAACCGACTCGCCGAGAGCCTGCTCGGCCTCGGCCGCTTCCGCGACGCGCTCGCCCACAACGAGGCGGCGTTCCGCATCCAGCGCGACGTGCGCGACGGCGATCCGGTCGCGGGTGCGATCGCGCAGGCCGACCTCGGCAGTGCCTACGCGACGATCGGCGACTACGCGCATGCGCGCGACCTGCTCGCCGGCGCCGTGGACGCGCTGACGCAGGCACGCCCGGCCGACGACCCCGAAGTGCTGCGCGCGCGCTCGAACCTGGCCCGCGTCGACAGCCTGCGCGGCGAACACGCGAGCGCGCTGGCCACGCTCGACGACGTGCTCGCGCGCACGCGCGCGACGCGTGGTGAGGACGCCGAGCGCACCGCGTTCGAGCTCTTGCGCCTGGCCGCCGCGCGCGTGCGCGCCGGCCGCTTCGACGAGGCCGCGACGACGCTCGACACCGTCGAACCACGTTTTGCCGCACGCCTGCCGGCCGATCATCCCTGGCGCTGCGACGTACACGTGCAGCGCGGCCGCATCGCGCTCGCGCGCGGCGACGCGACCGCCGCCGCACACGAGTTCGACCTCGCCCTCGACGGCCTCGCCACGCAACCCGGCCTTGCCTACGATCTGCGCCTCATCGCGGGCGTCGGCCGGCTCGAAGCGCTCGTCGCGCTCGGCCGCCTCGACGAGGCCCGTGCCGGCGCCGACGCACTCGCGCCGACGATCGAAGGCGAACTGCTGCCCGCGGCGACCGAACGACGGCGTTTCGAGGCCGTGCGACTCGCGCTGGCCGCGCGCGGTGGCGCGCCCGCGCGCAACCCGTGACAATGGGCGTCCCCCTGTCCTGGACACCGCGCCGATGGCCGACGCCAAGCCGATCTCGCTGACCCGGTTCCTGCTCGAACAGCAACGCGACCAGGGACGCATCAACGCCGACCTGCGCCTGCTCATCGAAGTCGTCGCACGCGCCTGCAAGCGCATCTCGATCGCGGTCGGCAAGGGTGCGCTCGGCGGCGTGCTCGGCAACGCCGGCACCGACAACGTGCAGGGCGAGGCACAGAAGAAGCTCGACGTGCTCTCCAACGAGATCCTGCTCGAGGCCAACGAGTGGGGCGGTCACCTCGCCGCGCTCGCCTCGGAGGAGATGGACGACCCGCACCCGATCCCGCACCGCTATCCGAAGGGCGAATACCTGCTCGTGTTCGATCCGCTCGACGGCTCGTCGAACATCGACGTCAACATCTCGGTCGGCACGATCTTCTCGGTGCTGCGCTGCCCGGCCGACATCGAGCCCGGCGAGCAGGCCTTCCTGCAGGCCGGCACGCGCCAGGTCGCGGCGGGCTATGCCGTGTACGGCTCGAGCACGGTGCTCGTGCTCACGCTCGGCGACGGCGTGCACGCGTTCACGCTGGACCGCGAGCAGGGCACGTTCCTGCTCACGCAATCGGACATGCGCATCCCCGAGCAGACCTCGGAGTTCGCGATCAACATGTCGAACCTGCGCCACTGGGAGCCGCCGATGCGCCAGTACATCGAGGAGCTTCTCGCCGGCAGGACCGGCGTGCGCGAGCGCGATTTCAACATGCGTTGGGTCGCCTCGATGGTCGCCGACGTGCACCGCATCCTCACGCGCGGCGGCATCTTCATCTACCCGCGCGACATGAAGGACCCCGACAAGCCCGGCAAGCTGCGCCTCATGTACGAAGCCAACCCGATGGCGATGATCGTCGAACAGGCCGGCGGTGCGGCCACCGACGGTCGCCTGCGCATCCTCGACATCCAGCCCGAGAAGCTGCACGAGCGTGTCGCGGTGTTCCTCGGCTCGAAGGACGAGGTCGAACGCGTCACGCGCTACCACCGCGAGGCGGCGACGTGACACGATCGCGTGGCATGCACGGCTGACGGCACATCCAGCGGGGCGAACGTGGCGGACGATTTCATCGAGGTGTACGAACGCGCGGTGGACCCTGCGGTCTGCCGTGCGCTGATCCAGCGCTTCAACGCGAGCGGCAAGGCCGTGCGCGGCAGCACCGGTGGCGGCGTCGACACGTGCCTCAAGGACAGCTGGGACATCACGATCGACGACCATCCCGAGTGGCGCGACGCGGTCAACGCACTCAACACCGCGATGATGGGTGCGCTCATGCGCTACGTGCGCAGGTACCCCTACGTCGCGCTCGCGCCGCTGTCGCTGCGCATGCCGGACCCGAAGACCGGCGAGCTCGCGATGCTCGATCCCGAGTCGCTGCGCGCGCTGCCCGACAACCTGCTGCAGCACCTGCTCGTGAAGTGCTTCCGTCCCGGCACGATCAATCTGCAGAAGTACATCGCCAACCAGGGCGGCTACCCGTACTGGCATTGCGAGCTGTATCCGAAGATGGGTGATACGCACGGCGAGACGCTGCATCGGGTCGTGCTGTGGTCGGTCTACCTCAACGACGGCTTCGCCGAGGGCGAGACCGAATTCTTCCACCAGCAGCGCAAGGTCGTGCCCGAGACCGGCTCGCTCGTGATCGCCCCGGCCGGCTACACGCACACGCACCGCGGCAACATGCCCAAGGGCGGCGACAAGTACATCGCGACCTCGTGGGTGCTGTTCCAACGCCCCGAGGTGCTGTTCGGCACGCCGCAGCAGCAGGCGGCGAACAAGCGCTGATGGAAGGATGAGTCACCTTCGTTCGAGCACCGGGATCGATCGTCGGCTGACTGCCGACGAGTTGGGCGTCGTTCGTTGGCTGCTCGAGCACGGCGAAGGCGACAACACCGGTTACCTGAAGCAGTTGCAGCGTGCCCGTGTCGCCAATGTCTGCGGTTGTGGGTGCGCGAGCATCGATTTTTCCATCGACGGGCAACCACCCTCGACGTCCGGCATGCGCATCCTGTCCGACCATCGATGGCGGGACGACGAGGGCAACCTCTACGGTGCCTTCGTGTTCGAGCGCGAGGGACTGCTCGCGGGTCTGGACCTCTGGTCGATCGACGGTCGATCCACTCCGGATGCCATGCCGCCGCTCGAGCGCCTGCAGCGCCTGTGTTGAGCGTCACGGCTCCGGCCGTGCATCCAAAGCCGATGCCGCTTCCTGACGCGGCTTGACCGGGTCGTGGCGTCCCGAGGATCCATCTCCGTGATCAGCGCCTGTGCTGTACCGGGATTTCCCGCATCGTCGGAGCCACGTCGACGATCGATTGCGTTCGTAGAGGCCGGTGTCAGCTTCCGCCATCACCCACCGCCGCATCGAGCTCCTCGCGCACGCCGCGCAGCAGCTCGGGCACGGCCACCGGCTTGGCGATGAAGCGGAAGCGCACGTCCGGTGGCAGGCCCTCGCGGTCGACCGGCGCGTCGCGACGTTCGAGCAGGATGACCGGGCCGGTGTAGTCGCGTTCGAGCAGCGCGTCGAGCGTGCGCACGAAGGTCATGAGGCTGAGGTCGGCGTCCATGACGAGCAGCTCGGGCAGGCCGAGCGTGTCGAGTTTCTGCAGCGCTTCGGTGCCGCTCTGCGCGGTCGTCACGGCGTAGCCGTTGAGGTCGAGCGCGTCGAACAGCATCGCGAGCTTGCCGGCCTTCTCGGCGACGACGAGCACGCGCTCGCCACGGCCGCGAGCGACCGCGGCGGGCTCCGCGCCGTTCTCGCGGGCGTGCGCCAGCGGCAGGTACAACTCGAACGTCGTGCCCTTGCCGGATTCGCTGAGCACGCGCAGGTAGCCGCGGTGGTTGGTGACGATGCGCTTGCACGAGAGCAGGCCGAGGCCGGTGCCATCGGCCTTGGTCGTGAAGAACGGACGGAACAGGTTCGCGCGCACGGCCTCGGGCATGCCGATGCCGGTGTCGGTGACGCGCAGCGTGAGGTAGGCGCCCGGCACGTTGGCCTCGTCCTCGCGGAAGAAATCCGCTTCGAGCGTCGAGGCCACCGCGCCCAGCGTCAGCGTGCCGCCGTCGGGCATCGCCTGCATCGCGTTGAGGCAGAGGTTGAGCAGGCACTGCTGCAGCTCGGTCTGGTTGCCTTCGAGGACGATGTCGTCTTCGGGCTTCTCGAATGCGAGCGTGACGTTGCGCGGCACGCTGCCGCGCAGCAGCATCGCGAGCGCGTCGAACAGCGCGGCGAGCTTGACCTGCTCGATCTCGACGCGTGCGCCACGCGCGAACGAGAGCATCGAGGCGACCATCTCGAGGCCGCGCTTGGCGCAGTCGCGCACGAGCTCGCCGTGCTTGCGCAGCTCCGGATCCTCGTTCTCGCTGATCAGCGACGAGGTCAGCAGCAGAGGCTGCAGGATGTTGCGCAGGTCGTGGCTGAGGCCGCCGGCGAGCAGGGCGAGGCTCTCGAAACGCTGCGCGCGCAGCAACTCGACCTCGGCGCGCTCGCGCGCGACCGAGTCCTGCGCCTCGCGCAGCGCGCGGCGCACCGCCGAGGCGAGGCGCACGAGGCGGCCCTTGAGCACGTAGTCGGTGGCACCGCGCTTGAGCGCCTCGATCGCGGCTTCCTCGCCGATCGTGCCCGAGACGAAGATGAAGGGCATGTGCGGCCACTGCGCGCGCAGGATGTCGAGCGCGTGGTAGCCGCTGAATCCGGGCAACGCGAGGTCCGACAGCACGATGTCGGGCTGGAACGTCTCGAGCGCGTCGCGGAAGCCGGCTTCGTCGTCGACGGTGCGCGATTCGAAGGCGAGGCCGTCGTCGCGCAGCTCGTCGATCGCGAGCTCGGCGTCGATGGGGTCATCCTCGACGACGAGGATGCGGAGTGGAGCCTGTGCCGAAGCCGTCGCCATGCAAGTCCCGCGTCAGGGTGCTTCGTTGAGCACGGCCCAGAACTGTCCGAGCGTCTGGACGGCCTGGAAGAACTGCGACACGTCGACCGGCTTGACCACATAGGCGTTGACGCCGAGGTTCCAGCTCGCGACGAGGTCGCTTTCCTCGCGCGACGACGACAGGATCACCACGGGCACGCGACGCAGGTTGTCGTCGGCGCGCATGCGCTTGAGCACTTCGAGCCCGTCGAGGCGCGGCATCTTGATGTCGAGCAGCACGACGGCGGGGTTACCCTTGCCGCGTCCCTCGAACGCGCCGCGCGCGAACAGGTAGTCGAGCGCCTCGACGCCGTCCTCGACGTGCACGACGGGATTGGCGAGCTTGGCTTCGCGCAGCGCGTCGATGGCCATTTCGGCGTCGGCGGCGCTGTCCTCGGCGAGCAGGATGGTGCGGATGTCACGGTTCATGGCGTGGTTCCGTTGGGACTCTGGCTGGCGCCGCCCACGGGCAGCGAGAAATAGAAGGTGGCGCCCTGGTCGGGCTTGGCCTCGGCCCAGGTCCGCCCGCCGTGGCGCGCGACGATGCGCCTGACGTTGGCGAGCCCGATGCCGGTGCCGGGGTATTCGGTGCCCTTGTGCAGGCGCTGGAACACGCCGAACAGCTTGCCGGCGTAGTCCATGTCGAAGCCGGCGCCGTTGTCGCGCACGAAGAACACGGTGCCCTCGTCGTCGGACTGCGTCACGCCGACCTCGATCGTGGCGTGCTCGCGGCGCGAGGTGTACTTGACCGCATTGCCGAGCAGATTCTGCCAGACCTGGCGCAGCATGTTCTCGTCGCCCATGACGATGGGCAGGCCGCCGACCGTCCAGGCGATGTCGCGATGGCCCGCGTCGCCCATGACCATGCCGCGCAGCTCGTCGACGAGCGCCTGCATGTCGACGGGCTGGAAGCGCATCGCATTGCGGCCGAGGCGCGAGTACAGCAGCAGGTCCTCGATCAGCGCGGACATGCGCCGTGCGGCATCGCCGATGACGCCGAGGTAGTGGTGCGCGCGCTCGTCGGCGGCATCGCCGAGGTGACGCTCGAGCTTGTCGGCGAAACCGGCGATGTGGCGCAGCGGCGCGCGCAGGTCGTGCGAGACCGAGTAGCCGAACGACTCGAGCTCGCGGTTGACCTCGGAGACCTGCTCGACCTTGCCCGAAAGCTCGCGATTGAGGTCGCGGATCTGCGCCTCGGCGCGCTTGCTCGCGGTGACGTCGTTGACGGTCAGCACGACCGCCGGCTCGTCGCGCTCGGGCAGCGCCATGCGGCGCGCGTTGACGAGGACGATGCGCTCGACGCCCTCGACGGTGCGCTGGCCGAGTTCGTAGTCCCACAGTTCGCGGTTGCGCGTCGCGACGTCGGCGAGGCGCTGGTGCAGGACCTTGTCCGACCAGGCGTCTTCGCCGAGGTCGGCGAGCGCGCGCCCGGTGCCTTCGTCGTCCTCGTCGAGGCCGTAGACCTCGCGGAACGCGGCGTTGAGGGTCATCACGCGCAGATGCTTGTCGAGCAGGAGGATCGGCTCGCGGATCGTCTGCACGATCGCGCGCGATCGCGCGACGGCCTGGGCCATGCGCGTCTCGGCGGTGAGGCGACGCTGCACCTGGCGCTCGGAGACGAAGATGACCGCGCCGAGCAGCAGCAGCTGCGCGAACAGCACGCCGGCGGTGGCCCAGCGCGCGCCGCGTTCGGCGGACTTGGCCTTGGCCTCGCGGTCCGCGAACAGCGCGGTCTCGGCAGCGAGGATCTCTTCCGCGACCGCACGGAACTGGAACAGCTGGCGCGCCTGGGTCAGCGCGGCACCGACGCCGTCGTAGTTCTTGATGCCGAACTGCTCGATCGCGGTGTCCATGAGCTTGAGGCGGCCCTGCAGGATCGCCTCGAGGTTGCCGCTGCGCGCCTGCTGGTCGGGGTTGTCGCGCGTGGAGGCGATCAGCGTGGCGAGCAGCGGCGCGATGTGGGTGCGCTGCTTGCGGTAGAGCTCGATCGCGCCGTCCGACGGCAGGCCCACGTAGAGCGCCATCGCGAGCGTCTCGAGGTCGCGGATCGTGAACATCAGCTCGTGGACGGTCTCCTTGACCTGGCTGCTGTGCACGACCCAGGACGACGCCTCGGCGGTCTGCTCGGCGTTGCGCTGCATGATCCAGTACGGGAACAGGGCGCTGGCGAGCACGGCCACGGTCAGCAGCGCGACGCGGAAGCGGGACTCGGCATCAGGCGTGAAGTCGGACCAGCGCATGCGTTCTCGTGTGGGCGTTCGGGGTCGCGACGGGCCGGCGTCGCGTGGCTGAACGCGTCCCGCCCGGCCGGCCACAATTCTGCGAGCATAGGCGATCCAGAAGGAAAATGCGCCATGCGCCAAGCCTCCAGGCGGGTCCTCATCACCGGTGCCGGCAGCGGTCTCGGCCGTGCCCTCGCGTTCCGTTACGCCGAGGCCGGTTGGCGCGTCGCCTGCGCCGACATCCGCCTCGAACGCGCCGAGGAGACGGTTGCCCTGATCACCGGCTTCGGCATCGGCGCGATGGCGCTGCACGTCGACGTCGGCGACGACGACTCGTTCGAAGGCCTGCGCGACCAGGTGCTCGCGGCGTGGGAAGGCGTCGACCTCGTCATCAACAACGCCGGCGTCGCCGCGAGCGGTTCGGCCCTGACCACGCCGATCGACGACTGGCGCTGGATGCTCGAGATCAACCTGCTCGGCGTCGTGCGCGGCTGCCGTCTTTTCGGCCCCGTGCTGACCGAACAGGCGGAAGGCCGCATCGTCAACATCGCCTCGTTCGCAGGCCTGGCCGGCCCGCCCGGCATGGTCGCCTACGCGACCGCGAAAGCAGCCGTCGTCGCGTTCTCCGAAAGCCTGCGCGCCGAGCTGCACGGCAGCGGGGTCGGCGTGTCGGTGGTGTGCCCGTCGTTCTTCCAGACCAACCTGCTCGAGAACTTCCGCGCCGCCGATCCGCGCGGCCTCGAGACCGCTCGCACGCTCATGCGCGAGGCGAAGGAAAGCCCGACCGACATCGCCGATGCGGTCTATCGCGGCGTCGCGCGCGGCGAGTTCCTGATCCTGCCGACCGCGGTCGTGCGCAAGGCCTGGCGCCTCAAGCGCTGGTGGCCCGAACGATTCTTCCGCGTGCTCATGCAACGCGTGCAGGGGAGGTGAGGCCATGACCACGCTCATGATCTACGGCGCCAACGGCTACACGGGGCGTCTGATCACGGCCGAGGCCGTCGCGCGCGGCCTGCGACCCGTGCTCGCCGGCCGCGACCGCGACGCGCTCGACGCCCTCGCCGCGCCGCATCAGCTGACGCGGCGCGTGTTCACGCTCGACGATGCCGCGACGGTCGCGCGCAACCTCGACGGCATCGACATCGTGCTCAACTGTGCGGGCCCGTTCTCGGCGACCTGCGAGCCGCTGCTCGAGGCCTGCCTCGGTGCACGTGCGCACTACCTCGACATCACCGGCGAGATCGACGTGTTCGCACGCTGCCATCGCGCCCACGTGCGTGCCCGCCACGAAGGCGTGGTCGTGCTGCCGGGCACGGGTTTCGACGTGGTGCCGACCGACGGCGTCGCGGCGATGCTCAAGCAGCGCCTGCCCGGCGCGACCTCGCTCGTGCTCGCGTTCGAGGCCGGCGGCGGGCCGAGCCCGGGCACCGCGAAGACCAGCGTCGAAGGTCTTCGCCACGGCGGCCGTGCGCGTCGCAACGGCGAGGTCGTCGAGGTGCCGATCGCGTGGAAGACGCGCACGTTCGATCGCGACGGCGAGCCGCGCAGCGCGGTCACGATCCCGTGGGGCGACGTGTACACGGCGTTCGTCTCGACCGGCATCCCGGACATCGAGACCTACATGGCGCTGCCGCCCAAGACGATCGCCTCGATGCGGCGCCTGCGCCTCGTGCGGCCGCTGCTCGCGCTCGCGCCGGTGCAGCGCTGGCTGCAGGCGCGTGCGGCACGCACGCCCGGACCCGACCAGAAACGCCGCGAGCGCACCGGCTGCCACATCTGGGGCGAGGTGCGCGACCGCGAAGGCCGCGAGGTGGCCCTGCAGCTCAAGACCCCGAACGGCTACACGCTGACCGCGACGGCCTCGCTCGGCATCGTCGAGCACCTGCTGCGCGAACGCCCCGCCGGCGGCTACTACACGCCGTCGATGCTCATGGGTGCGGAGTACGTACTCGGCCTGCCGGGCGTGGAGCTGATCGAGGCTGCACGCTGAGGGGACGCGGCCGGGCAGGGGTTCGGCTGCATGGAACCCGACACCCACGCCCACGTCGCGACCTCCGTCCGAGGATGAACCCGGGCCCGGATGGTCGGAAGACGAGCCGTCGACGTGCCCCCGCGCTGCGACGAAGCGCGCGCGGACCGTCACCGGAACGCCGCGTTTGGACTGCTAGAATCGCGCGCCCTCACCCTCCGACCGACCGCCCATGTCCACGCCCCACACGATGCGTCCATTGCCGCGCCTGATCTTCTTCTCGCGCTGGCTGCAGCTGCCGCTCTACCTCGGCCTGATCGTCGCGCAAGGCGTCTACGTGTTCCTGTTCATCAAGGAGCTGCTGCACCTGATCAAGGGCGCGGGCGGCTTCGGCGAGCAGCAGATCATGCTGATCGTGCTGGGCCTGATCGACGTGGTCATGATCTCGAACCTGCTCGTCATGGTCATCGTCGGCGGCTACGAGACCTTCGTGTCGCGCCTGGGCCTCGACGGCCATCCGGACCAGCCCGAGTGGCTCAGCCACGTCAACGCCTCGGTGCTCAAGGTCAAGCTCGCGATGGCGATCATCGGCATCTCCTCGATCCACCTGCTCAAGACGTTCATCGCCGCGGGCACGCTGGACGGCCTGCCGTTCTGCACGCCCGAGCAGCTCGCCGCGATCAAGGACATCACCGCGATGAATCCGAACTGCGCGACGCTCACCACGACCGGCGTGCTGTGGCAGACGATCATCCACTGCGTGTTCATCCTGTCGGCGATCGGCATCGCGATGACCGACCGCCTCATGAGCCACGCCGTGCCGCACAAGCCGAAGGCCAACGGCGCGCACTGAGTTGCGTGATCGTCGCGTGCCGGAAGCCTGAACGGCAACCGGCACGCTGTGCGCGGACGCCTTGCGGGCGTGCGGGGCCATGGCCATCCTTGCGCGCACCAACCGCCAGGGGATACGCACATGCGCATGGGTCTGATCATCGTCGGCGTCATCGTCGCCGCACTCGGCATCGCCGCACTGACCGGCAACCTCGACTTCACGCGCGACAAGGAAGTGCTCAAGGTCGGCGAGCTGTCGGCCTCGGTCTCCAAGCAGGAGACGGTACCCACCTGGGCCGGCGGCATCGGCGTGCTGGTCGGCCTCGGCCTCGTCGCCGCGGGTGCGATGCGCAAGCGCTGAGGCACGCGGCACGCGGCGGATCGGCGCACGCGCCTGTCCGCCGCCACGGCGATCACGCTAGGATCGCCGGATGGATGTTTCCCATTTGCTCGACGCGCTGAATCCCGCGCAGCGCGAGGCCGTCAGTGCGCCGACCGGCCATCACCTCGTGCTCGCCGGCGCCGGGTCCGGCAAGACCCGCGTCCTGACCCACCGCATCGGCTGGCTGCTCGAGGTCGAGCGGCAGTCGCCGTGGTCGATCCTCGCCGTGACGTTCACGAACAAGGCCGCAGCCGAGATGCGCGCGCGCGCGCAATCGCTGGTCGGCGACGGCACGCGCGGCCTCACGATCGGCACGTTCCACGGCATCGCGCACCGGCTGCTGCGCCGGCACTGGCGCGAGGCGCGCCTGCCCGAGACGTTCCAGATCCTCGACGCGGACGACCAGCAACGCCTCGTCAAGCGCACGATCCAGGGCCTCGGCATCGACGAGGCGCGCTTCCCGCCGCGCCAGGCGACGTGGTTCATCAACTCGGCCAAGGACGAAGGCAAGCGTCCCGATGCGATGGAGCCGGGCGGCAACCCGATCGCGACCGTGCTCGTCGACATCTACCGCGCCTACGAGGCGGCCTGCCAGCGCGCCGGCCTCGTCGACTTCGCCGAGCTGCTGCTGCGCTCGCACGAACTGTGGCTGCACGACGAGGCGCTGCTGGCGCACTACCGCGAGCGCTGGCGCCACCTGCTCATCGACGAGTTCCAGGACACCAACACTCTGCAGTACGCGTGGATCCGCGTGCTCGCCGGGCAGACCGGCAACGTGTTCGTGGTCGGCGACGACGACCAGGCGATCTACGGCTGGCGCGGTGCGCGCGTCGAGAACGTGCAGCACTTCCTGCGCGACTTCCCGAGCGCGAAGACGATCCGCCTCGAGCAGAACTACCGCTCGACCGCGAACATCCTCGGCGCCGCCAACGCGGTGATCGCGCGCAACCCGGGCCGCCTCGGCAAGCAGCTGTGGACCTCGGGCGAGGACGGCGCGCCGATCGAGGTGTACGCGGCCTACAACGAACAGGACGAGGCGCGCTTCGTCGTCGAACGCATCCGCGAGACCGTGCGCGCGGGCTCGCGCGCGAGCGACATCGCGATCCTGTACCGCTCCAACGCGCAGTCGCGCAACTTCGAGGAGCAGCTGATCCAGCACGACGTGCCGTACCGCGTGTACGGCGGCCAGCGCTTCTTCGACCGTGCCGAGGTCAAGGACGCACTCGCCTACCTGCGCCTGATCGCGAACCGCCACGACGACGCCGCGTTCGAACGCGTCGTCAACACGCCGCCGCGCGGCATCGGCGACCGCACCGTGGACCTGCTGCGCGGGCGCGCGCGCCGCGAGAACACCTCGATGTGGGAGGCCGTGCTCGGCGAGCTCGGCGACTCCACGCTGGCCGGGCGCGCCAAGAACGCGTTGCGCGCGTTCCTCATGCTCGTCGACGAGCTCGCGCGCGACTGCCTCGCACCCGATGCCACGCTGCCGGGTGAAGGCGACGAAGGCGAGGCGGTCACCGCATCGATCGTCGACGACGTGCCCGGCGCCGACGAACCGCGCCCGCTCGCGCGCCAGATGGAGCTCGCGATCACGCGCACGGGCCTGCGCGACTACCACGAACGCGACAAGACCAGCGCCGAGTCGCGCATCGAGAACCTCGACGAACTCGTCAACGTCGCGAGCCGCTTCTCGCCGACGGCCGAGGATCTCGAAGCCGGCCTGTCGGACCTCGCCGCGTTCCTGTCGCATGCGGCGCTCGAGGCCGGCGAGTCGCAGGGCGAGGCCTGGCAGGACTGCGTGCAGCTCATGACGCTGCACTCGGCGAAGGGGCTCGAGTTCCCGCTCGTGTTCCTCGTCGGCCTCGAGGAAGGCCTGTTCCCGGGCCAGAAATCGGCCGAGGAACCGGGCCGCCTCGAGGAGGAACGCCGCCTCGCCTACGTCGGCATCACGCGTGCGCGTGACCGGCTCGTGCTGTGCTACGCCGAGTCGCGGCGCATGCACGGCATGGAGATGTACGGCCGGCCGTCTCGCTTCCTCGGCGAGATCCCGGCCGCGCTGCTGCACGAGATCCGCCCGCGCGTGCAGGTCAGCCGCCCGGTCTACGGTGGCGGCCACCACGCGCGCCTCGACGAGGCGCCACCGCTCAAGCTCGGCCAGCGCGTCACGCACGGCACGTTCGGCGATGGCGTCGTCGTCGACTACGAAGGCACCGGCGCGCACATGCGCGTGCAGGTCAACTTCGAAGGCGCCGGCCAGAAGTGGCTCGTGCTCGCCTACGCGAACCTGCAGCCGGCCTGAGCACGCCGCCATCGCGGCGGCGTGCGTCGCGTACTTCAGTTGAAGCCCGCGCGGAAGAGCGTGTCGGGCTTCGGGCCACTCGTGTTCGTGTAGCGCGCGGTCATGAGCGCGGGCAGGCCACCTTCCGAGGCGATGCCCTGCGCGTAGAGAAGCGGTCGGCCGCCCGCGTCGACCGCGATCGAGACGCCCGCGTCCGGTCCCCAGTCGGCCAGTTCGCTCGCGAAGATCGGGCAGAAGCCGTTGTTCTGCGGATGGCAATTGCCGTAGTTCACGACGGGCGCGAGGCTCGCATCGAACGCCTGCACGAGCAGGAAGTTGTCGTTGGGGCCGCTGTTGCCCGCGACGAGCACGCGCGTGGCGGTCGCGTCGACGGCCTTGACGCTGCGGAACTGGCCGTTGTTGCCGAGACTCTCGGCGACGCGCTCGCCCGCGAACACGCCCGCGTTGTTGAAGCGCGCGACCGCGCCGCGACGGTTCGAGCCGTCGTCGGCGTAGGTCGCGCCGGCGATGAGGTAACCGCCGCTGCCGATCGCATCGACCGAGAGCGCCTCGTCGGCGTGCGTCGTGCCCGAACCGAACACGTAGACCGTGCGGCCTTCACGGATCGCCGAATAGCCCGCGTTGAATGCGCAACCGGACGGGCACAGCGTGGTGTCGAGGCTGCCGTTGTCATTGAGCCGCACGACACCGATGCGCAGGCGCGAGGCTGCATTGTCGAGCGCACTGCCGACCGCGAGGATGCGGCCGTCGCGCGTGATCGTCACCGCATTGGCCTGGTCGAGGAACAGGCTTCCGGACAGGTCGAACGCGACGGCGCGATGGCCGTTGCCGTTGAACGACGTGTCGAGCGCACCGGTGCCGAGCAGGCGGGTGATCAGGAAGTCGCTGTCGGTCGCCGAGAACGAGGTCGAGCCCGCGATCACGATGCGGTCGAGGCGGTCGATCGCGACCGCGGCGGGAAACTCGTCACGCGCGTTGAACGACACGCGCACCCAGCCCGTGCCGTTGCCGAACCGGAGGTCGCGCGTCAGCGTCTCGCCGTTGAAGCGCGCAACGAGCATGTCGCGGCCGTTCGGACCGGGATTGGTCTGCGCAGTCACCACGATGTAACCGCTCGCATCGACGGCCGCCGCGGTGACGCGTCCGATGTCGTTGGCGAACGTACCGACCGCCTGGAGCGTCCCGTCCGCGGCGAACAGCTTGATCGCGATGCACTGCGCTTCCGCGCAGTAACCGGTGGTCTGCGGGAACTGGAACACCGAGGCGGATTTCCCGCGGGACAGCGGCAGCGTCGCGACCGCGCGGAAGTCGTAGTCGCCGAACTGGCCGTAAAGGTAGCGGCCATTGCCGTTGAAGGTGGTGTCGGGGGCTTCCGCCGAGGCGAGTCCCGAGAGGCCGAGGGCGAACATGGCGATCAGCGCGTGCAGGCGCATGGGGGTTCTCCGTGGGTCGTGTGCACGGAGTACGCAGGGCGGGCCGGGATCGGGACATTTCGCGTATCCCCGCGACCACGCGCGGCGTGCACGCGCAGCGCGCGCGCAAAAAGAAAGCGGGCTTGCGCCCGCTTTCCCGGATCACGCGATGGCAGCGTCGATCAGCCGCGGCCGCGGCGCGAGCGGAACTCGTCGAGGTTCTGGTCGACCGCGTCGAGCAGCGGGTCGATCGCTTCCTGGGCCTTCTCCGCGGCGTTGAGCGTCGTGAAGTTGACCTGCTCGGTGCGGCTGCTCCACAGCGTCGAGCCGTCCGACACGCGGTACGCCTTCACGCCCATCTGCACGGTGTAGAGCGTCGAGGCCTGGCCGTAGTAGGTCAGTTCCTGCGAGCCGATCGGCTTGGCCTGCACGAACACGACCGCGTCGGCGCGACCCTGCAGCGAGCGCAGGTTCGGCTGGCTGCCCGAGGCGCTGCCCGCTTCGATGACGCGGAATCCGCGGCTCTGCAGCAGGCTCACGACCGCATCGCGTGCGGGTTCGGCGATCACGTCGTCGCCCCCCGTGACGACCGCGACGGTCGGCACGCGCGGCTTGGCCGGTTCGGCAGGACGCTTCGGGCGATCAGCCGCGGCGATCTGCTCGCCCTGCGCCTCGGCAGCGCGCGCGGCCGGCAGGTCGCGCAGCGCGTCGATGTCGGCCTGCGAGGCACGCGGGCCCGGGCCGTCGGCCGCCGTGCCGTTCATGGCCTGGGTCTGCGCGATCAGGCGGTCGGCGGTCTCGGTCGCGTCACGCGCCGACTGCAGGCCCGTGGCGAGCGCATCGGCGGCACCCTCGGCCGACGGCGTGGTCGGTTGCGCGGGCGTGTCGACGGCCGGCGGTGTCGCATCGGCGACCGCTGGCGGCGTGGTCGACGGCGCCGTCGTCGCGGCGGTCGACACCGGCGCGACCGGCGGCTGCGCAGGCGGATCGGCCGGACGCGTCGAGTCGTTCGTGGTCGCGACGCTGGTCGCGGTGGCGGTCGACGACAGGCCCGGGATGCGGTCGCGGAACGCCCATGCACCACCTGCCAGCGCGAGCACGGCGACGGCGGCGATCGCGATCGGCACCACCGGCGAGCCCTTGGACGGCTGCGCGGGACGATCGAGCACGGGACGGCGCTCGAAACCCGGCGACGACGAGGCGGACGCCGCGGTCGGCGCCGGATCGAACGCGGGCGGCAGCGGCTGACCCGACGGCGTGATGCGCGTGTTGGCCTGCGGGATCTGCGGAATCGCGGACGACGGCGCCGGTGTCTTCGGCGGATCGGAGAACACGCGCGGGCTCGACACCGGGGTCTTCTGCCCGATCAGCGTGGCCGCGGCGGCCGACATCTTCGGCACGATCGTGATCGGACCGGGCTTGGCGACGAGCGGGTGCTGGGCGAGATCCTCGGCGAGCTCGTGGCAGCTCTGGTAGCGATCGTCCGGCTCCTTGGCGATCATCTTGGAGAGGATCCACGAGATCTTCTCGTCGACCTCGCTGTTGAGCTCGCGCACGTCCGGGATCTCGGCGCGCACGACCTCGAGCATGAGGCCAAGCGGCGATTCGTCCGTGAACGGCATGCGGCCCGCGAGCATCTCGAAGAACACGATGCCGAGCGAGAAGATGTCCGAGCGGCGGTCGACGACCTTGCCGAGGCAGACCTCGGGCGACAGGTAGCCGGGCGTGCCGACGAATTCGCCGGTCGAGGTGAGCTTCTTGGAGAGGTCCTGGTTCGACAGCGCGATGCCGAAGTCCGCGATCTTGATCGAGCCTCGGTTCGAGACCATGAGGTTGCCGGGCTTGATGTCGCGATGGATCACGCCGTGGTCGTGGGCGGTCGCGAGGCCGAGCGCGGTCTGGTAGATGATCTTCGCGGCCGGGCCGACCGGCACCTTGTGCTCGCGCTTGAGCAGCGTGCCGAGCGATTCGCCCTCGACGAACTCCATGACGAAGTAGGTCTGGCCGTCGTCGTCGCCGATGTAGTAGATCTGGATGATGTGCGGGTCGTTGAGCGCCGCCATGCTGCGCGCTTCGCGCAGGAAGCGCTCCTTGACGCCCTCGTCGTGGGCGAGGGAATCGGCGAGCACCTTGATCGCGACGTAGCGCCCGAGGGAACCCTCGTAGCCCTTGTAGACCACGCCCATGCCGCCACGACCCAGCTCGGCGACGATGTCGTAATGTCCCAACCGCGTTTTCATCGGTGTCTCCATGGCGCCGTGGCGCCGGTTGATGAGAGCAGGGTGGTGATGCTAGCACCGCGTTCCTGACCGCGTTCGATCGCTGCTTGGCAGGCGCCGGCGTGCATGCCGCACGCGCCGGGTGTGAACCGCTTCACGCTCCCGACCCGCGCGACACGTGGCGGAGGTTCACCGTAACGACGCGGTCGCCGTGCATACTCGCCATGTTGCCCTGCCGCAAAACCGCGAGTCCCCGATGCCGGAAACGTCCCGCACGCGCAGCCGCCCCGTCGCGCTGCTCGTCCTGCTGCTGATCCTCGCCGGCCTCGTCCGCGCGCTCGTGCTGTGGGCGCACGATCCGCTCTACGCTTACGCCAACACCTACGACCAGACGCGCTACACGGCCTGCTTCGACGTCTACCCGGACCGCCCCGCCGACGTCCCGCCGGACCAGAACAGCCCGCTCGCGCCGTATGAGCATTTCCGCTTCATCCCTACCGGCGACCCGATGTGCTACTGGTCGTCGGAGCTCGTGTTCGGCGGCCTGACCGCAGCAGCGTGGCATGTCGTCGAGGCGGTCGGCGGCGGCCCCGTGCATTCGGTGCGCCTGGCCGGGGCACTCAAGCTGCTGGCCACGTTCGCGTTCGCGGCCTGGCTGTCGATGGCCTTCCTGCGCCGCGGCCGCCACGGCGCCGCGCTCGCCAACGCCGCGATCCTGGCGCTGCTCGTCGCCGACCCCGGCAACACGCTCTACGCGAACACGTTCTATGCGGAATGGACGGCGCTGACCGCGCTGTACGCGCTGTTCGGCCTGTACCTGCTGTGGCACGGCGAGGCCGGCAACCGCTGGCGTTTCCTCGCGATCGCGCTCGCGGCGCTCGCGCTCGCCTCGAGCAAGATCCAGCACATCGTGCTGCCGCTGTCGGTCGCGATCGCGCTGCTCGCGCTGCACCGCTGGCAGGACGGGCGCTTCGGCTGGCGCGCGGTCGCGCTGCTGTGCGGCGCGTTCCTCGGCGCGTTCTTCCAGTTCGTGCAGTTGCAGCGCAGCGGAGAGATGATCCATTCGATCCGCCAGTACAACCGCGCGGGCGTGGTGCTGACCGCACTGCTGCCGTTCGCCGAGGACCGCCGCGCGCTGCTCGAAGGCATCGGCATCGATCCGGACTGCGCGCAGTACAGCGGCTTGCGCGCGTGGCAGCTGCCGGACATGCCCGAGCGCGCCTGTCGCGGCGTCGAGCGGTTCGGCTACGGCCAGCAGCTGCAGCTGCTGGTCACCCATCCCGGCATCGCCGTGCGCCTCGGCCTGCGCGGCATCGCCGCGCTGAATCCGTGGATCGCCGCGAACATCGGCCAGGTCGAGGGCGAGGAGCTCGCCGAGATCCCCGACGACATGGCGACGATCGGCGTGCCGCTGCGCGCGCATCCCTACCTGCAGTTCGGCGTGCTCGCGCTGCCGCTGCTCGGCCTCGTCGTCGTGCTCGCGCGCGCGCGAAGACGGCCGCAGGGTGCGTTCCTCGCCTACACCGCGGCGACCGTCGTCGTGATGGTGGCGACGCTCGGCGTGACCCTCATGGGCGACGGCCTCGCCGACACGGCCAAGCAAGGCCACCTCGTGCTCAACGTGGCGATCGCGTGGATCATCGCGACGCTGGTCGGTGGTGGGTATGCGGCGCTGCGGTCGAGGATCGGGACGCGACGTTGAGGAACGGCCCCGGGTGCGGACCGTCGCGGCGGTGAGGTCCATCCTGCGCGTCCACCCGGACCTTGCGATCTCCGCGCTCAGCGCGCGGTGTCGGACGTGAACACGGCACCTGCCGCGACGAGCAACCCGTAGCCGAGCCACGGCGCCGCGCCGTAGCCGACCAGCGGCGCGGGCGTGAGGCCTGCCACCGAGCACGCGAACAGCACCGCGTAGTAGCCGGCGGCCGCGAGCAGCCATCGCGGCCCGCGCTGCGACGTCCACGCGAGTCCTGCAACGAAGGCCGCGGCGCACAGGATCACGGCCAGTCCCGCCACGAGGGAATGTGCCAGCGCGAGCGCGGCCACGCCTTCGACGTGTGGCACGGGTTGCAGTGGATCGGGCCGCGTGAAAGCCCATGCCGTCAGCATGACGAGCGCGGCGACGAGCGGCACGCCGATGCGCGGGCCGACGCGTTCGACACCGGCCACGATCGCCACGCCGACGCACAAGGCCAGGGCCTGCGAGGCATCGGGCTGCAGTACGAACAATCCGCCAGCGACGATCGCGGCAGCGACGCCGACGATGCGTGCATGCCCTGCGTCGCGCAGCAGGATCGCGAGGGCACCGAGGAACGCCGGCATCACGATCGACGCCGCGTAGAGGGCGACCGGGCCGAGGTGCCACCAGCGTTGCGGCCCCGATCCCTCACCGAGCAGCGGCGCGGCGATGCCGAGCAGGGTCAACACGGCGATCGAGACGGCCCACGATCGCGTCGACACCGGCATGGAGATCCGTGATCCGGCCAGCGCGACGACGCACGCAATCAACACGGCCGAGAGCTGGACGATCCACGTCGTCCTGCCGACATCGGCGAGCATCAGCACGATCACGCTGCCCAGGAAGGCTGGGACGGCCGCGACCATCGGCGTCACGACACGGCGGGACGTCATCACGTCAGCCGACACCCGATTCGATGCATCGTGGCGTCATCACGTCCCGTCGCCGTCGAAGCGTCGGAACAGCACCGCCAGGTGATCGAAGCGGCGCGTGAGGCTCTGGGTCGTCGAGCAGAAGCTCAGGCGCATCGGCGTGTCGGGGCTGGCGTAGACGAGCAGCAGCTCGCCCTTGCGGATCTTCAGTCCGCAACTGGAGAACCAGCGTCGATTGACGGTCGCCCGCAGCGGTACGCGCTCGCCCTTGAACACGCGCCTCGGCTGGAGATCCAGCCATCGACTGCGCAGCGTGCCGTCCTCGTCGACCTGCGCACCATGGGTCGATCCGACGACTTGGTACACGCCTACGATCGCGTACTGCGCCATGAGCGTGGCGACCTCGTCGTCGACGGTCTGGCGTTCCCGCACGCACATGCACGCCCACGCCGGCGAGGCCGCGAGCGACAGCAGGATGACGAGCATCCATGTTCCCGAATGACGTCCCACGCTTCCCCCTTCGATGCACACGCGCGCCACGGCGGCCTGCGTATCACGCTGTCCTGTCAGGCTCGAGACCGAACCCGACCCCATGAACGCACGAGTGTCGCGCGTCGCCACACCCCTCCGTCAAGGAGGCGAGCCGGGTCGTCCCCACAACACTGCGACGTGCCCGGCACGATCGCGCATGGACCCGGAATCTGAGCAGTAGGAGAGGTTCGCGGGTCGGTCGCGTTCCGCGTAGACGAGTACCGCTTCGCCCAAGCGATACTGCGGATCGCAGAGCCCGAATTCCTGCACGCCGAGCATCGGCTCGGGATCGCCCTTGAACACCTGCACGGGGCGCAGGACCACCCATCGCAGATCCGGCCGAATCGGCCCCCCGCCGCGCGCGACTCGCACACCTTCGAGCAGTTCAGTCAGACCCAGATGTTGGTGCCACATGTCCTCGCGCACCTCGGCCAGCGTGGTCCGGCTGCTGCGGACGGTTCCGACGACATCGAACACACCGATGATCGCGTAGTGCGCCTCGAGCCTTCTCACCTGTTCCTCGAGCGAGGGCTCCACCACCGTCCCATCCGCGCCGATCGTGAGCACGAGGCCGCACGAGCACGCCGAAACGGCCTGCGACGCGAACAGCGTGATGGCGAGAACGATGCCTCTTTCCATGGCGTTCCCCGATGTGCACGGAAGGGTGGCGAGCCTACGCGGGGAAGCGGCGGCGCGCACGAACGGCATGGGGCGTCATCAAGGCTGCCTGCCGCGACGGCGTCCCGCGAGATCGACGACGTCGGCGAGCACGATCGTCGCGATCGAGCCGAGCGAGCACAGGATCGCGCCGTAGAACGTGCCCCCGAGCAGCACGGTCATCGTGTCCACGGTGGGGGTCATGAACGCGATGAACGGCATGGGCGGCAGCAGGACGACCAGCACCAGCCCGATGCTGCCGAACGTGAGTCCCGCTGAACGCAGCGGGCCGCTCGGTTGCTCGACCATGCGCAGTGCTTCGAGATTGGCGACGAGCGCGATGATCCAGGCGCCGCCCACGGCAACCCGTGTCAGGGTTCCCACGTCCATGCGTCGTCTCCTCCGCATCGGCTGCCACGCGACAGCCCGCGCCGGTCATCGTAGACCTGCTGTGTCAGCACGCCCTGCGACCCGTCGACGCACACGCCATGGGGTCAGGTTCGTTTTTCCAGAATGGATGACCTCGATGCTTGGACCCATTGACGGGGAAATGAACCTGACCCCAGCCCCTCATCGCGGAATTCCGCTAGTCCACTGCGTCCCGGTTCAATGCGTAGACGAACGCCTCGACACGCGTTCCGTCACCCAACACGGCCGATACCACGACACGCACGTAACCCGAGCCTTCGAACGCATCGAGCCTCGCCCAATGCTGTGGCAGATCCGCCGACGTGAAGACCTGGCCCTGGACCTCGCCCGCGCGCTCGTCGGGCTCGAGGGCCGGATAGCCGAGTGCCGCGCCCCAGCCCTCGGCATGCAGCACGCCTCGCACCGCCGCCGGCTGCCATGTGCCGCGCAGGTCGGCGAGCTCGTGTGCATTCGGTTGCCCCGGCGCGAGCGTGCCGTAGACGAAAAGGCGGGCGGTCATCCGGTCACTCCTCCAGCCAGGGATCGAAGCATGGGGTCAGGTTCATTTCTTCGCATCGCCTACCGCCAGCACGAGGCCTTGCGAGGAAAAATGAACCTGACCCCATGTCATGCGCGCCGCGCCTGCCACGCATAGACCAGCGCACCGACGACGAGCGCGAGCGCGCCAGCGGCGAGATGCTTCGCTTCCGCGCTGAGCAGCAGCACGAACGCGAGCAGCAGGGCAGCGGAAGGGATCAGTGCACCGCCCGGCAGCACGAGCGCACCCTCGCGCGACGCGAAGCGCGTGCGCAGGCGCAGCACCGATGCGGCGGTGCCCATGTAGGCGCACAGGCGCGCCACCATCGACAGCAGCGCGAGCTCGACGAAGCTGCCGCTGAGCGCGAGCGCGATCGACAGCGCGGCCTGCACGAGGATCGCCACGTACGGCGTGCGGAAGCGCGGATGCACGCGCGCGAGCACGCCGGGTGCGTGGCCGTCGCGCGCCATCGCGTAGAGGAAGCGCGGTCCGAACAGCATCGTCGTGCTGAGCGTGCCGAGGATCGAGATCGTCGCGCCGGCGCCGACGAGCAGCACGCCGGCCATGCCCGCGAAGCCCGACATCGCCTCCGCCAGCGGTGCCTTGGCCGTGGCGAGTCCCGGCAGCGTGCCGAGCGCGACGACCTGCACGCCGAGGTAGAGCAGCGTCACGATCACGATCATGCGCACGAGCGCAGCCGGCAGGTCGCGGCGCGGATCGCGGTACTCGCCCGCCGCGGCGGGCGAGTTCTCGAATCCGGCGTAAGCGAACAGCAGCAGCAACGCGGCCTTGCCGAGGTTCTCGAGCGGCGGCCAGGCGTCGATGCGCAAGGCTGCGGGATCGACATGCCAGGCGCCGAGCGCGACAAACACGACCAGTGGCACGAGCTTGCCGACCACGAGCACGATGGCCGTGCGCGCACCCGAACGCACGCCGATCACGTTGACGAGGGTCGCGAACACGAGCACACCCACGACGACCGCGACACGCGGCGCGCCCTCGGCGAGCGCCGGCACGAACGCCGCGAGCGCGAGAGCAAAGCCGTTGGACAGGGCCGCCGCGACGGCGATGCGCGTGAGCCACGTCATCCAGCCGATCTGGAAACCGACGAACGGGCCGAACGCCTCGCGCGCATACAGGTACGCGCCGCCGGGCTGGTCGAACCAGCTCGCCGCCTGCGCGTAGCAGAGCACGAGCAGCGCGACCGCGACGCCGGCGACGAGCACGGCCCACGGGCTCGCCGGACCGAGCAGCAGCGCGGCGCTCATCGGAAGCAGGTAGATGCCGCTGCCGACCACGTCGTTGATCGACAGGCCGAGCACCTGCCAGCGGCTGACCGCGCGCAGCAGGGTCGGTGGCGGGGACGATTCGTTCGACGGCATCGGCGCGACGCTAGCACGCCGCCGCGCGATGCCGGCAGGCGTCAGCCGCCGCGGATGCCGTCGACTTCGACGCGCAGCTCGCGCCGGCAGATGTCGCCGTGCAGGATGACGAGGCCTTCAAGCCCCGGCAGGCGCGCACGGATCGCCGCGCGTACCGCGTCGGCATCGGCCGCGTCGCGCACGTAGGCCTTGAGCAGGGTCGGCGTGCTCCCGGCCGGGATCGCCGCGAACAGCACGCCGAGGTTGTCGAGCGTCTCCTCGACCTGCGCGGCGGTGTCGCCGGCGTGCTGCGAAGCATGGCCGACGACCGCGGCGGTGCCCGAGATCAGCAGCTGCGCGGCCGGCGTGCGCATCGCACGCGCGAAGGTCGGCGGGGTCGGGCCGTACTCGCGCGGGTAGCGCCACGCACTGACCTGGCGCGGGTTCTCGATGCGCTCGCCGTCGGCGCGCGCGGCGAGGCCGTAGACCTGCAGCACGCGACGGCCGTCGATCGCGCCGATCGCGGTCGCGGCCGGGAAGCCGCGTCCTTCGGGCAACGCGATGCCGCGCGCGCGCCCGGCGCAGAAGTGGCGGTAGCGCTCGTCGTCACCGTCGCCGTCGTTGATCGCGTCGAGGTAGTTCCACAGGCGCAGCACGTGCGCGGGCGAACCGTCGGCGAAACGCACCGTCGCGAGCAGGTGGCCGATCGCGCGATACGCACGTTCGGCGGCCGCGTCGGGTCCGCCGGCCTCGTGCTCGTCGATCTCGACCGCAAAGAACAGGTAGTCGTCGTCGCGGCTCCAGCGCACCTCGCCCTCGCGGCCCGTGTGCACCTCGCCGCGGGCGTGCCAGACCTCGACCGGAGCATCACCGAGCGGCTGCAGCGCGACGCGCACGTGGCGCGGATCACGCGTCGCCGCGTCGCCGTGTCCGAAATCGATCGCCGCGAGCACGCCGCGATCGGCGAGCACGTCGTCGAGGGCGGCGTGGGCGTAGGTGACGCGCAGCGGAGGCAGCGCGCGGGGCGGGTCGACGGGCAGGGCGGACACGTTCAGGAGCGGTGAAAACCGGTCAGCGCAGCGAGTGCGGCGGGCGCGGATGATACACTGCCCGGCCTTCCAACCCTGCGCATCGACCTCGTCCAGAGGCAGGAAAAGACACCGTGACCGAACTCCAGGCATCGCCCTCCCAGACGCCGGCCGAACGCGAACTGGCCGAACTCGTCGTCTCCAGCCTCAACATCGAGGGGGTGCAGCCCGCCGCGATCGATCCCGACGCGCCGCTGTTCGGCGAGGGCGACCTCGGCCTGGATTCGATCGATGCGCTCGAGCTCGCACTCGCGGTGTCCAAGCGCTACGGCTTCCAGCTGCGTTCGGACAACCCGGACAACCGCAAGATCTTCGGCAGCCTGCGCGCGCTCTCGCAGCACATCGAGCAGCACCGCGCCGCCTGAGGCCTCAGCCTCCCGGCACCACCACGGCACCCCGGAACGCGCGCACGCGGCGCGCGCCGCCACGCCAGGCCAGTGCTCCCGCGTGGCCTTCGCCGGCGTCGAAACGCGCGAGGTTCCAGTCGTCCGGCGTGCCGGCCTCGTCGGCGATCGCCACGAGTGCCTCGGGCGAGGCCGCCTCGTCGAATCCGAAACGCAGGCGATCGAGGCCGAACGCGAGACCGCGCCCGACCGCCTTGAGCACGGCTTCCTTGCACGTCCAAAGATGCATGAAGGCCTCTTCGCGACGTTCGGGCGCGAGCGCGGCCAGCACGCTCGTTTCCTCGGCCGCGAAGAAGCGCTCGGCCAGCGCGAGCGCGCCACGCCGGCGTGTCGTCGCGTCGACATCGATGCCGACGTCGACGTCTCGCGCGAACGCGAGCGCGATGCGCGAGCCGCCGTGGCTCAGGTTGAAGCGCGGGTAGGCGGGATCGAGCGCGTACGGCTTGCCGTGTTCGGCGCGCGCGAGCGCCGGCGGCGTGGCGCTGCCTGCGTAGGCCTGCAGGCGACGCCCGAGCTCGGCATGCGCGAGCGCCGACAGCGCGCGCGCCGTGGCCGGGCCCGACACGTCGAACAGCCACAGGTGGACTTCGTCGTCGCCAAGCGCGAGGGCGCCGGCGGCCTCCTCGAAGCCGTGATGGTCGATGCGCAGCATGCCGCATGCTTGGGGGCGCGCGGCGCATCGTCAAGCCACGGCGGACACATTGGCTGTCCAGGGGAAAACCCATACACCGCGTCGCGCCGTCAGCGGAGCTTTCGCATGGTGCTTTCCGGCGCCCGGCGTCGTGACTTCACAGGATCGATGCCTCCTCGCGCCGTGGCGTCGCACTTGAGCCCCTCTCCCTCCGGGAGAGCAACTGTGTTGCTCGTCAAGCTCAGCCCATGGCGGGAGGGCTCCAACGTGCTGAGTCGCGCAGCATGGCATTGAGCATGGTGAGCAGCTTTCGCATGCAGGCGA
>JASCPI010000063.1 GCA_029959555.1 Lysobacteraceae bacterium PS02065 | reverse complement strand
GAAGGACACCGATACGCCGGACTTGATCGGCGTGCCGAAGTTGCCGGCGTCGCCGGCGGCCAGTGCGCTTTGCGCGCTGACCAGGAACGCCAGAGAGAGGGCCAGAAGAACGGGTTTTCGCATGGGGCAGGACTCCAATCAGAAGAACAGGTAGCCGGCCTTGCTCATGGGGATGCGGATCAACCAGAGCGAGGCCAGGTGCAGCGGGTAATAGGCGTAGAAGGCCCAGCGCAGGCGCGGCACGCGCACATCCACCCGCGAGGCCAGGAAGAGCACCGGCAGGGCTGCCAAGGCCCACAGGTTGCGATTGACGAACCACAGGGCCGCGCAGGCCAGCACCGCGACCGCCGCGGCGGCCCAGCTCGGCCGGCGCGTGTACGACCACACCGCCAGGCCGAAAGCCACGGCCGGCCACCAATATTCGACCGAGCTGCCGCCGACCAGGAACACCACGCCGGCGGCCGCCAGGTGCAGCTTGCCGCCACGTTCGACCAGGTAAGCCGTGGCCGTGACGACCAGCAGCGTGAACATCACGTTGAGCGGCCACCAACCGGCGTACAGGCCGCCGAGGGCCACGAAGGGCACGGAGGCCAGCGCGCCGAACATCGCCAGGCGCGACATGGTGCGGCCGTACACGCCGCGTTCGAGCGTGCCCGGCCGGGCCAGGTTGTAGGCCAGGACGAACACGAAAAGGGGGAGCGCCACGCGGCCGGCCTCGAACAGCACCGGCAGCGTCGCGTTGAACAGGTACTTGTTGACGTGATCGCCGGTCATGAGAACCAGTGCGAGCCACTTCAACGCTTCGACGGTTCCATCAGGAATCCGCAGGGCCTTCATCAGCGCCGGCCCCCGCGAATCGCGTAGGCGCGCAGCACCAGGAAGATGATGTAGAGCGCTGGCAGTGAGAGCACGAAGGCGATGGGCTTGCCGATCCACGCCGGCAGCGCCCACAGCAGAAGGCCCAAGGCGAAGATCGGGCCGAGGCCCAGCAGAAGCAAATCGAGCTGGTTCTTGGCCTGTCCTTCCGCCCACTTGCAATAGGCTTGAAGCAACCGGCCGACGCCCAGCGTGTACCGCATCATGAAGGCGTGGAATTTGTCCATGTTTAGCCGCTAAATCGGAAGAGCCGGCCTACTCGGCCGACCCCTCGCGTGAAGTGTTGAAAGACACCGTGCGGGGCACGTAGCCGGCCACCGACACGCTGCGAGCTGCTGCGGCCGCTGGGGCGGCCTGCTGGGGTGCTGGTGCCGGCCTGGCCGCCGGCGTCGCCCGCTGGGCCACCGTCGCGGGCTGGCTGGGCGTCGAGGGCGTGGCCCCGGCCTTCGTCACGTCAAGCGTGACGAACCGAGCTTCGAGCCAATCGGCCCACTTCGACGCCTTGCGCATCAAGTCGGCCCGGTACACCGCGTTGTACTGCGGCGTGCGCGAGTGGTAGTTCGCCGCCTTCGTCCAGAGGTCGCCCTTGTCGTTGCGGATGTGCATCCGCAGCCGCCAGGCGGCCAGGTCGAACGAGTAGCAGCCGGCAGCCGCCACATCGTTCGCCGTGATGCCGTATCGGGCCAGGTCGCCCAGGTACGCGGTGTTGAACTGCATCGGGCCAACGTCATGCGTGCCATTCGAGTTGCGCACCCACTGGCCCGGCTTGCCGCCCTCTTTCTCGGCGACGGCCAACACGATGTTGACCGGCACCTCGTACTTGACGGCGGCCGAGATCGAGCAGACGACGCGCTCCTGGAGCTGCGGCGGCAGATCGGCGAAGAACGGCATGCCCTCCCCTCCCTCAGTTCAGCCAGGACTGACGGCGGCGCTCTTCGTCCTCGCGCCGGATGCGTTCGTTGTACTCGGCCAAGGCGCGGTCATAGTCGCGCGCTTCGACCCAATACCCGCCCCGCTCTGGCGTCCCGACATAGCGCGGCAGCGTGCCGCTGCTGGCGAAGTCGGTGTAGGCGTGGCCGGTGTAGGCCCCGCAGTAGTCAGGCAACTGGTTGCTGATGTACGTGCGCCCATCGTCGTAGCCGCCCGTCCACATCACCAACGTCGAGTTCAGCGACTGCGCGTCGCAACGGCCAGCGCCGCGCGAGATCGCCGACACGAGCGACTGCATTTCCGGCGTCTGGCTCGCCACCGGGCAAAGCTGGAGGAAGTTCAGGCGGGCGCGGATCGTGTCCGACAGCTTGCGCTTCGTGATGTTGAAGTACCGCGACAGCGACGGCGTGCATTCGCTCGGGCGCGTGCCCGACGACAGGCACAGGATCGCCTCGCAGGCCAGGCGCGTGTCGCCGGTCAGCACGTCTTGCGCGCTGGCCGTGCCGGCGGTCGATCCGAGGGCTGCCACGAGGGCGGCCAGGGCAAACAGTTTCTTCTTCATGGTTGGACTCTCCTTGGTTACGCAGTTGTGCCGTCGCGGCCTTGCTCGCGGTTGGCGAACGCAGCTACTTCGGACTCGGGATCGGCATCGGCGGGGCCGCCTGCCAGGCTGTTGTCGCCGAAGCTCGGCGCGGGCTGCTGGTCGGGCACGTCGATGTTCTCGGCCGTGCCGCTTCCTTGCGCCTTGATCGCGGCGGCGATCTTTCCGCCAGTGGTGTCGGCGATCCGCTCGGCTGCGGCTTCGCGCAGGCTCGCGGCTTTGGCCTTGGCAACATCGGCGGTTCCCTTCGCCAAGTTCGCGCCGGCGTCGGCGGCGATGCGGCCGGCCGTGCCGAGGGCCGATGCGGCCGATGCGAGCAAGCCGGGGCCGGTGCTGCCCGGTGCGGCCTGCTGCCCTTGCCCTGCCCCGCCGGCGGGCTTGGGTTCGTTCTTGGCGGCCTTGTCGGCACTGCTGCCGGTGCTGGCCGTCGAGCTGCTGCCCTGGCCGCCGGCGTCGGCTTTGCCGCCGCCCTTATCGCCGCCCTTCGAGCTGCCCGAGCTGCTGCCGGTCGAGGGGCTGCCGCCACCCGACGAAGAGCCACCGCCGGAGCTGCCGCTAAAGCCCGCAGCCTGAGCGAAGGGCGTGCTGCCGGTGCCGGCGTCGCCGCCGCCGCCCGCACCGCCGCCCGAGCTGCCGCCGCCCGAGAAGGCCGACATAACGTCCGTGCCTGCCGACACGTTCTCATTGGCCTTCGAGAAGGCGGCCATGACGGCAGAGGCACCACCGGCGGCCGAGGCTGCGCCGGCGGCCAGAGCGGCGCCGCCGGTCGCGGCCGCTGCTGCTGCCATGCCTGCGGCACCCAACGCAGCGCCTGCACCGAACTGGCCGATGCCGGCACCGCCCACGCTCGCGCCGGTGATGATCCCGGCGATGAGCGGCGGAATCTTGTTGACCAACGCCAAGAGGATGATGACGACGATCAGCATCACGCCCATTTCCTTGAGGCTGATGCCGGCGCTCATGCGCGAGTAGTAGTCATCGAGGAAGGTCTTGCCGATGCCCACCAGGAGCACCATTGCGAAGAGCTGCGCGGCCACGCCCAGGACGACCTTGTAGTAGTTGATCGCCATGTCGGAAGTCCAGCGCGAACCACCGAAGCCGAGGAAGAACACGCCGCCGTAGGCGAGCACCCAGCCCGACGCGAGCAGCAGAAGCATATTCACACCGACCAGGGCCAGGATGACCAGGATCGCCACGGCCATGAGGATGCCGGCCATGCTGTCCACCGGCGACCACACCGAGGACTGATCCATCACCTTGTCGAAGATCGCAAAGCCCACGTCCACGATGCCCGAGGGCGACAGAGCATTGCCCAGGCCCGTCGCGTTGCCGGCGAGCTGCCGCAACGACGCATAGATGGACGAGGCGAAGTTAGGGCCGTTGGTCAGCGCCCACCAGAAGAAGCCGGTAAAGATCGTGAAGCGGACGAACTCCGCGAAGAACTCGCCAATGTCGGCCTTGCGCAAGGCCATCATGCCGAACGTCCAGACCATCGAGATCACAACCAGCGTCCAGAAGAGCCAGGTTGCGGCCGTGGTGATGACACCGGCCCAGCCGCTCGCGGCGGCCTGGTAGCGATCCAGCACGCTATCGAACACGCCGGCGTTGTCGATGGCCGCGTGGGCATCGACCGCGAAGAACGCCAGCCAGACGAACAGCGGCAGGGCGAGGGTTTTTAGATTGGCTGGCATTCTCATCGTCAGCACCTCACCATTCGCGTTTCGGGCTGGGCTTGAAATCCCCACCACGACGCAAGCACAGCGACGAAAAAGCCTGCTGGACGCCCTTGTCCTCGATCTTGGCGATGTTCTCGGGCTTGCAGTTCTCGTCGTTCACTTCCGGCATGGGGGCCGTGGCCGGCTTGTTGTCGCAGCCGGCGACCAAGGCCGCCACGAGGGCGGCCGAGGCCAAGGACAGAGCCTTGATTGCTTTCATGAATCCCCCTTACCAGGTGCGCGCCGGGCTGGCCCGGTAGCTGCCCTGGCGCAGTTGTGCGGCCGCTGCCGCCTGCTGGGCTTCCTTGTCGGCGTCGGCCTGCATCTTGGTTGCCATCGCGTTCTGCTGCGCGATCAGCAGGCCACGAATCTGCAAGAGCTGGTTGGCCTGCTGGCTGGCGAGCTGGTTGGCGTAGCCGATGGCCTGCATCTGGCCGGTCGCACCCTGCGCGGCCGACTGGAGACGCTGCAACGTCGCCGCGTCGGCCGTCAGGTTCGATTGCTGCTTGTCCAAGCCCTTGAACAACGCATCGTTGGCCTTCTTCTGCGACTGGCTGGCGAGCTGCCGCACGTTGTTCATGGCGGCCAATTCGGCGGCCGAGCAGCCAGTAGCCGAGAAGCACGGTGACCCCTTGTAGTAGTTCACGTCCTGGAACTTGCTGATGTAGCTGTCCAGGCTGCCGAGCTGCGTCTTGTAGTAGTCCAGCGTGTTGACGGCGTTCATCAGCCCATTGATGGTGGACTGCGCCTGATCCCAGATATAGGCTGCCGGAGCCATCGTGTTCTGGAGCTGGTTCTGATACTGCTGGAGCTGGGTGCTGTACTGCTCAATTTGCTTGAGCGTTTGAGCCACCGATTCGATGGCCGTCATGATGTTCTGCGACAGGTTGGTGCCGTCGATGACGGGGATACCCGCCTGCACAGGCGTGATGACGATGCTGCCGGCCAGAACGGCGGCGAGCGCGGTTTTAGCCGCTAAAAAACGGACGTGCTTCATGGTCGCAATCTCCATTCGATGAAAGGAAGGCAATGCCTTGACCAAGCTCGCGCTTGCCCACGGCAAGGTTTCATCGAAGAGCTACGCCACTAGCTAATCGGTATCGCCCTTGGCACTGAGGCCCGGACTTCAGTGTTTCTGTTCTCGGCCCTTATGGGTGTCTCTGGCCTTATGCGTCCTCCCAAGTGTTGATAACGGCCAGGCCGGCGGCCCGGAAGAGGTTTGTGTCGCGTGCAGCACGCCGCAATTTAGCGGCTAAAACTCTCATGATTCGACCCTCGGCTGCACTACCGACTTCATGAGCCGGCTCATTTCGTCCTGGGTGGCCTCAATCCGACCCAGCAGAGCGAGGATCGTGTCATCGCCGAAGCGGGCTGTGCGCGGGTCGTCGGTGAGCCAAAGCTTGAGCAAGCCGCCTAGCCGGCCAAGGTCGCCATTCACGCGCACCAGCTCGCGCACGTACTCGTAATCCATGACGCCCTTGATCTGGTAGCCCTGGCCCACGTCGCGCAGGTAGCGCGCAACGCTGATCCCCGCCCTCTTGGCGTTCGCCTCGATCAGTTCACGCTCTTCGGGAAGGCAGTACACCTTGATGGGCGGGCTGCTCTTCCGCGTGACTCTCTTCTCGTCGTCCATTCATTCTCCAACCGGCGGTAGCCGGCAGCCTCGCAGAGCAGGATGCCCCGTTGAGCGCCCCCGGCGCGAATAAGGGGACGTGAAGAAGGACAACCCGCTTGCGGGTGGGCCTACTTCACACATCCTGCCCGCATAACGGCGTTGATTACTCCAAGGAAAGTCCTCGTCCGGCACCGCAAATCTTTCGCGGAAACCGCACGTTTGGAACGCAACAGCGCGAAAATGAACAGTAATAGCCGGTTTCCGCATGGTTTCCGTGCGCTTGCAGCGATCCATTTGCGTATCGCAGCGATTCATTCCGCCGCTTGTTGCGGTTGAGTTATGGGATTTTCGGAACCAGCCGGCGCGTTGGTGATGTGCCGATGGACGTACTTCAGGAAAGTCTCATAGCGAAACGGAATGCGCCCGATCTCGTGCATGTGCTCCCAGATGATCTTTAGCGCAAAGCCTGCGGCCATTGCTTCCATCACGTCCGAGCGCGCCGCCATGAACGCGGGCAAGAAGTCCTTCCGCTTCAGCCGCCCGGTTTGCTGCGCGCGCATGAGCCGCGCGGCCAGTTCCTGTTCAATCTTTGTCGCCATGTCCGTAAACCTCCGTTATCAACTGAACTACTCCGAAGGTTACGGATTGGCAGCCTGCGCAACATTCCAATAATTGGCCAAACTGGTTGACATGAAGCGAGTGACGCAAGCACGTCTATCGAAACCGCGATAGGCACCACTCAGATTCAGCACCACGGAAAAGTTGAACGCCAAAAAGAGGGCCGAAAGATTGCCTGGCAGCTTGCTGCCCCTCAAGAGTCAATGCTCAGCCGGCCGCAATCGTCGGAACGGAGACAATGGCCAGCCTCGCCGAAAATGACGATGCTGCAGCTTGGTGGGCGCGCCAAAAAAAGTGGCGCCATATGTGACCGTGGCACCGAATAGAACTGTTGTATGTTGTAGCGCGCTACAACATACAACATACAACATACAACGTCAGTCCATTGACACTTGAGGGGCGTAGCGTTTTAGCCGCTAAAAAAGGGGTCGTCTCAGAAAACGGAAAATAAAGCACGCTAAGGCATAGCCGAACCTGCCAAGCTTGCTCCACCCTGTAGTGACGCGATCAGCGGGCAGGAAACGTTCCCCCTTCGCGCATGGCAGGCGCACACCAACTCAGACAGCACGGCCTCCATGCGCGCCAGGTCAGCCATTTTCTCGCGCACGTCCTTGAGCTTGTGCTCGGCCAGACTGCTGGCTTCCTCGCAATGGGTGCCATCCTCCAGCCGCAGCAGCTCGGCGATCTCATCCAGGCTGAAGCCCAGCCGCTGGGCTGATTTCACGAAGCGCACCCGCGTTACATCCGCCTCGCCATAGCGGCGGATGCTGCCATAGGGCTTGTCAGGCTCCAGCAACAAGCCCTTGCGCTGATAGAAACGGATGGTCTCCACATTGACCCCGGCCGCCTTGGCGAAAACGCCAATGGTCAGGTTCTCCAAATTGTTTTCCATATCGCTTGACTCCGTACATGAGTACGGAAGTAAGGTTACGCTATCCAATTTCAATTCGAAAGGACAAGCGCATGTCTGAACCAAAAACCGGGCGCGGCGCGCTCTTCACTGGAGGGCTTGCCGCCATCCTCGCCTCGGCTTGCTGCCTCGGGCCGTTGGTTCTGATCGCCTTGGGGTTCAGCGGCGCTTGGATCGGCAACTTGGCGGTGTTGGATCCCTATCGCCCCATCTTTATCGGCGTGGCGCTGGTGGCGTTGTTCTTCGCCTGGCGGCGCATCTACCGGCAGGCAGCGGCCTGCAAACCGGGTGAGGTCTGCGCGATTCCCCAAGTGCGAGCTACTTACAAGCTCATTTTCTGGATCGTGGCCGCGCTGGTTCTGGTCGCGCTCGGATTTCCCTACGTCATGCCATTTTTCTACTGATCGGAGTTCACCATGAAGAAACTGTTTGCCTCCCTCGCCCTCGCCGCCGTTGTTGCCCCCGTCTGGGCCGCCACCCAGACCGTCACGCTGTCCGTACCGGGCATGACCTGCTCCGCCTGCCCGATCACTGTCAAGAAGGCGATTTCCAAGGTCGAAGGCGTCAGCAAAGTTGACGTGACTTTCGAGACACGCCAAGCGGTCGTCACCTTCGACGATGCCAAGACCAGCGTGCAGAAGCTGACCAAGGCAACCGCAGACGCGGGCTATCCGTCCAGCGTCAAGCAGTGAGTCACTGAAAACGGCACCGCAGCACAACGGACGTCATTGTCTGGCGCCACAAACGATAAAGGATCTGTTGCATGACCCATCTAAAAATCACCGGCATGACTTGCGACTCGTGCGCGGCGCACGTCAAGGAAGCGCTGGAAAAAGTGCCAGGCGTGCAGTCGGCGCTGGTGTCCTATCCGAAGGGCACAGCGCAACTCGCCATCGTGCCGGGCACATCGCCGGACGCGCTGACTGCCGCCGTGGCCGGACTGGGCTACAAGGCAACGCTAGCCGATGCGCCACTGGCGGACAACCGCGTCGGACTGCTCGACAAGGTGCGGGGATGGATGGCCGCCGCCGAAAAGCACAGTGGCAACGAGCCCCCGGTGCAGGTAGCGGTCATTGGCAGCGGTGGAGCCGCGATGGCGGCGGCGCTGAAGGCCGTCGAGCAAGGCGCGCAGGTCACGCTGATCGAGCGCGGCACCATCGGCGGCACCTGCGTCAATGTCGGCTGTGTGCCGTCCAAGATCATGATCCGCGCCGCCCACATCGCCCATCTGCGCCGGGAAAGCCCGTTCGATGGCGGTATTGCGGCAACTGTGCCTACGATTGACCGCAGTAAGCTGCTGGCCCAGCAGCAGGCCCGCGTCGACGAACTGCGGCACGCCAAGTACGAAGGCATCCTGGGCGGTAATCCGGCCATCACCGTTGTGCACGGTGAGGCGCGCTTCAAGGACGACCAGAGCCTTACCGTCCGTTTGAACGAGGGTGGCGAGCGCGTCGTGATGTTCGACCGCTGCCTGGTCGCCACGGGTGCCAGCCCGGCGGTCCCGCCGATTCCGGGCTTGAAAGAGTCACCCTACTGGACTTCCACCGAGGCCCTGGCGAGCGACACCATTCCCGAACGCCTTGCCGTAATCGGCTCGTCGGTGGTGGCGCTGGAGCTGGCGCAAGCCTTTGCCCGGCTGGGCAGCAAGGTCACGGTCCTGGCGCGCAATACCTTGTTCTTCCGTGAAGACCCGGCCATCGGCGAGGCGGTGACAGCCGCTTTCCGTGCCGAGGGCATCGAGGTGCTGGAGCACACGCAAGCCAGCCAGGTCGCCCATATGGACGGTGAATTCGTGCTGACCACCACGCACGGTGAATTGCGCGCCGACAAACTGCTGGTTGCCACCGGTCGGACACCGAACACGCGCAGCCTCGCGCTGGACGCAGCGGGGGTCACTGTCAATGCGCAAGGTGCCATCGTCATCGACCAAGGCATGCGCACGAGCAACCCGAACATCTACGCGGCCGGCGACTGCACCGACCAGCCGCAGTTCGTCTATGTGGCGGCAGCGGCCGGCACCCGTGCCGCGATCAACATGACCGGCGGCGATGCGGCGCTCGACCTGACCGCAATGCCGGCCGTGGTGTTCACCGATCCGCAAGTGGCGACCGTGGGCTACAGCGAGGCGGAAGCCCACCACGACGGGATCGAGACCGACAGCCGCACCTTGACCTTGGACAACGTGCCGCGTGCGCTCGCCAACTTCGACACACGCGGCTTCATCAAGTTGGTTATCGAGGAAGGCAGCCATCGGCTGATCGGCGTACAGGCGGTCGCGCCGGAAGCGGGTGAACTGATCCAGACGGCGGCTCTGGCCATTCGCAACCGCATGACGGTGCAGGAACTGGCCGACCAGTTGTTCCCCTACCTGACGATGGTCGAGGGGTTGAAGCTCGCGGCGCAGACCTTCAACAAGGATGTGAAGCAGCTTTCCTGCTGCGCCGGGTGAGAAAAAGGAGGTGTTCAATGAACGCCTACACGGTGTCCCGGCTGGCTCTTGATGCCGGGGTGAGCGTGCATATCGTGCGCGACTACCTGCTGCGCGGATTGCTGCGCCCGGTGGCGTGCACACCAGGCGGCTACGGCTTGTTCGATGACGCCGCCTTGCAACGGCTGTGCTTCGTGCGGGCGGCCTTCGAGGCGGGCATCGGCCTCGACGCGCTGGCGCGGCTGTGCCGGGCGCTGGATGCGGCGGACGGCGACGAAGCGGCCGCGCAGCTTGCCCTGCTGCGTCAGTTCGTCGAGCGTCGGCGCGAAGCGTTGGCCGATCTGGAAGTGCAGTTGGCCACCCTGCCGACCGAGCCGGCACAGCACGCGGAGAGTCTGCCATGAACAACCCCGAGCGCTTGCCGTCCGAGACGCACAAACCGATCACCGGCTACCTGTGGGGCGGACTGGCTGTGCTGACTTGCCCCTGCCACCTGCCCATCCTCGCTGTCGTGCTGGCCGGCACAACCGCCGGTGCTTTCCTCGGCGAGCATTGGGTCATCGCGGCGCTCGGTTTGACCGGCCTGTTCCTTCTGTCCCTGTCGCGGGCGCTGCGGGCATTCAGGGAAAGAGAATGAGCGCTTTCCGGCCGGATGGATGGACGACGCCGGAACTGGCCCAAGCGGTCGAGCGCGGGCAGCTTGAACTGCACTACCAGCCCGTCGTCGATCTGCGCAGTGGTGGGATTGTCGGCGCGGAAGCCCTGTTGCGCTGGCGTCATCCGACGCTTGGACTATTGCCACCGGGCCAGTTCCTGCCCGTGGTCGAATCGTCCGGCCTGATGCCTGAAATCGGCGCTTGGGTGCTGGGCGAAGCCTGCCGCCAGATGCGTGACTGGCGAATGCTGGCATGGCGACCGTTCCGGCTGGCCGTCAATGTTTCGGCGAGCCAAGTGGGACCGGACTTCGACGGGTGGGTAAAGGGCGTGCTGGCTGATGCCGAGTTGCCCGCCGAGTATCTCGAAATCGAGCTGACCGAATCGGTCGCGTTTGGTGATCCGGCGATCTTCCCCGCCCTGGACGCCTTGCGGCAGATCGGTGTGCGCTTCGCCGCCGATGACTTCGGGACGGGGTATTCCTGTCTGCAACATCTGAAGTGCTGCCCAATCAGCACGCTCAAGATCGACCAATCGTTTGTCGCCGGGCTCGCCAACGACCGCCGCGACCAAACCATCGTGCACACCGTGATTCAGCTTGCGCACGGGCTGGGCATGGATGTGGTGGCTGAAGGCGTGGAAACATCGGCGAGTCTTGATCTATTGCGACAAGCGGACTGCGACACAGGACAAGGCTTCCTGTTCGCGAAGCCAATGCCGGCGGCGGCATTCGCCGTCTTCGTCAGTCAATGGAGGGGTGCCACCATGAATGCAAGTGACTCGACCACCACCAGTTGCTGCGTGTGCTGCAAGGAAATCCCGCTCGATGCCGCCTTCACCCCGGAAGGCGCGGAATACGTCGAGCACTTCTGCGGGTTGGAGTGTTATCAACGCTTCGAAGCGCGTGCCAAGACAGGGAACGAAACCGATGCCGATCCGAACGCCTGCGACTCGCTACCGTCAGATTGAGGCATACCCTAACTTGGCGTCAGACCATCCGGCGCTAAATCGTCAGAATAGAGTTGCCTTCCGAATTGATTGACATACGCCGTCAAGGGTCATAGATTTCTTCCTGACACATTTCCCTCAGGAGGATACCTTGCACGGTCAGCGCATCGGTTACGTCCGCGTCAGCAGCTTCGACCAGAACCCAGAACGGCAGCTCGAACAGATCCAGGTGGATAAAGTGTTCACCGACAAGGCGTCGGGCAAGGACACACGGCGGCCCGAACTGGAACGGCTGCTCGCCTTCGTGCGCGAAGGCGACACGGTCGTGGTGCACAGCATGGATCGTCTGGCGCGCAACCTCGACGACCTGCGCCGCCTGGTGCAGGGCCTCACCCAGCGCGGCGTACGCATCGAGTTCCTTAAGGAGCATTTGACCTTCACCGGCGAGGACTCGCCGATGGCGAACCTGATGCTGTCGGTAATGGGCGCGTTCGCCGAGTTCGAACGCGCCTTGATCCGCGAGCGGCAGCGCGAGGGCATCGCGCTCGCCAAGCAGCGCGGGGCCTACCGTGGCAGGAAGAAATCCCTGTCGTCTGAGCGTATTGCCGAACTGCGCCAACGTGTCGAGGCTGGCGAGCAAAAGACCAAGCTGGCTCGTGAATTCGGAATCAGTCGCGAAACCCTGTATCAATACTTGAGAACGGATCAGTAAATATGCCACGTCGTTCAATCCTGTCCGCCGCCGAGCGCGAAAGCCTGCTGGCGTTGCCGGACACCAAGGATGAGTTGATCCGTCACTACACGTTCAGCGAAACCGACCTCTCCATCATCCGGCAGCGGCGCGGCCCGGCTACCGGGCTAGCGGCCTCAATCTGGTAACGGCTGCCGTCGTGTTGTGGAACACGGTCTATCTGGAACGGGCTGCGCACGCGCTGCGTGGCAACGGCCATGCCGTTGATGACGCGCTGTTGCAGTACCTGTCGCCGCTCGGTTGGGAGCACATCAACCTCACCGGCGATTACCTCTGGCGCAGCAGCGCCAAGATCGGCGCGGGCAAGTTCAGGCCGCTACGACCGCTGCAACCGGCTTAGCGTGCTTTATTTTCCGTTTTCTGAGGCGACCCCAAAAAGGACCGACCGGAGCTGACCACCTCTTCTGGCGTACAACTCAACGGCCGAAGGCCGACCATCGGCAAGGGCTTGGCGTCGCCCTACAGGGCGGCGGCAAATGCCGCGCCTAGTGGATGATCTTGGAAGATCATGGATGGAATTTTCGAACCAGCCGCAAGCCCGCGCCGTTACTGTGTTTTCCAGTTTTTGGCGGGGAACGTTGCTACGGGTGAAGGGGAACGTTACTACGGAGATTGGGGAACGTTACTACGGGCTTCGGCCTCCCGATTTCCCACTTCCCTTCCGCATATTCGGACACCTTCCAGCCCACGGCGGCAAGCTCGGCCAGAGCCTTGCGGGCCTTCTGACGGCGCTTCTTCATGGCCTCAGCGTTCGCGTCGTCCGGCCAAACGTAACCGGAAAGGGTATCCAGTTCCACGCGGCCGGCTTTGCCAGGATCGATCCAGCCGCATAGTCGTTGGTGAATCAGGCGGGCCGGATCGGTTTGTAGCGCCCGCACCTCGGCCATCTCAATGCGGGTATACGGACGCCGCCCAAGAATCGCCTCTGCAATCTGAGGATTCAGCGCGACGAATAGCCGTCCGTCCTCCTCATCGAAGGCATAGCTCATCAAGTGAAAAGACCGTTGCCTGCTCCCTTTGGTGACTACTACTGTCACGTTTGCCATGCGCAGCAAGCACGCCTTGATCGCCCTGATATTGTCGCCGCCATCGGTCAAGCCGATCTCGCTTAGTAGGCTGGCCATGCTCTCTCTCACGACAAGCGCATCCTGCCCTACCGCGTCAAATTTTGGCTCAAGGAATAGACGGAGCTGCTTCGGTAAGTCTGCTGTTGGCTCCGACGTCAGGATAATGCCTTTCGGCCCGCCAAGAGCCACCAGACCTTGCAGCAGCCGCATGTCATCGGCACCGAGCGGCTCAAAGCCGACGAACCGCGCTTGTTCATTCTCGGCGTAGTGATACGTCACATCGAGCTTGAGTTTCTTCCGTTCTCCGCGTTTGAGACTGCGGAACAAGCCGGGGACCAAGCAGTGCATTGGATCGTGCCTGGCATGGGTGAGGTCAAAAGCCATCGCTTCGCCTCCGGCCATCGCATCCCTTCTCCTCACTCCTGCGGGCCTCATGCAGTTCCACTGGCACCAGTACGCCGCCGGAGTGCCGCATGTACCAGCGATCAAGCGGCGTGGCGTCGTAGTTCTGCTTGCTGACGCCGAAACGCACGAAGTAGCTGCGGCGCTCATTACCGATGGGCTGCCGGTCGTGGGGGCGGTCGCTGAGGCGCTTTGCCTCATCCTCGGTCATGCGAGCGACGTAACCACACCACCTGGCGTTGTCGATCAACGCCGATGCGCCACGCGCAGCCTGCTGCTGGTCGGTTTGCCCTTCGCGGGCGCTTCCCTTGCTGACGTGGTGTAGGTAGAGCACGGATGCGCCCGTGGTGGCCGCAACGTGCTCCAACACGGCCACGAGGTGGGCCATGTTGCCGTTGCTGTTCTCATCGAGGGCGTGAATACGGCTCAGGGTATCCAGCACAATCAGCCTCGCCCCGGCACCGTCCTCAATGACGCGGCGCAGGTGAGCCTTGTTCATGATGTCCATGCGCTTGCCCATGATCGGCTCAAGCACCAAGTTCTCTGCGATGGCTTGGCGAGCTGCGTGCCCGAGGTGCTGGCCGATGGCGTGAACGCGCCGCACAAGCGCGGGCGGCGGGTCTTCACCGGCCAGATAGACCACGCGCCCGGAATGTGCGGGGGCAAGGCCCACGAGGTCGCCACCCGGAACGCTGCATGCGATGCTCATGGCCGCTTCTAGCGCCCAGAAACTCTTGCCCGTAGCCCCTGGGGCGACGAGCGCGCCGACCGTTCCCGCCAGGAAGCCAGGCCATAAGAAGTCCAGCACCGGCGGTTCGTGCTCAAACGCCGCCAGTACATCAATCGCCATGACGCTGTTCCCCGCTCAGTACAGGGACTCGTCGCTCAACACCTCGGCGATCTGCGAGGTTCGGAAGTAGACCCGCCGGCCGATCTTCAAGCGGGCCCTGTTGATTCGCTGCGCCCACTCGTTCGTTGCGCGCAAGCTGATCCGCAGTCCATCAGGCGAGCGATCAAGGACAGTGGCGAGCTGCGCGATGCTTAGCAGTGGGCCGAAGCGTTGCAGCAGCGTGTCTTCTATCGTCATTGCGTAAACCTCCGTTATCAACTGAATTGCTACGAAGGTTAGGTGCTATTGGGGGTTGCCTACATCTTATTAATTGTCCAAAATGGTTGACATGAAGAATGACCCAATCATCGTTATCTGGGAAGGTTGCGACCCCACCGTCTCGGAAGCCATCCGGCAGTTTCAAGATCGCTGGCGGCCGTACTCCGCATCCTCGCGGCGCTATCCCATCGTGCGATTGATACAGGAACTGATCGATCCCGCCGTGGCCGCCTACATGGCAGCCCTTCCAGTGCGCTATTCGGGCCACGTCCCCGGCGCCGGCACGGGAGTGAGCTTCAGCGCGATCATTCAACTGGTGGGGCTTGATGCGATGGTTCGCTTGCAGCGGCAATTGCTGCGCGCGTTCGTTCTCACGGAAGATCGACAGTCTGCGAGAGATCAGCGTTTTGTCGCAACGCTGGAATCACTGATCGAACTGGTGTGGGACTGTGCGTGCAAACGACCAGCCAAGTCACAGGTGCGCGACACCCGCCTGAATGGTGAACGTCAGCAGGGCTTCTGCCGGTTTTGCGGAGCACTCGCCGAGTTGACCTCGTTCGCCGGTGGGAGCGATGACCCAAAGGCTGACGACCCCGAGGAGAAACTTCGACTCAGCAGCCTGTACTGCCTGGATCACCGGCCCAAATTGCCGAATGGCGCATGGAATCCCTCATACAGACAAGCAAGACGCTCACTCGCGCAGTTCGATCTCGAACTCGCCAGGCTCAGCCAGCAGTGCGCAAAGCCAGCTACGCCTCAAGTGAAATCGGGCGATCAACTGGTTGACAGCTACTTCTTCCACTACGTCGCCGGCCAAACCTTTCAGCCAGCAGACAAAGCGGAGTTGCGCAATCAAGCGCGGCTCATGGTGGACTCGAAGCTGTCAGACCGCAAAAAACAAATGCTGATGCTCCAGTGGTCTGGGCTCAACCAGTCGGAGATTGCGCGAAAGCTAGGTATAGAACGCCAAGCCGTATCGAAGGCACTGGCGTCGATCCCTGCGATGTTCCACTTGAGTTCAAAGTCGCGCTCGCGGCGTCAACCAAATTGACCAACTAATAGAACGAAACAATCCGCATTCACAGGCACCATCAGGCACATGTTCGCAAGTGACTGAAAGAGGCCAAGGGATGCAGACAACGACAAGTAAGACGCTCATCAACCGCAAGAAGCTACTGGCGATGATCCCGCTGTCTGAGCGCACGATTTTCAATATGGAGCAGCGCGGGGAGTTTCCGCGTCGCATTGCGCTCACCAGCCGAAACGTCGCCTGGGACTTGGCCGAGGTCGAGGAATGGATCGAGGCGCGCAAGGCATCGGGCACTCAGGCCATGCGTCCCGGCTTCACCCCGTCGGTCGCAGCAGCCACTTTTTAGCGGCTAAAACGCAGCGCCCCTCAAGTGTCAATGAAACCCGGGGCCATGCCTCGATGTTCGGGCAGGCGAGCAAACTGTCATCTTCTGGCTTACGCCTTCGGCCGCTTCAGTGTCCATTCGTCGATCATGTCCGCCCAGTCTTGCAACATCGCCGTCCGCTGCTCGCGGTACTCGGCCTTGTTGTAGACGGCCCTGACGCCTCGCTGCTCGTGCGCCAGGCACTTCTCAATCCAGTCCGTGTTGTAGCCGGCCTCATGCAACAACGTGCTGGCTGTGCGCCGCAAGTCATGTGGCCCGAACTTGGCGAGCGACTTCCCTTCCTTCTGCGCCAGCCGATACGTCAGCGTCAGCACCTGGTTGAGCGTGGCGCTGCTCATGGGCAAGTCCGAGTCGTACCGCGACGGCAACACGTAGTCCGATCCGCCGGCAAAGGTCTTGAGGGCAATGAAGATGTCCAGCGCCTGCCGGGACAGGAACACCAGGTGCGGATTGCGTCGCTTCATCCGCTCCTTCGGGATGGTCCAAAGCGCCTCGCTGAAGTTGATCTCGCTCCAGGTCGCGTTGGTCAGCTCGCTCTTGCGCACCATCGTCAGCAGCAACAACTTGGCGGCAGCCCGAATGGATGGCGTTGTGCCGATGCGCTCCATGTACTGATACATCAGACGGATCTCGTCGGGCGTCAGCGCACGGTCGCGCGGCTCGAACTTGGCGATAGTCGTCGGCCGCACCAGCTCTGCCGGGTTCTCGACCTTCTGGCCGCGCTCGATGGCCCAGCGAAAGACCTGCAACATCACCTCGCGAGCATGCACTGCGGTCGCCGGTGCACCGCGCTCCACGATGGCATCGGTCAGCGCCCGCAAGTCCTCGTGGGTGATCTCCACCAGCTTCTGGTTGCTGAATTTAGGCTTCAGCTCGCGCTCGTAGATTGAACGGCGCATGTCGCGGGTGGAGTCAGCCATCTGGTAGCCGCGCAGCCACTTTTCCGCCCACGCCCCGAACGTCTCCGCATCCTTGACGCGGGCCTTGTCCCGCGCCTTCTCTTTGGCCGGCGACTTCCCGGCCGCGATCATCTTCTTGGCCTCGCCCAACCGCTCGCGGGCTTCCGCAAGGGTGATGCCGCCAACGCCATAGCGGCCGAAGGTGATGGTCTCCTGCCGGCCGTGGATCAAGTAGTTGTAGCGGAACGAGATCGCTCCGGCGGGCGTGACGGCCACATAGAGGCCGTCACGGTCGTTTTCCTTGTATAGCTTGTCCCTCGGCTTGAGGTTACGCAGCTTGGTATCGGTCAGCATGGTTCTCGCCTTAGTTCGGCTCAAATACCATGATCTGGAACCCGTCCCATCTTGACGTAAAACACAATAAAATCATTGCACTACGTCAGATCAATACCATGAACCCAAGAAAGTGGACTGCATGGTATCGATGGCATCTCATGGTATCGAAGCACTCAATGCCATTTATCATGCCATGAAAAATTGGTGCTTGGCGATGCCAAAGATTGCCTGATGGTGCCGAACCAAGTCACAAAAAATCCCGCAGTGACGCGGGCTTAGGTGTGTTTTCGTGCTACTCAGTGCCAGCCGATGCCAGACGTGGAATCACTCCCACTCAATCGTAGCCGGCGGCTTCCCGCTGATGTCGTAGACCACGCGCGAGACGCCGCGGAGTTCGTTGATGATGCGGTTGGAGACGGTGCCGAGGAGGTCGTACGGGAGGTGGGCCCAGTGGGCGGTCATGAAGTCGATGGTCTCGACGGCGCGCAGCGCGATGACCCATTCGTAGGCGCGGGCGTCGCCGACGACGCCGACCGACTTCACGGGAAGGAACACGGCGAAGGCCTGGCTGGTCTTGTCGTACCAGTCGGCCTTGCGCAGCTCGTCGATGAAGATCGCATCGGCCTTGGCGAGGAGGTCGGCGTATTCGGCCTTCACTTCGCCGAGGATGCGCACACCGAGGCCGGGCCCCGGGAACGGGTGGCGGTAGACCATGCTGCGCGGCAGGCCGAGTTCGACGCCGAGGCGGCGCACTTCGTCCTTGAACAGTTCGCGCAGCGGTTCGACGAGGCCGAGCTTCATGTGCGCGGGCAAGCCACCGACGTTGTGGTGGCTCTTGATGACGTGGGCCTTGCCGGTCTTGCTGCCGGCCGATTCGATCACGTCGGGGTAGATCGTGCCCTGCGCGAGCCACTTGGCGTTGGCGAGCTTGTTGGACTCTTCCTCGAAGATCTCGACGAACAGGTTGCCGATGATCTTGCGCTTGGCTTCCGGATCGGCCACGCCTTCGAGCGCCTTGAAGTAGCGCTCGGCCGCGTTCACGCGCACGACCTTCACGCCCATATGCTCGGCGAACATCGCCATGACCTGGTCGCCTTCCTGCCAGCGCAGCAGGCCGGTGTCGACGAACACGCAGGTGAGCTGCTCGCCGATCGCCTTGTGCAGCAGGGCCGCGACCACCGAGGAATCGACGCCGCCCGAGAGGCCTAGGATCACCTCGTCGCTGCCGACGAGCGCGCGCACGCGTTCGATCTGGTCGTCGATGATGTGCGCGGCGGTCCACAGCGTGCGGCAGCCGCAGATGTCGGTGACGAAGCGGCGCAGCAGCGCCTCGCCCTGCTTCGTGTGCGTGACCTCGGGATGGAACTGCACGCCGTACCAGCGCTTGGCTTCGTTGGCCATCGCGGCGACAGGAATGCGATCGGTCGTGGCGGTGACGGTCCAGCCCGGCGGCGCCTTGGCGACGTGGTCGCCGTGGCTCATCCACACGTCCAGGCGCGGCTCGCCGTGGTGATCGCTGAGGCCGCCGAGAAGCGCATCGTGCGCGACGAGCTGCACTTCGGCGTGGCCGAACTCGCGCGCGTCGGCGGCTTCGGTCGCGCCACCGAGCTGCGCGGCGAGCGTCTGCATGCCGTAGCAGATGCCGAGGATCGGCAGGTCCGCGTCGAACACCTGCTGCGGCGCAGCCGGCGCGCCGTGCTGGGTGGTCGATTCGGGGCCGCCCGACAGGATGATGCCCTTGGCGCCGTAGGCGGCGATCTCGGCCGGATCGTGGTCCCACGCCCAGATCTCGCAGTACACGCCGATCTCGCGCACGCGCCGCGCGATGAGCTGGGTGTACTGCGCGCCGAAATCGAGAATGAGGATCTTGTCGCTGTGGATGTCGGCCAAGGGATCAGAACTCCAGGGTCGCGGCGAGTCGGCGCCGCATGTCGGTGAATTCGGTTGAGAGGCGGCCGGCGTCGTCGAGGGTGTCCTGCAGCAGCAGGATGACCGGGCGCACACCGGGGCCGACCACGTAGGCCTCGTTGCGGATCGCCGTGGAGGCGACGCGCACGGTCGCGGCGACGCCTTCGATGCGGCCCTTCGACGTCTCGAGCACGACCTTCTCGCGCTTGCCGCGCGTCTTCGCGCCGATCTCGTCCTCGATGCCGTCGAGCACGTCGGCGGCCATCGCGTCGCCGCCGAGCAGGCCGCGCGTGATGATCACGACGGCGTTGCTGCCGTCGAGCGTCCAGGTCTCGTCGTCGTGTTCCCACGAGAAGTTGCGCGGGTAGTCGAAGCGCAAACCGGCTGCGTCGAAGCGGCGCGTCGGCAGCTCCTCGATCAGCACCTTGAGCGGCTTGCCGTCGACGACCACCTCGGCGACCTTGCCGGTCTCCACGACCGCGCGCGCGTCGCCGATCTTCACCTGCAGCCGTGCCGGCGGTTCCGCATCGCCCGCATGCGCGATGCCGGCCGCGAACACGGCGAGCAGCGCGAAGGCGTGGCGACGTGGCGGCATGGTCAGCTCAGGCGGTAGTTCGGGGCTTCCTTGACGATCTCGATGTCGTGCGGGTGCGCCTCGCGCACGCCGGCGCCGGTCACCTTCACGAACTGCGGGCGCGTGCGCATCTCCTCGATCGTGCCGCAGCCGCAGTAGCCCATCGAGGCGCGCAGGCCGCCGACGAGCTGGTGCACGATGTTGCGCAGCGAGCCGCGGTACGGCACGCGGCCCTCGATGCCCTCGGGCACGAGCTTCTCGGGATCGGAAGCGTCCTGGAAGTAGCGGTCGCTGGAGCCCTTCTCCATCGCGCCGAGCGAGCCCATGCCACGGTAGCTCTTGTACGAGCGGCCCTGGTAGAGCTCGACTTCGCCGGGCGATTCCTCGGTGCCGGCGAACATGCTGCCGAGCATCACGGTGGACGCGCCCGCGACGATCGCCTTGGCGACGTCGCCCGAGTAGCGGATGCCGCCGTCGGCGATCAGCGGGATGTCGTCCTTGAGCGCGTTGGCGACGAGGTCGATCGCGGTGATCTGCGGCACGCCGACGCCGGTGACGATGCGCGTGGTGCAGATCGAGCCCGGGCCGACGCCGACCTTGACCGCATCCGCGCCGGCATCGCGCAGCATGAGCGCGGCATCGCCCGTGACGATGTTGCCGCCGATGACCTGGGTATTCGGGAACGTCTTCTTGACCCAGCGCACGCGGTCGATGACCGACTGCGCATGGCCGTGCGCGGTGTCGACGATGAGCACGTCCACGCCGGCCTCGATGAGGGCCTCGACGCGGCGCTCGGTGTCGCCGCCGACGCCGACCGCGGCACCGACGCGCAGGCGCTCGCGGGCGTCCTTGGCCGAGCGCGGATTGTCGCGCGCCTTCTGGATGTCCTTGACGGTGATGAGGCCGCGCAGCTCGAACTCGTCGTTGACGACGAGCACCTTCTCGATGCGGTGCTTGTGCAGCAGCGCGAGGACTTCATCCTCGCCCGCGCCTTCGCGCACCGTCACGAGGCGCTCTTTGCGCGTCATGATGTTCTTGACCGGATCGTCGTGCTTCTTCTCGAAGCGCATGTCGCGGCTGGTGACGATGCCGACGAGGTTGCTGCCGTCGACCACCGGGACGCCCGAGATGCCGTGCTCGCGCGTGATGCGCATGACATCGCGGATCGAGGTGTCGGGGCGCACCGTGAGCGGATCGCGGATCACGCCGGCCTCGAACTTCTTGACCAGGCGCACTTCGGCGGCCTGCTGCTCGAACGGCATGTTCTTGTGGATGATGCCGATGCCGCCGCATTGCGCCATCGTGATGGCCAGACGGGCTTCGGTGACCGTGTCCATCGCGGCCGAGATGATCGGCACGTTGAGGCGCAGGTCGCGGGTCAGGCGCGTCGAGGTGTCGACGTCGCGCGGGAGGACGGTGGAGTGTCCGGGGACGAGATAGACGTCGTCGAACGTCAGGGCATCAGCGAGAAGACGCATGGGCGGGCGTGGGGATGCGGTCAGTGCGCTATTTTAGCGGTTTCCGCCCCCTTCGCGCCATGGCGCGACCTGCCGCAGCCGCCCGCCCCTGATGCCGACGACACGTTTTCCCAAACCGCTTCAAGGGCTTGCCCTGTTCGTCGCATGGCTGGCCCTGATCATGGTCGCGGCGACGCGCGCGCACCTCGTCGAGGCGATGGCGGGCGGCTACACGGGCTGCCACGGTTGTTTCACGGTGCCGACGCTGGGCCAGGACGCGTGGCTGGTCGCGCTCGCCTCGCTGCTCGCGCTGGTCGCCTGCCTCGCGCGCGCCACGCTGGTGCGCGTCGCGGCGGCCATGCTGCTCGTGCTCACGGTGGGGCTGACCGCGCTCGATCTCGCCGTGTTCGACCTGCTCTCGCAACGCCTGCTGCTCGACGACGTGCTCAAGCTCGGCGGCGATGTCGGCGCGAACTGGAGCGTCGTGACCGCGAGCGTCGCCGGCACCGCGGGCCGCGTGAAGGCCGCCGTCGCGATCGCGCTGATCCTCGTGCTCGTGCTGGCCTGCCTGCCGTCGCCGCGGCGGCCACGCCTCGCTGTCGTGTTCGGCGCGGCGGCGCTCGTCGCCGGTATTTTCGCGCTGCATGCGCGCACCCTGCCCGTGCGCTACGTGCACGCGACGCTCACCGACAATGTGGTCGAGGTGAACCTGCCGCAGGGCCGATTGCGTGCCTACGGCGACGCGCACATGGCGCGCCAGCGAACACGCGTCGAGGCACGCCCGCAGGTCTGCGAGCGCAACGAGCATCCGCGACGCCCGAACGTCGTGATCGTGCTCGCCGAGTCGCTGTCGGCCTGGCACAGCGGCCTGCTCGGCGGCCCGGCCGACTGGACGCCGCGCCTCGACGCGATCGCGCGCGAGAACCACTACTTCACGCGCTTCTACGCCAACGGCTTCACCACGAGCGGCGGCGAGATCGCGATCGGCGCGGCGCAGGTGCCGTTCACGCCTCCGGGCATGCGCGATGCGCGCTTCGACCATTACGTGCTCGACAGCGGCACCCTGCCCGACCTCGCGCGCCGCAGCGGCCACCAGTCGGCGTTCCTGACCCCGGGCGACACGAGCTTCATCGGCATCGGCGACTGGCTGAAGCGGCTGCGCTTCGATGTCGTCGACGGCGCCGACGACGCGTTCTACGAAGGCCATCGACGCTGGCAGTTCGGCGCGGCCGAGGACCGCGTGTTCTACGACCGCTTCCTGCACTGGCTCGACACGCGCGACGCGACGCAGCCGTTCGTCGCGGTGCTGCTGACGGTCACAAGCCATCCGCCGTTCGTCGATCCGCGCAGCGGCGCGATCGATCCCGAATCGACGATGCGTTACGTCGATGCCGAGATCGGCCGCCTCTACGACACGCTCGAGGCGCGCGGTTTCCTCGACGACGGCGTGATGCTCGTGCTCGGTGACCATCGCACGATGACGCCGCTCGCCGCGGCCGAATACGCCGCGCACGGCGAGCGTGCCTTCGCGCGCGTGCCGATGGTGGTGGCCGGCGCCGTCGACATGCCCAAGGTGATCGAGGCGCCGTTCCAGCAGGCCGACATCGTGCCGTCGCTGGCGTGGCTGTTCGGCGAGACGCGCTGCCGCGATGCGTTCGCGGGCAGCTTCCTGCGCCCCGATCCGCAGCCGCCGCGCCACGTGGTGCACGTGCGCGGCGACGATCGCGATCGCGTCGATGTCTATCACGGCGACGGCGAGGTCGCGGGTTATCGCCTCGACGGCGACGCGAGCACCTGGATCGGCACACCACCGCCGGACGCCGACGATGCCGCAGCCTGGATCGACGTGCACCGCGATGACGCGATGAAGCGTCTGCAGGCTACGCCGCCGCCGAAACCCTGATCAGTCGAAGAACGTCTCCGCGGCCTCGACGGTGTTCTCCATCAAGGTGGCGACGGTCATCGGGCCGACGCCGCCCGGCACCGGCGTGATCCACGCCGCGCGTTCGGCGGCAGGCTCGAACTCGACATCGCCGGCGAGGCGGCCGTCCGGGAGGCGGTTGATGCCGACGTCGATGACGATCGCGCCGGGCTTGATCCACTCGCCGCGCACGAGGCCGGGGCGACCGGCCGCGACGACGACGATGTCGGCGGCGCGCACGTGTCCCGGCAGATCCTGCGTGAACTTGTGGCAACCCGTGGTCGTGCAGCCGGCGAGCAGCAGCTCGAGCATGAGCGGACGGCCGACGTGGTTGGACACGCCGACGACGACCGCATGGCGACCGCGCACCGGCAGGTCGGTGTGCGCGAGCAGCGTCATGACGCCTTTCGACGTGCACGGACGCAGGCCGCGCTGGCGCAGCACGAGGCGGCCGACGTTCTCGGCCTGGAAGCCGTCGACGTCCTTGCGCGGATCGATGCGGTTGATGATCGCGGGCGCGTCGACGTGATCCGGCAGCGGCAGCTGCACGAGGATGCCGTGCACCTCGGGATCGGCGTTGAGGCGATCGACGAGCGCGGTCAGCTCGGCACCGCTGGTCGTCGACGGCAGGTCGAAATCGAACGAACGGAAGCCGACCCGCGTGCAGGCGCGACGCTTGTTGCGCACGTACACCGACGAGGCCGGCTCGTCGCCGACGAGGATCACGGCAAGGCCGGGCCTCGGCCTGCCCGCGGCGACGCGGGCCTCGACGCGCGTGGCGAGGCGATCGAGCAGTTCATCGGCAATGCGCTTGCCGTCGAGTAGGCGTGCGGGCATCGGACCTCCGGATCAGCCGCGCATTATCCATGTGCGGCGCGGGCCTCTCAAACGATGGGTGCCCTGTGCGACGAGATGGCGCGGTGAAAGAGGAGCGCGATTCTTACCGCGAGGCCGCCTGCGCTGGAGGCCGGCCAACCCTCGGTAAGCGTCAGCGCGCGGGTAGCGCCGCGTGGCGGCACTAAGAAGCCGGGAGCCCGAAAGAGTGGCGGGTTCATTTGCCCGGCGAGTGACTCTCATGTTCGCGGCGCTGCGGGCAAGTGAACCTGGCCCCAGCTTCTTGAGCCCCTCTCCCTCCGGGAGAGGGGTTGGGGAGAGGGTGCGGTGGTGTAACAACGTCCGAAACTCGTCGCGATCCCGGACCCTCATCCGGCCCTGCGGGCCACCTTCTCCCGGGGGGAGAAGGGAAAGACCCGTGTCGCGCCGCGACCCACCATCGCGAGTCTCGCCCCAGCGTTGCGGACTCCGCCCTGCCACCATGGAGCAGCGCCAGCCCTGCAGGGCGCTATAGCTTCCTCTCCCACTGCGCATTCACGCACACCCAGTCGTCGCCGCTGCGGCGCCAGCCGCTCGTGATCGCGTAGACCGAGCCGCGCTCGGGCAGGAAGCGGCCCTCGCCGCCCGTGAAGGTCGCGGTGAACGCGACGGTCGCGCGGTCGCCCTGCACAGCGATATCGAGCGGTCCGGTCGTGATGCCGATCGACGCGTTCGCGAGCACCTGTGCACGCAGCATCCCGTGCAGGCCTTCGCGGTCGAGGCTGCCCTGCGATCCGGTGAAATCGTCGGCGATGCCGGCCATGAAGGCCTTCGGGTCGCGCGACTCGAGCGCACCCTGCATCGAGGCGACGGTCTCGCGCAGCACCTGCTCGTCGGGCGTGCGCGAACAGGCCGTCACGGCCACGAGCAGCATCAGGACGAGGCATCGCATGACGGCTCGACGGAGGATCGGTGATGGCGGCATCGGGGCACGACTCGGTCTGAAAGCCGGTCACACCCTCCCACTTCCACGCCTTCAGGCGCAAGCGCCACGCTGCACTGCGCCTTGCCGCTGCTTCGCCCGCTGTGCTGCAATCGCGCGAACCCCGCATCCAAAGCGCGCTCCGCGCGATTCGATGCGCCATGTCGCGCCGTCCGGCGCGGCAGTCCCGACGGAGGAAGCATGTCCGAGAGCAATCGTCCTTGGCTGGCCCATTACCCCAAGGGCGTCGCGCCCGACATCGATCTGGAAGCCTACGCCTCGATCGCCGCCCTGCTCGACGCGAGCTTCGACCGTTTCCGCCACCGGCCCGCCTACGCGAACATGGGCCGCACGATCACCTACGGCGAGCTCGACCTGCTGAGCCGCCAGTTCGGCAGCTACCTCGTCAACGACCTCGGCCTCAAGAAGGGTGATCGCGTCGCGATCATGCTGCCGAACGTGCTGCAGTACCCGATCGCCGTGTGCGGCGCGCTGCGCGCAGGCCTCACCGTGGTCAACACGAACCCGATGTACACGGCTCGCGAGCTCAAGCACCAGCTCGTCGACTCCGGCGCGCGTGCGCTGCTCGTGCTCGACAACTTCGCGCATACCGCGGCGTCGGTCATCGACGGCACGGCGTGCGAGCACGTCATCACGACCGCGCTCGGCGACCGCCTCGTCTTCCCGAAATCGTTCATCACGAACTTCGTGGTGAAGTACGTCAAGAAGCTCGTGCCGCCGTTCTCGCTGCCGAAGGCCGTGCGCTTCAACGACGCGCTCGCGGCCGGCACGCGCGGCACGCTGCCCAAGGTCGAGATCGGTCCCGAGGACCTCGCGTTCCTGCAGTACACGGGCGGCACGACGGGTGTCGCCAAGGGCGCGATGCTGACCCATCGCAACATGATCGCGAACATGCAGCAGGCCTCGGCCTGGATCGGTACCGGCATGCGCGAGGGCGAGGAAGTCATCATCACCGCGCTGCCGCTGTACCACATCTTCGCGTTGACGGCGAACTGCCTCACCTTCATGAAGATGGGCGGCCTCAACCACCTCATCACCAACCCGCGCGACATGAAGGGTTTCGTCGCCGAGCTCGGCAAGGTGCGTTACACGGCGATCACGGGCGTCAACACGCTGTTCAACGGCCTGCTCAACACGCCGGGCTTCGACCAGCTCGATTTCTCGAGCCTGCGCATGACGCTCGGCGGAGGCATGGCCGTGCAGCGTGCGGTCGCGGAGCGCTGGAAGTCGGTCACGGGTTCGACGCTCGCCGAGGCCTACGGCCTCACCGAGACCGCGCCGGCCGTGTGCATCAACCCGCTCGATCTCGCCGAGTACAACGGCTCGATCGGCCTGCCCGTGCCGTCGACCGACGTCTCCGTGCAGAACGACGACGGCACGCTGCTGCCGGTCGGCGAAGTCGGCGAGCTCTGCGTGAAGGGCCCGCAGGTCATGCGCGGCTACTGGAACCGCCCCGAGGAGACCGCCAAGGTCATCGACGCGCGCGGCTGGCTGCACACGGGCGACATCGCGCGCATGGACGAGAAGGGCTTCTTCTACATCGTCGACCGCAAGAAGGACATGATCCTGGTGTCGGGCTTCAACGTGTACCCGAACGAGATCGAGGATGTGGTCGCCTCGATGCCGGGCGTGCTCGAGGTCGCCGCGATCGGCGTGCCGGACGAGAAGACCGGCGAGGCCGTGAAGCTCGTGGTCGTGCGCAAGGATCCCGCACTCACCGCCGAGGCGATCAAGGCACACTGCCGTACCGAACTCACCGGCTACAAGCAGCCGCGTGCGATCGAATTCCGCGACTCGCTGCCCAAGACCAACGTCGGCAAGATCCTGCGCCGCGAACTGCGCGACGCCCCGCCGGCGAACTGAGCGCCCTGCTCCGGTTACGCCGCGCGATGCGGCGTGATGTCGGACGGCGGACGGCGGAATCCGCTTCGCGGGTTCCGCCCTACCCTTGCCCCTGCACGTGAGTCGCTCGCGTAAGGCAGAACCGCCGAAGGCGATTCCGCCGTGATCTTCGCGATCACCCGGGATATGGAGCCGGACGACAACCCGTCTCGAACACCGCGGAATTCACCATCCAGGCATCAGGACATTCCGCGCACCATGGTGCCCACGGCGGAATCCGCTGCGCGGGTTCCGCCCTACCCTTGCCCCGCACGTGAGTCGCTCGCGTAGGGCGGACCCGCCGAAGGCGATTCCG
>JASCPI010000062.1 GCA_029959555.1 Lysobacteraceae bacterium PS02065 | reverse complement strand
GCCCCGGCGCGCGCAGCGACGATTTCCGCCAGCGCGTCGCCGCGCTCGCGGCCTGGCGCCGTCGCGACACGCGCACGGCGCGCGAACTCGGCGCGGACACCGGTGCGCTCGCCGCGCTCGCGACGTCGGCCGATGCCTGGCGTCGTCGTTTGCGCGCAGGTGGCGACGCTGCCGACGGCACCGGCACGACGACCGGCGACGTGCTCGTGCACGCGTTTCCGGACCGCATCGCGCGACAGGATCCCTCCGATCCGCGTCGCTACCAGCTCGCCAACGGCCGCGGCGCGCGCCTGTTCGACGACAGCGCGTTGTACGGCGAGCCCTGGCTCGTCGTCGTCGACCTGCGTTTCGACGAGCGCGACAGCCTGATCCTCGCCGCCGCGCCGATCGACGAGGCGCGCCTCGCACGCGAGTTCCCGACGCGTTTCCGCGACGAGCGTCGCGTGCGCTGGAATCGCGACACACGCGCCGTCGAGGCTTTCGAGGAGCATCGCTTCGATGCGATCGTGCTCACCCGGCGCAGCGTGCCGGCACGCCCCGAGGACGCGGTGCCCGCGCTCGTCGCGGCGATCCGCGAGCTCGGCCTCGACGCGCTGCCCTGGAGTGACGCGGCGCGCGAGCTGCGCCTGCGTGTGCAGTCGCTGCGCGCGTGGTCGCCCGACCTCGGCCTGCCCGATTTCTCCGACGCCCACCTGCTCGCCACGCTAGACGACTGGCTCGCGCCCTACCTCGCCGGCAAGCGCCGCCTCGATGCGTTGCAGGCCGAGGAACTCTCGGGCGCGCTCGCGGCACGCCTCGACCACGCGCAACGCCGCGCGCTCGACGAGCAGGCGCCGCTGAGCGTGCGCGTGCCGAGCGGCCTCGAACGGCGCATCGCGTATGCGGCCGATGCGCCGCCCGTACTCGCGGTCAAGCTGCAGGAGCTGTTCGGCCTCGGCGATACGCCGGCGATCGCGGGCGGGCGCGTGCCGCTCATGCTGCACCTGCTGTCGCCGGCCGGACGGCCCATCCAGGTCACGCGCGACCTGCGCGGTTTCTGGGAACGCACCTACCCGGAGGTCAGGAAGGAGCTCAAGGGCCGCTACCCGCGGCATCCCTGGCCCGACGATCCTTGGACCGCCGTCGCGACGCACCGCGCCAAGCCGCGCGGCACCTGAATCCGGAACCAAGTCCGACGAAACCTGTCGCAACCCTCGCGCATCCGATACCCCGCCCTCCCGAACAGCGAACCGCCCATGTCCCGTCCGACCACCGTCCTCATCTGGATGTCCGCCTTCCTCGCCGGCGTCGCCGGGCTGTGCGCGCTCGTCGCGCCGCGGCTCGTCGAGATCTTCTCGGCCAATCCGTTCTTCAACGGTGTGATCCTGCTCGTGCTGGTCGCCGGCGTGGCCGTGAACGTGCGGCAGGTGATCATGCTGTCGCGCGAGGCCGACTGGATCGAATCGTTCCGGCGCTCGAATCCGGAACGCGCCGCGACCGGCAACCCACGCCTGCTCGCGCCGATGGCGCGCATGTTCGCGGGCCGCGAACGCGGGCGTGCGGCGCTGTCGGCACAGTCGATGCGCACGCTGCTCGACAGCGTGCAGCTGCGCCTCGAGGAATCACGCGACGTCTCGCGCTACCTCATCGGGCTGGCGATCTTCCTCGGCCTGCTCGGCACGTTCTGGGGCCTGCTCGTCACGATCCGCTCGGTGTCGGAGATCATCCACACGCTCGACATCGGCAACGATGCCGCGGCGATGTTCGGTACCCTCAAGGAGAACCTGCGCGAGCCGCTCGGCGGCATGGCGACGAGCTTCTCGACCTCGCTGTTCGGCCTCGCCAGCTCGCTCGTGATCGGCTTCCTCGACCTGCAGGCCGGCCACGCGCAGAACCGCTTCCACAACGAGCTCGAGGAATGGCTGTCGGGCATGACCCATCTGTCCTCGGGCAAGGCGATCGAGGGCGATGCCTCGGTGCCGGCCTACGTGCAGGCGCTGCTCGAACAGACCGCCGACGGCCTCGAGCGCATGCAGCGCGCGATCGTCGAGAACGAGCGCGAGCGTCGCGGCAGCAACGAGCAGTTCGCCGAGATCGCGACCCAGCTCGGCCGCCTCAACGAGATGCTGTCGCGCGACGCGCGCGAACGCCAGGCGGCCGGTGACACGCAGGACGAACTGCGCAAGGTGCTGCGCCAGCTCGCCGCGCAGCCGCAGGGCGAGTCGCGCCTCTCGGACGATCTGCGCGCCGAGCTGCGCCTGCTCTCGCGCACCGTGGCCGCGGCGGTCGGCGGCAAGCGCGAGCCGCAGCCGTGAGCATGGCCGCGCGCCGTCGCCGGCGCGTCTTCGACATCTGGCCGGGCTTCGTCGACGCGCTGACGTCGCTGATCATGGTCATGATCTTCGTGCTGCTGATCTTCTCGATCGGCCAGTTCGTGCTGTCCGATACGCTGGCCGGCAAGAACCGCGCGCTCGACACGCTCAATGCGCAGGTCGCCGAACTCGCCCGCACGCTGTCGCTCAACGAGGACCAGAAGCGCTCGCTCGACGCGCGTGTGGCCGAACTCGCGGCCTCGCTGGGCCAGGCCACGGACGACCGCGATTCGCTCAAGGGTGCGCTCGACGTGTCGACCGCCGAGGCGACCAAGCTCGGCACCGACGTGGCCGTGCTCGACGAACTCAAGCGTCGCCTCGAGGCCGAGGTCGCGCAGCTCGCGACCAGGCTCGACACCTCGCAATCCGATCTCGTCAAGCAGACCGAGGCCAACAGCGCCGCGGTCGCGCAGATCGAGCTGCTCAACCGCCAGATGGCCGCGATCCGCGAGCAGCTCGGCAAGCTCGAAGGCGCGCTCGACCTCGCCAACAAGGACATCGACACGAAGGACGCGACGATCGCCGACCTCGGCCGCAAGCTCAACGTCGCGCTCGCGCAGCGCGTCGGCGAACTCGAACGCTACCGCTCGGAGTTCTTCGGTCGCCTGCGCGAGGCGCTCGGCGCACGCACCGACGTGCAGGTGGTCGGCGACCGCTTCGTCGTGCCGACCGACGTGCTGTTCGAATCCGGCTCGTCGGAACTCGGCCCGGCCGCGCAGGAGCGCCTCGCCGCGCTGGCGTCGACGGTCAAGGAGGTCTCGGCCGAGATCCCGTCGGGCATCGACTGGGTGCTGCGCATCGACGGCCATACCGATCGCCGGCCGATCAACACGGACCGCTTCCCGTCGAACTGGGAGCTGTCGACCGCGCGCGCGGTCGCGATCGTGAAGTACCTCGTCGTGCAGGGCATCCCGGCGCATCGCCTGTCGGCGAACGGCTTCGGCCAGTTCCAGCCGATCGATCCGGGCGATTCGCCCGAAGCACTCGCGAAGAACCGCCGCATCGAGCTGCAGCTCACCAACCGCTGAGGCGTGCTGCTCAGCCGTCCGCGTGTCGCGCTGCGCGTGGACGGCGCGACCCGCTCAGCGCGCGACGCGTCCGCAGCGCGCGTGCACGTCCCAGCTCACGCGGCGGATGCCGTCGCCCCAGGCCGCGCGCAGGTCATCCTCGACGAGCGCGACCGGATCGTGGCCGTTCGCGGCGAGGTAACGCTGTGTGGCCGACCACGAGCGCAGGTAGGCGAGGAAGCCGTCGACGTTCCAGTCCGCGTGCATCGCGAATGCCGGCACCTCGACGGGCTCATGCGGGAACGCGAGATCGCGGTAGCCCGATTCGACGTGGGCGCGTTCGGGCGGCCAGTACGGTCCCGTGAGCCCGTGGTAGACACGATCCTTCAGGCGGTCGATCGCGGCGTCGCCGACGCGGCAGTCCGCGTAGGTCCACACGGCGACGATCGCACCCGGCTTGCCGACGCGACGCACTTCGGCATGGAAGCGATCGACGTCGAACCAGTGGAAGGCCTGCGCCACGGTCACGAGGTCGACGCTCGCGTCGACGAGCGTGCTCGCCTCGGCCGGCTCGACGCGGTAGTCGATGTTCGGTCGCGACTCGGCCTGCTCGATCTGGCGCGCGCTCGGATCGGTGGCGACAACGTGCGCGAAGCGCGCAGCGAGCGCGACGCTGGCCTGGCCGTTGCCGCAACCGGCATCCCAGGCGAGGTCGCGCGCCGGCGCGAGCGCCGCGAGGGTGTCGAACCAGGCCTCGGGATACAGCGGTCGCGCCTCGCGATACGTCGCGGCGTGGCCCGAGAAATGATCCTTGAACGTCGTCATGCGCTGTCCTTCAGTCGATGCGGCGCGTGTCGCCGGGCCGCAGGTCGCCGAGTGCGTGTTCGCCGACGCGCACACGCACGAGACGCAGCGTCGGCAGGCCGACTGCCGCGGTCATGCGGCGCACCTGGCGATTGCGGCCCTCGCGCAGCACGAGCTCGATCCACGCGTCGGGCACGCTCTTGCGGAAGCGCACGGGCGGATCGCGCGGCCACAGGGTCGGCGTCTCGATCGCACGCGCCTCGGCCGGCAACGTCGGGCCGTCATTGAGCGCGACGCCCTCGCGCAGGCGCACGAGCGCCTCGTCGGTGACGACGCCTTCGACCTGGGCCCAGTAGGTCTTGGGCTGCTTGTGGCGCGGATCGGTGAGCCGATGCGCGAGGCCACCGTCGTCGGTCAGCAGCAGCAGGCCTTCGCTGTCGGCATCGAGGCGCCCGGCGGCATACACGCCCTTCTCGCGCACGTGCTCGGCGAGGGTCGGCCGGCCTTCGCGATCGGTGAACTGGCAGAGCACGCCGTAAGGCTTGTTGAGCAGGATCAGCATCGCGGCAGGCGATCATCGTGATCCGGAAACACGAACGGCCGCACGAGGCGGCCGTTCGGGTCGGAGGCGTCGCGGATCACGCCGCTTACGGACCCTTGTCGTTGTTCTGGCCGAAGATCTGGTCGCCCTTCGGCTTCACGAACTTGAGCGTCATGCGGTCCGACTCGCCGATCGCCGCGTACTTCTCGCGGTCGACGTCCTTGAGCGCATACGAGGGCGGCAACGTCCAGACGCCCTTCTCGTAGTCCTTGGTGTCCTTCGGGTTGGCGTTGATCTCGCTCTGCTCGACCAGCTCGAAGCCGGCATCGGTGGCGAGCTTGATCACGAACTCGGTCGGCAGGTAGCCGCTGTCCTTGATCGCCGCGATGTCGGCGCCCGGCGCGGCGCGGTGCTCGACCACGCCGAGCGTGCCGCCCGGCTTGAGCGCCGTGAAGAACGCCTTGAACATCGGCGTGTCGTTGTCGTCGCCGAGCCAGTTGTGCACGTTGCGGAACGTCAGCACGACATCCATCGCACCGTCGACCTTGAGGTCGGGATTCTTCGGATCGAACTCGACGACCTTGGCGTCGCCGAAACGCTCGGCGTCCGCGGCGAGCTTGGCGCGGAAGCGCTCGGCGCCGCGCTTGGCGTAGTCGGACGTGTCGGGCGCGGCGATCGCGGCCACGTAGTTCCCGTCGCCCTTGAGCGCCGGCGCGAGGATCTCGGTGTACCAGCCGCCGCCCGGCGTGATTTCGAGCACCGACTGGCCGGCACCGACGCCGAAGAACGCGAGCGTCTCCTTCGGGTGGCGATGGGCGTCACGCGCCTTGTTCTCGTCGGAGCGCCAGCTGCCGGCGAGCACGGTGTCGAGCTTGCCCGCGAAGACGTCCGCGACGCTGGCCGGCGGCGTGACCTGCTCGGGCTGATCGGACACGGCAGGCGCAGCCGCAGGAGCCGGCGCGGCAGGCGCATCGGCGGCCTTCTCTCCGCACGCGGCCAGACCGAGGGTCGCGGCGAGCGCGAACGCGAGCTTCTTCATCGTCAAACTCCATGGGCAAGGGGGCCGGCGGGGCGGCGGGCGTCGTCGAATCTAGCACAGCGGCGCGTCGGGCCCTGCTGCGTCGCGGCCTGCATGGCCGGGAGAATGTGCGGCGCGCTGCGACGATGGGCTGCCCCGCCACGTCCTGCTCTCCGGGTACACCGGCGAAACCTTCCGGCGAATGAACGCCGTGAAGCATTTATCGTTTGGAGGGCAAAGGCTTACACGCAATTCATGGATCGGGCATTAGCTTGGGCACCGTCATCTCGGGGAATCACCTATTTTCGGAGAGGACGATCCCAAGAATCATATGGAGGTTGCCATGCTCCACTACGCCCTGGTCTTTCTGGTCGTCGCGCTGATCGCGGCGGTTCTCGGTTTCGGCGGCATCGCCGGCGCGGCCGCAGGCATCGCGAAGATCCTTTTCGTCGTGTTCCTCGTGCTTTTCATCGTGTCGCTGATCTTCGGGCGTCGTCGTCCGCCGGTCTGACACGAACAAGACAGTGACGTGCAGGAGCGACGGCTCCCTGTTCGATAGCCTTCCCCCGGGATATCGAGCCTACCGTCCTCCCCCCTGACGCCAGTCGTCGCTCCTGCACGGCGCCCAGATCGACGCAAAGGCAGCCCCCCGGCTGCCTTTTTCATGTCCGCAAGGCGTTGCTCCCGATCAGGACGGCAGGCGCAGGTGCGACGGATACGGTGGCACGTCGCCGTACCCGCCGCGCGCGAGGTCATCCTGCAGCGCGCTCCACCATGCCGGGTCGAAGATCTCGGCATGGCGCTCCACGAGCGCGGCGCGCAGCGCCGCGGGCACGCCGAGGAAGCGCGGGAACATTTCGGGAAAGACATCGCCCTCGCGCACCGTCAGCCACTCCTCGAGCGGTCGCGTCTCGTCCTCGTCGCGCGCCTCGGGCACGCGCCGGAAACGGCAGGCCTCGAGCAGGCAGAGTTCGTCGTAGTCGTAGAAGATCGCGCGGCCGCCGCGCGTGATGCCGAAGTTCTTGAGCAACAGGTCGCCCGGAAAGATGTTGCTGCGTGCGAGGTCCTTGATCGCCTGGCCGTAGTCGAGCATCGCGCGCGTGGCGGCCTCCGGCGGCATTTCGCGCACGTAGAGGTTCATCGGCCGCAGGCGTCGCTGCACGTAGCAGTGGCGCACGAGCACGTCGTTCCCTTCCACGCACACCGATTCGGCACACTGCGCGAGCAGCTCGTCGAGGATCGCGTCGTCGAACTGCGCACGCGGGAAACGCAGGTGGCGGAATTCCTGCGCATCGACCAGGCGGCCGACGCGGTCGTAGCGGAACACCAGCCGGTACTTCTCCTCGACGTGGCGCCGCGCCATGTCCTTCGGATAGGCGAACTGGTCGCGGATCACCTTGAACACGAGCGGGTATCCGCGTGGCGTGAACACGGCCATGACCATGCCGCGCTCGCCGTCGGCGCGCACGAGGCGCTCGTCGGGATGCGCCGCGAGATGGCGGAACAGGTGGCGGAAGCGCTCGGTCTTGCCCTGCTTGGCGCGCCCGAGCACCGTGTAGATCTCCTCGACGGGCTTGTGCGGCAGCAGCGAGGCGAGGAACACGACCGTGTCGCCGATCGTCGGCAGGTCGGCGTGGAAGTAGCTGCGCGTGTAGCCGAACAGCACCGAGACGTGGTCGGTCTCGGTCAGCAGCGCATCCACGCGTGCACCGTCCGCCTGGCTCACGAGCGCGACGACGAACGGCTGCACGCCACCGGCGTGGCGCAGGCGGCCGACGAGGTAGGCACGGCGCTCGCGGTAGAACACCGTGCGCAGCACCTCGATCGCGAGGAGATCGCCCCACGCGCCCGCCTCGGCCCGCGCGAGGCAGGCATCCGCCAGCGCACCGGCGCAGCGGGCCATGTCGGCGTAGCCGTTGGCGAACGCCACGTCGGCGAGCAGGCGCGCGCAGGCCGCGCGCAGGTCGTCTTCGATGCCGTACGCGTGGACGGCCACGGGCTCGACGATGTTCGCGGTGGGCTCGAGATCGAGCGCGACGAACTCGATGTCGGCCTCGACGCCGGTCGTGCGGAAATGGCGCCTCGACAGCGAGTTGAAGAAGGTCTTGGTGAGCTCGCGATCGAGCATCGGCTCGACCAGCGCCTCGAACGCGCCGCGCATCGCCGTCCACAGCGGACGCGAGCGCACGCGTTCGTCGAGAAGCAGCTCGAGGCGGCCGAGTGTCTCGCGGATGCAGACGTCGTAGAGGTCGATGCGCGCAGCGGCGTCGACGCGTGCGTACTTCCAGTCGCGCCGCTCGAAACGGCGCTGCGCGCGACGCGTGATGTCGGAGAAGCGCGCGTTGTAATCGAGGAACGCGTCGAGGATCAGCGCGGCGGCGCGCTCGTGCATCGCACCGCTCGACGCGGCGGAACGTGGTCTTGACACGCCTGCCTCCGACGACCCGGGGAACCCGCCCTGATCATACGGCCGTCACGCGTCGCCGGCAGGAGGTTGCGCATCCCTGCGCACGCATCCTCGCGCGCCGACGGGTGGCCTCCGCTCCCCGTCCACGCGCGTGCTCGGTCCGCGTCAGCCGTCGAAGCCGTTGCGGAAGACCAGGTTGACCGGATTGGACGGGATCGCGAGCAGGCGCACACCGCCGTAGCCGACGATATCGGCGTGCACGAGGATCGAGCCGTCGGCAGCGGCCCACGAATCCTCACCGCCGCCGTAAAGCGCGGCGCCGTCGTCGATCGACACGCTGTTGACGGTCGCCTGCACGTTGCCGGCGCTCGTCGTCGGGATCGTCACCGTCTGGCCCGCGACGAGCAGGCGGCGCGGGGCGGCACCCGACTTGAGCAGCCACAGCGCGAGTTCGTTGCCGGGATTGGTGCGCGCGGCGACGACGATGTCGCCATTGGCGAGCACGGCACGGCCGAGGAAGCTGCTCCAGGTGCGGTTCGGTTCGGGACCGTAGTCGCCCGTCAGGCCGATCAGCGCCGCGAGCTCGGGCGTTCCGCCGGCGCGCACGCGCCACAGGCCGCTCGGGTTGCCGCCGTCGGTCGTGTTGACCTGGGCGAAGAACGCCGCGTACTCGCCCGCACCGACGAGGGAGTTCGCCGTGAAGCTGCGCCACGTCGTGCCCTGCCAGTTCGGACCCCAGTTGCCGGAATCGTCGTTGATCGCGAGCGGTCGGTTGGCGGCACCGTCGTGCCAGAACAGGCCGAGGCGGCTCGTCTCCGACGACACGCGGCGGTAGCTCGCGAAGAAGTAGAACCCGTTCGCCGCCGGTCGCGGCGTGTCGAACGAGGTCGAGGCGAACGTCGCCGTCGAGACGCCGATCTCGGGGCCGCGCGCGCCGGGCTCGCCGTTGACCGCGACCGCACGCGGCGCGCCGTTGCAGACCTCCCAGATGCCCCAGCGCGAGCCGCTCGCGCTGAACGAACCGTAGACCTTGCCCTGCGGCGTCAGCGCGAGCGCCGACATGCCCCACGCGGCATCGAAGGAGTCGCCAGCCGAGAGGCCCGGCGACAGCGCCGGATCGGTCGACTGCCGCACCATGCACGGGAGATTGCCCTGCCCCGGCACGTGTCTGGCCAGCATGCGGCGCGTCGCGCCGGTCGGGCTGGTCGCATCGGCGTTGATGACCATCGTGCCGCCGCCCATCATGCGCGCCGAGGCGAAGCCGGCGTCGTTCGGGAAAACCCAACCGGCACCGAGGCCCGGCCCCAGCACGCCATCGGTGAGCACGCGTGCGACCTCGCTGTTGGTGTTCGTGTCCCAGCGCCACAGGCCCCAGGTCGCGTTCTGGACGTCCGCCGCATTGCCGGCGCGGGCGATGAAGACGCGCTGCCCATCGGCGCCCGCACCGCTGCCGCCCGTGGTGATCGACAGGAACGTGTGGCCGGCCTCGGCACCGGTCCGTCCGGGGCCTTCGGTGGCGCCGGCGACACCGGTCGTCGCATAGCGCGTCCAGGTTCCCTGGCGACGCGCCCAGTAGCCGGCGGCCGACGTCGGCGACGTCATGCGCACGCCGACGAGACCGGCGCCGACGTCACCGAGCAGCACGTCGGTGTAGCTGCGGCTGCCGGCCGGGAAACCCGGGATGGCGAGATCGGCGTTCGCTCCGGCGACGACCTGCCACGGCACGGTCTGGGCGAAGGCGGAAGGAAGCGGCAGTGCGACGGCGGCCAGCACGGCGAGGGCGAGCTTGGAGGATGGCATCGGGGAATCTCATGTCGGGGGGAGCGCTGCGGCTTCCGCGGGACGCGCGCCGTTCAGGCAGCGGCGCGTCACCGTGGAGGCAAGTGGTTGTGCAACAAGGAAAACCCTCATCGGCACTCGCCAGACGCCTGCGGCGACGGCATGCTATCCACCCCGTGCGCGCGGGTCGGCACGGACCGGCACCGCCGCGGTAACGGATCGGTAACGGCGCGCCGCGAGGCTGCCCGGCCCGGTCTCCACCCCGCTCTCCGTCGCCGCAAGCCCCATCGCCCGCAACATCCCGACGTACTCCAGCGTCCTGACGAGATCCGCCGCCCCGATCCGCCCTGCGGCCGACGACGACCCGATGACCACCCCCGATTCCGACGCGCGCGAACGCGTGCTCTACAGCTACCGCTTCGGCACCGCCGAGTACGACGAGGCGCGCGTCGAACTGCGCGTGGCCGGCCTGCCGGTCGAGATCGAACACCGCGCGCTCGAGGTGCTGGCCTGCCTGTTGCGCCACACCGGCGAAGTCGTGACCAAGGACGAGCTGCTGCGCGAGGTCTGGGCCGGTCGGATCACCGTCGACAAGGTGCTGCCGAACGCCGTGACCAAACTGCGGCGCGCGCTCGGCGAGCGAAACGCCGAACACGTCGTCACCCAGGCACGCGTGGGCTACCGCCTCGACGGCCCGGTGACCCGCACCGCGCTGTCACACGTGCATGCGAGCCGCATCCGGCTCGAGGCCGGCCAGCCCGTGCCGGCCCGTCCCGACTTCACGCTCGTGCGCACACTCGGCGCGACCGCCGGCAACGAGGTCTGGCTGGCCACCCACGTGCGCACCGGTGCGCATCACGTCTACAAGTTCAGCCTCGACGGCGACCGCCTCTCACCGCTCAAGCGCGAGGCGACACTCGCACGCGTGCTGCGCGAGGGCATCGCCGACCGCCGCCACTTCGTCGAACTGCTCGACTGGAACTTCGAGACGCCGCCGTTCTTCCTCGAGTGCGAATACGGCGGCGACAACCTGCTCGAATGGTCGACACGCGAACTCGGCGCGCTCGACACCGAAGCGCGCGTCGCGTTGTTCCTGCAGGTCGCCGACGCGGTCGCCGCGGCGCACGGCGTCGGCGTGCTGCACAAGGACATCAAGCCCGCCAACGTGCTCATCGCGCGCGAAGACGACGACGGCTGGCGCATCCGCCTCACCGATTTCGGCAGCGGCCGCCTCGTCGATCCCGACATGCTCGAGGCACTCGGCATCACGCGCGCCGGCCTCGGCATGACGCGCAACGACGTCGGCGACCCGAGCAGCGGCACGCCGCTGTACATCGCACCCGAAATCTTCGACGGCCAGCTGCCGACCGCCCTGGCCGACGTGTACGCACTCGGCATCATGCTCTACCAGATGCTCGCCGGAAGCTTCAGCAAGCCGATGGCCTCGGGCTGGGAGCAGGACATCGACGATGCCCTGCTGTGCGAGGACATCCGCGCCGCAACCGAAGGCGATCCCGCACGCCGCATCGGCAGCACCGCCGAGCTGGCCTCTCGCCTGCGCACGCGCGAGGCACGCCGCGAACAGGCACGCCGCGAACGCGAAGTCCTCGAACAGGCGCGCCGCGAGCGCGAGGCGCTGTCGCGCAGCCGCGCCCAGCGTCCCTACCTCGTCGCCCTCGCCGTGCTGTTCGGGGTCGGCGCCGCGCTCGCGTTCTGGCTCTACGCGACCGCGCTCGAGGCGCGCAACGATGCGCGCCGCGAGCTCGCCCGTGCGAACGCGCTCAACCGTTTCCTCAACGACGACCTCATCGGCCGCGCCAATCCGCTCGTGCTCGCCAAGGGCAAGGATGCGTCGCTCGAGGACATGCTGCTGGTCGCACGCGAGCGCGCGGGGCGTCGCTTCGCCTCCGAGCCCGGCACCGAAGCGACGATCCGTTCGAGCCTCGCGATGCTGCTCAACATGATCGAACGCATGCCCGAAGCCGAGGGCGAGGCACGCCGTGCGCTCGAACTGTTCGAGCGCGAGCGCGGCCCCGACCACCTCGACACGCTGCGCGCGCGCTCGACGTTCGCGCGCCTGCTCGTGCGCACGGCCAAGTACGACGAGGCGCACGTCCAGCTCGACGCGCTCGACGCCGCGGTCGCCGCGCATCCCGGCGATGCCCTGCGCCGCTATCTCGCCAACGCGGCCTGGGCGGTGTACGCGATGAACCGCGGCGAATACGCCGATGCGGTGACGCGTTTCCGCACGGCGATCGACGCCTTGCGCATCACCGACCCGAGCGACACGACGATGCTCGATTCGCTGCGCATCGACCTCGTCGCGATGCTCGCGCAGACCGGTGCGCGCGAGGAGGCCCGTCAGGTCGCCCAGGCGATCATCGACGAAGTCGCCATGCGCGAGGACGACAACGGCCTCGTCGCCGCGTTCGCGAAAGCGGCGATCGGCCGCTCGTGGATGCTCGACGGCGATGTCGCGCGCGCCGAGGCATTGCTGCTCGACGCGCAGGTGACGATCCTCGCGCTGCTCGGCGAGCGCCACAGCCGCAACCTGTCGCTGACCAACGACCTCTACGCGATCGCCGTCGACCGCAAGGACTGGCCGCGCGCACTCGAATACGCACGCCGCGTGCACGAAGGCTTCGCCGCGCACTTCGGCCCCGAGCACACGGTCACCCACGTCACCGAACTCAACTGGGGCCTCGCGCTGTACGAGAGCGGCGACGCCACGACCGCGCTCGGCCACCTGCGCTCGGCCGCGACGAAGCTCGCCGCGCAGTTGCCCGCCGACAATCCGCAGCGCCAGCTCGCCGCGTTCTGGTTCGCGGCGGTCGGGCTCGAGCACGGTGCGGTCGACGAGGTACGCCCGCTGCTGGACACGCTCGCGGTCGCGCCGCTCGAGGCGATCATCCCGAACGGCCTGTGGCCTTACCGCCTCGCCACGCTGCGCGGGCAGGACGCGATCGCGCGGGGCGATCGCGACGCCGCGCAACCACTCCTGCGCGAGGCACTCGACGGCTTCGCCCAAGGCGACGTCGAGGACGACGACCGCTTCCTCGCGCGGGCGCGTGCCGCGTCGGCCGCACTCGAGGGCCGCACGGCGCCGCCGGGTGACGCGGCTCCGCCGCCACGCTGACCATCGCCGCGGACACGCCGACGCAGCACGACGCTGCCAGCCCTGCACGAAAGCCTTCGTGGGCTTAGACTCCGCCGACCACGGTGCAGGAGGCATGTCATGGGAATGCGGCCATGGAGAGCGACGTTCATCGCCCTGATGGGCGCGGCGTGGGCGATCACGGCGATGGCTCAGGAACAGGCCGCCGACCTCTGGCCGGCCTGGCAGCACGTCGCGGGGCCCGACGAGCGCGTCTACAGCCTCGACGCACGCGAGGGGATCGGTGCGCTGGCGAGAACGTCGAGTCTACTCGCGGGCTATGCACCTGACGGCACCCGACGGTGGCAGCTCGGTGCCTGTGCCAGCTGCATACCGTGGACGACCGGCTACGCGATGTGGCGCCTCGCCATCCTGCGCACGGACGGCGGCGCGTGGGCGATCCGCAGCGTGCAGAACGGCAGCGGCGCCGCCAGCCGCAGCAGCTTGTACGCCGTGCGCATCGGACCCGATGGCAGGGTGCGCGGCGAGACGTTGCTCGACGACGACTTCTTCGATGGCGTGCTCGGCAACGTCGACGACGCCGATGGTTTCGCCGTGGTGCTCGATGTCTTGCCGACCGACACGCCCACGATCGACTACGTGCGGTTCGACCGCGACGGTGCCGAGGTCGGACGCGGCGCCTACGCGGGATGGAGTCGTGGCAATCGACTCAGGGATTCGCGCGTGCTGTCCGACGGCGACATGGTCGTCGAACTCGGCGAGAACGACCTCTGCTTCCTCGGCTGCGACCTGCCTCGTACCGGCATTCTCCGCATCCGGCCGGCGGGCACGCTGGCGTGGCGCTACGATTTCGAGCCGCATGTGCTGCCGACGGTCGCGCTGGACACACGCGGTGGCGCCAGCGCGCTGATCACGCGACTCGATGGCATCGCCGCGGTTCGCTCGATCACGCCCGATGGCATCGCGCACGACGAAACGATCGCGCAGGGATTCGTCGACGCCTCCTTCTATGGGCTCGCACCCCGCATCGGCGGTCGCCAGCTCGTCATGTACGCCGAGCGCAACGTGTCGACCACACGCCTCGGCCTGATGGATCGCCGGAGCCATCTGAGCGCGCAGCGTGACATCCCCTACAGCTGGCCTTATCCGGCACCGACCGCCTTCGGCTACATCGGGTCCGGCCTCGGGGATGCCACGGCGGACGCCGAACTGCTGTCGCCCTCGACACTGGCGACCATGGCCCGCTTCCACTTCGAGGGCGATGTCGCACCCGATCCGAATGCCGGAAGCGCGTGGCACATTCTCGACAGCGGCATCGTGTACGGCGCCGGTGCGGTGACGCGCGACGACGGCAGCCGCCAGCTGGTCGTGGCGCGGTTCGATCTGCCCATCTTGGACAGGTCGGCCTGTGCGCCTGTCCGCGCGTCACCCGGGACGCCGACCCCGCGCAGCGGAACGGCCGCATCCTCCACATGTACCCCGGCCCGCCCGATCAGGGTCACGGGAACCCTTCCGGCAGGGGTACGCGAACGCTGAGGCGGTGCAGCAGACGTGTGACGCGGGGAGCAGCGGGGCACTGATCCGATCCAGGCGAAGGTGGCGCGATCCAAGGAGATGCCGCCGGATGCACACCGACACGGTAGAGTCGCCCCACCAGCGGCCACAGGGACACGTCGCCACCATGCGAAAGCACGCCCGCCTCATCGCCCTCCTCGCGGTGTTCGCCGTGGCGACCGGCGCTGCCCACGCCCAGGTCACGCCGATCATGCCCACGTGGCAGGTCGGGCTCGAAGCCGAAGCGACTATCGTCGCGCTCGATGCACGCGAGGGTGTCGGCGCGCTCGTGGCCACCGGGTCATGGCTCGAAGCGTTCACGCCGCAGGGTTCGTCGCGCTGGGGACATGCCGCTCCCGCCGGGTCGCAGTGGCGCGACGCGGTCCTGCGCTCGGATGGCGGTGCATGGGCGCTCGAGGTCGCGAAGGAACGTTCAGCGGGAACCTTTCCTGAATGGGCGATGGCGCTCCATCGCATCGGACCGGACGGCGCCACGCGCGAACGCCGCCCGATCGGCACCACGCCCTATGGACGACCCGAAGAACAGGGCAGGCTGCTGCTCGCACCGGACGATGGCGTCGTCGAGCTGTTGACCCGGCGTGGCAGCTTCTCGCTCATGGTGGGTTACGGCCGATACGATCGCGACGGCCAACCCCTCCACGGCGCCGGGCAGGACGCCACGTCGCGTCCGGTGCTGGAAGCGATGCGCATCCTTCCGGACGACGGCGTGTCCTATGTGACGCGCAGCGCCGACTCGGGCCGCACCGACCTCATGCGCCTCCATCGCCAGGGCTCCCTTTCCGGCGGGTACTCGCCGGGGGACGGCGAGCACGCCGTCATCGCCATCGAGCCTGATGGCACGGCGAGCGCGCTGGTCACGTCGCCGGGCCACGGCACGCGCCGCGAATCCATCGACCTGCTCGGTTTCCCCTCCGATGCGGTCGCGGTGCCGGCGCTTCCGTTCGACATCGAACTGAAAGCCGTGTCGCCGTTCATAGGCGGCCGCCAGATCGCGGCGTACCGATCGGCAGGAACAGGCCATCTCGCCGTCGTCGATCGTCGCGGCCGTGTCGCCTCGTCGCGCGCCTTCGACACCGGCAGCTCCGCGCACATCGTGACCTCGGCCCTCGGCATGCTCGCCACCGACGAGGACACGCGCGACGCCGACGCCGAACTGCTGTCGACGACGGATCTCACGACCCTCGCGCGTTTCAGGTTGATCGGAAGTGCGCGCGCGACGGCAGGCGACGTCACACCCGGCATGTGGCGCATGCTCGACAGCGGCATCGTCTACGGCGTGTCGGACATGATCGACGCCGGCAACGTACGTGGTCCTGCGATCGCCCGTTTCGATGTGTCGATGCCCGGGCCTTGCGCGGGACCCCTGCGCCCGGCGGTCGCGTCGATGCCGCGTCCGTCGACCGCAGAGCCGCGGGTGCCCGGTGCGCAGATCGCGTGCACGCCGCCGCGTTCGTCCGCAGCGCCGCCGGCGTCGCCACGCAGCGGGCCAATGCGCTGAGGAACGTGTCGCGTGCCTTCCGCGGCGCGGCGCAGGGTCAAGATTCCCGGACACGAAAAAGGGCGCCGAAGCGCCCTCTTCCGTACCGCGTGACGCGAAGGATCAGAGCGCGGCGATGAGCTTGTCCGCGAACTCCGAGCACTTCACTTCGGTGGCACCTTCCATGAGGCGCGCGAAGTCGTAGGTCACGAACTTCGAACCGATGGCCTTGTCCATCGCCGCGATGATCGCGTCGGCGGCTTCGTGCCAGCCCATGTAGCGCAGCATCATCTCGCCCGACAGGATCACCGAACCCGGGTTCACCTTGTCCAGGCCCGCGTACTTCGGCGCGGTGCCGTGCGTGGCCTCGAACACGGCGTGGCCGGTGACGTAGTTGATGTTGCCACCCGGCGCGATGCCGATGCCGCCGACCTGCGCGGCGAGCGCGTCGGAGAGGTAGTCGCCGTTGAGGTTGAGCGTGGCGACCACGTCGTACTCGGCCGGACGCAGCAGGATCTGCTGCAGGAACGCATCGGCGATCGCGTCCTTGACCGTGATCGTCTTGCCCGTCTTCGGGTTCTTGAACGTCATCCACGGGCCGCCGTCGAGCTCGACCGCGCCGTACTCGCGCTGCGCGAGCGCGTAGCCCCAGTCACGGAAGCCGCCTTCCGTGAACTTCATGATGTTGCCCTTGTGCACGAGCGTGACGGACGAACGATCGTTGTCGATCGCGTATTCCATCGCCGCGCGCACGAGGCGCTCGGTGCCCTCCTTCGAGACCGGCTTGATGCCGAAGCCCGAGGTCTCCGGGAAGCGGATCTTCTTGTAGCGCTCCGGGAAGTGCTCCTTGATCAGCGCGGCGAACTTCTGCGCGTCGTCGGTGCCCTGCTGGAATTCGATGCCGGCGTAGATGTCCTCGGTGTTCTCGCGGTAGATCGTCATGTCGACCTTCGACGGATCACGCACCGGCGACGGCACGCCCTTGAACCAGCGCACCGGGCGCACGCAGGCGTACAGGTCGAGCATCTGGCGCAGCGCGACGTTGAGCGAGCGGATGCCGCCGCCGACCGGCGTCGTCAGCGGACCCTTGATCGACACGAGGTACTCGCGGCAGGCGTCGACGGTCGCGTCGGGCAGCCAGTTGCCGGTCTCGTTGAACGCCTTCTCGCCGGCCAGCACTTCGAGCCACTGGATCTTGCGCTTGCCGCCGTAGGTCTTCTCGACCACCGCGTCGAACACGCGCACGGAAGCGTTCCAGATGTCCGGACCGGTGCCGTCACCCTCGATGAACGGGATGACCGGATGGTCGGGGACGTTGAGCTTGCCGTCGGCGATGGTGATCTTCGCGCCTGCGGGCGCGGTGCTGGATGCGGTCATGTGGATCTCCGGAAAGGAAGGAGCGAGCTCCCGCGTGGTGCCAGGGGATGCGGGTGAAGGGAAGCCGCCGGACCGGCTGGCGTCGCCGCGCGGGATCCAGTGCCCGACAGCGACATGGGGATCGATCGGCGGATGTCACCTGGCAAACGCCGCCGACGGCTTCCATGGCCGCCTATTTTCGCGGAAAGCGGGGGCGAAGGCTACGTGCAGATACGACGCTCCTACCCACACATGATCTTTCAAGTGTCCGTCGTATGAAGCGTGCCACGCTCACAATAGCTTGGCGTGCTTCAAGATTCCGCCCGGAACCGCTCCGGCAGATCGCCTGGCGTCCTCACATCGACCGGCACACCGAGCAGTGCCTCTAGCGCGTCTCGAAGATCAACCAGTTGGAACAAGGTCGCCTCAGGCAGCGGATCCACAAGCAGGTCGAGATCGCTCGTCTCGGTATCCGTGCCGCGCAGTACCGAGCCATAGACTCGCGGACGAGTCACTGGGAAACGCTGAAGGATCTCCTTTAGGGCATCCAGATGTGACTGCATGGCAACAGATGGCTTCATGGATCAGGAGAGCCCGACGTGTCGTGCCGTTGCCTTGGTGGCACGCATGGTATCCGCGTCGATCGTGACCGTGAAACGTGCTGTCTGAAATCGAGAGCAAACGGATACTCAAGCGGAGGCTGGTGATCTTCTCTGAGACCTTTGACGATGTCGGACGCACCATCGATACGACATGACGCGGAGGGGCCAAAGATGACTGCTGCGTCGCGGCATAACGAGGCGATCGCCCGAGTTCCGCCATGAGTCTCAATGTTTGATACCGATGGCAGCCATCTTGCTGTGCCGAAACAGGAACCTCGCCCTCGGCTTTCCGTGCCGCGCGCGATCGCACGAGGGAGCGTTGAATGTTCTACGCCCATTCGACACCGCAAGCGGACAAGGCCAACTGGCAGTCACTGCGCGATCACCTGCACAGCGTTGGTCTTCTAGCTCGCTCGCGAGCCGCGTTCTTCAGTGCAGGCGACCTCGCGGAAGCCTCAGGCGTGCTGCATGATCTCGGCAAGTACACGCTGGCTTTCCAAGGCAGGCTTCTCGGAGATATTGCGCGCGTCGACCATGCGACATGGGGCGCATGGATCGCACAACAACGTTGGGGGCTTCTCGGGACACTCCTCGCCTACGGAATCGCGGGTCATCACGCAGGATTGGCCAACGGGGCTGCGGGCCAAGACAAGCAATCTCGCACATCTCTGAACGACCGACTCTCGTCCGGCTACCTTGAGCGGCTCCCTGCTCTCCTGCCTGACTGGGAAAGCGAGATCGACCTGCCCTTGAAGCTCGGCCCACCAGCGGCGTTCCGTATTGTCGAAGCCCGCCGCAGCTTTCAGTTCTCACTGCTCGCCAGGATGCTGTTCTCGTGCCTCGTGGACGCCGATTTCGTCGATACCGACGACTTCTATCGTCACATCGAAGGCCGTCTCTCACGAGCGGAAGAGGTTGGACTTGTCCCCACGCTCGAGCAGCTGCGTGAGCGGCTCGAAGCCCATTTGGCTACGTTTCCAAAGCAGGGCGGCATCAATCCGCTCAGAGCCCACATCCTGAGCGAAGTACGCGACAAAGCCGGCCTCGCACCCGGCCTGTTCTCTCTCACCGTTCCTACCGGCGGAGGAAAGACGCTGGCTTCGCTGGCGTTCGCGCTCGATCACGCCATTGCACATGGGCTGCGCCGCGTCATCTACGTCATACCGTTCACGAGCATCGTCGAGCAGAATGCGCGTGTCTTCCGCGAGGCTTTCGGCGAGCTGGGCGATAGCGCCGTTCTCGAACATCACAGCGGCTTCTTCGACGATCCGCGATCCGAGCTCCAGTCCATCAACAAGCGCAAGCTGGCAATGGAGAATTGGGATGCGCCGGTGGTGGTCACGACGGCCGTGCAGTTCTTCGAGAGCCTGTTCGCTGATCGGCCATCACGTTGCCGCAAGCTTCACAACATTGCGGGCAGTGTCGTCATCCTCGACGAAGCGCAGACACTACCTTTGGCCTTGCTGCGTCCCAGCGTGGTGCTGCTGGACGAACTGGCGCACAACTACGGCGTCAGTCCGGTGCTGTGCACGGCGACACAGCCGGCGCTCTCGAAGGAAGAGGGTTTCAAGGATGGACTCGACGGTGTGCGCGAGCTTGCGCCTGATCCGCCCGCACTCTACGCGCAACTGCGCAGGGTTCGTGTACGCCACGCAGGAACACTCGCCGACGACGCCTTGACCGACGAGTTGCGCGCCCGTGATCAAGTACTGTGCATCGTCAACAACCGACGCCATGCACGCCATCTGTATCAAGACATCGCAGACACTCCTGGCGCATGCCATCTCACCACGTTGATGTACGCGCGCCATCGCAGCAGGGTGCTCGCCGACGTTCGGGCGCGATTGAAAGCCGGCCAGCCTTGTCGACTGATCTCCACCAGCCTCATCGAAGCAGGCGTCGACGTCGATTTCCCCTCGGTCATGCGTGCCGAAGCCGGGCTCGACTCGATCGCCCAAGCTGCGGGGCGCTGCAACCGTGAAGGCTGTCGACCCGTCGAAGTCAGCGACGTAATCGTCTTTCGCACAGCGAATCCAGACTGGAATCCACCGAAGGAACTGACGCTGTTCGCAGAGGCGTTTCGTACGATCGAGCGCCAGCACAAGGACGACCTGCTGTCACTGGAGGCCGTCGACGCCTATTTTCAGGAACTGTACTGGCGGCTTGGGAACGGGAAGCTGGATCGTGATGATCTGCTCGGCCTGCTGAAAGGCTCGCGGATCGACAGCCTTCCGATGGAAACGCTTGCCGCAAAGTTCAAGGTCATCGAAACCACGATGCGCCCCATCATCGTTCCTTTCGATCCCTACGACGACCTTCGCACGATTCCTGAAGTTACGGCGACGTTGCAGTCACTCGAGCACGCCGAGAAAATAAGTGCAGGTGCCGCTTCGCGGGCGCTACAGCCCTATCTGGTCCAGGTCCCTCAGCAAGCCTACGATGCCCTCATGAAGGCGCACGCAATCCAGATCGTGTCACCGGAAAGGTATGGCGAGCAGTTCGTTCGTCTCGTCAATCCAAGGCTCTACGATTCGCAGCACGGCTTGCATTGGGATGATCCCGACTTCCTCCACGCAGAATCTCTTGTGGTTTGACGAAAAATTGGACGAGTAAAGAAATCTTTCATCGCAATCCGTGAGACGGACCCAGCTAGCATCTGCAACGCGTCAATCAGGGGAGACAGGGATGAGTTTCGGAATCAAACTTCACGTCTGGGGGGAGCGTGCTCTGTTCACGCGACCCGAGATGAAAGTAGAACGTGTCTCGTACGATGTGATCACCCCATCGGCGGCACGAGGCATCCTCGAAGCAATCCACTGGAAGCCCGCCATTCGATGGGTTATCGACAGCATCCTCGTTCTTAAGCCCATTCGCTTCGAGTCGATCCGCCGCAACGAAGTCGGAGGCAAGTTGTCGGCCGCCAGCATCAGCAAAGCCATGAAAGCGGGCCGTACCGATGCCCTGGTGAGTTACGTCGAGGAAGATCGGCAGCAGCGTGCGTCCACCGTGTTGCGCGATGTCGGCTATCTCATCAGTGCCCATTTCGAACTGACGTCCCGAGCAGGAGCCGATGACAGCGTGGGCAAGCATCTGGACATCTTCAATCGGCGTGCCCGTCGTGGCCAGTGCTTCCAGGCCCCCTGCCTCGGTACACGCGAGTTTGCCGCCGATTTCGCGCTGATCGAGAATGAGGCCGACATGCCAACCCCAGCTCCCGGCCTTGTCGGCGATCGCGACCTGGGCTGGATGCTGCTCGACCTGGACTTTTCATCCGGTGCCACACCGCGCTTCTTTCGAGCGAAGATGATCGATGGACTCATCGAGGTGCCGGCATTCGAGAGCGAAGAGGTGCGCACATGATTCTCGCCGCTCTCAGCGACTACTACGAACGGTTGCTCGATGACCCCGAGTCAGGCATCTCAGCTCCTGGATACAGCCAGGAGAAGATCAGCTTCGCGATCGTACTGGCCGAGGATGGCAGCCCTGTGGAGATCAACGATCTCCGCGACTTCAGCGGGAAGAAGCCGGTACCGCGTACCCTGAGCGTGCCCCAAGGCGAGAAACGTACCGTCGCCATCAAGTCCAACTTCCTCTGGGACAAGACGAGCTACGTCCTCGGTGTGAGCGCCAGCAGCAAGCGCAGCGAAGACGAACACGGCGCTTTCAAGACCCTGCATCATCAGGTTCTTGATGGCAGCGACGATGCCGGCATCAAGGCATTCCTCACGTTCCTCGACACCTGGACCCCACAGCAGTTCACGACCATTCCTCATATCGCAGCGCACGCTGAAGCGATGATGGACGTCAACCTCGTGTTTCGGCTCGATGGAGAGCGGCGTTTCCTTCATGAACGCCCAGCGATTCGAGAAATCTGGAGCGCTCTGCAGACGCAAGTCGAGGACGCGTCCGCATCAGGCATGTGCCTCGTCACTGGCAGGACTGGCCCGGTGTCACGACTTCACCCCGCCATCAAAGGGGTCAACGGCGCACAAAGTTCAGGCGCTTCGATCGTCTCGTTCAATCTCGATGCCTTCTCATCGTATGGCAAGCAGCAAGGCGAGAACGCTCCGATCTCGGAGCGGGCGACATTCGCTTACACGACAGCCTTGAATCACCTGCTGCGCCGTGACGTCGGCAATCGGCAACGCCTGCAGATCGGCGACACGACCGTCGTGTTCTGGGCGCAGGCCGACAGTGCTGCGCACGCAGAGGAGGCGGAGAGTGCGCTGAGCGCATTTTTCGGTTCGGAGGACACCAGCGAACAGGCAACTGCCCGCCTTCAAGCCATTCTGGAGCAGGTCCGCCAAGGGCGACCGCTGCGTGACCTACCGGGCAACCTCGACGACGGTACGCGAATCTTTGTCCTCGGGCTGGCTCCCAATGCCTCCCGTCTTTCGATCCGTTTCTGGGAGACACAGACGCTGGGCGTGTTCACAGAGCGCCTCGCGAAACATCATGCGGATCTCGAGCTGGATCCGCCTGCATGGCGTCGCCCCCCCACTCCGCAATTCCTTGCGCTGCAGACAGCTCCGGTCTACGGCGACAACGGCAGGCCCAAAGCCGAGGATGTGCCGCCCTCGCTGGCCGGCGAACTGACCCGCGCCATTCTTGTCGGCACGCGCTACCCGCGCAGCGTGCTCGGCGCGATCGTGATGCGCTTCCGTGCCGATGGCCACATCAGCCCACTGCGTGTCGCATTGTGCAAGGCTGTCCTGGCGCGAGAGGTGCGGCTCGGGAAACAACATGGAATGCCATTCAACGAGGGGGAACCACCCGTGAGTCTCGATCCACACAATCAAGATCCCGGATATCTTCTGGGCCGCCTTTTCTCCACGCTCGAGAACCTCCAGCGCGCCGCTCTGGGGACGCAGGTGAATGCCACGATTCGCGACCGCTACTACGGCGCGGCGTCCGCCACACCCGCAAGCATCTTTCCAGTGCTTCTGCGCAATGCCCAGAACCACCTCGGGAAGATCCGCAAGGACAAGCGCGGGCTAGCCGTGAACATCGAAAAGGAAATTGGCCAGATCGTCGACCTTCTTGAGGCGATCTTTCCTCGCAGCCTGCCTATCGAAGCGCAAGGGCGCTTCGCTATCGGCTACTACCACCAGACTCAGGCGCGCTTTGCCCGCAACGGCGGCAAGGACGCCACTGATATCGACACTGAACCCGAGGGAGAAGAAGCATGAGCGCCATCAAGCACCGGTACGAGTTCGTCTATCTGTTCGACGTGACCAACGGTAATCCGAATGGTGATCCCGACGCCGGCAACCTCCCGCGACTCGATCCCGAGACCAATCGCGGACTCGTCACCGACGTGGCGATCAAGCGGAAGATCCGTAACTACGTGTCCCTCGAGAAGGAAGGCGAGGCCGGGTACGCCATCTACATGCAGGAGAAATCCGTCCTCAACAACCAGCACAAGCAGGCCTACCAGGCGCTCGGTATCGAGCACGAGGCCAAGAAGCTTCCGAAGGATCAGCAGAAAGCGCAGGAACTCACGTCGTGGATGTGCAAGAACTTCTTCGATGTCAGGGCTTTCGGTGCCGTGATGACGACGGAAGTGAACAGCGGCCAGGTGCGCGGTCCCGTGCAGATCGCATTCGCGACTTCCATAGACCCTGTTCTTCCGATGGAGGTGTCGATCACTCGCGTGGCCGTGACCAACGAGAAAGATCTCGAGAAGGAGCGCACGATGGGCCGCAAGCACATCTTGCCTTATGGCTTGTACCGCGTGCACGGCTACATTTCCGCCAAGCTTGCCGAGCGCTCGGGCTTCTCGGAGGACGATCTCGAGCTTCTCTGGCGCTCTCTCACCAACCTGTTCGAGCACGATCGATCGGCTTCCCGTGGCGAGATGGCCGCACGCAAACTGTTTGTGTTCGAGCATGAGCACCCGATGGGCAATGCCCCTGCGCATGCACTGCTCGAGAAGATCAAGGTCGTCCGCGTCGACAACAGCGCAAATACTCCGGCACGAGGCTTTGCCGACTACAGGGTGGATGTCGACCGCGACCTCCCTGCTGGCGTAACCCTCAGCGAGAAGTTCTGACCCACCGCGGAGCGGGATCATGGACGACGACGACCTGATCCCGCTTTCGGCACTCCAGCACTACCTGTACTGCCCCCGCCAATGCGCTTTGATCCATGTGGAACAGCAGTGGGCCGAGAACAGGCATACGGCCGAGGGCCGTTTGCTGCACCAGCGCGTCGATACACCCCAGATCGAGCGTCGTCGCGATGTTCGCACTGTCAGCGCGATGCCATTGCTGGCACTTGTGCTTGGCATCACGGGCAAAGCGGATGTCGTCGAGTTTCATCGAACGGAGGATGGTGAACGCCCTCATCCCGTCGAGTTCAAACGAGGCAGACCCAAGCGCCACCGCGCCGACGAGGTGCAGCTGTGCGCTCAAGCGCTGTGCCTCGAGACGATGCTCGACAAGCGGATTGAGGATGGAGCCTTGTTCTACGGCGAAACCCGTCGGCGCAAGGACGTCGTGTTCGACGCTGAGCTCAGGGATCTCACACTACGTACGATCGCGCAAACGCGCGCAATGCTCTCCTCCGGCTCTACGCCGGCAGCGCAGTACGAACCCCGCAAGTGTGACAAGTGCTCGCTGATCGACACATGCCAACCCAAGCTGCCGGGAAAACTCAGCGTCGCGGACTGGCTACAGCGACACCTCAAGGATTATGAGGAATGACCGATGCGCCGCCAACTCAACACGCTCTACGCAACAACCGACGGTGCCTGGTTGCGCAAGGACGGAGCCAACGTCGTGATGGAAGTCGAACGGCAGGAGCGTGCGCGTCTGCCGGCGCATATGCTGGAAAGTCTGGTATGCATCGGCCGTGTCGCGGTATCGCCCCAGCTGCTGGGTTTCTGTTCGGAGCAGGGCATCAGCGTCTGCTACCTCACACCACAGGGTCGCTTTCTCGCACGTGTCGAGGGCCCCGTTTCAGGCAACGTGCTCCTCAGAAGAGAACAGTATCGACGCACGGACGACCCAGCTCGCTGCGCGGATGTCGTCAGGAACATGCTCGCAGGCAAGATCCACAACCAACGCGCGGTTCTTGCACGAGGCTGGCGTGACCACGGTGAACGACTCGTCGACCATCAAGCCTTTCAGCATGCGCTCAAACGTCTCAAACGCATACCGCAGAGAGTTCTCGTCGAACCCGATGTCGATCGTTTGCGCGGACTCGAAGGCGAAGCAGCTCAGGCATACTTCGGCGTGTTCAGCCAACTGATCCGCGTCGACTCGCCCCTGCTCCAGTTCAAAGGCCGGAACCGCCGTCCGCCACGTGACGCCATCAATGCCCTGCTCTCTTTCCTCTACACGCTGCTGACCCACGACTGTCGCTCCGCGCTCGAAACCGTCGGTCTGGATCCTTCCGTAGGCTTTCTGCACCGTGATCGTCCGGGGCGACCAAGCTTGGCACTGGATCTCGCGGAAGAGTTTCGTCCCCTGTTGGGTGAACGCCTCGCACTGTCGCTCATCAATCGCCGGCAGCTCGACGAGAAGGATTTCCGGGTCTTCGACAATGGCGCCGTGCAGCTCAAGAATGACTCCCGCAAGGTCGTGCTGGTTGCCTATCAGGAGCGCAAGCGCGAAACCTTGCGCCATGCCTATCTCGACGAGACCATCGACATAGGCTTGTTGCCCTTCGTACAGGCACAGCTGCTGGCCCGGCACCTTCGTGGGGACCTCGACGGCTATCCGCCGTTTCTCTGGCGATGACGACAGGCACGGCATCATGATGATCCTCGTCACCTACGACGTCAGCACGGCTTCCCCGGGAGGGGAGAGGCGCCTTCGTCGCATCGCCAAAGCCTGCCGGGACTTCGGTCAGCGAGTCCAGTACTCCGTTTTCGAGATCGAGGTCGATCCGGCGCAGTGGACCCAGCTCCGCCATCGGCTGTGTGAGCTGATCGATCCCGATCTGGACAGCCTGCGCTTCTACCAGCTGGGAAGTCAGTGGGAGGGTCGAGTGGAACACATCGGTGCAAAGCCCGCGCTCGACCTCAAGGGCCCGCTGGTCTTCTGACGCGAACCAGAAGCGCACGACAAAAGCCCGCAAGGTTCGCGCATCGCCAACTCATTGAAGTCCAAGGCTCGCTCGTTGCGAGGCTTCGCTCTCGCAGCTTGGCATTCCCTATACAGAAGCACGTTCGCGAATTTCTGCTCTTTTCTTTCGCACCGATCAGCACTTACGCTGACGGTGTCGCGCCCTCATGGGCGCGTGGATTGAAACCGGTTGAGCCGGCCGCGGAGATGGGCGATCTCCAGTCGCGCCCTCATGGGCGCGTGGATTGAAACTGCGTCGTGGCGTCAATCTTGCCGTCGATCGCGTGTCGCGCCCTCATGGGCGCGTGGATTGAAACGTGTACCAGGCGGCGAACGTGCTGCCGCCAGGTGGTCGCGCCCTCATGGGCGCGTGGATTGAAACACAGCGACGGCGAGCGGCACGGTGCAGTGCGTCGGTCGCGCCCTCATGGGCGCGTGGATTGAAACTTAGCGAGAACCTGCGCGCGCGAGGCTTCGACCACGTCGCGCCCTCATGGGCGCGTGGATTGAAACGTGTGCCCGCAGCTCGATCACCCGGGCAACCAGGTGTCGCGCCCTCATGGGCGCGTGGATTGAAACTCGGCCGAGCACGGCAATCTGCTGACCGGTGCCGCGTCGCGCCCTCATGGGCGCGTGGATTGAAACGGGCCGAAACCGAACTCGCGCGTGGAGTAAGCGTAGTCGCGCCCTCATGGGCGCGTGGATTGAAACTCCTCGATGAAGGGATCAGCCATACGGGCTCACCGTCGCGCCCTCATGGGCGCGTGGATTGAAACGTGCCGCACTTGGCGATCCAGGCGTTGCCGCCCTCGTCGCGCCCTCATGGGCGCGTGGATTGAAACCGTGATTCGCCGTGCGCAGCGCCTCGCTGCGGCGGGTCGCGCCCTCATGGGCGCGTGGATTGAAACTGCAGCTGCTCGTCCGACAGCGACAGGTCTTCTGCGTCGCGCCCTCATGGGCGCGTGGATTGAAACTCGCCGTTCGCGTAGCCGTCTTTGAGCACGGCCGTCGCGCCCTCATGGGCGCGTGGATTGAAACAACCGCATCCACCGACCCACCCTGTGGCGCCTGGTCGCGCCCTCATGGGCGCGTGGATTGAAACGAGTTCACGCCGGGCGACGGCGACCCTCCGATCCGGTCGCGCCCTCATGGGCGCGTGGATTGAAACCCTTCCGGTCTTTCGTGCCCGCGTAGGCTTCGACGTCGCGCCCTCATGGGCGCGTGGATTGAAACGGCTTCTTGCCGTCGTCATTGAGTAGTGCAGACCGTCGCGCCCTCATGGGCGCGTGGATTGAAACCACCACCGCCACGAGCGCCGCGCGATCACGCTGCGTCGCGCCCTCATGGGCGCGTGGATTGAAACGCGTCGTGGAGCTGGCGCCTCGATGTGCACGGTGAGTCGCGCCCTCATGGGCGCGTGGATTGAAACCACTCGACCGGCTCCATGACGCGCACCAGGTGCAAGTCGCGCCCTCATGGGCGCGTGGATTGAAACAGCGTGACGATGCCGGGCGCCTCGCCAGCGATGTAGTCGCGCCCTCATGGGCGCGTGGATTGAAACGGCATCCCGCCCTTCAAGATCGGCATCGGATCGATTGTCGCGCCCTCATGGGCGCGTGGATTGAAACAGCGACGCCGGCGCGCAGTACACGTGCCGCGCGTGGTCGCGCCCTCATGGGCGCGTGGATTGAAACGTCTACGGCGACCTCGGCTACGTGAGCTGATCCCGTCGCGCCCTCATGGGCGCGTGGATTGAAACCGCGGCACCCGCCGCAACCACGACGGCGGCGACGAAGTCGCGCCCTCATGGGCGCGTGGATTGAAACGCCAACACGCTGACGCAGGCGAACCGTCGCGCGAGTCGCGCCCTCATGGGCGCGTGGATTGAAACAACTCCCGATCCTGAGGCCCTGACCATGGCAGAGGTCGCGCCCTCATGGGCGCGTGGATTGAAACTTCGCGAGGATGAGGTTCGCTCGCTGCTCGGCCGGTCGCGCCCTCATGGGCGCGTGGATTGAAACATGAATCGCCCCGGGAATCCCGGAGGCTCGTTGGTGTGAGTCACGTCTCCGTGACGCACTGACGTTGCTGATGGTAGTTGGCTTCGGCTTCGGCCGGTGGAATGTAGCCGATCGATCCGAGCAGGCG
>JASCPI010000061.1 GCA_029959555.1 Lysobacteraceae bacterium PS02065 | reverse complement strand
GCTGCAGCGCGGTGGTCGAACTGACGGCCGCGGGCTTGACGAGCAGCAGGAGGCCGGTGACGTCGCGCCACGCGAGGCGTGGCGCGGAGCCGCGACGCTGCCGCTGTCGTTTGGTCTCACCCAAGGCGCACGCTCACTTGTTGAGCACGCCGACGATCATGAAGATGAAGAAGCCGATCAGCGCGACCACGCCGACGATCGTGCGCGCGAGCCACGGTGCGGTCAGCCACGCGCCGACGACGGCACCCGTCGTCTTGACGACCGCGCCGGTGGTGTCCTGCGATCCGGTCACGGCGGCGCGGATCGGATAGCCGCAACCCGGGCAGGCGTGGGCCTGGTCGGAGATCTCGCGGCGGCATTCGGGGCATGCCATCAAGGCCATGGTGTCCTCCTCAGGTATCGGGTGGCCGGATCACGATCGCGACGCGGCGGTTCTTCTGCCGCCCTGCCGGATCGTCGCGGCCGTCGGGCGTCGCGTTCGGTGCGACGGGCTGGCGCTCGCCGAACCCTTCTACGTCGTACTCGCGCGGCGCCGTGTCGCGTCCCGCAAGGAATGCATGCACGCGGTTCGCTCGGCGTTCCGACAACGCGTCATTGTAGTCGTCGTCGCCCTTGCTGTCGGTATGGCCCTGGATCGCGACCGCGCGCTGCGGGAATCCCGCGAGCAGCACGCCGACACGCGACAGCACCGCGACCGCATCGGGGCGCAGCGTGTCCTTGTCGAAATCGAACAGCACGTCGCCCGGCAAGTCGACGACGATCGCGCCATCGGACGAGCGCGCGTCGAGGTCGTCGAGCATCGCGCGCGTCGCGGCGAGCCTGTCGGGCGGCACGTCGGCGAGTTCGAACGTCGAGGCGGGCGTGGAGCCACTCCCGAACGTCGAGGCGGGACCGTCGGCGACCAGCGTGCCGGCGAGCGGCTTGTCCGACCACAGCGTCTCGGGCTGCTTCGACACGACCCACGTGGTCGGCTCGTCCGGGTTGCCACCGGCGATGCGCTTGTACGGCACGCCGGCATGCGCGCACGCGGCGAACGCGATCGACGACGCCGCGATCGCACCGAGCGTGCACTTCATGACCATGGCCGTGCGCATCAGGACAGCGGCACGTCGATGCTGAGGCCCGGCGCATCGCGGTCGCTGCCAGGCTTGCCTTCATTGAAGACGAGCTTGAACGTCTTCGAGTCCGGCGCGACCACGCCGAGGAACACGAGTCGACCCTGCATCGTGTCGCCGGCCTGCACGCGCAGCCACGTGTTGTCGGCCGGTTTGCGAAGCGGGTACTTCTGGCCGTCCTCGTCTTGCAGGAAGGTGCCGCTGTCCGAATCGGCGAGGTTCACGAAGATCGATTCGCCGCTGTACGACGCGCTGATCGTCACGAGCGTGACGTCGTCGGTCACCACGACATCCTTGACGCGCACGACGACACCGGACTCCGCCGTCGCCTGCACGGCCTTCACGAGCGGCCGCGGCGTACCGGCCTGCTCGACGGCGAGGACGGGCATCGCGGCGAGCGACGCACACAGGACGAGGGCAACGAACGGGACTCGCGCGATCGATCGCGGACGCATGGCATCTCCGGGGATTCGGCGCGGGAATGCGCCGACGGCGATGCTAGTCGACGCGCGCGGATCGGGGATTCAGAACGCGTGAAAACGAGACGTGGTGCGCAGGTGGTGCGTGCAGCGGGTCGCGTGGCGTTCAGCCACTCGACTCAGCCCTGGCGCAGCAACGACTCGATGCGCTCGCCGTTGTCGACCGAGTCGTCGTAGAGGAAGCGCAGCTCCGGCACGCGACGCATCTTGAGCGTGCGCGACAGCTCGCGGCGGAACTCCACCGCCATCTCGTTGAGCGCCTTGACGGCGACCTTGGACTGGTCGGACAGCAGCGTCGTGACGAACACGCGCGCGACGTCGAGGTCCTTGGTGACCTCGACATCGGACACGCTCACGGACGGCAGCGCATGGTCGCGCACCGACTGGTGCACGAGCACGGCGATCTCCTTGCGCAGCTGCACGGCGACGCGGTCGGAGCGGGTGAAATCGGCCATCGGAATCCCCTCGGTGTCGGGCCAGTGGCGGCGCGGGAATCATCCTGCGCCGCATGCACTGACTGCGATCAGAACGTACGCTGCACTTCGATGCGCTCGAAGCACTCGATCTGGTCGCCGGCCTTGACGTCGTTGTACGCCTTGACCGCGATGCCGCACTCGGTGCCGTTGCGCACTTCGTCGACGAGTTCCTTGAAGCGGCGCAGCGATTCGAGTTCGCCCTCGAAGATCACGGTGTTATCGCGCAGCACGCGGATCGGCTTGTTGCGCTTGACCACGCCCTCGATGACCATCGAGCCCGCGACCGCGCCGAACTTCGACGAGCGGAACACCTCGCGCACCTGTGCGATGCCGATGATCTCCTCGCGCACTTCCACGCCGAGCATGCCCGTCGCGACCTGCTTCACCTGGTCGATCACGTCGTAGATGATCGAGAAGTAGCGCAGGTCGAGCCCGTTGGATTCGACGACGCGGCGAGCCGAGGCATCGGCACGCACGTTGAAGCCGATGATCGTGGCCTTCGCCGAGACCGCGCGCATCGCGTCGGACTCGGTGATGCCGCCGACGCCCGACGAGATCACGTTGATCTTGATGAGCTCGTTGCTGAGCGCGGTGAGCGCCTGGCGCAACGCCTCGGTCGAGCCCTGCACGTCGGCCTTGACGACGAGGTTGAGCGTCTGCTGCCCCTCGCCCTGGCCCATCTGCGCGAGCACGTCTTCCATGCGGTTGCCGGCGCTCTGCACGAGGCGCGTCTCGCGACGCTTCGCGTCACGCTGCTGGGCGACGTCCTTGGCGAGGCGCTCGTCGGCGACGACGACGAAATCGTCGCCCGCCTCCGGCACGCCCGACAGGCCGAGCACCTGCACCGGGATCGACGGGCCCGCTTCGGCGACCTGCTTGCCGGTCTCGTCGAACAGCGCACGCACGCGGCCGTACTCGACGCCGCAGACGACGAAGTCGCCCTTCTTGAGCGTGCCCTGCTGCACGAGCACGGTCGCGACCGGGCCGCGGCCCTTGTCGAGGCTCGACTCGATCACCGCACCGGTGGCGCGGCCTTCGCGCACGGCCTTGAGCTCCATGACCTCGGCCTGCACCGAGACCGCATCGAGCAGCGCGTCCACGCCCATGCCGGTCTTGGCCGACAGCGGCACGAACTGCGTGTCGCCGCCCCAGTCTTCCGGGATCACCTCGTGCTGGGCGAGGCCCTGCTTGAGGTTGTCCGGGTTGGCCTCGGACTTGTCCATCTTGTTCATCGCGACGATCAGCGGCACCTTCGCGGCGCGCGCATGCTTGATCGCCTCGACCGTCTGCGGCATGACGCCGTCGTCGGCCGCGACCACGAGGATCACGATGTCGGTCGCCTGCGCGCCGCGCTGGCGCATCGAGGTGAACGCGGCGTGGCCCGGGGTGTCGAGGAACGTGATGACGCCCTTCGGCGTCTCCACGTGATAGGCGCCGATGTGCTGCGTGATACCGCCCGCTTCGCCCGAGGCGACCTTGGTGCGGCGGATGTAGTCGAGCAGCGAGGTCTTGCCGTGGTCGACGTGGCCCATGATCGTGACGACGGGCGGACGCGACTCCTGCTCGCCGCCCGCGTCGACGTGCGCGAGCAGGTCGGTCTCGGCGTCGTTGTCGGTGGCGCGGATCGCGGTGTGGCCGAGTTCCTCGACGACGAGCGCCGCGGTGTCGTGGTCGATGACCTGGTTGATCGTGGTCATGACGCCCATCTTGAACAGCGCCTTCACCACTTCGGCGCCCTTGACGGCCATCTTCTGCGCGAGGTCGGCGACGCTGATCGAGTCACCGATCGCCACGTCGCGCACGACCGGCGCGGTCGGACGCGAGAACCCGTGCGAACCACCCGAACCGCCGCCGCGCGACGGTTCCGGCGCACGCTTGTGCGGCTTCTTGCGGCCGGTTCGACGCGCGCTGCCTTCGGAGGACAGGTGCAGTTCGTTGCCGAAGTAACGCGGCTGCGACGGACCGTCGCCGTCGCGGCCTCCGCGATGGCCACCCGGGCCGGCACCGTGACGCGGCTTGCCGTAGCGCGAAGGTTCCTGCGCGGACGGAGCCTGTGCCGGGGCGGGCGACGGCGCGGGTGCGGGTGCCGGAGCGGGTGCCGGAGCAGGCGGCGGAACCGGCGCCGGCGGTGCGTAGCGCTTGCGCTCGACGATGATCGGGCCGATCGGACCCAGCGGTGCCGGGCGCGTCGTCTCGACACGCGGGGCGGGCGCCTCGACGAAATCCTCGACGACGGCGGCCGGCGCCGCAGCGGCTGCCGCAGCAGCAGCGGCGGCAGCCGCGGCCGCGGCCGCAGCATCCTCGGCCTGGCGACGGGCATCCTCGTCCGCCTGGCGCGAGGCTTCCTCGTCGTGGCGACGCTTCTCGACGACCTGCTGGCGCGTGACTTCCTCGGCGTCACGTTTCTGCTGCGATTCCTGCAGCTTGCGCAGCGCGTCCTCGCGCTCGGGATCGACCGGGACCTGGTCGTCGACCGAGCTGCGCTTGACGTAGGTGCGCTTCTGGCGGACCTCGACGTTGACGGTCTTGGTCGCGGCGCCGCGCTGGCCCGGGTTGACCGTGAGCTCGCTGACCGTGCGGCGCTTGAGGGTGACCTGGCGCGGCGCGCTGTCCTCGGGCGAGGTCTCGCTCTTGCCGTGGTTGCGGCGCAGGAAACCGAGCAGCTTCACCTTCTCGGTGCTGCTGATCGATTGTTCCGGATCCGAAAACTTCATGCCCGCCTCGGCGAGCTGCGAAAGCAGCTTGTCGACCGGCGTGCCGAGCACGGTGGCCAGTTGCTTGATGGTGACGTCCGACATTCTCTGTGTACTCCTGACCTGCCCGCCTGGGCCGCCCGCCCGCGGAATGCCCGCCCGCGCCGGCCCCGGCGCGATGCGGTGGTGCCCGACCGGGCTAGTCGGCGCGCGCCGCCATGATCAGCTCGCGCGCTCGTGTTTCATCGATATCCTGGATGCCGAGCTCGACGAGCTCGTCGGTGGCGAGGTCGGCGAGGTTCTCGCGCGTGACGATGCCGTGGCCGGCCAGTTCGTACGCGAGCGCCTCGTCGATGCCCTCGACCGCGAGCAGGTCGTCGGCCGGCTTGTGGTCCTCGATCTCTTCCTCGACCGCGAGCGCATCGGTGAGCAGCGCGTCGCGTGCACGCGCACGCAGCTCCTCGACGATGTCCTCGTCGAAGCCGTCGATCGCGAGCAGCTCGGCGGTCGGCACGTAGGCGATCTCCTCGACCGTCGAGAAGCCCTCCTGCACGAGGATCTGCGCGATCTCGTTGTCGACCTCGAGCTTGTCGATGAACAGCTGGCGCGCGGCCTCCTGCTCGCCTTCGCTCTTCTGGCGCACCTGGTCGGCGGTCATGACGTTGAGCTGCCAGCCGCTGAGCTTGCTGGCGAGGCGCACGTTCTGGCCGCCGCGACCGATCGCCTGGGACAGCTTGTCCTCGGCGACCGCGATGTCCATCGAGTGCTTGTCCTCGTCGACGATGATCGACTGCACCTCGGCGGGCGCCATCGCGTTGATGACGAACTGCGCGTGGTTGTCGTTCCACAGCACGATGTCGATGCGCTCGCCGTTGAGCTCGTTCGACACCGCCTGCACGCGCGAGCCGCGCATGCCGATGCAGGCGCCGATCGGATCGGTGCGGTGGTCGTGCGCGAGCACGGCGATCTTGGCGCGGTCGCCCGGATCGCGTGCGCAGGCCTTGATCTCGACGAGGCCCTGGCCGACTTCCGGCACCTCGAGCTTGAACAGCTCGATCATGAATTCCGGCGCGGTGCGCGAGATGAACAGCTGCGGGCCACGCGGCTCCGAGCGCACCTCGTGCAGATAGCCGCGCAGGCGATCGCCGGCACGCACGACCTCGCGCGGGATCGCCTTGTCGCGCGGGATGAACGCCTCGGCGTTGCCGCCGAGGTCGACGTAGATGTTGCCGCGCTCGACGCGCTTGACGATGCCCGTGATGAGCTCGCCGACGCGGTCGCGGTAGGCGTCGACGACCTGCGCGCGCTCGGCCTCGCGCACGCGCTGCACGATGACCTGCTTGGCGGCCTGCGCGGCGATGCGACCGAACTCGGGGTTCTCGATCTGCTCCTCGATGTACTCGCCGACCTCGATCGCCTCGTCCACGTCGACGGCGTCCATGAGGCGGATCTGGCGATCCGGCGACTCCATGACGACGTCGTCGGCGACGACTTCCCAGCGGCGGAACGTCTCGTACTCGCCCGAATTCGTGTCGATCGACACGCGCGCGGAAACGTCCTCGCTCGGGTAGCGCTTCTTCGCGGCGGACGCCAGCGCGGCTTCCATCGCCTCGAAGATCACGTCACGCGGCACGCCCTTCTCGTTGGCGACCGCATCAACGACCAGCAACAGTTCTTTGCTCATTCTCGTCCACTCCTGCGCGACCGCCTCGGCGGCCTCACTTCTGTTTCGGCGCGCGCTTGCGCGAGCCGGCTTCCTCGTTCTTGCGACGCGACGTGGCCAGGCCGAGCGCCTCGTAATCGGGCACGAGGCGAGCCTTGGTGATGTTGGCGTGCGCGATCAGCACGTCGCGACCGTCCTGGTCGATGTGCACGCCCTCGGCGTCGACCGCGAGGATCGCGCCGTGGAAACGCGAGCGTCCGTCGACGGGGAGCGCCGCGTGCACGCGCGCCTCGCTGCCGACGAAGCGTGCGAAATGCTCCGGCGTGAACAGCGGGCGGTCGATGCCCGGCGACGACACCTCGAGCGTGTAGCGTCCTTCGATCGGATCGTTGACGTCCATGAGCGCGGAGATCTCGCGGCTCACGCGCTCGCAGTCCTCGATCGTGACCGGACGATCCTGCACGTCGATGTAGACGCGCAGCAGGCTGCTGCCACGGCTGGGACTGAACTCGATGCCGACGAACTCGAGGCCGAGGTCGGCCACCAGGGGAGCAAGGAGTTCGTTGAGCTGCTCGTTCGTCACGTAAGGCCGCCGTCCTGAGAAAACCAAAAAAAAATGGGCACAAGGCCCATTCCGTAGTCCGCCGTTGTCATGCATCCCAACCATCGGCAACGTGCGCATCCTGCGCCTCGGACGGAGGGGCCGCCGGAGCGGCCCCTCACCGAATAAATGGTAGCGGGGGCAGGATTTGAACCTGCGACCTTCGGGTTATGAGCCCGACGAGCTGCCAGACTGCTCCACCCCGCACCAGAGCCCGCTATCTTAGCGGGATCACGAAAGCTTCGCAAGCAGGCCAGCGCACTCGTGGATGATCCCGGCGCACGGACTTGCCCTGCAACGCCGACCCGATATGATCCATCGGGCAGGCATTTCAAGGGGATGGACCATGCGGAAGGGATTTCTCGCCGCGGCATGCGCCGCGGTGTTGTCGTCGACTGCGGCCGAAGCGGCGCCGCCGACATGGCTGGACCGGAGTTTCGGCAGCGACGGGCTCGCGCTGCAGGACTTCGTGGGTCGACCGCAAACGTCGGCCCAGGCGTTGAAGATCCTTGCGGACGGCTCGATCCTCGTCACCGGCGTGCGCACCGACGGCTACCATGTCACGCCGCGCGTGACCCGACTGCACCCCGACGGGACGCTGGACACCGCCTTCGGTTCGAATGGTGTGTCGGAGATCGCGCTCGATCCGACCACGTTTCCCAACGGCGTCGGCATCTTCGGCATCACCGTGCTGCCCGATGGCGGCATCGTCCTCGCCGGCAACGTGACGAGCAGCCAACCCACCTGGTTCTTCACGACGCGGGTCTTCGTCGCACGCCTGACGGCGTCCGGCATGCTCGACACGACCTTCGGAAACGGGGCGGGTTTCCTGACCTATGATTTCGCCCCCTTCAATGCAACGGCTTACCTTTCGCCCGTCGGCGCGATCGCGGCCGATGCCGACGGCGGCGTCCTGCTCGGAACATCGAAGGGTCCGGGCCAGTGGGCGCTGGTGCGGATCTTCGCGAACGGAACGATCGACGAGGATTACGGCACGGCGGGAAGTTCCGCCATCGGCCCGCTGAGCATCAACCGCATCATCGTCGACGACACGAATCGCGCCTATCTTTCCGGAGCGTCCATGCTGTCCGGTCGCCTCGACCTGTTCCGCATGCTGCCGCAAGGCACACTCGACGCATCGTTCGGAGAGGCCGGCGCGACCACCGTCCACATCGGCGAGCCGGGCGATCTCGCCATGCCCGGATCGTTGATGCTCGACCGCGAAGGTCGCCCCGTGGTCGGTTACGCGCCTTCACCGCAAGGTTCGGGGTCGGTAACGGCGCTGACGATGAACGTCGCCCGGTTCACCGGCAACGGATCGGTCGACGCGACGTTCAATGACGACGCGCAACAGGACGGTGGTCCCGGGAAGGCGGCGATCTCCAATCCCGGCCCCATGAACAGCATGACCTATGCTGTGCCGAACGCCGGTGGCGACATCATGATGGTCGGCCACTCGCTCCTGGGCGATGGCATCGAAGGCCCCACCCTGCTCCGCCTCCTCGGCAACGCCGCGAGCGATCCCGCCTTCACGGCACTCGCACCGTCCGGAGAGCCGTGGCCGCTGCGCGTCTTTCCGCAATCGACCGCAACCGATTACGCCACCGCGATGGGCGTCGATGCGCAGGGACGCATCGTGCTCGCGGGCAGGTCCTTCATCGAGGGCCAGCGCGGATGCATGTTCGTGATGCGCATCATCCCCGACCGCCTGTTCGCGGAAGGCAGCGACCCGAGCAGCGCACCGAACGCCTGCCCGGACTGACCGGTGAGCGGCACGCGACGCGCCCGACCGGGCGCGTCGCGGGATGGGTTCGTATCAGAGGCCGAACGCGCGGTTGCACCACGCGAACAGCGGGCCCGACGCGAAGCCGAGGCCGAGCAGCGCGATGCCGTTGACCGAGAGCACCCAGCGCAGCGGGCGGTCGGCCGGCAGCACGAGCGTGCCGCCTTCGATCGCATCGTCGAAGTACATGACCTTGACGACGCGCAGGTAGTAGAACAGGCCGACGATGGCGAACACGATCGCGACGATCGCGAGCCACAGGTAGCCCGCGTCGACGGCCGACTTGAGCACGAGCAGCTTGGCGAAGAAGCCGAACAGCGGCGGCACGCCGGCCAGAGAGAACATGATCGTGGCCATGACCGCCGCATACCACGGGCTGCGCTGGTTGAGGCCCTTGAAGTCGTCGATCTCGTCGGCCTCGAAGCCGGCGCGCGCGAGCAGCGCGATCATGCCGAACGCGACCACCGCGGTCAGCGCGTAGGCGACCGCGTAGAACATCGCCGCGGCGTAGCCGGCCGGCGTCGCGCCGACGAAACCGAGCAGCAGGAAGCCGACGTGCGAGATCGTCGAGTACGCGAGCATGCGCTTGAGGTTGGTCTGCGCGATCGCGAACAGGTTGCCCACCGCGAGCGACAGCACGGCGAGGATCGCGAGCATCTGCGACCAGTGCGGGCTCATGCCGCCGAGGCCGTCCTCGAGCAGGCGGTAGGCCAGGCCGAACGCAGCGAGCTTGGGCGCAGAGCCGATGAACGTCGTCACCGCGGTGGGCGCACCGTGGTAGACGTCCGGCAGCCACATGTGGAACGGCACCGCGCCGAGCTTGAACGCGACGCCGACGACGATGAACACGACGCCGACCGCGAGCAGGTTCGGGTGCTGCACGTCCGGTGTCGCGGCGACGATGCGCGCGAGGTCGAGCGTGCCGGTCGCGCCGTACACCATCGACATGCCGTACAGCAGCATGCCCGAGGCGAGCGCGCCGAGGACGAAGTACTTGATCGCCGCTTCGGCCGCGATCGCCGAGTCGCGGTTGAGCGCGACGAGCGCGTACGACGACAGCGCGAGCAGCTCGAGGCCGAGGTAGGCGGTGACGAGGTTGCCGGCCGACACGAGCAGCAGCATGCCGAGCGTAGCGAACAGGATCAGCAGGTAGAACTCGCCGACCAGCAGCTTGCGCTCCTGCATGTAGTGGCGGCCGTAGACCAGCGCGAGCGCCGTCGTCAGCAGCACGGCGAGCTTGAGCGTCGTCGCGATCATGTCCACGACGAACATTCCGCCGAACGCGGTCACGCGCTCCGCCGGCGCGGCGCTCCAGACGAAGCCCGCGGTCACCGCGAGCGCGAGGATCGACAGCACGTGCGTGACGATGCGCTGCGACGGCTTGATGAACAGGTCGACGATCAGGATCGCGCCGATCGAGCCGAGGAACACCAGCTCCGGCAGGATCGTGACGAGGTCTCGGGTATTGAATTCGGTCATCGTCGCGTTCTCAGACCTTGGCCAGCAGGAGCCTGCCGACGATCTGCTGGACCGAGGTCTCCATGAGGTCGGTCAGCGGTTTCGGGTAGATGCCCACGAGCAGCACCGCGGCGGCGAACGCGCCGAGCACGATCCATTCGCGCGCGTTCAGATCAGTCAGCTCGGCGACCTTCGGGTTGGTGATCTCGCCGAAGATGACGCGCTTGACCAGCCACAGCGTGTAGGCGGCGCCGATGATCAGCGTGAAGCCGGCGACCGCGGCGATCCAGAAGTTGTCCTGGAACGCGGCGAGGATGACCATGAACTCGCCGACGAAACCGCTCGTGCCGGGCAGGCCGCAGTTGGCCATCGCGAACAGCACGAAGAACGCGGCGTACCACGGCATCACGTTGGCGACGCCGCCGTAGTCGCGGATCATGCGCGTGTGCAGGCGGTCGTAGAGCACGCCGATGCACGAGAACATCGCGCCGGACACGAAGCCGTGCGAGATCATCTGCACCATCGCGCCCTGCAGGCCGAGGCGCGCCGCGTCGGGATTCTGGTGGTCGCGCACGAGCGCGAGCGCGATGAAGATGCCGAGCGTCACGAACGCCATGTGGGCGATCGAGGAATACGCGATGAGCTTCTTCATGTCGTCCTGCACGAGGGCGACGTAGCCGATGTAGACCACCGCGACGAGCGACATCGCGATGACGACCCACGCGTACTCCTGCGAGGCATCGGGCGTGATCGGCAGCGAGAAGCGGATGAAGCCGTAGCCGCCGACCTTGAGCATGATCGCGGCCAGGATCACCGAGCCGCCGGTCGGCGCCTCGACGTGCGCATCGGGCAGCCACGTGTGCACGGGCCACATCGGCACCTTGATCGCGAACGCGATCAGGAACGCGAAGAACAGCCAGGCCTGTTCCGTACTGTTCAATCCCGCCGACGCGAACGCCGCGAGCGAGAACTCGCCGGTCTTCATGTGCAGGTAGATCAGGCCGACCAGCATGAAGATCGAGCCGAGGAACGTGTAGATGAAGAACTTGAGCGTCGCGTAGACGCGGCGCGGGCCACCCCAGATGCCGATGATGATGAACATCGGGATCAGCATGGCCTCGAAGAACACGTAGAACAGCAGCGCGTCGGTCGCCGCGAACACGCCGATCAGCATGCCCTCGAGCGCGAGCATCGCGGCCATGTACTGCGAGACGCGCTCGTCGATCGAGCCCCACGAGCCGATGATCACGAGCACGCTCGTGAACGTGGTCAGCACGATCAGCGCGACCGCGATGCCGTCGACGCCGAGGCCGTAGTAGACCTTGAGCGCGTCGATCCAGGCATGCGACTCGATGAACTGCATGCCGCCGGCGGCCGCGTCGTAGCCCGTGTAGAGCGGGATGCTCGCGACGAACGTCGCGATCGCGATGCCGAGGGTCAGCCAGCGCGCGGTGCCGGGATTGCGGCCGAGCGCGAGCACGGCGAGCGCGCCGAGCAGGGGCAGCCAGATGAGGACGCTGAGGAGGGGCCAGTCAGCCATGGTGTTCGTCGTTCCCCGTCGATCAGGCGGCCATGCGCGTCACGCCCCACCACAACCCGCCGAGCAGCAGGATGAGGCCGAGGATCATCGCGAATGCGTAGTGGTAGAGGTAGCCGGACTGCAGGCGGCGCACCGCACCGGCGAGGCGGGCGACGAGGCCGGCCGAACCGTTGACGATCGCACCGTCGATGACGGCGACGTCGCCGGCCTTCCAGAGGCCACGGCCGAGCGCGATGCCGCCCTTCGAGAACACCGCCTGCGAGACGTCGTCGGCGTAGTACTTGTTCATGAGCAGCGTCTGCAGCGGGCGGAACGTCTTCGCGAACCAGGCCGCGATCGACGGGTTGAACAGCCAGATGTAGGTCGCCACCGCGAAGCCGGCCAGCGCAAGCCAGAACGGCGCGGTCTGCAGGCCGTGCAGGATCATGCCGCCCGCACCGTGGAAGTTCCGACCGAGCTCGCCGAGCACGTCGTTGGCTTCGCGCACGAAGATCACGCCGTCGAAGTAGCTGCCGAACAGCATCGGGCCGATCGTCAGGAAGCCGATCACGATCGACGGGATCGCGAGCAGCATGAGCGGGACGGTCACGACCCACGGCGACTCGTGCGGCGCGTGCGCGAGGTGACCCGGCTCGTGGTGGCCGTGGTCGTCGTGGTGCGCGTCGTCGTGGCCGTGGCCGTGCGCATCGTGCGCGTCGACGACGAAGCGCTCCTTGCCGTGGAACGTCATGTACAGCGAGCGGAACGTGTAGAGCGCGGTCACGAACACGCCGATCAGCACGCAGGCGTAGGCGTAGCCCGAACCGAAGCGGTGCGACTCGCCGACCGCCTCGATGATCGCGTCCTTCGAGAAGAAGCCCGCGAAGCCCGGCGCGCCGGCCAGCGCGAGCGAACCGATCCACATCGTGATCCACGTGATCGGCATGTACTTGCGCAGGCCGCCCATGTGGCGCATGTCCTGCTCGTGGTGCATCGCGATGATCACCGAGCCCGCGCCGAGGAACAGCAGCGCCTTGAAGAACGCGTGCGTCATGAGGTGGAACACGCCGGCCGCGTAGGCCGAGGCGCCGAGCGCGACGGTCATGTAGCCGAGCTGGGACAGCGTCGAGTACGCGACGACGCGCTTGATGTCGTTCTGCACGACGCCGATGAGGCCCGTGAACAGCGCACCGGTCGCTCCGATGATCAGGATGAACGACAGCGCGGTGTCGGACAGCTCGAAGATCGGCGACATGCGCGCGACCATGAAGATGCCGGCCGTGACCATCGTCGCGGCGTGGATCAGCGCCGAGATCGGCGTCGGGCCTTCCATCGAGTCGGGCAGCCAGATGTGCAGCGGCACCTGCGCCGACTTGCCCATCGCACCGATGAACAGGCAGATGCCGACGATCGTCGCGACGTGCCACGGATGGCCCGCGATGAGCTCGACCGTGCGCGCGCCCATCTCGTTGGACGGGTCCTGCGCGTAGGCGAACACGGTCGCGTAGTCGAGCGAGCCGCCGAACCACAGCAGCACGCCGGCGATGCCGAGCAGGAAGCCGAAGTCGCCGACGCGGTTGACCAGGAACGCCTTCATGTTCGCGAAGATCGCGGTCGGGCGCTTGAACCAGAAGCCGATCAGCAGGTACGAGACGAGACCCACCGCTTCCCAGCCGAAGAACAGCTGCAGGAAGTTGTTGCCCATGACGAGCATGAGCATCGAGAACGTGAACAGCGAGATGTAGCTGAAGAAGCGCTGGTAACCGTCGTCCTCGTGCATGTAGCCGATCGTGTACAGGTGCACGAGCAGCGACACGAACGTGACCACGACCATCATCATCGCGGTGAGCTTGTCGATCAGGAAGCCGACGTGCGCCGAGTAGCGGCCGATCTCGAACCAGGTGTAGACGTTCTCGTTGAACGTCGCCGCACCGCCCCAGACCAGCTGGTAGAGCACGACGAACGACAGCGCGCAGCTCAGCGCGACGCCGCCGATCGTGACGGTGTGCGCGCCGACGCGGCCGATCTGGCGGCCGAACAGGCCCGCGAGCACCGCGCCGAACAGCGGCGCGAGTACGATCACGAGCAGGAGGGTCTTGGAGATCGTCATGCGCTCAACCCTTCAGGCGGTCGATGTCGGTGACGTCGATCGTCGCGCGGTTGCGGAACAGCACGACGAGGATCGCCAGACCGATCGCCGCTTCGGCAGCGGCCACGGTGAGGATGAAGAACACGAACACCTGCCCGGCCGGATCGCCCAGGAAGCGCGAGAACGCGACGAAGTTCGTGTTGACCGCGAGCAGCATGAGCTCGATGCACATGAGCAGCACGATCACGTTCTTGCGGTTGATGAAGATGCCCGCGACGGCGATGCAGAACAGCACCGCGCCGAGCGTCAGGACATGCGCGAGCGTGATCACGGCGACTCCCCCTGCTTCGTCTCGGCCGCCATCTTGATGATGCGCAGGCGGTCCTCGCGGCGCACCTGCACCTGGCGGGACGGGTTCTGCTTCTTGACGCCGACGCGGTGGCGCAGCGTCAGCGGCACCGCGGCGATGAGGCCGACCGTGAGGATCAGTGCGGCGACCTCGAACGGCAGCAGGTAGTCGGTGAACAGCGAGCGCGCGAGCCATTCGATGTTCGACAGCCCTGCGGTGGCGGCCGGGTCGGCGATCGGCTCGACCTTGAGGCTGCGCACGCCGATCAGCATGAGCATCTCGACGAGCATGACGGCGGCGACCGCGACGCCGATCGGCAGGAAGCGCGAGGCGGTCTCGCGCAGCGGCACGAGCTCGATGTCGAGCATCATGACCACGAACAGGAACAGCACCATCACCGCGCCGACGTAGACCAGCACGAGCGCGACGGCGAGGAACTCGGCGTCGGCGAGCAGCCACACGCAGGCCATCGAGAAGAACGTCAGCACGAGGCTCAGCGCCGCGACGACGGGGTTCCTCACGCTGATGACCGCGAGCGCGGCCGCCGCGGCGACCGCCGCGAACACGTAGAAACAGACGAGCTCGAATGTCACCTGGATTCTCCCGTCGTGCTCATCGGAACGCCGCGTCCTGCGCACGCGCGGCGGCGATCTCGCCTTCGTAGCGGTCGCCGATCGCGAGCAGCTGCAGCTTGGTCACGACGTTCTCGCCGCGCTTCTCGAAGTGGTACTCGTGCACGTGCGTCTCGACGATCGAATCGACCGGGCACGACTCCTCGCAGAAGCCGCAGAAGATGCACTTGAAGAGGTCGATGTCGTAGCGTGTGGTGCGCCGCGTGCCGTCCTCGCGTGCGGCCGAGTCGATCGTGATCGCGAGCGCCGGGCACACCGCCTCGCACAGCTTGCACGCGATGCAGCGCTCCTCGCCGTTCGGGTAGCGGCGCAGCGCGTGCAGGCCGCGGAAGCGGTTCGACTTCGGGATGTGCTCCTCGGGATAGCGCATCGTGTACTTCGGCTTGAGCATGTAGCCGAAGGTCAGGCGCAAGCCCGCGAGGAGCTCGAGCAGGAGCAGGCTCTTGAGGTATCGGACGACGCTGTTCATGGCTTGCTGAGGTTCCTTGGCTCGCTCATGCACCGATGGTGACCCAGCCGAAATACTTCATGCAGGCCGCGACGGCGACCCACACGATCGTGATCGGGATGAACACCTTCCAGCCCAGGCGCATGATCTGGTCGTAGCGGTAGCGCGGGAACGACGCGCGGAACCACAGGTAGAAGAACGAGAAGAAGAAGGCCTTGGCGAACGTCCACCACCAGCCCGGCGCGCCGAGGAAGCCCCACGATTCCGGGAACGGGCTCAGCCAGCCGCCGAGGAACAGGACCGACGCGAGGAACGCGATCAGGATCATGTTCGCGTATTCGGCGAGGAAGAAGATCGCGAACGCGGAACCCGAGTATTCGACGTGGAAGCCCGCGACGATCTCCGACTCGCCTTCGGCGACGTCGAACGGCGCACGGTTGGTCTCGGCCACGCCCGACACGAAGTAGATGACGAACATCGGCAGCAGCGGCAGCCAGAACCAGTCGAGCAGGCCCTTGCTGCCCTTCTGCGCGAGCACGATCTCGGACAGGTTGAGGCTGCCCGAGAGGATCAGCACGCTGACCAGCGCGAAGCCCATCGCGATCTCGTAGGAGACCGTCTGCGCGGCCGCTCGCATCGCGCCGAGCATCGCGTAGCGCGAGTTCGAGGCCCAGCCGGCGAGGATGATGCCGTACACGCCCATCGAGGTCATCGCGAGCAGGAACAGCAGGCCCACGTTGAGGTTCGACAGCACGACGCCCGCGTCGAACGGCACCACGGCCCACGCGGCGAGTGCCGGCACGAGCGCGATCAGCGGGGCGAGGAAGAACATCGTCTTGTTCGCGGCGTCCGGGCGCAGGACCTCCTTGAACAGCAGCTTGAAGACGTCGGCGAAGGCCTGCAGCAGGCCGAGCGGGCCGATCTGGTTCGGCCCCATGCGCGCATGCATCCAGCCGATGACCTTGCGCTCCCAGTACACGAACATCGCCACCGTGATGATCACCGGCACGGCGATGGCGAGGATCTTCAGGAGCACCCACACGGTGAGACCCGTGTTGCCGTACCCGAGCAGGATGTCGCGCAGGGGATCGAACACGCTCAGGACCTCGCAATCGTCAGCGTCGCGCCGTACGGCGGCAACAGGGCGGTGTCGTCGTAACCGGCCTCGAGCCAGGCCGCGCCGGCCGGAACCTCGGTGCTGAGCTCGACCGCGAACGCGGCTTCACCGATGCGCGCCGAACCGCCCTGCCCGATGCCGAGCGCGAGGCCGTCCTGCGGATGCAGCACGAGGCGCGCACCACGGTTGAGCGGATGCGCGGCGAGCGCGGGCGAACGGCGCAGCACGGCGTCGGTGCGGTAGATCGCAACCGTCGCGATGCGCACGAGGCCATCCGCGGCGTCGATCGTTGCACGCGCAACCGGCGCACGCAGCGGTGCCGCGGCGACGTCGGTGATGCGCGCACGCGCCTCGGCGATCTCGACGAAGTCGAAGCCGTCGAGCGCGAGCGCCGCACCGAGCGCGCGCAGCACGCGCCAGCCCGGACGTGCGTCGCCCGGCAGCTTGGTGCCGGGACGCACGAGCTGGGTGATGCCGTCGAGGTTGGTCAGCGTCGCGTCGATCTCGGGCAGCAGGCCGATCGGCAGGATCACGTCGGCGACCTCGCGCAGCGCGCTGCCGGCGTAGGCCGAGAACGCGACCACGGTCGGTGCCGCGGCGAGCGCGGACCAGGCCTGCGCGCCGTCGGCGAAATCGGCCGGTGCGTCGACGTTGTAGAGCAGGTAGCCGTCACGCGGCGCGCAGAGCTGGGCGCGCACGTCGCCGCCTTCGCCACGCGGCAGCACGCCGGCGCGGGCGAGGCCGACCGCGTTGGCGGCCAGCGGGATCTCGTCGAACGCGCTGTTCGTCGCGGTCGCCAGATGACGCGCGGCGGCGCGCAGCCAGGCGGCCTGCGGATGCGTCGTGGCGGCTTCACCGAGGATCACGACCGACGAACCGGCGCCCGCGAGCGCGGCGGCGATCGTCTTCGAAGCCTCGTCGTCGCCGGCCTGCGCGAGCGCGTCGGCGAACGCACCACCCGTCGTCGCCGCACCGGCGGCACGACCGAGCGACAGCAGCGCGTCGACGAACGCCTGCGGCGCGACGATGCGCTTGCCGGCGAGCGGGAACGTCGCGTCGCCGTCGAGCACGTTGACCGTGTAGACCTTCGCACCGCGCTTGACCGCCTTGCGCAGGCGCACGTTGAGCAGCGGCAGTTCGCGGCGCGGCTGGCAGCCGACCAGCACGACGACGTCGGCCTTCTCGATCTCGGCGAACGGCATCTCGAACGCGGTCGCGGCGGCGCCGTCGGACACGTCGAGCTGGCGCAGGCGATGGTCGATCGCATCGTGGCCGAGCGCGCGCACGAGCTGCGCGACGAGCGTGCCCTCTTCGGTCGACGTGGCGCCGTGCACGAGCGTGCCGAGCGCACCGCGCGGCACGCGGCGCAGCGCCTCGCTGGCGGCGCGCAGGCCTTCGTCCCAGTCGACCTCGTGCCACGTGCCGTCACGCTTGACCAGCGGACGCTTCGCGCGGTCGGCGGCGTAGACACCTTCGTGGCTGTAGCGGTCGCGGTCCGACAGCCAGCACTCGTTGATCGCCTCGTTGTCGCGCGGCACCGTGCGCAGCACCTCGCCGCGGCGCGTGTGCAGCCACAGGTTGGAGCCGAGCGCGTCGTGGTAGCCGATCGATTCGCGCGCGAGCAGTTCCCACGCACGCGCCTTGAAGCGGAAGGCCTTGTTGGTCAGCGCGCCGACCGGGCACACGTCGATGACGTTGCCCGACAGCTCGCTCATGAGCGGCTTGCCGACGTAGGTGCCGATCTGCAGGCGCTCGCCGCGCTCCATGCCACCGAGCTCGTAGGTGCCCGCGACCTCGGCCATGACGCGCACGCAGCGCGTGCACTGGATGCAGCGCGTCATCTCGGTCTCGACCAGCGGACCGAGGTCCTCGTCGGGGATCGTGCGCTTGCGCTCGACGAAGCGGCTCACCGAGCGGCCGTAGCCCATCGAGAGGTCCTGCAGCTCGCACTCGCCGCCCTGGTCGCAGATCGGGCAGTCGAGCGGATGGTTGATGAGCAGGAACTCCATCACGTTGCGCTGCGCGGACAGGGCGCGCTGCGACTGCGTGAAGATCTTCATGCCGTCGGCGACCGGGGTCGCGCAGGCCGGCTGCGGCTTGGGCATCGGCCGGCCGCCCATCTCGACCTCGACCATGCACATGCGACAGTTGGCGGCGATCGGCAGCTTCTCGTGGTAGCAGAAACGCGGGATCGAGATGCCGAGCTTGTCGGCCGCCTGGATGATCATCGAGCCCTTCGGCGCGAACGTCTCGCGGCCGTTGATCTCGATCGCGACGTGGTCGGGCGGCGTGTTCGGGTTGGCCGGCTGCGCGCTCATGCGGCGACTCCGATCTGCGCGTCGACGATCGAACGCTTGTGCTCGATGAAGTACTCGAACTCGTGCCAGTAGTGGCGCAGGAAGCCCTGCACGGGCCACGCAGCGGCCTCGCCGAACGCGCAGATCGTGTGGCCCTCGATCTGGCCGGCGGCCTGCTTGAGCATCTCGAGATCGCCGTGTTCGGCCTTGCCCTCGGCGATGCGCGTGAGCATGCGGTACATCCAGCCGGTGCCTTCGCGGCACGGCGTGCACTGGCCGCACGACTCGGCGTAGTAGAAGCGCGCGATGCGCTGGCAGGCGCGCACCATGCAGGTGGTCTCGTCCATGACGATGACCGCGCCCGAGCCGAGGCCGGAGCCGGCCTTCTGGATCGCGTCGTAGTCCATCGTGGTCGCGAGCATCGTCTCGGCCGGCAGCACCGGCATCGACGAGCCGCCCGGGATCACGGCCTTGAGCTTGTTGCCGTTGCGCACGCCACCGGCCATCTCGAGCAGCTCGGAGAACGGCGTGCCGAGGCGGATCTCGTAGTTGCCGGGCTTGTTGACGTGGCCCGACACCGAGAAGATCTTCGGGCCGCCGTTGTTCGGCTTGCCGAGGTTGAGGAACCAGTCGGCGCCCTTGTTGAGGATCGCCGGCACCGAGGCGTAGGTCTCGGTGTTGTTGATCGTCGTCGGGCGGCCGTACAGGCCGAAGTTGGCCGGGAACGGCGGCTTGAAGCGCGGCTGGCCCTTCTTGCCCTCGAGCGACTCCATCAGCGCGGTCTCTTCGCCGCAGATGTAGGCGCCCGCGCCGAGCGCGGTGTGGATGTCGACGTCGATGCCCGAGCCGCCGATGTCCTTGCCGAGCAGGCCGGCCGCGTAGGCCTCCTTGAGCGCGAGCTCGAAGTGCTCGAACGGCTCGTGGTGGAACTCGCCGCGCAGGTAGTTGTAGGCCACCGTCGAACCCGTGCAGTAGCACGCGATCGCGAGGCCTTCGACCACCGCATGCGGGTTGAAGCGCAGGATGTCGCGGTCCTTGCAGGTGCCCGGCTCGGACTCGTCCGAGTTGCACAGGATGTACTTCTGGCCCGGCGCGGTGCGCGGCATGAACGACCACTTGAGACCGGTCGGGAAGCCGGCGCCGCCACGGCCGCGCAGCGAGCTCTTCTTGATCTCGTCGATGAGCGTCGCCGGGTCGGGCTTCTCGGCGAGGATCTTCTTCCAGGCCTTGTAGCCGTCGACCTTGAGGTAGCTTTCCAGCGACCACGGCGTGTCGAAATGCAGGGTCGTGTACACGACCTGGTGTTCCTGCGGGGCGGGACCGACGGCCATCTCAGGTGCTCACTTCAGCTTTTCGAGGATCTCGTCCACCTTCGCGGTGTCGAGGTTCTCGTGGTAGTGGCCGTTGACGACCATCATCGGCGCGCCGCAGCACGCGGCCAGGCACTCTTCCTCGCGCTTGAGGTAGATGCGGCCGTCGGCGGTGGATTCGCCGAGCTTCGTTCCGAGCTTCTTCTCGCAATGGCGCACGAGATCCTCGGCGCCATTGAGCCAGCACGAGATGTTCGTGCAGATCGCGACGTTGTTGCGGCCGACGGGCTTGGTCTCGAACATCGAGTAGAAGCTCGCGACCTCGAACGCCCACACCTGCGGCAGGTCGAGGTACTTCGCGACCGCGACGATGAGCTCGTCGGTCAGGAAGCCGTTGTTCTGCTCCTGTGCCGCGAACAGCGACTGGATCAGCGCCGAACGCTTGCGGTCGGGCGGGAACTTGGCGATCCAGTGCTCGATGTGCTCGCGGGTGTGCTCGCTGAGCAGCGCCATCGGGTCGATGTCGCGGATCTCGTTCCAGGTGCCGGTCGGTTTCATCGGTCGATCTCCCCGAAGACCACGTCGTAGGTGCCGATCATCGCGACGACGTCGCCGAGCATGTGCCCGCGCACGATCGAATCCATCGACGACAGGTGGGCGAAGCCCGGCGCGCGCAGCTTGACGCGGAACGGCTTGTTGGCGCCGTCCGAGACGAGGTAGCAGCCGAACTCGCCCTTCGGCGCCTCGACCGCGGCGTAGGTCTCGCCGGCCGGGACGCAGTAGCCTTCGGTGAACAGTTTGAAGTGGTGGATGAGGGCTTCCATGTCGTCCTTCATCTCCTCGCGCTTCGGCGGGGCGACCTTGTAGTTCTGGACGATCACGGGACCCGGGTTCGCACGTAGCCAGGCCACGCACTGCTGGATGATGCGGTTGGACTGGCGCATCTCCTCGACGCGCACGAGGTAGCGGTCGTAGCAGTCGCCGTTGACGCCGACCGGAATGTCGAAGTCGACCTCGGCGTACTTCGCGTACGGCTGCTTCTTGCGCAGGTCCCACGCGATGCCCGAGCCGCGCAGCATCGGGCCCGTCATGCCCCAGGCCTTGGCGTGCTCGGGCGAGATGACGCCGATGTCGACCGTGCGCTGCTTCCAGATGCGATTGCCGGTCAGCAATTCTTCGTACTCGTCGACCTTGGTCGGGAAGTCCGCGCAGAACGCGTCGAGGTAGTCGAGCATCGAGCCTTCGCGCCAGGCGTTGCGCTGGGCGAGGTCCTTGCCCTTGTGCCAGCGCGATTCCTTGTACTTCGGCATCTGCTCGGGCAGGTCGCGGTAGACGCCGCCGGGGCGGTAGTAGGTCGCGTGCATGCGCGCGCCCGACACCGCCTCGTAGCAGTCCATGAGTTCCTCGCGCTCGCGGAACGCGTACAGGAACAGCGCCATCGCGCCGAGGTCGAGACCGTTCGTGCCCACCCACATGAGGTGGTTGAGGATGCGCGTGATCTCGTCGAACATCGTGCGGATCCACTGCGCGCGTTCGGGCACCTCGAGGCCGAGCAGGTTCTCGATGGCACGCACGTAGGCGTGCTCGTTGCACATCATCGAGACGTAGTCCAGGCGATCCATGTAGCCGATCGACTGGTTGAACGGCTTGGACTCGGCGAGCTTCTCGGTGCCACGGTGCAGCAGGCCGACATGGGGATCGGCGCGCACGACGGTCTCGCCGTCCATCTCGAGCACGAGGCGCAGCACGCCGTGGGCCGCGGGATGCTGCGGCCCGAAGTTCATCGTGTAGTTGCGGATTTCCTGCATGGCCTACTTCCCCGCCTTGCGCTCGGCCGCAGCCTGTTCGTAACGCGAATCGTCGCGGATCGTGCGCGGCACGAGCACGCGCGGCTCGATCGACACGGGTTCGTAGACGACGCGCTTCTTGTCGGGGTCGTAGCGCATCTCGACGTTGCCGATGAGCGGGAAGTCCTTGCGGAACGCGTGGCCGACGAAACCGTAGTCGGTGAGGATGCGGCGCAGGTCCGGATGGCCTTCGAAGACGATGCCGAACAGGTCGAACGCCTCGCGCTCGAACCAGTCGACGCCGGGCCACACCTCGACGAGCGAGGGCACGGCGGGCAGTTCGTCGTCGGCGCAGAACGCACGCATGCGCAGGCGTGCATTGCGCTCGAGCGAGAGCAGGTGCACGACGACGGCGAAGCGGCGCGGGATCGCGGTATCGCGCGGGCGGTCGTCCCAGCGGAAGCGGCCCGGGCCTTCGCCCTCGACGCCACGCGAGAAGCCCTGCGAGGACACGTCGCTGGTGTCCCACTCGGTGTCGCCATAACTAAGGTAATCGACGCCGCTGACGTCGATCGGCACGTCGAACGCGAACGCGGCGTCGTCGCGCAGCGTGCGTGCGACCGCGAGCCAGTGCTCGGGCAGCACTTCGATGGTGGTTTCACCCACGGACTCGGTGACCGAGACGAGCTGGTCGCCGAAACGCTCCGCGAGCAGGCGGGCAAGGGAAGTCGGTTCGCTCATGCCGGTGCTCAGCGTGCGATCGTGTTGGTACGGCGGATCTTCTTCTGCAGCTGCAGGATCCCGTGGATCAGCGCTTCCGCGGTCGGCGGGCAACCGGGAACGTAGACATCGACGGGCACGATGCGGTCGCAACCGCGCACCACCGAGTAGGAATAGTGGTAGTAGCCGCCGCCGTTCGCGCACGAGCCCATCGAGATGACCCATTTCGGCTCGGGCATCTGGTCGTAGACCTTGCGCAGCGCGGGGGCCATCTTGTTGACGAGGGTACCGGCGACGATCATGACGTCGGACTGGCGCGGCGACGGGCGGAAGATCACGCCGTTGCGGTCGAGATCCAGGCGCGCGGCGCCCGCGTGCATCATCTCGACGGCGCAGCAGGCCAGACCGAACGTCATCGGCCACATCGAGCCGGTGCGTGCCCAGTTGACGAGGTCGTCGACGCGCGCCGTGACGAAGCCGCGCTCGAGCAGCGGATTGTCGTCACCGGGACGCAGGATGTCGTCGACGAGGCTGACGGGGTCCGGGTTGTGCATCACCCGGCTGACGGTGTCGATCACTCCCATTCGAGAGCCCCCTTCTTCCATTCGTAGATGAAGCCGACCGTGAGGATCAGCAGGAAGATGCCCATCGCGACGAGCGCCGGCAGGCCGACGTCCTCGAAGACGACGGCCCACGGGATCAGGAAGGCGACTTCCAGATCGAACAGGATGAACAGGATCGCGACGAGGTAATACCGCACGTCGAAACGCATGCGGGCGTCCTCGAATGCCTCGAAGCCGCATTCGTACGGCGCGAGCTTCTCGGCCACGGCCTTCTTGGGGCCGAGCACGTTGCCGAGGACCAGGAGGGCGATGCCGATGACGGCGGCGACTGCAAGGAACAGCAGTACGGGAAAATACTCGGATATCACACGCACCTCCGCGCTCGTCGCGCATCAGCGGTTGCCACCCCACCTGGGGTGGCAACGACGGTTACCTGCAATTTGGTGCCCAAGGGGGGACTCGAACCCCCACAGCTTTCGCCGCTACCACCTCAAGGTAGTGCGTCTACCAATTCCGCCACCTGGGCAACGCCTGTCAAGCTCCGTCCTTCCCCTTCTCATCGGACTTCGATGGGACGGGCTCGTCGGCCTTGGGGGCCGGCGTGACCGCCGAATCGGCAGGCTCCGGTGCCGGGACATCCGTTGCCGGAGTCGCCGCAGGTGCCGGCACGTCGCCCGTGGGGGCTGGAGCCGGAACCTCGGATGCCGCGGGCGCCACCGCACCGGACATCACACCGAGATCATCCGTGGAGCTTACCGCACCGGGACGACCATGATAAATGCCCATGCCGAGGCTGAGCAGGAAGAACAAACTGGCAAGTACCGCCGTGCTGCGCGAAAGGAAGTTCGCGGAGCCACGCGCACCGAATACGGTCGCCGACGCGCCGCCGCCGAAGCCGGAACCGGCATTGGCGCCCGCGCCGCGCTGCATGAGGATCAGCGCGATCATCGCGATGGCGATGAGGACGTAGAAGACTTGGGCAACGATCGTGATCATGTGGATCTTCAGGACACCTGTCGCGCCACCGCGGAAGCGGCGTCGCAGATCGCAAGGATTTCGGACACCACGAGCGAGGCTCCGCCGATCAACCCGCCATCGATGTCGGGTGCGGCGAACAGCTCGGCTGCGTTGGCGGCCTTCACGCTTCCCCCGTAAAGGATGGTCAGCAAGCTCGCTATTCTAGCATCGAGTCTCCCCAGTTTGTCACGCACGAATGCATGAACCTCCTGGGCCTGCCCCGGCGAGGCGGTCCGGCCCGTGCCGATCGCCCAGACCGGCTCGTAGGCGACCACGGCATCCGCGAACGCGGCGATGCCCGCCGCCTCGACGACGGCCTCGACCTGGCGCGCCACGACGGCCTCGGTCTCGCCCGCGTCGCGATGCTCGAGCAGCTCGCCCACGCACAGCACCGGCACCAGGCCGGCGGCCTGCGCGGCGATGAACTTGCGCGCGACGACCGCGTCGGTTTCGCCGTGCAGCTGGCGACGCTCGGAATGGCCGACGAGCACGTAGCGGCAACCGACCTCGTGCAGCATCGCCGCGGCGACTTCGCCCGTGAACGCGCCCTGCGCATGCTCGCTGACGTCCTGCGCGCCGAACGCGAGGCGACCGCCGCCGTGCGCGGCGACGAGTTCGCCGAGGTACGGGAACGGCGGCATCACGGCGATGTCGATGCCGGCGGGATGCGCGGCGAGCGCGCCGCACAGTTCCGCGGCCAGCGCGCGTGAACCGTGCAGCTTCCAGTTTCCGGCGACGAGCTTGCGGCGCATGTCGGGGATCCGCACGGTTCGAAAAGGGCCGCGAAGGATAGCGACCGTGCCGCGCGCCCGCAAACCGCCGGCGTGGACCGGAGGTTTTTCGGTACGCTCGCGGCTCCACCGCCCGAGGAGCCACGATGCCCGCCCCTTCCCCAGGCCATGCCCTCGTCACCGGCGCGTCGGCCGGCATCGGCGCCGCGTTCGCACGCGCCCTCGCCTCGCGTGGTAAGCCGCTCGTGCTCGTCGCACGCCGCGCCGAGCGGCTCGAATCGCTCGCTGCCGAGCTGCGCACGGCGCACGGCATCGAGGTGATCGTGCTGCCCTGCGACCTCGCCGATCCGCATGCCCCCGCGACACTGCAGGCCGAACTCGAGGCGCGCGGGATCTTCGTCGGCACGCTGGTCAACAATGCCGGCTATGGCGTCACGGGTTACCTGCTGTCGCAGCCGTGGGAGACCCATGCGGCATTCCTGCAAGTGCTGCTCACGGCGCCGACCGAACTCTGCCACCGCTTCCTGCCCGCGATGCGCGAGCGCGGCTTCGGCCGCATCGTCAACGTCGCGTCGCTGGCCGGACACGTGCCCGGCTCGGCGGGCCAGACGCTCTACGCGGGCACCAAGGCCTACCTCGTCAAGCTCTCGCAGGCGCTCACGCTCGAGTACGGCGACGAAGGCGTGCACACCTGCGCGTTGTGCCCGGGCTTCACGTGGTCGGAATTCCACGACGTGACCGGCTCGCGCGAGCTCATGTCGAAGATGCCGCGCTGGATGTGGATGGATGCCGACACGGTCGTCGCGCAAGGCCTCGACGCGGTCGAACGCGGCGAGGCGGTGCTCGTGAACGGACGCGTGAACCGCCTCATCAAGACGATGTTCAAGCTGCTGCCCGACCGCATGGCACTGCGCATGATCGGGCGCCGCTCGCGGCAGTTCCGCAAGGCGGCGCCCGACTGAGCGCGGGCGTGCGCGATCAGATCAGCTTGATCTCGCGCAGGCGCTGCATGAGGTACTCGTGCGCCGTGATCGAGGTGTCGTAGCGCTTCGGGTTGTCGGCGTCGACGCACGACGGCAGCACATCGAGCACGACGTCGGGATTCGGATGCAGGAAGAACGGCACCGAGTAGCGCGGCTTGCGTGCATTGTCGTTCTGCGGATTGACCACGCGGTGCGTGGTCGACGGGTACACGTGGTTGGTCAGGCGCTGCAGCATGTCGCCGATGTTGACGACGATCGCGTCGCCCTCGGTCGTGATCGGCAGCCACGTGCCTTCGCGCGTGAGCACCTCGAGACCTTCGGCGCTCGCGCCGACCAGCAGCGTGATGAAGTTGATGTCCTCGTGCGCGCCGGCGCGCACGTTGGGGATGTCGGTCGCGGTGATCGGCGGGTAGTGGATCGGGCGCAGGATCGAGTTGCCGACGTTGGTCTTGTCCTCGAAGAAGTTCTCGGCCAGGCCGATGTGCAGCGCGAGCGCACGCAGGACGCGCGTGCCGAGATCGTCGAGCGCCTCGTAGAGGCCGTAGCCGTACTCGCGGAAGCCTGGCACCTCGTCGGGCCACAGGTTCGGCGGCATGACGTCGGCGAAGCGCGAGTCGCGCGGGATCTCGCGGCCGACGTGCCAGAACTCCTTGAGGTCCGGGTGGCGCGAATCCTTCGCCGTCTCGATGCCGAACGGCGTGTAGCCGCGCGCGCCGCCGCTGCCGGGCACGTGGTACCTGATCTTGACCTCGGGCGGCAGCGCGAAGAAGCGCTGGAACGCGTCGTAGGCGCCGTCGATCGCCTCGCGCGCGATGCCGTGGCCGCTGATGCAGCAGAAGCCGAACTCGCGGTAGGCCGCGCCGATCTCGGCGACGAATGCCTCGCGGTCGCTGTCGTAGCGACGGATGTCGAGCGTGGGGACCTTCTTCATCGGGCTGCCATCCTTCGGGAGCGGTCGATCGGGCGGAACGGGAATGCTCAGGCCGCGCGCGAGGCGGCAGCGGCACGCACGGCGTCGGCGAGGCCGTCGACGAGGCGCGCGACGAGATCGGCATCCTCGGCTTCGACGGTGACGCGCACGAGCGGCTCGGTCCCGGAGGGGCGCAGCACCACGCGGCCGATGCCGGCGAGTTCGCCCTGCACGTGCGCGAGTGCGGCCTGCACCTTCGCGTCCGAGACGAGCGCGGCGCCACCGGCGGCACGGATGTTGACGGTCGTCTGCGGGATCTTGCGCATGCGCGCGGTCGCGTCGGCGAGGCCGTGGCCCGCGCGCGCGAGTGCCTCGAGCACCTGCAGCGCGGCGACGATCGCGTCACCGGTGCTGACACGGTCCAGGCACAACAGGTGACCGGACGTCTCACCGCCGAGCACGCCGCCCTTGTCGCGCAGCACCTGCATGACGTAGCGGTCGCCGACGCGCGCACGCTCGAACGGGACACCGAGGTCGGCCATCGCGCGTTCGAGGCCGAAGTTGCTCATGAGCGTGCCGACCACCGGGCCGCGCAGGCGACCCTGCGCATGCCAGTCGTGGGCGAGGATGCACAGCAGTTCGTCACCGTCGACGAGACGTCCGGTCGAATCGACCATCTGCAGGCGATCGCCGTCGCCGTCGAACGCGATGCCGATGTCGGCGCCGTGCTCGACCACCGCGCGCTGCAGCGCGGCGGGGCTCGTCGAACCGACCTCGCGGTTGATGTTGAGGCCGTCGGGGCGGTTTCCGATCGCGGTCACGCGCGCGCCGAGTTCGGCGAACATCTTCGGTGCGATCTGGTAGGTGGCGCCGTGCGCGCAGTCGAGCACGACGTGCAGACCGTGCAGGTGGAACGCGCGCGACACGGTCGACTTGCAGAACTCGAGGTAGCGCGCCGAGGCGTCGTCGATGCGCATCGCCTTGCCGATCGTCGCCGAGCCGACCGTCGAGAACTCGGCGTCGAGTTCGGCCTCGATCGCGAGTTCGACCTCGTCGTCGAGCTTCTCGCCGATCGCCGAGAAGAACTTGACGCCGTTGTCCTGGTGCGGGTTGTGCGAGGCACTGATGACGATGCCCGCATCGGCACGCAGCGAGCGCACGAGATAGGCCACGCCGGGGGTGGGCATCGGCCCGAGCAGGCGCACGTCGGTACCCGAGGCGAGCAGGCCGGCCTCGAGCGCGGACTCGAACATGTAGCCGGACACGCGCGTGTCCTTGCCGATCAGCACGACGGGCTTCTCGCCGCCGCGTGCGAACACCGCACCCGCGGCACGGCCGAGGCGGAGCATGAAGTCGGCGGTGATCGGCCACTGGCCGACATGGCCACGGATGCCATCGGTGCCGAAGTACTTGCGGTCGGACATGGGCCGGCTCGAAAGGGGATCGGGATCGGGGCACCGCCGCGTCGGCGTGTGCCGTGCCGGACGGCGGACCGCCCGCGCGGGCCGCGGGGGGCGGGCCCCCGGGGCCGCCCGGGCCCCACAGGG
>JASCPI010000060.1 GCA_029959555.1 Lysobacteraceae bacterium PS02065 | reverse complement strand
TCGCGGCGATCGTCGTCTCGCTGGCGTGCGCGGCGAGCCTGCTCGTCGGGGCCGCGCCGACGCTGCCGACCGCCACGCAACGACGCCGCGGCTGGGCCGTCGCCCTCGCGACCGTCGCGATCGCCGGCGCGCTCGCGTTCGCGCTGCACGAGCCCGGCACGCTGCTGCAGCCGCCGTCGTGGACGCGCGTGCTGCGCTACCTCGGCTGGGCCGCGCTGCAGCAGTTCCTGGTCTGCGTGATCGTGGCCGGCCTGATCGAGCGCGTGACCGGATCGCGACGCGGTGCGCTGGTCGCCGCAGCCGCCCTGTTCGCGATGCTGCATGCACCGAACGCGATGCTCATGCAGCTCACCTTCGTCGCCGGACTCGCCTGGATCGCGAATTGGCAGCGCCATCGCGCGCTGCTGCCGAACCTCGTCGCCCACGTCGCGGCGAGCCTGCTGCTCGCCGCCAGCCTGCCGGCCGACGTGCTGCGCTCGGCCGAGGTCAGCGCGCGCTACCTCCTGTTCTGAAGCGCGCCGAGCGGATCGCGCAGGTCCGCCGGCAGCGGCGCGCTGAAGCTGTAGTCGCGCGGTCCGAGCGAGAACTCGAAACGCGCGGCGTGCAGGAACAGGCGCTTGAGGCCGGCTTCGCGCATGCGCTTGTTGAACTCGCGGTCGCCGTACTTCTCGTCGCCGGCGACGCCATGGCCGATGCTCGCGGCGTGCACGCGGATCTGATGCGTGCGACCGGTCTCGATCGCGACCTCGGCATAGGTCGCGCCGTCGAGCGACTCGATGCGGTGGAAATGCGACACCGACGGCTTGCCGGCCGGGTCGACGCGGACCATGCGCTCGCCGCCCTGCAGGATCGACTTCTGCAACGGCGCGTCGACGGTCAGGCGGGCCTGCGGCAAATGGCCGCGCAGCAAGGCGAGGTAGCGCTTGGTCGCCCGCCCTTCGCGGATCTCGGTCTGCAGCCCGGTCAGGGCCGGGCGGCGACGCGCGAACACGAGCACGCCGCTGGTGTCGCGGTCGAGCCGGTGGACCAGCTCGAGGGTGTCGTTCGGGCGTGCCGCGCGCAGCAGCTCGATCGCGCCGAAGCTGACCCCGCTGCCGCCGTGGCTGGCGATGCCACTCGGCTTGTCGAGGACGAGGAAGTCGCGGTCCTCGTGGACGATCGCCGTCTCGATGCGCTGCAACTGGGACGGCGCCGGGGTGCCGGGGTCGTTCGGGGTGGCCACGCGCACCGGCGGGATGCGCACCTCGTCGCCGGCCGCGAGGCGGGTCTCGGGCTTGGCACGGCGGCCGTTCACGCGTACCTGGCCGGTGCGCAGGATGCGGTAGACGAGGCTGCGCGGCACCCCCTTGAGGCGGGTCGCGAGGAAATTGTCGATGCGCTGGCCGTCCTTGTCCTCGCCGACCTTGACGAGCTGCACGCCAGTTGGAGCCGGCTCTGCAAAGTTGGCCGAAGTCTGTGTCTTCATTGAAAAAATGTTCCCGACTGTTACACTCGGCCGGCGTATCGCGCCGCCAGCCGGCTCCCGTGAAAACGGGCAAGCCGGCGGCTCCACAACGGCGCATTCGTCCGTCACGCCCGTTCGGGCCCTGCCGCCGGATCTCTGTCGAGCGTCGTGCAGGTTCCTCAAAGACCGGACATCGTAACGGTTCGAATCGGAGATTGCTTGCCGCCCCCGCGGTGGCAAAGGGTCTCCGGTTGCGCAGTGCACCACATGACGGTCGACGCCCGGAAAGCGTCGGCGATTACAGGCAACAGGCGCTCCCGCGGCCGGTGAACCGGTCCAGCCGGATCGCGCGGCGCGCAGCCCGATGGGGCTTGCGCGCCAACGCGCGGCAGCGGTTCGAGCGCCTTTTAGGGAACACGACAATGAAGCGCATGTTGATCAACGCAACTCAGCGTGAGGAGTTGCGCGTGGCCATCGTCGATGGCCAGACGCTGTTCGACCTGGACATCGAGATCCCCTCGCGGGAACAGAAGAAGTCCAACATCTACGCGGGCCGCATCACGCGCGTCGAGCCTTCGCTCGAAGCGTGTTTCGTCGAATACGGCGGCGACCGCCACGGCTTCCTGCCGCTCAAGGAAGTATCGCGCCAGTACTTCACGCCGGGCGCCGACCCGAACAAGGCCGGCATCCGCGAGCTCATCAAGGAAGGCCAGTCGGTGGTCGTCCAGGTCGACAAGGAAGAGCGCGGCAACAAGGGCGCGGCCCTGACCACGTTCATCAGCCTCGCCGGCCGCTACCTCGTCCTGATGCCGAACAACCCGCGTGCGGGCGGCGTCTCGCGCCGCATCGAGGGCGAGGACCGGCAGAACCTCAAGGACACGATGGACCAGCTCCAGGTCCCCGACGACATGGGCCTCATCATCCGCACCGCGGGAATGGGGCGTGACGCCGAGGAACTGCAGTGGGACCTCGACTACCTGCTGCAGCTGTGGAAGGCGATCGCCGAGGCCGCGACCTCGCGCCCGGCACCGTTCCTGATCTACCAGGAATCGCGCCTGATCATCCGCGCGCTGCGCGACTACCTGCGCAACGACACCGGCGAGATCCTCATCGACAGCGAGGAGGTCTACCACGACGCCCGCGAGTTCATGCAGCAGGTCATGCCGAACAACCTGCGCAAGCTCAAGCTCTACCAGGACACGGTACCGCTGTTCTCGCGCTTCCAGATCGAGACGCAGATCGAGAACGCGTTCGAGCGCACGGTGCGCCTGCCCTCGGGCGGCTCGATCGTGATCGACCAGACCGAGGCGCTGACCGCGATCGACATCAACTCGTCGAAGGCGACCAAGGGCAGCGACATCGAGGAAACGGCGTTCAACACCAACCTCGAGGCCGCTGCCGAGATCGCGCGCCAGCTGCGCATCCGTGACGCCGGTGGCCTCATCGTCATCGACTTCATCGACATGGACAGCCCGCGCCACCAGCGCGAGGTCGAGGAGCGTCTCAAGGATTCGATGCGCGTGGACCGCGCGCGCGTGCAGATCGGCCGCATCTCGCGCTTCGGCCTGCTCGAGCTGTCGCGCCAGCGCCTGCGTCCGTCGCTCGGCGAATCGACGCAGAGCGTGTGCCCGCGTTGCGACGGCCACGGCCGCATCCGCAGCGTCGAATCGCTGTCGCTGTCCGCGCTGCGCCTCGTCGAGGAGCACGCGATGAAGGACAACACGGGCCAGGTGCTCGTGCAGGCGCCGCCCGAGGTCGCCAACTTCCTCGTCAACGAGAAGCGCCGCCACCTCAGCGAGATCGAGGTGCGCCAGGAGGTGCAGGTCATCGTCGTCGCCGACGACAAGCTCGAGACGCCGCACCTGCACATCGAGCGCATCCGCAGTGCCGACGTCGGCGACGACGTCAAGCCGAGCTACAAGCGCGTCACGCCCGTGCAGGCCACGCCGCTGCCGCAGCTCGCCAAACCCGGCGAAGAGCCCGAACAGCCGGCCGTGAGCCGCGTGATCCCGGCCAGCCCTGCCCCGCTCAAGCCCGAAGCCGACGTCGCCGAAACGCAGGCTGCGGCACCGGTCGCCGCGGCTCCCGCCCCGCGCGGCGGCTTCTTCGCATGGCTCGGCAAGCTGTTCGGTGGCGGCGACGCTCCGGCCGCCGAGCCGGCCAAGCCGGCCGCAGCAGCGTCTAAGCCCTCGCGTGGGAACGGCCAGCAGCAGCGCCGCGACGGACGTGACGGTCGTGGTGGCCAGGGCCAGCAGCGTTCGCAGCAGAACCGCCAGGGCGGTCGCGGCGACGGCAACGGCCGTCGTGACGAGGCGCGCCGCGAAGAAGGCCGTCGCGACGACAGCCGCCGCGACGACACACGCAGCAAGCCGCAGGGTAGCCAGGCCCAGGGCGGCCAGCGCCCCGGTCGTCAGGACGGCCCGCGCGAAGAACGCAAGCCACAGAATCCGCAGCCGCCGCGCCAGGCCCAGGCACCGGCCGTGAAGCCCGCACCGGTTGCGGCGGCTGCACCGTCGACGCCCGTCACGGCTCCGGCCGCCGCCGCGGCGTCCCTCGCTGCAAGCACTATTCCGCAGAACGTCGACGACGCCACGGCACTGCCCGTGAACCCCGTGGTCGCCGCTGCCGCCGACGACGCCGCGAACGCGGAAGCCGGTGCGCCGGCCAAGCGCCGCCGTGGCCGCCGTGGCGGTCGCCGCCGCCGCAAGGGTGACGCCGATGCGACCGTCGCCGGCACGGCCGACGAGGCCGCACTGTCGAACGATTTCGACGACGAGGACGCCGACGACGACAGCGCCGAGGTCGAAGCGCGCGTGTCGCCCGACGCCGAAGTGCGCCCGACCGGTACACCGCTCACTGCCGAGTCGTCCGCCGAACGTCCGCGCCCCGCTCCGTCGGCTGCAGCTGCAGATGCCGATGCCGCCACGACGAAGCCGAGCGCCTTCACGCCGGTCGCTCGCCCGGCGCAGGCCGACCTGGTCGAGGACCTGTTCTCGACGCCACGCAAGCCCGCGACGCCTGTCGTCACGAACGAGGCGCCGTCGCCGGCCCCTGCGGCTGCACCGGCAGCGGCCGTCATGGAAACGCTCGTGCCCGACGCGTCGGTGACGCTCGAGGCGTCGACGCCCATCGTCGAAGCGACGGTGACGGATGCCCCCGCCGAGGCTGATGCGGTCCCGACGACAGCATCGACCGAGGCGCCTGCCGCACCGGTCGAGGTCGAGACGATCGCGACGTCCACGTCGCCCGCGACGACCGAAGAGGTCGCGCCTCCCGCCGTCGAGGCGCCTGCCGAATCCGTGCATGCGCCGGAAACGGTCGAACCGGTCGCCGAGACGACGGCGACGCCGTCCGAGGTGCCGGCCATCGACACCTCGGCGAAGACCGAGGCCGCTTCGTCAGAGCCGGTGCCCGCGCTCGCCACGACCCGCGATGTGCCGGCAACGCCGGAGGACATCACCGAGCCGGCCACGGATGCCGCCGAAGACGACAAGCGCCCGCGCAACGACGGCACGCCCGTCTGAACCTGCACGCCCCGGGACGCGACGCGTTCCGGGGCATGCGCGCCGCCTTGTTTCTCGGTGTGACGTCGCGAAGCCCTCCGCGACTCGGGCGGATTCCCCGCATGAACGTCGATCCACGCGCCTGACGCGGATCCTGTTCTCGATCGCGCAGGATCAGGCGCGCATGCCGGGATCGATCAGGCCGTGCAGATGCGCGAGATGCGCCAGTGCGACCGTGTTGTCGATGTCGAGCTTCTCGAACGTGCGGTACTTGTACGTGGCCACCGTCTTGGGACTGAGGCTCAGACGGTCGGCGATCTTCGGCATCGATTCGCCGCGCGCGAGCATGAGGGCGACTTCGAGCTCACGTGACGTCAGCACCTCGAAGCGCGAGCCCCGCGTGCCCTCGATCGCATGCAGCGCGAGCGCCTCGGCAACGTCGGGCGCGAGGTAACGGCGTCCGTCGGCCACCTGGCGAACGGCCTTGAGCAGTTCGGCGGACGGGCAGGCCTTGGTGATGTAGCCCATCGCGCCCGCCTCGAGCAGGCGCTTGGGGAATGCCGCCTCGCTGACCATCGTCACGATGACGATGCGCGTCTGCAATTGCAGCTTGCGCGCGCGCTCGGTGACCTCGATGCCGCTCACGCCGGGCATGTGCACGTCGACGAGCGCGATGTCGGGACGTTGCTCGCGCAGCATAGCGATGCCGCTCTCGCCATCGGAGGCTTCGCCGACGACCGCGATGTCCGGCTGGGTCGACAGGATGAGCCGGAACCCCGTACGCACGAGTTCGTGGTCGTCGATCAACGCGATGCGCATCATGCGGCGTGGTTCTCCTTGGGTGTCACGCATGTCGACCTCGCGGCCCGCGTGACGTTCCATCCCGTAACCGTCCCTGCGCGGCGGACGGCCGTCCCCTCTCCCATCACCCGAGCATAAGGCATGCCCATGCGCATCGAACGCGTGAGGCACGGTCAAAAAGTGAACTCCGTCACATGGTGGAAGACGCCGACCATGGCCCGCACATGGCCGACCGCGCACGAAAAGCATCGTGGATGCTGCGCCGCTCGCCCGGGCGCCGGAAGCCCGGCGACGTTCCGGTCACGCCGCGACGACCGCCTCGGTGCGACGGCGCGTGGTGGACGCGTTCGCGCGCGCCCGCAGACGGCGTGCCCGTCTCAGTTCGCGACGACGCGCCAAATCGTGTCGCCGACGTCGTCGCTGACGAGCAGCCCGCCGCGCGCATCGATCGCCACACCGACCGGACGTCCACGCGCGTTCTCGTCGCCGTCGAGGAAGCCGGTCAGTGCATCGACGGGCGCACCGTGCGGGCGGCCGTCGACGAACGGGATGTAGACGACCCTGTAACCGCTCTTGGGGCGACGATTCCACGATCCATGCTGCGCGACGAACAGCCCGCTCGCCCACGCGGCCGGCAACGCGCTGCCCTGCGAGAACGCGATGCCCAGCGATGCCGTGTGCGGGCCGAGCGCGTAGTCGGGCACCACGGCCGTAGCGACGAGATCGGGGCGTTGCGGCTGTACGCGCTCGTCGACATGCCGGCCGTACCAGCTGTACGGCCAGCCGTAGAACGCACCGTCGCGCACCGAGGTCGCGTAGTCGGGCACGAGATCGCTGCCGATCTCGTCACGCTCGTTGACCGCCGTCCACAATGCCCCCGTCACCGGCTCCCAGGCGAGGCCGTTCGGATTGCGCAGACCCGTCGCGAACGGACGCTTCGCTCCGCTCGCGCGATCGACGGCCCAGATCATCGCGCGCCCGTCCTCGATGTCCATGCCGTTCTCGCCGACGTTGCTGTTGGAACCGACGGTGACGTACAGGGTCGCGCCATCGCGACTCGCGATGACGTTCTTCGTCCAGTGGTGGTTGATGCCGGCGGGAAGGTCGACCACCTTCGTCGCCGGAGCGGTGATCGTGGTCTCGCCGTCGGCATAGGGGAACGCCACGAGCGCGTCGGCGTTGGCGACGTACAACGTGCCTTCGACGAGGGCCATGCCGAACGGCGAATGCAGGCCCGAGAGCAGCACCGTGCGCATCTCGGCGACGCCGTCGCCGTCCGCATCGCGCAGCAGCGTGATGCGGTCCGCGCTCGGCACGGCGGCCCCGGCGCGCGCCATGACCTTCCCCGCGATCCAGCCCTTGAGCCCCGGTGACGGCGCATCGTCAGGCCGTGCGGGCGCATTCGATTCGGCGACGAGCACGTCACCGTTCGGCAGCACGTGCAGCCAGCGCGGATGCTCGAGGCCGCGTGCGAAAGCCTGTACGGCGAGACCCTCTGCCGGGGTGGGCGTGGCACCCTCGGGCCATGCTTTCGCGGGCGCGATGTTCACCGTCGGGATGAGCGTCCCGCGGGGTGCCGGCAACTCCGGCGAGGTGCCGTAACCCGTGGCGACATCGAGCATCGCGCGCTCCGGGTACACGGCGATCTTGAGCAGGACCGCGGCGACGACCGCCACCACGACGAGGATTCCCATGAGCTTGCGCATCACATCACTCCGGCAGGCGCGCAGCGCGCGCGCGACGTCCATCATCGCGGATCGATGATGCGCGTGCGCTGAAGCCGATGTCGCGCCGGGCGACCTCGACACCGCTCGCGCGCGTCATGGCCGATGCCGCGCAGGCGGATGCCCGCCCCGATGGCGTGGCCGCTTCAGGTGTAGCGCGATGCCGCCACGTCAGGCGACCAGGCCACCGGACGCGAGCTCTCCAGCACGACCGCGCCTTCCGCTTCGGCAGCAGCAGGGTCGCGCTCGACATCCTCGAGGGCGACGTCACGATCACCCGCGTTCCACAGACCCGCCCACGCATCGCGCCCCGAACGCTTGACGGCATACAGCGCGCGGTCGGCGAGCGCGACGACCCGATGCCAGTCCTCGTCGACACGTCCCGGCACGAACGGGAACGGCGCGAACCCGATCGACACGCTCAACGGCAGCGAGGCGCCATCGGCGAGCCGTATCGCGCGGCCGGCGATGGCCGCGCGCAACCGCTCGGCGAACGCCCGCGCATGCACGAGGTCGGGCTGGCGGCATGCGATGAGGAACTCCTCGCCGCCCCAGCGTGCGACCAGGTCGCCGGCACGACACAAGGCCTTGAGGTGGCGCGCGAGCTCGACGAGCACGTGGTCGCCGGCAGCGTGGCCATGCGTGTCGTTGATGGCCTTGAAATGGTCGACATCGACGAGCATGAGCACGTTGCGGGCGCCGTTCGGCATCGCGAGATCGGCGAGCCGGCGCGCGCCGAGCCTGCGATTGACGAGGCCCGTGAGCGCATCGGTGGTGCTCAGCGCGAGCAGCCGCCGGTTCATGTCGCGCTGGAACCGATACAGCATCAGTCCGCCGCCGAGCACCAGCACGAGGCCACCGATCGCGAGGTTGCGCAGCAGGGTCACGCGCTCGACCTCGAGCGCCTGCAGGCGATTGTCGAACTCGAGCTTCTCGACGCGACGCGCACCGGACTGGTTCTCCAGGTCGGCCTGCATGCCGGCGAGACTCTTGAGGTTCTGGTCGGCGAGCGCCGCGACCTCGAGGCCATGGCGCTGCTCGCCGACGCGCATGGCCTCGGCGAGTTCCCCGAGCGCGAGGTGGACGTCGGCGAGTTCGCGCAAGGCGACCTGCTCGTCCTCGGCGTAACCGCCCTTCCTCGCCAGCTCGACGGCGCGGGTCGCGGTGGCCAGCGCCTCGCGGGCATCACCCTCGAGCCGCTGCAGGCGTGCGAGACGGCGCAGGCTCGTCGCTTCACCGAGCGCATCCGGCAGCGCACGCTGGCCTGCGAGTGCGGGTTCCAGCGCCGCGCGCGCAGCGGCGAAATCGCCGCGATCCATGAGGATCTCGGCACGCACGGCTTCGGCGCGATGACGAACGCCCTGCTGGCCTTCGGCCGCATCGGCGAGCTCGACGGCGCGGGCGAGCTCGCGCAACGCATCGTCGGGCCGCTTGCACAACATGAGGTTGAGGCCGTAGTTGAACTGCATGTAGCTCGACTCGGCGCCGATCTCGCGCGAGATCTCGATCGCGCGACGGAAGTACGGTTCGGCCGCCTCGTGGTTGCGCAACGCCCCGGATTGCAGGCCCGCGATGTTGAGAAGGGCGAGCATCTCGGCACGCGGAGAGCCGTCCTCGCGCGTGAGCGCGTGGCTGCGCTCGTACAGCGCCGCGGCGCGCTGTGCCTGGCCGATCGTCTGCAGGATGCCGCCGGCCTGGCCGAGCGCGTAGGCCGCCTCGCCCTTGACGACGGCCTGCCCGTCGACGCGCTCGAGCACGCGCGTCACGATCTTCGCCGCAGCACCAGGATCGCCGAGCGTCGCACGTGCCTGTCCCAGGCAGACCAGCGCACGGATCTCGATGTCGGGTTCGAGCGGCATCGCCGCGAGGACGCTCTCGGCGAGCGGCACGGCCGCATTCGGATCATTGCGCACGATGCGCGTGCATTCCTTGAGCGCCGCCTCATGCGGGCCCGCGGTGGCCGTCGTTTGCGCGGCTGCCGATGCGCCCGCGATCGCGAGCAGCGCGGCGAACCCACGCCGCGCGACATATCCCGTTCCCATCCCGCCCCCTTTCAGCTCCCGGACTTTAGCGCCGTCCGGTCGATCCGGGAACCCGTCGCGATACCCGGGCAGAGGAGCGTAACGCGACTTCGCCGAGTCGACGCCAGGCTGTCACGAGGTTTTCGCGAAGCCTGCACACAATGAACGCCATCACGTTTCGCGAACCACGCGCGATGACCTCCGCGCGATCGAGCATGCTGCGTACCGACATCCCCACCGCTCCGCCCGTCCCCGTCGCAGCCCCGGCATCCGACCTCGCCGCGTTGCTGCGCGATACCACGCCGCTCGCCTCGTCCACGCCGACGCTCGACGTCGCCGATCGACTGCTCGACGCCCGCCATGCCGGCCTGCTGTCGCTGCCGATCGTCGACGACGGCGTGCCCGTCGGGGTGATCAGCCGCTATGCGCTCATGCGGGTGCTGCTGATGCCGTACGGAAGGGAGCTGTACGGCAAGCGCCCGATCGCCTCGCTGGCCAACCGCGAAGCCCTGGTCCTGCCGATATCCGTACCGATCGACGAGGCCGCGCGGCTCATCGCCGAACGCATCCCCAGCCCGATCACCGAAGACTTCATCGTCGTCGACGATACGGGGCGCTATGTCGGAACGGGTGTCGTTCTCGACGTGCTGCGCGCGATGGACGCACGCCTCGGCCAGCGCACGCGCGAGCTCGAACGCGCCTACGCGCGCGTGAAGTCCTCGCAGCTGCAGCTCGTGCAGTCCGAGAAGATGGCCTCGCTCGGCCAGATGGTCGCGGGCCTCGTCCACGAGATCAACACGCCGCTGGGCTACGTGCGCAACAACGTCGAGATGACGCGCACGACGCTCGCCGACACGACACGCCTGATCGGCGCCTATGAAGCGGTGACGGCCGGGCTGCTCGACGGCGAGACGCCGCCCGACGACCTGCCCGAGCGCGTCGACGCACTGGGCGCCGAACGCGCGAACCTCGACGTCGCGATGCTCGAGGACACCACGGCGCTGCTCGACGACACCCTGCACGGCCTCGGCCAGATCGGCGAGCTCGTCGCCAACCTCAAGGACTTCAGCCGCCTCGACCAGGCGCGCACGCAGAAGGCCGACCTCAATCAGCTCGTCGACAGCGCGCTGCGCATCGTCCAGCACATCCTCAAGCGACGCGGCATCGAGGTCGTGCGCCACGCCGGCGAGGTGCCGCCGATCGAGTGCTCGCCCGCACAGATCAACCAGGTGCTGCTCAACCTGGTCAACAACGCCGCACAGGCGATCGAGCACGACGAGGGCCGCATCGTCGTGCGCACGCATGTCATGGGCTCGCGCGCGCTCGTGCTCGTCGAGGACAACGGCAAGGGCATCGCCGAGGCCGACCTCGCGCGCATCTTCGACCCGTTCTTCACCACCAAGGCCGTCGGCCAGGGCACCGGCCTCGGCCTCGCGATCGCGCACCAGATCGTCGAGCAGCACCGCGGGCTCATCCGCGTCGCCTCGACCCCGGGACGCGGCACGCGCTTCGCGGTCGCGCTGCCGCTCGAACGCGAGGCCGTCGCGCATGGCTGACCTGCCGACCATCGCCTTCATCGACGACGAGGAGCGCATCCTCCGCTCGCTGCGCATGCTGTTCCGCGGGCGTGCGAACGTGCTCGCGACGACGTCGGCGCCCGAACTGCTCGACTGGGTGCGCACACGCGAGGTGCACGCGGTGGTCAGCGACCAGCGCATGCCCGGCATGGGCGGCGTGGAGGTCCTGCGCGAAGTCGCCGCACGCTCGCCTTCGACCATGCGCCTGCTGCTGACCGGCTACGCCGACATGGACGCCGTCGTGGGTTCGGTCAACGACGGCGAGATCTACCGCTTCCTCGAAAAGCCGTGGGACGGCCCCCGCCTCGTCGACACCGTGCTCGGCGCCGCGGCGGTCGCGCGCGAGGATTTCGCCGCCGCGCGCACCACGCCGGCGGTCGCGGAAGCGGCGCCCGCCACGCCGGCCGCCGACGTGCTCGTGCTCGACGCGTCAGGCCAGCTCGGCGGCGAGGTGCGATCGATGCTCCCGGCGGCGATCCGCGTCGGCACGGTCGCCACGCTCGAGGCGGCGCTCGCCGAACTGGTTGCACGCGAAACTGCCGTGCTCGTCGCCGTGCTCGGCGGCCAGGGTGAAGATACCGTCGATGCGATCAAGCGGCTCAAGCAGCTGCGTCCGGCGATGCTCGTGATCGTCGTCTCGCCGATGCAGGACAGTCGCCTCGCCATCGACCTGATCAACCACGGCCAGGTCTTCCGCTTCCTGCTCGCCCCGCCCGTGCGCGAACTGCTGCGACGCAGCCTCGGCTCGGCGCTCGAACGACACGCCCAGCTGCGTGCGACGCCGCGCCTGCAGCGGCGCCACGAGGTCGAGCACGTCGCGCGCCCGCCGGCCCCTTCCCTGCCAGGCCGCATCCTCGACTACTGGCGCCGCCTGCGCGATGGTGCCGGGCGCTGAAGGCCGAGGACGGGTAGTACCTGCGCCGGAGCCTCCGGCGCGCGAGCGGGACCGGAGGAATGCCCGGCCGCCGGCGATGCGGCGAACCGCCCATGCGACGGACCGGCGCCGTCCTGCGCCTCGATCCAAGGCGAGGTCCGATCCCGATGTCCATGCGAGCTGCCCGCTGAACGGTACGGAGTGAACGACGACCGGAACATTGACACTTTGTGGACGACCGGGTAGATCGGTGACGGGGAGAGGGCACCATGCAGGCACCGGATACGTTTATACCGAGTGGGTTCATGCGCCTGCGACGGCGCTGGGACTGGGTCATTTTCGCGTTCGCGATCGGCCTGCTCGCGCTCGCGACGCTGCAGTCGTTCCTGCAGAGCCGCGAGTCCGAGTCGCACAATCGCCTCGTCGCGCACACCGTCGAGGTGCTGTCCTCGATCGAGGCGATCGACCGCGCGTCGCTGCTCATGGAGGCCGATCATCGGACCCACCTCATGCTCGGCACGCCCTCCTGGGCGGAAGCGCGCGCACGCCACCACGAGCAGGCGGACGCCGCCGTGGGGCGGCTGGTCGAGCTCGTCACCGACAACCCGGCGCAGACGACCAACGTCGCCCAGGTGCGCCGTCTCCTCGGAGAACGCTTCGCGTCGATGGAGCGTCGTTCGGCACAGATCGAGCGCGAGGGCGTGGCGGCCGCGCAGCAGCAGTTCCTTTCGGAAGGCACGCGTTCGTTCGATGCCCTGCAGGGCGCCATCGCCGTGCTGGGCACCGCCGAGCGCCAGCTCCTTTCGGAACGCTCGCAACGCGCCGCCGACTCGACGCTCAACCTGCGCGGATCGCTGCTCTACGGTCCGGGCATCGCGCTGCTGATCCTCGCCGTCGGCTTCGTGATCCTTCGTCGCCAGCTCGAGTCGACCGAGCGCATGCGGGCCGCACTGGCACGCTCGGACGCCGTCCAGAAGGCCATGCTCAACGGCGCCGGCCACATGGTCATCGCGGTCGACACGGACGGTGCGATCATCGTGTTCAACCGCGCCGCGAGCCGCAAGCTCGGGTATGCCGCCGAGGACGTCCTCGGTGGTCGCGAGAACGTCGCCCGCTTCCACGATCCGGACGAGATCTCCGACCGCGCCGTCGAGCTGACCCGCGAACTCGGCACGCGCGTGCTGCCCGGTCCCGAGGTGTTCACGGAGATCCCGCGCCGTGAACTCGCCGAAACGCGGCAGTGGACGTACGTCACGCGCGACGGCCGCACCTTCCCAGGCCAGCTCACCGTCAGCTCGATCCGCGACGACGAGGGTCGCCTGCTCGGCTTCATCGGCATGGCCGAGGACGTCAGCGAGCGCGTGCGCGCCGAGCACGAGATCCAGGAACTCAACACCACGCTCGAGGCCAAGGCCGAGCAGCTCGAGGAGACCGTGGCCGAACTCGAGAGCTTCAGCTACTCGATTTCGCACGACCTGCGCGCGCCGCTGCGCCACATCCACGGCTACGCCCGCATGCTCGAGGAGGACGCCGCCGGCGCGCTCGATGCCGAGTGCGCGCGCTACCTCACCGCGATCAGCGACAGCTCGCGGCGCATGGGCCTGCTCATCGACGACCTGCTCTCCCTCTCGCGCATGGGCCGCAAGCCCCTGCAGATCACGATGATCACGATGGCGAGCCTCGTGCAGGCCGCCCTCGAGGAGGCGCGTACCGACGCGACGCAACAGGCGATCGTGAGCATCGGCGACCTTCCCGACGCTGCGGGCGATCCTGCCCTGCTGCGGCAGGTATGGGTCAACCTGATCTCCAACGCGATCAAGTACAGCTCGCGCCGAGGCGAGGACGCGCGCGTGTCGATCAGCGGTGCGATCGAGGGCGGCCACGTGCGCTACCAGGTCCGCGACAACGGCATCGGTTTCGACATGCGCTTCGTCGACAAGCTTTTCGGAGTGTTCCAGCGCCTGCACATCGACGAGGAATTCGAGGGTACCGGTGTCGGCCTCGCGATCGTGCAGCGCATCGTGCTGCGCCACGGCGGCCGCGTATCTGCCGTCGGCGCACCGGATGCGGGCGCCACGTTCTCGTTCACGCTTCCGTACAGAGGGCCCATCGAATGAACGACCTCCACAGCGTCGAGATCCTGCTCGTCGAGGATTCCTCCGCCGATGCCGAGATGACCATGCGCTCGCTCAAGAAGCGCGGCATCGCCAACCGCATCGAATGGGTGCGCGACGGCATCGAGGGACTGCAGTTCCTGTTCCGCGAGGGCAAGTACGAGAACCGTCCCATCGGCAACCCCCGCATGGTCCTGCTCGACCTCAAGATGCCGCGCATGGACGGCCTCGAGGTGCTCAAGATCCTCAAGAACGATGTGCGCACGCGCTCGGTCCCGGGGGTCATGATGACCTCCTCGCGCGAGGAGGGCGACCTGCTCGCGAGCTACGAGCTGGGCGTCAACAGCTACGTCGTGAAGCCCGTGGACTTCGTCGAGTTCGCGGAGACCGTCACCAAGATCGGCATGTACTGGATGCTTGCCAACCACACGCCGGAGAGCTGACAGGCGGAGTGCGCCATGGACACGCTGAAGATCCTGCTCGTCGAAGACCAGCAAGGGGACGCCGACCTCGTCCTGCATGCGCTGCGCTCGTTGCGCAAGTCAATCGAACACCGGCGCGTGACCAGCGAACAGGCGCTCGTGCGCGAGCTGGCCGAGTTCCGCCCCGAGATCGTGCTCAGCGACTTTTCGATGCCGGGCTTCAGCGGCATCGAGGCCTTGCGCGTCGTCACCACGGTGTCGCGTGATACGCCCTTCATCTTCGTCTCGGGCACGATCGGCGAGGAGCTCGCGATCGAGGCGCTGCAGCGCGGCGCGATCGACTACGTGCTCAAGGACAACCTCAAGCGCCTGGCGCCATCGGTCGAGCGTGCACTGCGCATCGCCAGCGACCGTGACGAACGCCGGCGCATGGAGCGCGCCCTGTTCGAAAGCGAGGCACGTTACCGCTCGATCGTCGAGGCGACCCAGGACTGGATCTGGGAGACCGACGCCGACGGCATCTACACCTATACCAACCACTCCGTGCAGACGATCCTCGGTTACGGGATGCGCGACATCCTCGGTATCGAGGACGCCGCCCTGCTCTGCGAGCAGGAACGCGCCGACGTCGAACAAGCCCTCGCCGAGCATCGTGCGGCCAAGCGCGGCTGGCACGACTGGCTGCTGCGCTACCGCCACCGCGACGGTTCGGCGCGCATCGTCGAGAGCACGGCCCACCCGTTGTTCGACAACGGCGGCGAGCTCGTCGGCTACCGCGGCATCGACCGCGACGTCACCGAGCGCATCGCCAACGAGACCAAGCTGCGCCAGCTCTCGCGCATCCACGCGGTGCTCAGCGCGCTCGGCAGCGCGCTGCTCGCCGCCCGCGACAGCGACGAGATCCTCGCCGAGGTCGTGCGCCTCGCCGTCGAACAGGGCTCGTTCGCATCGGCGCTCATCATCGAGGGCATCGACGGCGAGGGACCTTCGATGGTCACCCATCACCACGGCGACACCTCCTTGCGCGACCGCACCGCGGGTGTCCTCGGCGCGCCGGCCAACGAGGAGTTCGACGCGATGCGGCATTCGCTGCGCAGCGGCAACATCGTGTTCGTGCGCGACATCGCCGCGTTTCGCCAGACGATGCCGCTCGCGCTGCTCGCGAACGAGCGCGAGGATCATCGCTCGATGATCGCGCTGCCGTTCGGCCAGGAGTCCTCCGGCGTGCTGCTGCTGCACAGTCGCGAATCGCACCAGTTCGACGTCGAGGAGATGGCGCTGCTCGAACGCCTGGCCAAGGACATCACGCGCGCACTCGACTTCATCGCCAAGACCGAGCGCCTGGAGTACATGGCGCGCTATCACGAGCTCACCGGCCTGCCGAACCGCGCGTTGTTCCGCGAGTTCGTGGCCGAACGGCACGCACGCGGGGCGATCGCCGTGGGTCTCGTCGACGTCGCGGGGCTGCACCGCTTCCAGGACTCCCGCGGGCACGAGTTCAGCATGACGCTGCTGCACGAGATCGCGCAGCGCCTGCGCGCGCAGCTCGACACCGACGTCGTCCTCGCCCATCTGTCGGACAACACCTTCGGCGTCGCGTTCGACACGGACGTATCGCTCGAAGAAGCGTCCCTCCGCCTCGACGGGCTGCTCGAACGCGCTGCCGCGGTACCGTACGACGTCGAGGGCGAACACGTGCACGTGACACTGCACTGCGGCCTGCTCGACACCGGCCTGCACGACGGCGGCCAGGACCAGATCGAGCGCAACGCGCACGCCGCGCTGACCGAGGCACGGCAGCGCAACGCCCGCGTGACGGTCTACAACGAGGCCTTCAGCCAGCGCGCGCAGCGCCGCCTGTCGCTCGAGGAAGACCTGCGCAAGGCACTCGCGGAACAGCAGCTCGAGATCTTCCTGCAGCCGAAGTTCGACGTGCGCTCACGCCAGCTGACCGGCGCCGAGGCCTTGCTGCGCTGGCGCCATCCGGTCGAGGGACTCATGTCGCCGGCCGAGTTCGTGCCGATCCTCGAGGAAACCGGCCTGATCCTCCCGGTAGGCCGCTGGATCATGCGTACGGCGCTCGCGATGACCGAACGCTGGCGCCATGCCGGCCACGGCCAGTTGCGCATCGCGATCAACGTATCGGCTCGCGAGCTCCGCCACGAGGGTTTCGTCGATACCGCGCGCAAGCTGCTCTCGGCCTATCCCTCCGACCACGGCCTCGACATCGAGATCACCGAGGGGCTGCTCATGGAGGACATGGAGCGCAGCATCGCGCTGCTCGACGAACTGCGCAGGCTCGGCTGCCTCGTGCACATCGACGACTTCGGCACGGGCTACTCGTCGCTGCACTACCTGTCGCGGCTGCCGGTGGACGTGCTCAAGATCGACCAGTCCTTCATCGCCGGGATCGCGCAGAGCCCGCAGTCGCATGCACTCGTCAGCAACACGATCGGACTCGCCCATGCGCTCGGCCTGCGCGTGGTCGCGGAAGGCGTGGAAGATGCCGAGCAGGCCAAGCTGCTCACGCTGCTGCGCTGCGACGAACTGCAGGGCTTCCATCTCGGCCGTCCGGTACCGGCCGAAACGTTCGACGAGACGTTCCTGCGCAAGGCGTGAGCCCGCGACGTACGCCGCCTCGTGTCGCCGTCAATCCGGAACGACGTCACCCGGTACGCGTACGGCGCCTTCCATGAGCACGCGTGCGCTGCGGCTCATCGCGGCACGCGTCACGGCCCAGCGACCGTCGACCTCGGCGACGTCCGCACCGACGCGAAGGGTCCCCGACGGATGACCGAAACGGACCACGTCGCGCGTGCCGCCGCCGGCTGCGGCATTGACGAGCGTTCCCGGCACCGCGGCCGCGGCCGCGATCGCGACCGAGGCCGTGCCCATCATCGCGTGGTGCAGCTTGCCCATGGACATCGCACGCGCGAGCAGGTCGATGTCGGCGGCCTTCACCGGCTTGCCGCTCGACGACACGTAATCCTTCGGGGGCGCGACGAACGCGACCTTGGGCGTCAGTGGCCGCTTCGCGGCCGCCTCGACATCGGCGACGAGTCCCATGCGCACGGCGGCGTGGGCGCGGATTGCCTCGAGTTTCGCCAGCGCGGGCCTGTCCTCGTTGATCGCCCCCTGGAGTTCGGTGCCGTCGTAGCCGAGGGCCGCGGCGTCGACGAACACGACCGGCACGCCGGCGTTGATCAAGGTCGCCCTGAACACGCCGATGCCCGGCACGTCGAGGTCGTCGATGCGCCGGCCGGTCGGGAACATCGCACCACCACCATCGCCGTCGCCCTCGTCGGCGGGATCGATGAATTCGAGCTGCACCTCGGCGGCCGGGAACGTCACGCCGTCGAGTTCGAAATCGCCCGTCTCCTGGACCTCGCCGTCGACGACAGGCACGTGCGCGACGATCGTCTTGCCGATGTTGGCCTGCCAGATGCGTACCGTGCAGAGGCCGTCACGCGGTACGCGCGAGGCGTCGAGGAAGCCGTTGGCGATCGCGAACGGTCCGACGGCCGACGAGAGATTGCCGCAGTTGCCGCTCCAGTCGATGAAGGCCTGGTCGATCGGCACCTGGCCGTAAAGGTAGTCGACATCGTGGCCGGGTTGCGTCGAAGGCGCGATGATGACGACCTTGCTCGTGCTGGAGGTCGCGCCGCCCATGCCGTCGGTCTGCTTGCCGTAGGGATCGGGCGAGCCGATCACGCGAACGAGAAGCGCATCGCGTACGGCCCCGGGCACACGCGCCGCGGCGGGAAGGTCCTCGAGCCGGAAGAACACGCCTTTCGACGTGCCGCCCCGCATGTAGGTGGCGGGAATGCGGACCTGTGGCTTGGCGTGCGTCATCGTGGACATCACCGGAACACGCCGGGGATCGGCGTCGACCGCCCATTCTCCCACGACAGCACGGGATTGACGCCGCAGCTGCGCGGCCCCACGACGGCAACCCGGGCCGTACGGGATCGCGCGGCGGGTCAGTAAGGGCGGCTCACCGCATCGCGACGGCGCGCGGTCGCCAGCGCCTCGGCCAGCAACGGCTCGAACTCGCGCCCGCGGAAATAGTCGATCGCGTCGTCCCAGCTCATGAAGCTGACGGTCTCGCGCTGCACGTAGTCGGTCGACACGACGTCGTCGGCTTCGAGACGGAGGGCATCGGCGCGCAGGCGCCCGGCCCAGACGAGCACGCCGTGTTCGCCCCTGTTGATCAGCGTCAGCGCACGCCAGGTACCGTCGCCGAGTGGCTGCGACTCGCGCGCATGCGCGGAGTTGACCGACATCATCCCGCCTGGCTCCCGATCCCCTTGTCCGACATGGGAGGCTAGCCGGTCCAGCGGCGACACGAATCGCCCGTTCAGGAATTTTGTGACATGAATATCATAAATTTGTGAATTGTATTATCGGAAGAGAATAGTAACGGTCGCCAGCGCGCCGTATCGACCACTTCGCTAAGCCTACGTGAATAGCGAATCCGAGGCTCCGGCGAGTCGACCCGAGCACGGCTTCGCCGCCTGCCCGCCCCGGAGAGATGCCGACAGCCGATCCCTGTCGTCACCGTCGTCGCCACGCCGGGTCGAGCAGCCAGCGCTCTGCCGAACCCTCCGACGTACGCCCCTGCACCGATTGTCCTCGTTTCCTGCGCGTGCGATGCGCAGTCGCACGCGATCGTGGGCACGTGCCACGGCGTGCCGAAGGATCGTCCCGGCGTCACGTGGCCAACGCCGTTCCCTCAGCCGCGTCCCGCCGGAGAACACCATGACGTCGATCCTGTTGCCCAAGCTCGGCAGCCACCATGCCTCGCTCGCCGAAACCCTGCAGGTGCTCGAGCGCCGCCGCGTCCTCAAGCTGCTCGGTGCCGCGGGCCTCGCCGCGACGCTGCCGGGCAGCGCGTTCGCCTGCACGCTGATTCCGTCGGAAACCGCAGGCCCCTACCCCGGCGACGGTACCAATGGGCCCAACGTCCTCACCCAGAGCGGCATCGTGCGCTCCGACATCCGCAGCAGCTTCGGCAGCGCCGGCACGACGATGGCGACGGGCACGCTCATGAGCATCACGCTGCAGCTGGTCAGCACGAGCACGAGCTGCGCGCCGATCGCGGGTGCCGCCGTGTACCTGTGGCACTGCAACGCCTCGGGCGGCTATTCGCTGTACTCGCAAGGCGTCACCGGTCAGAACTACCTGCGCGGCGTACAGGTGTCGGATGCGAACGGCGAGGTCACGTTCACGACGATCTTCCCGGGCTGCTACTCGGGTCGCTGGCCGCACATCCACTTCGAGATCTACCGCTCGATCGACCAGGCCACGAGCGGTGCGAACGCGGTGCGTACCTCGCAGCTCGCGATCCCCGAGTCGGTGTGCCGCACGGTGTACGCGCAGACCTCGCTGTACCCCGGCAGCACGAACAACCTCAACGGCGTCACGCTGGCCAACGACAACGTGTTCCGCGACGACCAGGCCGTGCACCAGCTCGCGACCGTCACGGGCGACACCACGAACGGCTACGTCGGTTACCTCGAGGTCGGCGTCGGCCTGAGCGCCGAGACGATCTTCAAGGACGGCTTCGAGACGGCCTGATCCTCAGAACGCGGAATCCGCACGCAGCCTGCGCGAGGTTCGCCACATGAGTTCGCGCAGCAGCGGCTCGACCTCGCGGTCCTTGAAGTACTCGAGCGCATCGGGCCAGGCCATGAAACTCACGCTCTCGCGCCGCACGTAGTCACGCGGCGCGACATTCTCGGCCGACACGAACGAAGCGTCGGCATCGAGTCGCCCGGCCCAGACCATGATGCCGTGCGGGGCGCGATTGAGGATCGTCACGGCCGTCCACGTGCCGTCGTCGTTCGGCGTGTCGCTGCACAGATGGGCCACCGGTACGCGCATCATCGCGGGCATCCTCTGGAACAGAGTATAAAGATGAATATTGTCACATGGCAGTCCCGTTCACCTTGATGTCCACGCGATGAAGATCGGTGGCGACATTCAGCCGATGTGCCGCGCGATGGTGCTGTGGTGGGCATGCCGGCATCCGCCGTGCCCATACTCCCGCAGGAGACATGCCATGAAACACTCGATGTCCGCCATCTCGCTCGCACTGTCCGGAATCTTCTTCTCCGCGACCGTCGTCCAAGCATCCCCGGACGATACGAAAGAGAAGGCCAAGCAGGATCCCTATGCGGTCCAAGGTTCGGGACCGCCGACATTCGACATGCTCAAGGGCCACGATAAAGGCTATGTGACGCTCGAGGACGCCGAGGCCAACAGCTGGCTTGCAGGCAATTTCGCCAAGTGCGACAAGGACAAGGATGGGAAACTTACAGAGGCAGAGTACGATGCCTGCCAGGCCGCCAAACCCAAGCCGTGACGAAGGATGGGGCATGGCGGGACATTTCCCGTCATGCCCAAGTCAAAGAACATGATTCCACTCGATCGCGCCGCACTGCAGACCCTCGTCGAGGAACTCGCCGCCGAAGTCGCACAGGAGCGCAGCGACGATGCGGCGACGGCATGGCGCGAGGCGGGCGACGCGATCCTCGCGCAGGCCGACGATGCGGACCATGCATGGCTCGCCGACCGCCTGCAGGACGCCGGTCACGCGATCGGCATCCTCGATGCCGATGCGGCGGCACTGCGTGCGCGCTTCCACGCCGAGCAGGTCAGGAGCGAGGACGCCTGACACAGCCTTGCGGAATAGCGTGTGGCCTCAGGTCCCGAGGCGTTCCAGCCGGTAGGTGCCGTCGAGCACACGCGTGACCCAGTCGGCGTTGGCCAGGTACCACTCGACCGTGCGTGCCATGCCGCTTTCGAAACTCTCGCTCGGACGCCAGCCCAGGTCGCGGCGGATCTTGGTCGCGTCGATCGCGTAGCGGCGGTCGTGGCCCGGACGATCCTTGACGAACGCGACGAGCGACTCGCGACGGCGGCCGTCGGCGAGTGGCACGCGCTCGTCGAGCAGCGTGCAGATCGTCTTCACGACGTGCAGGTTCTCGCGCTCGGCGTCGCCGCCGACGTTGTAGACCTCGCCGACGCGGCCGATCTCGAGCACGCGCAGGATCGCGCGGCAGTGATCGACCACGTACAGCCAGTCGCGCACGTTGCGGCCGTCGCCATAGACCGGCAGCGACTCTCCCGCGAGCGCTTTCTGGATCATCAGCGGGATGAGCTTCTCGGGGAACTGGAACGGCCCGTAGTTGTTCGAGCAGTTCGTGGTCAGTACCGGCAGGCCGTAGGTGTGGTGGAACGCGCGCACGAGGTGGTCCGAAGCGGCCTTGGACGCCGAGTACGGCGAGTTCGGCTGGTACGGCGACTCCTCGGTGAAGCGCCCGACCGGGCCCAGTGAACCGTAGACCTCGTCGGTCGACACATGCAGGAAACGGAAGCCGTCCTGGCGATCGAGCGGCAGCCCGCGCCAGTAGGCGAGCGCGCATTCGAGCAGCGCGAGCGTGCCGACGACATTCGTCTGCACGAATGCGGCCGGTCCGTCGATCGAGCGGTCGACATGCGATTCGGCCGCGAAATTGACGATCGCGTCGGGGCGATGCTCGGCGAGCAGCGCGGCGACGCGCTCGCGATCGCCGATGTCGCCGTGCACGAAGCGGTAGTCGTCGCGGCCTTCCACCGAGACGAGCGTGTCGGGATTGCCGGCATAGGTCAGCGCATCGAGGTTGACGATGCGGTAGCCACCGAGCCCCAGCACGTCGAGCACGAAGTTGCCGCCGATGAAGCCGGCGCCGCCGGTGACGAGAAGCGTTTTCATGGAGTTCCGATCGTGGAAGCCGTCGCACGGCGCAGCCCGCGATGGTATCGCGAGGCCTCCGCGCGGGCGACCCGTGCGGCCGTCCGCATATGGTTATGGCAGCACGTGCGTTGCCGCCCGACCGCGTTGGGAATTAGTTAAGCGCATCCCCAACGCGTCACACGGAGTCCACGCATGCCCTCGCCCGCCACGCTGTCGCCGCTGCTGCTGATCGGCCTGATCGCCCCGCCCGTCCTCGCGCAGTCGGAGGCCACGACCTCGCAGCTCGACGACATCGTCGTCACCGGCACGCGCGCGACCGGGCGCACCGAGACGCAGTCGCTGTCGCCGATCGACGTGCTGCGGCCCGACGACCTCGCCGCCACCGGCAGCACCGAGCTCGCCACGGCCCTGTCGCGCCTGCTGCCGTCGCTCAACTTCCCGCGCCCGAGCCTCACCGACGGCACCGACTCGGTGCGTCCGGCCCAGCTGCGCGGCCTGTCGCCCGACCAGGTGCTCGTGCTCGTCAACGGCAAGCGTCGCCACACCGCGGCGATCCTCAACGTCAACGGCACGCAGGGCCGCGGCTCGTCGCCGGTCGATCTCAACGCGATCCCGATCGCCGCGATCGCGCGCATCGAAGTGCTGCGTGACGGCGCCGCCGCGCAATACGGTTCCGACGCGATCGCGGGCGTCGTCAACGTCGTGCTCAAGGGCTCGCCGGGCGACGGCAGCGTGTCGCTGCAGGGCGGCCAGTACAGTGCCGGCGACGGTCGCCAGGTCGACCTCGGCGGCGACGCGGGTTTCGCGCTCGGCGAGCGCGGCTGGCTGCACCTGTCGGGCCAGTACGTCGATGCCGATCCGACCAATCGCGCCGGCGTCGACTTCCGTTTCCCCGGCGACGTGAGCTACGGCCGCAAGAACCACCGCTTTGGCGATGCCGACACGCGCAACACGAAGCTGTTCGCGAATGCGCAGGTCGACCTTTCCGACGCGGTGCAGTTCTACGCGTTCGCGAACGCGAGCAAGCGTGATGCCGAGGCCGCAGGCAACTATCGCCAGGCCGGCAACGCCAACAACATCGTGTCGATCTACCCCGAAGGCTTTCTGCCGATCATCGCCACCGAATCGGAGGACCGCTCGCTGGTCGCCGGCTTGCGCGGCACGAGCGCAGGTGGCTGGCGCTGGGACGTCAGTGCGAACTACGGCGCCAACACGCTCGACTTCGGCGTGCGCAACAGCCTCAATGCCTCACTAGGCCCGACCAGCCCGACCTCGTTCGATGCGGGCGAACTCGAGAACGAGCAGCTCGTCGTCAACCTCGACATCGCCAACGACCTCGACTGGGGCCTCGCCAACCCGGTCACGCTCGCGTTCGGTGGCGAGTACCGCGACGAGACCTACACGATCCGCGCCGGCGAACCGTCGTCGTACATCGCCGGCACCGGCGGCGTGGCCGGAGCGAGCCCGGGCGCCCAGGTGTTTCCGGGCTTCCAGCCCGGCGACGCGGGTTCGAACGGTCGCGACAGCTACTCGGCCTACCTTGAGCTCGACACCGACTTCACCGACAAGCTCAGCGGCTCTGTCGCCGCGCGCTACGAGGACTACAGCGACTTCGGCGACACCGCCTCGGGCAAGCTCGCGCTGCGCTACGCGGTCAGCGACGCCTTCGCGCTGCGCGGCACGCTGTCGAACGGCTTCCGCGCGCCGTCGCTAGCACAGCAGTACTACTCCGCGACGTCGGCCGTGCTGATCGGCGGCTCGATCTTCGAGGTGCGCACGTTCCCGGTCGAACTGCCGGTCGCACGCGCATTCGGCGCGCAACCGCTCAAGGCCGAGAAATCGACCAACGCGAGCCTCGGCTTCGTCGCCCAGCCGCTCGACAACCTGAGCCTCACGGTCGACCTCTACCGCATCGAGATCGACGACCGCGTCGTGCTGTCCGAAAACCTCACCGGCACCGCGGTGCGCGACTTCCTCGCGGCGCAGGGTTACGCCGGCGTCAACGGCGGCCGCTACTTCACCAACGCGGTCGATACGCGCACGACCGGCATCGACGTGCTCGCCGCATGGCGCGTGGCGCTCGGTGACGGCGCGCTCGACCTCTCGGCCGGCTACAACTACAACAAGACCAAGATCACGCACATCCAGGCCAACGCACCGGAACTCGACGCACTCGGCTTCCAGCGCATCGGCCGCGTCGAGATCGGGCGCATCACCGAAGGCGCACCGCGCGACAAGGTCACGTTCGGCAGCGACTACACGATCGGCAACTGGGGCCTGCGTGCCGGCCTGACGCGCTACGGCGAGAACACGGTGCGCCAGACGAATCCGGCCAACGACCAGACCTTCGGTGCGAAGTGGATCCTCGACCTCGCGGCGAGCTACCGCCACGACGACTGGACCTTCACGCTCGGCGCCGACAACGCCTTGAACGAATATCCCGACGAGGTGCGCAACGTGAATTGGGGCAACCCGGCGACCGCGCCGAGCGGCCTGTTCCGCTACAGCAGCTACTCGCCGTTCGGTTTCAACGGCGCGTTCGTGTACGGCAAGGTCGCCTACACCTGGTGAGCCACGGTCCGCGCGGGAGCAGTCCCGCGCGGTCTTCCACACCGCCGCGACGGCCTCGATGCACCCGCGTGGCGGCATGTCCTTACGGCCTTCGAGACACGCCTTGAACCACCATGACGACCACGCCCTCGCGTCGACGGGCGGAAACTCCGGCGACGACATCGACCGTCGCCTGCACGGCAGCGACGACGACCAGGCCTGGGCGGATCTGCTCGCGCCGACGCGGCGACGCTTCCTGCGTGCGACGGGTCTCGCCGCGGGCGGCCTCGGCCTGAGCGGTCTCGCCCACGCCGCGGACGCGGAAGCTTCGTCGAAGGCAGCACTCGGCGATCCCGCGTTCCGCGCCATCGTGCCGCCGCGCGACTCGGGCACGAGCCCGTGGGGCGAGCGCACCGCGCTCGAACCCGCAACGCGACCGGCCAGCGTGCGCCCGCGCGACGGCGCTTCGGGCCTGCCCGACACGCCGCGCCCGTACACCGACATTCGCAGCTATCACGCGCACGTCTATTTCGACGAGGACACCTACGCGAAAGCGGCGCGCCTGCGGCAGTGGGTGATCGAGCGTTTCCCGGTCGAGCTCGGCAACTGGAACCTCGAGCCACGCGGACCGCACGTCACGCCGTCGTTCTACTTCGGCTTCACCAACGACCTGCTGCCGGTCGTGGTGCCGTGGCTGCAGCTCAACAGCCTCGGGCTGACCATCCTGCTGCATCCGAACTCGGACGACCCGCGCGCCGATCACCTCTACTACACGCTGTGGGTGAACCGCTCGCAGCCCGTGAATGCCTACGGCATGAAGCGCCCGGGCGAACCCGGTGCGCCGCCGATCGAGAAGATCCTGCCGAACATCGTGCCGACGCGACCGCTCGAGACCTGATCGCGACGCGGATCAGTCCGGACGACGATCCGCATGGAACGCCGCCGTGAACGCGTCGAGCGTGTCGGCCTCGATCGCCGCGCGCAGGCCGGCCATGAGCTGCTGGTAGTGGTGCAGGTTGTGGATCGTCGCGAGCTGGCTCGCGAGCATCTCGCCGCAGCGGTCGAGATGGCGCAGGTAGGCGCGGCTGAAGCCCGACGCACACGTGTAGCAGGTGCAGCCGTCCTCGATCACGCGGGTGTCGCGCGTGTACTTCGCGTTGCGGATGCGCAGCGTGCCGTGGCGCGTGAACAGGAAGCCGTTGCGCGCATTGCGCGTCGGCATCACGCAGTCGAACATGTCGATGCCGCGGCGCACCGCCTCGACGATGTCCTCGGGACGACCGACGCCCATGAGGTAGCGCGGGCGATCGACCGGCAGCATCGGCGACACCGTTTCGAGCATCGCATTGCGCTCGTGCTCGGGCTCGCCGACCGCGAGGCCGCCGATCGCGTAGCCGTCGAAGCCGATGTCGATGAGCGCGTCGGCCGAGCGCTTGCGCAGGTCCGGATAGACCGAACCCTGCACGATGCCGAACAGCGCGTTCGGATTGCCGCCCTCGTCGAACGCACGACGCGAGCGCAGCGCCCAGCGCAGGCTCAGCTCCATCGAGGTGCGCGCGACCTTCTCGGTGGCCGGATACGGCGTGCACTCGTCGAAGATCATGACGACGTCGGAGTCCAGCACGCGCTGGATGTGCATCGACACTTCGGGGCTCAGGAACACCTTCGAGCCATCGACCGGCGAGGCGAACGTCACGCCCTCCTCGGTGATCTTGCGCTTGTGCGCGAGCGAGAACACCTGGAAGCCGCCCGAGTCGGTCAGGATCGGCTTGTCCCAGCCGATGAAGCGATGCAGGCCGCCGAAGTCGCCGACCACGTCGAGGCCGGGGCGCAGGAAAAGATGGAACGTGTTGCCGAGGATGATCTCGGCGCCGATCCCTTCGATGTCGCGCGGCAGCATCGCCTTGACCGAGCCGTACGTGCCGACCGGCATGAAGGCCGGCGTCTCGACCGTGCCGCGATCGAACGTGAGACGACCGCGGCGCGCGGGACCGCGCTGGTGGAGGAGCGAGAACTGCATCATCGACGGGGCTCGTGGGCGTTGAAAGGTCGCACGCCGGTCACGGCGGGTACGGCGTGGGCAGGATCAGCATCGCGTCACCGTAGGAGAAGAAGCGGTAGCGCTGCTCGACCGCATGGCGGTAGGCCTCGAGGATGCGCTCGCGTCCGGCCAGCGCCGAGACCAGCATGAGCAGCGTCGACTCGGGCAGATGGAAGTTCGTCAGCAGCGCATCGACGCTCGAGAAGCGGTAGCCCGGAAAGATGAAGATCTGGGTCTCGCCCGCGAACGGCAGCAGTTCACCGTCGCGCGTCGCGCTCTCGAGCGCGCGCACGACCGTGGTGCCGACCGCGACCACGCGGCCGCCGCGTGCACGTGCCTGGCGCACCTTCTCGACGAGTCCGGCGCCGACGTTGAGCCACTCGCGGTGCATGACGTGGTCGCCGAGGCTCTCTGCGCGCATCGGCTGGAACGTGCCCGCACCGACGTGCAACGTGACATGGCCCGTCTCGACGCCACGTGCATGCAGCGCCGTGAGCAGTGCATCGTCGAAATGCAGGCCCGCGGTCGGCGCGGCGACCGCGCCGGGCTCGCGCGCGAAGATCGTCTGGTAGCGCTCGGCGTCGCCCGCATCGGGCTCGCGCGTGATGTACGGCGGCAGCGGCAGGCGGCCGAGCTTCGGCAGCAGCTTGTCGAGCGGATCGGGCGATTCGAAACGCAGGCGGAAGAACTCGCCGTCGCGGCCGAGCACGCGCGCGATCGAGCCGTCGCCGAGCTCGATCGCCCCGCCCTCCTTGGGCTTCTTGCTCGCCCCGAGCTGCACGGTGGCGTCGTGCGAGCCGGTCACGCGCTCGACGAGGATCTCGACCGCACCACCGGAAGGCTTGCGCCCGAACAGGCGCGCCGGCAGCACGCGCGTGTCGTTGAACACGAGCAGGTCGCCCGGCGCGAGCAGCGACGGCAGGTCGGTGATCGCGCGGTCGTCACGCGAGTCCGCGGCCACGTCGAGCACGAGCAGGCGCCCCGCCGAGCGCTCGGCCGGCGGTGCCTGCGCGATGAGCTCGGGCGGCAGCTCGAAGTGGAAATCGGACTTCTTCAACGCGTCGCGGACGTTCAAAGGGGGCGCGCATTGTAGGCGCTGCGGGGCTGAATCTCACGGAGGTACTCCGCGGCAGCGCTCGACCCTGCGTCGAAGAAGGCAGATGCCGGCGTGATCTCCATGAATCCGGGCACGGCGGAATCGCCTGCGGCGGTTCCGCCCTACACGTGACGCGCTTCTCCGGTAGGGCGGAACCCGCGTAGCGGATTCCGCCGTCATGCGGAGTGTGCGCGGCAGCGGCCTCCATCCCGGCAAAGGCAGCCTCCGCAAGCATGTAGCGACGATACCCGCCACGGCGGAATCGCCTGCGGCGGTTCCGCCCTACACGTGACGCGCTTCTACGGTAGGGCGGAACCCGCGTAGCGGATTCCGCCGTCATGCGGAGTGTGCGCGGCAGCGGCCTCCATCCCGGCAAAGGCAGCCTCCGCAAGCATGTAGCGACGATACCCGCCACGGCGGAATCGCCTG
>JASCPI010000005.1 GCA_029959555.1 Lysobacteraceae bacterium PS02065 | reverse complement strand
AGGTTGCGGCGTGATCACGGCACGCCGGGTGTCGGATCCGCGAGTCGCTCGTGGAACGTGCGCAGCTCGGCCCCCATGAGGGCCTTGTCCTCGGCGCGCATCGCGAAAGCGAGTTCGTCGCGGTAGCCCAGCGCCGAGACGGCCGCGCGCGCAGGCTCGCGCGCGAGGCGGGCGACCTCGACATCGCCGCGGCACGCGCGCGCCTGGTCGGCGAGGCGTGGCGCGTGCGCGCGCGCGTCGTCGCCGCCCTTTCCGCGGACATCGCCGCGCAGCACGATGTCGAGGTCCACGAGTCGCTCGTCGACGTGCAGCGCGCACGTGCAGCGCTCGCCGCACGCCGCGTCGCCGCCGGCGAAGACGCGACTTCGGACGCCTTGCCCGCCCGCGAAGCCGCGCTCGCAGCGGAAACCGCGCTCGGCGAGGCACGCATGGGGCGCGTACGCGCGCGCGGCGAATTCGCCGCCGCGATCGGCGTGCCCGTCGACGCGCTCGTGGTGCTCGATCCCGTCGCGGCCGCATGGGCCGACTGGGGTTCGCCCGCACCGTTCGACGACGCCGACCTCGACACCGAGCGCGAACGTGCGCTGCTCGCACGATCCGACATGGCCGAGGCGATCCAGGCCTACGCCCTGGCCGAGAACGCGCTGCAGCAGGCGGTCGCCGACCAGTTCCCGCGGTTCACCGTCTCGCCCGGATACGCCTGGGACCACGGCATCGCCAAGCTGCCGCTCGGCCTCGACGTGACGCTTCCACAACCACGACGCGACCGTGCGCGCATCGCGCGACTCGAGGCCGAACGCGAACGCGCGGGACAGGCCCTGGTCGGCACGCAGGCCGGCATCCACGCCGCGATCGACACCGCGCGCAGCGCCGAACGCGCCGCGCGCGACAACCTCGATGCGGCGCGGCGTCGCCACGATGCGATACGCGTCGACGGCGAACGGCATGCGCGTGCGCTGCACCTCGGCGCGATCGATCGTACCGAGGTGCTCGCCGTCGACGTGCTCACCGCCGAGGCCGCGCGCGACGTCGTGACGGCGCAGCGCGCACTGCAGGAGGCACGGCTCGCGCTCGAGGACGCCGTGCACGTCCCGCTTTCGGGGCCCGAGCGCGGACTCGCATGGCCCACCGAACCGGAGGAACCGCGATGAGGCGACCACGAACCGCCTGCAACCTGCTCGTGGCGTCGATCCTGCTCGCGGCGTCGCCGTGGGCACTCGCCGTCGACGACGATGATGACGACGCCGGCGAGGCCGCGCTCGTGCTCGAGGCGTCGCAGCGCGAGGCCATCGGACTGCGCGTCGCACGGCCCGTCGCCGTGACCGCACCGAACGTGCTGGCCACCTCGGCACGCGTCCTCGACGCGACCGACATCCTCGCCGCCGCGGGCGAGGCCGAGGCCGCCCGTGCCGGTGAACGCGTCGCCTCCGAGGAACTCGCACGCGTACGCGCGCTGCATGCCGACGGCGCCGCCGCCTCGCGTCGCGTCGTCGATGCCGCGGTCGTCGAGCAGGCGCGCCAGAAGGCGGCCCGTGACGTCGCGGAGCGTCGCCTCGCGCAGCTCGCCGGCTTCCACGCGTCGACGGCGGCGCGCGACCGCGACGCGACGCTCGAGGCACTGCGCGGTGGCACGCTCGTGTTGCTGCGCGCGGAAGTCACGGGTCGCGAAAGCCTCGCCGGTGTGCCGCGCGCCGCACGCGTGTCGATCGACGGCGTCGCCCACGACACCCGCGTACTCGGCCCGCTGCACGGCGCGGGCGAGATCGCCGCGCCCGCGCTGCTGCTGGCCCTCGACGCTCCACCCGAGGGACTCGTGCCCGGCATGCGCCTCGCCGCGACGTTCGAGGGCGAACCCGTGAAAGGCTTCGCCGTGCCGCGTGCTGCCCTGCTGCACGACGAGCGCGGCGCGCACGTCTACCTGCAGTCCGTCGGCGACGGCGGCACGACGCGCTACACGCGCCGCGACGTGGGCCTGCTGGCGCCGTTCGGCGAGGGCTGGCTCGTCGACGGCCTCGATGACGACGATGACGTGGTCGTCGCCGGCGTCGGCCTGCTCTGGTCGATGCAGGGCGGCCACGTGGACGACGACGACTGAGGCCGCACGATGCTCGCCACCATCGTCCGCGCCTCGCTCGCCCACCCGCGCATCGTCGCGGCGCTCGCCCTGCTCGTCACGCTCGGTGGCGCGTTCGCGCTCGCCAACGCGCGCTTCGACGTGTTTCCGGACTTCGCGCCGCCGTTCGTCGTCGTGCAGGTCGAGGCACCAGGCCTCTCCGCACCGCAGGTTGAGGCGCGCGTCACGCGGCCGATCGAGCAGCTGCTCGCCGGCACCGGCAGCGTTGCGCGCATCCGCTCGGCCTCGAGCCAGGGCCTCGCCGCGATCCGTGTCGTGTTTCACCACGGCAGCGATCCGCACCGCCAGCGCCAGGCCGTGCTCGAGCGGCTGTCCGAGGCGTCCGGCCTGCTGCCCGAGGGCGTCGGCGCGCCGCAGCTGTCGCCGATGAGCTCGTCGATGGAGTACCTGCTGCACTTCGGCTACACGAGCGACACGCTCGATCCGCTCGCGCTGCGCGACCTCGTCGAGTGGACGATCAAGCCGCAGATCCTCGGCGTGCCCGGCGTCGCCCACGTGCAGCTGTTCGGCGGGCGCGCCCGCGAGCGCCGCGTCGAGGTCGATCCGCTGAGGCTCGCCGGCGCGGGCTTCAGCATCGACGACGTCGTCGATGCCGTGCGCCGCGCGACCGCACAATCGGGCGGCGGCTACGTCGAGACCGGCGTGCAACGCTTCGCGGTGCAGGTCGAGTCCGCGGGCACGACGGCCGAAGCGCTCGCCGCGGCGGTGATCGCCACCGCTGGTGAAGCACCACGGCGCCTCGGCGACATCGCGCACGTCGTCGACGCGGCGCAGCCGCTGTTCGGCGACGCGACGATCGCCGGCAAGCCGGGCATCCTCGTCGAGACCTCGTCGCAGTACGGCGCGAACACACTCGAGGCGACCCGCGCGCTCGAAGCGCGCCTCGACGCGCTCGCACCGGCCCTCGCCGCGCAGGGCGTCGATTACCACCCGGCGCTGCTGCGCCCGGCGACCTTCGTCGAGAACGCGATGGGCACGATGCGCCAGTCGCTGCTCGTCGGTGCCCTGCTCGTGGTCGCGCTGCTGCTGGTCATGCTGCGCGACTGGCGTGGCGCGCTGATCTCGTTCAGCGCGATCCCGCTGGCCCTGCTCGCCGCCGTGTGGATGCTCGGCGCGTTCGGCTTCAGCCTCAACACGATGACGCTCGGTGGCCTCGTCGTCGCCCTCGGCGTGGTCGTCGACGATGCCGTGATCGACGTCGAGAACATCCTGCGCAGGCGCCGCGACTCCGCGGCCGGGGCGGACATCGACGCCCTGTTCAACGCGGCTTCGCTCGAGGTGCGCCGCCCGGTGTTCTTCGCGACCGCGGCGGTCGCCGTTGCGTTCGTGCCGATCCTGTCGATGGGCGGCCTGCAGGGTGCGTTCTTCGGGCCCTTGTCGATCGCGTTCCTGCTCGCCGTCGGCCTTTCGCTGCTCGTCGCGCTCGCGGTGACGCCGGCCTTGTGCATGCTGTTCATGCGCGACCACGCGCCGCGGCCCGAGGCGCGCTTCCTCGCTCGTTGCAAGCATCTGCAGCGGCGCACGATCGCGTCGCTCGCGCGGCATCCGCGCCTGCTCTTGGTGCTGTTCGTCGCGAGCGGCGTCGCCGGCATCGCCCTGCTGCCGCTGTTCGGAGCACGCCTGCTGCCCGACTTCCGCGAGACCTACCTGATCGCCCACAGCAGCCTGCGTCCCGGCATCGCGATCACCGAGACCGCGCGCGTCGGACGCGACGTCTCGGCGCGCCTGCTCGCGATCGACGGCGTCGAGACGGTCGCCCAGCAGATCGGCCGCGCCGAGAACGGCCAGGACACCGACACGCCGAACGAGAGCGAGTTCGAGATCCGCGTCGCACCGACGCGCGCGAGAACGCTCGAGGCGATCGAGGACGACATCCGCGCCGTGTTCGATGCCTATCCGAACCAGCAGGCCGAGGTCTACTCGGTGCTCGCCGAGCGCATCGGCGAAACCCTCACCGGCGACGGCGCACCGTTCTCGGTCGCCGTGTTCGGCAACGACCTCGATGCCAACGACCGCGTCGCGCAGCGCATCGTCGAGGTCGTGTCGTCGGTTCCCGGCGCCGACGGCGTGCGCCTCGTCGTGCCGCCGCGCGAGCCGCAGCTGCGCGTCGTGCTCGATCATGCCGCCCTGCACCTGCACGGCCTCGCCGCCGACGCGGTCATGCGCGCGATCGAGGCGGCGTTCCACGGCACGCTGGCGACCGAGATGACACTGAGCGATCGCAGCCTGCCGGTGGTCGTGCGCGTGGCCGGCCTCGAACAGAGCCCCGACGCGCTGCGCAGCCTGCCGCTGCGCACGCGCGACGGACGCCTCGTCACGCTGGGCCAGCTCGCCACGATCGACATGATCGAGGCGCGCAGCGTGCTCGAGCACGAGGATGGCCTGCGTCGCCAGCTCGTACTCGCACATCCCGACGTCGCCGACCAGGTCGGTTTCGCGCGGCAGGCCCGCGAGGCGATCACCGCCCGGGTGGAACTGCCCACGGGCGTCTATCTTCGTTATGGCGGCAGTGCCGAGGCGCAGCGCGAGGCCACGCGCGAGCTGCTCGTCTACTCGGGCTTCGCCTTCGTCGTGGTCGTGCTGCTGCTCGCGCTCGCCTATTCGAGCGCGCGCCATGTCGCACTGACGCTCGCCGCACTGCCGAGCACGCTGATCGGCGGCGTCGCCGCGCTCGCGCTCACCGGAGGAACGCTCACGCTCGGTTCGATGGTCGGCTTCGTCGCCTTGTTCGGCATGGCCGCGCGCAACACGATCCTGCTCGTGTCGCACTACGATCATCTGGTACGGGAAGAAGGCGCGGCATGGAACCTCGACACCGCGCTGCGCGGTGCGGGCGAACGCCTCACGCCGGTGCTGCTCACGGCACTGCTGACCGCCTTCGCGTTGTTGCCGGTGGCCTTGCAGGCCAACGAGGCCGGCCACGAGATCGAGGGCCCGATGGCGATCGTGCTGCTCGGCGGCCTCGCGACCTCGACGCTGGTCAGCCTGCTGCTCGTGCCGCCGCTCGCGGCACGCTGGCTGCGCATCGCCGCGTGATGCGGCGATACAGGGCGATCACTCCGTCGTGGTGCCCGCGAACGCGTTCTGCAGGCCGTACTTGCGCAGCTTCTCGACGAGCGTCGTGCGCTGCAGGCGCAGCACCTTGGCCGCCTGAGCGACGACGTTGTCCGACAGCGCCATGGCCTGGCGGATCAGGGCGACCTCGATCTCGGCGAGGTAGTCCTTGAGGTCGAGACCTTCGTGCGACAGCGCGGGCGCACCGGCGACGGTGGTCGGTGCGGCGACCGGCATCGCCGCCGGCACGGCCGCCGGGAAATCGAGCTGGCTCTGTGCGGTGTCCTCGAGCGCGGCGGCCTGGTGCAGGCCGTACATGTCGTCGAACGACTGCAGCGCGCGATAACGCTTGGGCAGGTCGGCGCCGCGAACGGTGCGGCCCGGGTACATCACGGCGAGGCGTTCGACGAGGTTGCCGAGTTCGCGCACGTTGCCCGGCCAGCTGTGGCGCGCGAGCGTGCGCAGGGCCTCGTCGCCGATCGAAGCAGTGTCGACGCCACGGCGCTGCAGGCGCTGGGTGAACTCGCCGACGAGCTCGCCGAGGTCGCCGATGCGCTCGCGCAGGCTCGGCATCTCGATCGGGAACACCGCGAGGCGGTAGTAGAGGTCTTCGCGGAACGTGCCACCGGTGGTGATCGCGTTCTCGAGGTCTCGGTGCGTCGCCGCGACGATGCGCACGTTGCACGCGATCGAGCGGTTGCCGCCGACGCGCTCGAACACGCGCTCCTGCAGCACGCGCAACAGCTTGACCTGCATGGTCAGGCTCATGTCGCCGATCTCGTCGAGGAACAGCGTGCCACCCTCGGCCAGTTCGAAGCGGCCCTTGCGCGCACTGATCGCGCCCGTGAAGGCGCCCTTCTCGTGGCCGAACAGCTCGCTCTCGAGCAGGTCCGGCGGGATCGCGCCGCAGTTGATCGCGACGAACGGATGATCGCGGCGCGGCGAGGCATCGTGGATCGTGCGCGCGACCATTTCCTTGCCGGTGCCCGACTCGCCGAGGATCAGCACGCTGGTGTCGTGGCGCGCGACCTGGCGCACGAGTTCGTGCAGACGATGCATGGGCTCGGAGCTGCCGACCAGGCGACGCTCGCCGGTCGGCGCGATGAAGCCGGTCAGGCGCTGAAGCAGGGTGTCGACTTCCTGACGCTGAGGCGGAAACGCCACGCGATGGCACGGACGGCTTGCACCCTCGAGGTGGCTCGCGGCCGGCGAATCGCCCGTGACGATCAGCGGCAGCTGCGAAGCGCGTGCACCGATCGCGGCGAGCAGGCGGTCGAGATCCTTGCCGGCCTCGATCGCACCGATCCACGCCGCGCACGACGGCGCGTTGGCGGCCGTCTGCGCCTGATGCAGCTGGCCGGCGACACAACTGTCGTAGCCGAGCGAAGCGAGCAGCTTCTCGACGGCGGCAGCACGGTCGGTATCGGGTTCGATGATGACGATCGAGGGGCGCATGGTCAGGTCCGTTCGCTTGCGTTGCTGGAGCGTCACGATTCGTGACAATGCTCGAGCAACAGCAATTCCGATGCCAAAACGTCGGAATCCCGACGCTCGGTCCTGCCGGCATTCCGTCAGTCGCTACGCTGCGACGCCTTGCCGTCGGCGAGTTCACGCCGGTGCATGCGGAACACGAAACGCTCCAGACCCTCGGTCAGCGTATCGCCCAGATCGATGAACACGGCACGTTGCCAGATGCCTTCCGCGGCGTGTTTCGGTTCGGCCATGCGGGCCGGCAACTCGAGCGGGAGGGCTGCGTGTGCCTCGAGGTGGACGCGCACGAAAACCTCGTCGCCACGGGCACTTGGAGCGGTATCACCGCGCCAGGTGATACCCCACGCATTGAACTCGACGGGCACCGCCGGCGGCGTGCCGACCGCCCGCGTGAGCAGCGTGCCGACGAGGTCGATGAGGTGGTTGAGCTTGGCGTCGAGACGCATGAGCTCGGGCGCCAGCGGGAGGTCGTCGCTGGCCTCGCCGCGCTTGTCGTCGAACGCGGTCTGCGCGGCGAGCACGCCGAGCGCACGCTTGAGGCGAAGCTCGCGATCGAGCGGCGTGTTGGGGCCTTCCCGCGGTATCACCTCGAAAGGTAATACCGAGTGATACCTGAGGTGTTCCTCGAACGCGTGAAGGGGATCACTTTCCATCGGTCAACTCTCGACGATCGCGGATGAACAATGTGCCACGGAATGTCACATTCAGCCCGCAGTCATCGTTCATGCCCGGTCAACCGGTACCGATGCTGCCGTAGGCACCGACCGCCTGGCCGCCGCGGTGCAGGGTTTCGAGCGCCGCGGCGGTCGCCGCACGCGCTTCGCCGGCGAGCGTCTCGAGCTCGCGGTTGAGCGCGAGCAGGTCTTCGAGCAGATGGCCGACCGCACGCGAGACCTCGGCGCTGTCGGCGAGCAGGGTCGCACGATCGGCCTCGAGTGCCGCGACGGCTTCCCAGTCGTCGGCGCCGGCGGCCGCGATCATGTTCTCGGTCAGCGAGATCGCCTCGCGCAACAGCCCGGCACTGTCGGCGACCGGGGACATCAGCGCAGGCCGATCGCCGGCGCGTCGGGGGCGATCGCGCTCCAGCCCTCGCGGATCTCGCGGAACAGCGTGGTGACTTCGTCGAGCGCGACGAGGTCGTTGGCGAGGTTGGCGTGCAGAAGGCGGCGCGTCATGTAGTCGTACAGCGAGGCGAGGCCGCGCGAGACGGCTGCGCCGCGTGCGTGGTCGAGGCTGCCGTTGAGTTCGCCGATGATCTCGATCACGAGCGAGACGGCCTGGCCCTTCGGTGCGGTTTCACCGCGCTCCATGTGGCCGCGGGCGCGCGCGAGGCGGGCGATCGCGCCCTCGAGCAGCATCGCGATGAGGCGATGGGGGCTCGCGTCCTCGATGCCGCCGCGGGCGGCCATCTGTCGGTAGGCGGCGGCGCCGTTGCCTGGGTAAGCCATGTTCATGTCCTCCGGGGTGCCCGTCAGCTCGACTTGTTGAGCGACTCGAGCTGCTGGGTCAGGAACGCGCTCGTGCTGTTGAAGCTCGCGAGCAGCGAATCCAATGCGGTGTACTGGGTGCGCAGGCGCGCCTCGACGGTAACCATGCGCGCGTCGAGGCGATCCTGGCTCGCATCGAGCTGGCGGTTGCGCTGCGTGAGGTTCTCGGTACGCGTCGCGAACACGCCGTCGCTGCGCAGGAAGTCGTCGAGCTTCTCGGTGAGCAGCGTGCCGACGCCGTTCGCACCCGTGAACAGTGCGGAGACGCGCTCCGGTCCCGCCGCGAGGGCGGTGTCGAAGGTGGCGCCATCGAGCTTGAGCTTGCCGTCGACCTGCACCTGCACGCCGACCTGGCTCAACGAGGCGAGCGCACCTTCGGCGCCGCTTCCGTATTCGTTGCCACCGACCATGCGCGACAGCGTCGAGCTGATCGAGCGCAGCGTCGTGTCGCCGATCAGCGCGCCCTTCTTGTTGGTCGCCGCATCGAAGCTGGTCAGCTGCTTGTTCAGCGTGACGAAGTTGTTGTACGCGGTGACGAACGCTTCGAGCGAAGCCTTCATCGCGGTGCCGTCGGTGCCGACGTCGAGCGCCAGCGTCTCGCCGGGCCGCGCGGAGGCGAGGTTGATCGTGACGCCGTCGATCGCCGTGGAGACGACGTTGCTCGCGCTCGTGACCTCGAAGCCGTCGACGCGCACGAGCGCATCGCTGGCCGTGGTCAGGCTGGACATCCCCGACACGAGGGTCCCCAGGCCGCCGTCGCCGCCGCTCGCCGAGAGCGAGAACGCCTTCTCGACGCCGGTTTCGCGCGACGTCAGCACGAGGCGTGCGCCGTCGCTGCCGTTGACGATCGTCGCGTTGACGCCCGGGTTGTCCGAGGCGCGGTTGATCGCGTCGCGGATGCCCGCGAGCGTGTTGTTGGTGCCGTCGATGGTGAGGTCCATCGTGGTGCCGTCGACCGCGAAGCTGAGCGTGCCGGTGCCGACGACCGCACTCGACGAGGCGTAGGCGGCCGAGGCCGACTTCTGCGCCTGGGCGAGATTGACCACTTCGATGTCGTAGCGGCCGCTGGCCGCGCCGCTGCCCGCCGTCGCGGTGAACACCGCGGTGTTCGACGAGGTCGCGGTGCGCGCGCCGAATGCGGCGCCACTCTTGAGCCCGGCGAGCGCATCGCGCAACGCGGACAGGGAAGACTTGAGCGAACCGATCGCCGAGAGCTGGGTCGTGACGGTCGTGCGCTGGGTGTCGATGACCTTCTGCGGCGTGGCTCTCTCGGCCGCGACGAGCTGGCTGACGATCGTGGAGACGTCGAGGCCTGCGCTGCTGATGCCTGCCATGGTGATCGTCCTCCGCCTCGTCCAGGGATGCGCCGCCTCGCGGCGGCGCGGGTCTTGCGACACCGGCCCGGATCATCCCCGGGCCGGTGCCTCGTGGGCAAGGATCAGCCCAGCAGCTTCAGCACGGTCTGCGGCAGCGAGTTGGCCTGGGCGAGGACCGAGACGCCCGCCTGCTGCAGGATCTGTGCCCGCGTCATCTTGGCCGTCTCCGACGCGAAGTCCGCGTCTTCGATGCGGCTGCGCGACGCGTCGAGGTTCTGCGCGATCGTCGAGAGGTTCGAGATCGTCGACTCGAAGCGGTTCTGCACCGCGCCGAGGTCGCTGCGCAGGGTGCTGACGTCTTCCAGCGCCTGGTCGGCGGCTGCAATCATGAGCTGCGCCGCCGCAACGGTATCCACGGTGCCCAGGCCGGTACCGGTGGCGGTGCCGATGTTGGTGCCGAGCGTGACCGTGATGAACTCACCGGCGTTCGCGCCGACCTGGAAGTCGAGCGCACCGGCCGTGCCGTCGAGCGTGTTGACGCCGTTGAAGCTCGTCTGCGTCGCGATGCGGGTGTTCTCGGCGAGGCGCTGCAGCACTTCGGCGTTGAGCGCGGCGCGATCTTCGGTGGAGTTCGTCGCGTTCGACGACTGCACGGCGAGTTCGCGGATGCGCTGCAGGTTGTTGGTGACCTCGGCCAGCGCCGACTCGGTGGTCTGCGCGAGCGAGATGCCGTCGTTGGCGTTGCGCACGGCCTGGTTGAGGCCACGGATCTGCGTGGTGAAGCGGTTCGAGATCGCGAGACCGGCGGCGTCGTCCTTCGCGCTGTTGATGCGCAGGCCGGACGAGAGACGCTCCATCGCGGTGGACATCGCGCTCTGCGAGCTGTTGAGGTTGCGCTGCGCGTTGAGCGAGTTGATGTTGGTGTTGATGGTCAGAGCCATGACAGTTCTCCTGGTGGAACGTTGAGCCGCATAGAGGGCGGGTTCGGGTTTCAAACCGGCGAACCGTTCCTCGTGGGATGCTGGCCGCCTCAGGAGAAGGAATCGGCACGGCGGGGAGAAACTTTAGGCCTCGTGTCGATTTTTTTTGCGACGCGCTGCGCATTCGAATGGCGTGCGCGACGCGCGGAAACGCAGGAAAAACCTAGGGAAAACCCCAGGTTTGTCACGATGTGACGATGCGTGTCCCGAGAGCTGCGCGATCAGCGCAGGTAGTTGAACAACGAGAGGCCTTGCACCTTCACGTAAGCCTGCTGCGCGGCCTGCAGGCCGAGCATCTGCATGTTCAGTTCGGCGACGGCGCTCGCGTAGTCGAGGTCCTCGATGCCCGAGAGCGTCGCCTTGACCTGGACCTGCAGCGACTCGTTGATGCCTTCCTGCTGGTCGAGCGCATTCATGCGCCCACCCACCGACGCGCGCGTGTCGATCATGCGCGTCGCGGCCTGGTCGAGGTTCTCGAGGCCACGGTTGATCGTGTCGCGGAACGCGGCCTGCGCCTGCGGCGTCGTGATCGGCGTCTCCATCGCGGTTGCGAGCGCGTCGATCATCGCGAACACATCCTGCGTGCCGCTCGGCACCACGTCGTAGCGGTCGCCTGCAACGGCGGCACCGGAGAACGTGATCTGCGCGCCGTTGAACGCGACCGTGGTGCCGGCCGGATCGTAGGCGCCGCTCGTGACGAGCGCATTGCCGGCGTCACGCACTTCGTACGTGGTCGGCGACGTGAACGTGATCGCGTACTGGCCGCGGTCCCAGGCGCCGATGTCGGTCATCTGCGTGGCACCGGCGACGACGCTGCCCGTGTTGCCGGGATCGCGCGCCATCGAGAAATAGCCGTTGCCACGCGGGATCTGCTGGAACACCGACGAGCCCGGGAAGTTCGTGCCGACCGTCTCGCCCGGCGCGATCTCGAGCGCACGCACGCCCTGGTCGCCCATGTAGGTGACACCGCCGGGGCCTGTCGCGAACGGCTGGGTCCGCGTCGCATTGCCCGCGAACAGGTACTCGCCGTTGCCGTCGCGGCTGTTGGCGAGCTGCACGAGCTGCTGGTAGCGCTCGCGCAGTTCCTTGGCGATGTCGCCGCGCGATTCGTCGCTCTGCGATCCGTTGGCCGCCTGCAGCGTCAGTTCGCGCACGCGCGTGAGCACGTCGCCGACCGAGGTCAGCGCGTTCTCGGCCATGCCGAGGCGGCTGTTGGCGAAATCGATGTTGCGCTTGAACTGCGCATTCGCGTTGAGGAAGCTGTTGAGATCGACCGCGCGCGCGCTGCCCGAAGGATCGTCCGACGGCGTGAGGATGCGCTTGCCGGTCGTCACCTGCAGGTTGACGTGGGCAAGCGACGCCTGCTGGTTCAGCATCGCGTTGACCGTCTGCTGATGGATCCACGACGTGGCGATTCTCATGGTCAGCGTCCTCGTACGGCGACCAGCAGCGTGTCGAACAGCGTGCTGGCGACATTGATGACCTGCGCGGCAGCCTGGTAGGACTGCTGGTAGCGGATCAGGTTGGCGGCTTCCTCGTCGAGGTTGACGCCGGAAGTGTTCTGCTGCGCCTGCGTCGACTGGTTGAGCAGCGCGGTCGCGGCGGTGAGGCCGTTCTTGGCCTGCTGCGTGCTCGTGCCGACCTGTGCGACGAGCTGCCCGTAGGCGTTGCCGATCGTGCTGTTGCCGCCGTCGAGCACGCCGAGGTTGGCGATGCCCGCGAGCGCGAGCGCATTCGTGTTGTCGCCTGCACCCGAGGTGTTCGCACCGACGACGAACGTGTCGCCCGGCTGCGGCGTGCCGGTCAGGTTCATCTCCCAACCATTCACCGCGATCGGCGAACCCGGCGTGAACGTGTAGCTGCCGGCGCCGTTGATCTGGTACGTGTTCGGGCCCGTGAACGTGATGTTGACCGGCGAGAGCAGGTTCGGATCGGTCGCATCGGTGACGTTGAACGCACCGACCACGCCGGTGCCCGTGTTCGCGCCGGCGGCGGTGCCGCGCAGCGGCGAGGCCGCGGCGATGCGCGTCGGGTCGGTGATCGCGACCTGCAGGCCCGCCGCGGCGTTCTGGGTCGGACGGATCAGGAAGCTGTCGCCGGCCGCGGCAGCGCCCGACACGACGAATTCGAGGCCATCGGCGACGAACGGATCGGCCGCCGTGCCGCTGCCGGTCAGCGTGACCGCGCTGCCGTCGCTGCGCGTCGCCGACCAGTTCGTGCCGTCGAAGCGCATCGTGTAGTCGGACGAGGTCAGGTTGGCGACGTTGCCGAAACTCGCCGCGATCGAGGCCGTGCCCGCATTGTTGCGATGGGCGAGACTCGTCGGCGTGGCCATGTTGAAGAAGTCGCCGCCGAGCTGGCCGGTCAGGTCCATGCCTTCGCGGTGCTGGGCGTTGAACGTGGTCGCGAGTGCGACCGCGGCACGACCGAGCGCGTTGCGCGTCGGGTCGAGCATGTCGCGGCGGAAATCGAGCAGGCCGCCGAGAGCACCGCCGCCGATCTGGCTCGTCACGACCGCGCCACCGCTCGTGGCGATGTCGAAGCGCGTCGGATCGTAGGCGTTCGGCACCGCCTGCAGCTCGCTCGCGTTGCCGCCCAGCACGAGCGTCTGGCCGTTGCCGGTGAACACGTTGACCTGGTTGCCGTCCTGCTGCACGACGTTGATGCCGACGTGGCTCGACAGCTGGCGAACGAGTTCGTCGCGCTGGTCCATGAGGTCGTTCGGCGAGGTGCCGGTGGCCTCGGCCTGCTGGATGCGCACGTTCATCTGCGCGATGCCGGCGCTGAGGCTGTTGATCTGGCCGACTTCGTCGCGGATGCGCTGCTCGGTCTCGCGGCCCATGCTGTCGAGACGGCCGGCGAGCGTGTGCAGGCGCGTGGTCAGCGCGTTGGCCTGGCCGAGCAGGGCCTGGCGGCTGGCGGTGTCCGACGGATGGTTGGCGAGGTCGCCGAGACCGGCGAAGAAGGCATCGAGCGCAGGCTGCAGGCCCGCGTTCGGGTCGGCGAGCAGGTTGTCGATGCGCGACGCCATGCCGGTCAGCTCGACGAGGCGCCCCTGCGAGGAGGTCGCATCGCGCACCTGGCCGGTCAGGTACTGGTCGTACAGGCGCCGCACGCCGATGAGCTCGACGCCGCTGCCGATGTAGCTGCTGCCGAAGCGCTCGGGCAGGCGCGCGCCGAACATCGTCATCTGGCGCGTATAGCCGGCCGTATTGACGTTGCTGATGTTGTGGCTCGTCGTGTTCAGCGCGAGCTGGGACGCGAGCAGGCCGGAGATACCGGTGGACATGATGTCGGGCATGGCGGTGTCTCCGGAGCGGTGGCGCGGTTATACGTTCGGCAGGAAGCCGGAAATCTTGAGGGCTTCGAGCTGCAGCGAGGTCATGGGAGCCGGCACGGCGTCCACCTGAGCGCGACGGTCGAGCGCCTGCATCGCCTCGCGCATGGGCTCGGAATCGGCGATGCGGCTGAGCTTGGCGGCGTAATGCGGGTCGGTCGCGTAGCCGGCCGACTGCAGCGCACGCGCGAAGCCGGCGACGTCCTCGCCGCGGTCGAGCGCCTTGGCGTAGCGCGGGTTCTCGCCGAGCAGGCGCGCGTAGTCCATGAACGAGTCGGCCGGCGAGTCGTAGGCACGGAAGGCCTCGCGGCGGCGTACGGCGACGCCGTTCTCGACCTCGATCGTCGACGCCGTGACCTTGGCACCGTCCCAGCGCGAACCGGCCTTGATGCCGAACAGGTTGAAGCTGTTGGCACCGGCCTGCTTGGGCATGTGCTTGCCCCAGCCGGTCTCGAGCGCGGCGTGTGCGAGCAGCGCACGCACCGACACGCCGAGCTTCTCGGCCGCAGCCTTGGCATGCGGCAGCAACGATTCGACGAACTCGCCGGGGCTCTTGGGCAGCCAGTCGTCGGCGAGCTTGCGCGCACCCGATGCTGCCGCGTCGGCGGCTTCGCCGATCGCCTCGCGCATAGGCGCGATGCGGCGCTGCACGGCGTCGATCGCCTGGCCGGCGAGCGACACGCCCGAGGTCGCGGGCGTCGGCACGAACGCGGTCATGCCGACCGCGCGCGCCGGCACCGGGAAACCGGCCGATACGGTCGCGCCGATCGCGTGGCCGGAAGCACCGTTGCCGTGGATCGGAAACGCCTGCGGGCCGGCGGCCGGCGCGGCCTTGTCGCCGCCGAGCTGGCGCACGAGCATGTCGGCGATGCCGAGGCCCTTGCCGCGCGAGGCCAGCGTGACCGCCATCTGCTGGTCGTAGAGATCGCGGTAGGACTGCGTGGCGCTGCTGTCGAACGCGCCTTCGCCGAGGCTCGCCGAGCGCATCGACTTGAGCATCATCTGCGTGAAGATCGTCTCGAACTGACGCGCGACCTTCTCGGTCGCGGCCTTGCCGTCGGTGCGCGCGGCCGCCTTCAGCCGGGTCAGCCCGGCGAAGTCCGTGTACACACCCCCCTGGCTCGGGTCGACGGCCATGGTCAGATGACCACGAGCTCGGCGCGCAGCGCGCCGGCCTGCTTGAGGGCTTCGAGGATCGCCACGAGGTCGCTCGGCGCGGCACCGACCTGGTTGACCGCGCGCACGATCTCGTCGAGGTTCACGCTCGGGCCGAAGCGCATCATGTGGCCGCCGTTGCGGGCGACATTGACCTCGCTCTGCGAGGCCGTCGTCGTGCGGCCCTGGCTGAACGGCTCGGGCTGGCTGATCACGGGCTGTTCGGAGATCGTCACCTCGATCGAGCCGTGCGCGACCGCGGCCGCGCTGACCTTGACACTCGAACCGATCACCACCGTGCCGGTGCGCGAGTTGACGATGACGCGTGCCGGCGCATCGCCGGGCTGCACTTCGACGTCCTGCACCGCGGCGACGAAGCTGACGCGCTGGTTGACGTCGGCCGGCGCGCGCAGCGCGACCGAGACCGCATCGACCGCCTGCGCGGTGCCTTCGCCGAACGTCGCGTTGATCGCGCGCGCAACGCGCGACGAGGTCGTGAAGTCCGGCGCATTGAGGTTGAGGACGAGGCCGGCGCTGTCGCCGAAGCCGCTCGCGACGGCGCGCTCGACGGTCGCGCCGTTCGGGATGCGGCCGCTGTTGGAGATGTTGACCTGCACGCTCGAGCCGCTCTTGCCGCTCGCACTGACGCCGCCGATCACGAGGTTGCCCTGCGCGACCGCGTAGACCTGGCCGTCGGCACCCTTGAGCTGGGTCATGAGCAGCGCGCCGCCGCGCAGGCTCTTGGCGTTGCCGATCGAGGCGACCGTGATGTCGATGGTCTGGCCCGGCTTCACGAACGGCGGCAACTCCGCGCTGACCGTCACCGCGGCGACGTTCTTGAGCTGCGGGCGCACGTTCGGCGGCACCGTGATGCCGAACTGCTGCAGCATGTTCTGGAGGCTCTGGGTCGTGAAAGGCGCTTGGCTGGTCTGGTCGCCGCTGCCGTCGAGGCCGACGACGAGGCCGTAGCCGACCAGCTGGTTGGTACGCACGCCGGCGACCTGGGTGATGTCGCGCACGCGCTCGGCCTGCGCCGTCGCGGCGATCATAGGGACGAGCACGGCAGCGAGAGCGGCGAGCAGGCGCGAGGCGTTCATCAGTACGGCATCCACTTGGAGTTGAACACGCGCGCGAGCCAGCCCTTCTCGTTCGCGTCGGCGAGCGAGCCGCGGCCCGTGTAGGAGATGTTCGCGTTGGCCACGCGCGTCGAGGAGATCGTGTTGTCGGTGGCGATGTCCTGCGGGCGCACGATGCCCGAGATGCGCACGAGCTCCTGGCCCTGGTTGATCGTCAGCCACTTCTCGCCACGTACGAGCAGGTTGCCGTTGCCGAGGCGCTGCGCGACCGTGACCGTGATCTCGCCCTGCAGGCTGTTGCTCTGCGAGCTTTCGCCGTCGCCGTTGAAGGCGCGCTCGCCGCCGAAGCCGAACGAGAACGGCTTGCCGTTGAGCGTCGCACCGACGCCGGCGATGGTCGGCGCACCGAGCGTCGCGTTGCTGTTCTTGGTGGTCTTGGTGCTGGCCTTCTTGCTGGCCTGGGTGTTCTCGACGAGCACGATCGTGAGGATGTCGCCGGCACGGTGCGCGCGCGCATCCGGGAACAGCTCCATGTTCTGGTTGACGTGGTAGATCGCGCCGTCGGCCGGCGCGACTTCCGCGTAGGCCTCGTTCGGCAGCGTCGGTGCCCAGGCCGCGTCATTGCGCGCCTGCGGCACGCTCGCACAGGCACCCAGCGCGAGCAGCGCGGTGGCGGCGGCGAGTCGGATGAGGATCGTGTGCATGGGCCGGTCCGTCAGATCTTGTTGGTGAGGTTCTGCAGCATCTGGTCGCTGGCCGAGATCGCCTTGGAGTTCATCTCGTAGGCGCGCTGGGTCTCGATCATGTTCACGAGCTCCTCGACGACGTTGACGTTGGAGCTCTCGAGGGTGCCCTGCAGCAGCGTGCCGACGCCGTTGAGGCCCGGCGTGCCGGTCTGCGGCGCGCCGCTCGCGGCGGTCTCGAACAGCAGGTTCTCGCCGCGCGCCTCGAGGCCGCCCGGATTGATGAAGTCGGCGACCTGGATCGTGCCGATCTGCGCCGCGGCCGACTGGCCGGCGAGCTGCACGCTCACGGTGCCGTCGTTGCCGATCGTGATGCTCTGCGCGTTGGCGGGCACGGTGATCGCGGGTTCCAGCGGGTAGCCGCTGTTGCTGACCATCTGGCCGTCGGAATTGAGGTGGAACGAGCCGTCGCGGGTGTAGCCGATGGTGCCGTCGGGCATCGTCACCTGCAGGAAGCCGCGGCCCTGGATGCCGATGTCGAACGCATTGCCGGTCTGCACGACCTCGCCCTGCGTGAACAGCTTCTCGGTGCCGACCACGCGCACGCCGGTGCCGAGCATGAGGCCGGTCGGGATCTGCGTGGCCTCCGAGCTCTGCGCGCCGGGCTGGCGCATGTTCTGGTAGACGAGATCCTCGAACGACGCACGCCCGCGCTTGAAGCCCGTCGTGTTGACGTTGGCGAGGTTGTGCGAGGTCACGGCCATGCGCGTCTGCTGCGCGTCGAGGCCGGTCTTGGCGATCCAGAGGGACGAGAACATGGGTTTCTCCTGCGCGTGCGTGGCGTGGGTTTACGCCTGCAACAGGCGCGTGGCGGCTTGGGCGTTCTGGTCGGCGTTGCGGATGCCCTGCACCTGCAACTCGAACTGGCGGGACAGCGAGATCATCTTCACGAGCATTTCCGACGGGTTGACGTTGCTCGACTCGAGCATGCCGCCGGCGACGCGCACGGCCGGATCGGCGTCCGCGGTACCGCCGTCGCGCAGGCGCATGAGGTTGGTGCCGTCGGCCTCGAGCGTGGACACGTCGGGATTGACGAGCTTGAGCTTGCCGACCGCGGCGACGGTCGCCGCGCTCTGGCCCTGCGGCACGACCACGACCGAACCGTCGCTGCCGATGTCGAGCTTGGCGTACGGCAGTACCGTGATCGGACCCGCCTCGCCGAGCACGGGATGTCCGTTGGCCGTGGTCAGCAGGCCCGATTCCTCGATGCGCAGGTCACCGGCACGCGTGTAGGCCTCGCCGCCGTCGGGGGCCTGCACCGCGAACCAGCCGTTACCCTGCACGGCGACGTCGAGCTCGCGGCCGGTGCTCATCATGAGCCCCGGCGTGAAGTCCGAGCCGAGGCCCTGGCTGACCGCGTTGATGCGCGTCGGCATGCCGTCGCCGAGGACCGGCACGCTCTTGAACGCCGCGATGCTGGCCTTGAAGCCGGCCGTGCTGGCATTGGCCAGATTGTGGCTGACCTCGGTCTGCGCACGCATGGTCTGCGTGGCACCGGTCATCGCGACGTAGAGCGAGCGGTCCATGGATCAGCTCCGTCAGCTGCGCAGGTTGATGATGGTCTGGGTCAGCGTGTTGTCGGTCTGGATGACCTGGGCGTTCGCCTGGTAGTTGCGCTGCGCCTTGATCATCTTCACGAGCTCCTGGGTCAGGTCGACGTTCGAGCTCTCGAGCGCCCCCGACTGCAGCTGGCCGAAGTCGCCCGTGCCGGCGACACCGCGGATGACCTGGCCCGAGGCATTGGTCTCGGCCCACATCGTGTTGCCGATGTTCTGCAGGCCCTGCGCGTTCGCGAAATCGGCGAGCGCGACGCGGCCGAGCGTTTCGGTCTGGCCGTTGCTGTAGCGCACCGACACGACGCCTTCGTTGTCGATGTCGATCGTGCTGACGTTGCCGGCGCCGTAGCCGTTCTGCACGATCGAGCCCATCGAGTAGGCATCGCCATACTGGGTGACATTGGCCATGTCGATGGTGAGGTCGAGCGGGTTCGCGCCGTTGGTGAGCGTGTACGGCGGGAACGTCACCGAGCCGCCGGCCGGCGTGAGGATCGCGCCGTTGGCGTCGAACGTGACCGGGATCGGACCGCCGGCGGGGTTGCCGTCGATGGTCATGTGCGCTTCCCACGCACCCGGGCCCGTGTTGACGTAGTAGACGTTGGCCGCGTGCGTGGCGCCGAGCGAGTCGTAGGCCGTGAACGAGGTCGATTCGTTGAAGCTGGTCGGATCGGTCGGATCGAACGGCGTCGTCGCGGGCGGCGTCGCATTGGCCGGCAGGTTGAGGCGGAACGTCGCCGTCGAGGTCGCGCTCGGCGCACCCTGGCCGGTCTGGATGCGCAGGTCGGTCAGCGTGCTCTGGTCGAAGCCGCCCATGCCGTTCGGCGGGTAGACCTGCAGGAAGCCGCCCTGCGGCAGCACGATGTTGCCGGCGTTGTCGGGCTGGAAGTTGCCGGCGCGCGTGTAGACGTAGCCCTCGCCCGTGCGGATCGTGAAGAAGCCCTCGCCCACGACCGCCATGTCCAGGCCGTTCGAGGTGTACTCGAGGTTGCCCTGGCCGAACTGCTGGGCGACGTTGCTCAGCCGCACGCCCTGGCCCATCTGGGTGTTCTGCGTGCCGTAGCGGTTGAACGAGAACAGGTCGGCGAACTCGGCGCGCGAGCCCTTGAAACCGGTCGTGTTGACGTTGGCGATGTTGTTGGAGATGACTTCGAGGTCGGCCGAGGCCGCGTTCAGTCCGCTCAGTCCCACATTGAATGGCATGTGCGTGTCCTCTGCGTAAGGTGGATCAGACGATCTGGTGGATCTGCGACAGGCTCACCCGGCCGAGGGGGCCGAGGTCGAGCATCGGGGAGCCGCCACCCGTGGCCGGGATCAACCCGAGCACGCTGGCGGAAGCGAAGGTGGTGGCGGCGGTGCCCTTGCCGGCGACCATCGCGGTCGCGGCGATCGAGTACTCGCCCGGCGGCATCGCGTTGCCGTCGGCGTCGAGGCCGTCCCAGGTGAAGCGCGTGGTGCCGGCCTTCGGGGCACCGAGATCGATCTCGCGCACGAGCTTGCCGGTCGAGTCGGTGATGCGGACCTTCACCGAGGTCGCGTCCTTGGGCACGTCGACCGCACCGGCGAGACCGTCGGCGCCGAGCACGCCCTTCTGCGAAGGCACGAGCACGCTGCGGCCGATCAGGCCGACCGCGCCGAGCGACTGGTCGGACTGGATCGCGCCGGCGAGCTGCGCGAACGAGTTCTGCAGGCCCTGCATGCCCGAGACCATGCTGAACTGCGAGATCTGGTTGAAGAAGCTGGTCGGATCCATCGGCTGCGACGGATCCTGCGAGCGCAGCTGCGCGATCATGAGGCGCAGGAAGTCGTTCTGGTTCAGGTTCTCGCTGCCGCTGGACACGGGGGCGTTCGCGTACGCCGTGTTCATGGAATTGGTGATGCCGGTGAGGTCGGTCATGTCGGTGCTCCTCAGCGACCCAGCTCGAGCGTCTTGAGCATGAGCTGCTTGGCGGTGTTCATGACCTCGACATCGTTCTGGTAGGCACGCGAGGCCGAGATCATGTTGACGAGCTCGTCGACCGGGTTGACGTTCGACGTGAAGACGTAGCCCTCCTCGTTGGCGAGCGGGTTGCCGGGCTCGTAGCGCGTGCCGCCCGGCAGCGGGCTTTCGCTGACGCCGGTCGCACGCACGCCCGTGGCCGGACCGGTGCGGCCGACGCCGTCGCGCATGACCTCGAAGACGGGCGACTTGGCGCGGTAGACCTCGTCCGGCGACGACGCCACGCTGTCGGCGTTGGCGAGGTTGGAGGCGGTCGTGTTGAGGCGCAGGGACTGCGCACTCATGCCGCTGGCGGCGGTATCGAAGACGCGGAAGAAGGACATGGTCAGGTTCCCGTGATGGCCGTGCGCAGGGTGCGGATCTGTCCGCTGATGAAGGACAGGCTGGCCTGGTAGCGCACCGAGTTCTCGGCGAAGGCGGTCTGCTCGACGTTCGCGTCGACCGTGTTGCCGTCGAGCGCGGGTTGCAGCGGCACGCGATAGAGCACTGCGCCCGTGCCGCCGCCGCTGGTGTCGACATGGCCATCGGCCGATGCCGTCATCGGCAGCGAGGCGTTCTTCGATGCCGCACCGAGCGCGGCGCGGAAATCGATGTCGCGCGCCTGAAAGTGCGGGGTGTCGGCGTTCGCGAGGTTGGTCGCGAGCACCTGCGCACGCTTCTGCCAGACCGCCAGGGCCCGGGTATGGATGCCGAAAATGTCGTTGGGTGCGTTGCTCATGGCCGACGCTCTCCGCGGGGGTACGCGACGGCTTGAGCAAGAGCTATGCCACGGGCTATATTCTCCTTTTAGATCAATGCCATGCTGACGCTCTTTACATCTCGGAAGGCGCTCTCGTCGCGGCGGCGACGGAAAACCGACGCCGTGCCGTGACGGCTTGCGGATGCCTGTCGATCGCCCGATGCGCCGCCGCCACCGCGCATCCTTCGGCGGCTCGGGGCAGTGGAACGCGCCACGACGAGGCACCATCGCCCACGCGGGATCCTGTCCGTTCTTCTTCTGCAGCCACACGCCGGCTCCATCCACGCGATCCGCATGCCGATCGCGACGCGTGGCACAAGCCTTGCTCTTCAGTTTCCCCGAACGCTGCCGATAACCCCGTCAGCCCCAACGGAAGACCTCGTCGATGCGCGCCACGAGCCGACATCACGCCGATCCACGCACCGAACGCCGCATCCGCGGCGTCGCGGGTGGCCGTGTCGGCAAATTGACGCTGCTCGCCCTGGCACTCGCAACGTCGCTGGCGGCATCCGCGCAGCAGGATCCCGTCGCCGCGGTCATGGCCGCGGCGACCGAACGCGTGCGGGAACACCACGCCGGCACGGAAGGTGAGCTCGAGGTGCGTGCCCGCGCGCCGGACGCACGCCTGCGCCTGACCGCCTGCGACGGCGCGTTGGCCACCGAACTCGCGATGCCGCAACGGCAGGCGCCGACGGCATCCGTACGCGTGCGCTGCACGGGCAGCGCGGCATGGAACGTCAACATCCTCCTCGACGTGAGCCTGCGTCGCGACGTGCTCGTCGCGGCACGGCCGTTCGCGCGCGGCGAGACGCTCGTCGCCGCGGACCTGCGCACCGAGACGCGCGACGTCATGCGGCTGCCCTACGGCTACATCGCCGAGGCGGCGTCGGTCGACGGTGCACGCCTCGCGCGGCCCGTGTCGTCCGGTGCGACCCTGAATCCGGGCATGCTCGCCTCGCGCCTGCTCGTCGAGCGCGGGCGTCCGGTCACGATCGTCGCGGGCGGCGGTGCCGTCGCGATCCGCGCGGCCGGCGTCGCCCTCGAGGACGGCGTGGTCGGGGCGACCGTTCGCGTACGCAATCCGTCCTCCGGTCGCGTCCTCACCGGTACGGTGGATGCGGACGGTGCCGTCGTGGTGGCACGATGAACATCCCGACGAAATATTTTTGCGTCCGGACCCTAAAGTTTTCCCGGAGACTGCCGATCTGGTCGATGACGGCCCGTTCCGTGTCGTCAGGAGTCACCCATCATGGATACTAAAATCAACAACTTGCCACCGGTAACGGCGACGCAGGAGCTTTCCGCTCCTCCGCGCGTCGCGGTGAACACGCGCAGGGCCGAAACCTCGGTCGCGGCGTCGCTCGACGACCAGGTCAGCCTGACCGGGTCGGCACAGGCGATGCGCCAGGCCGAAGCCGAGGCGGAGGTCGATTCGGCACCGGTCGATGCCGGCCGCATCGCCCGCCTGCGCGAGGCCATTGCCGAGGGCAAGTACCGCATCGACGTCCAGCGCATCGCCGCGCGGTTGCTCGAGCTCGAGCTTCCGGCCGGCGCTTGAAGGTGGAAGCCGAACTCGCACAGGCGCTGGCGGCCACCGTCGGCGAGATCGCCGCGACCACGCGAAAGCTCCTCGTCGCCCTCGAAGAGGAGCGCGAGGCGCTGCAGCTCGGCGACGACCAGCGGCTGCTCTACGTCACGGGCGTGAAGACCGGCCTGCTGCAGCGCCTCGAGGCGCTCGAGGCCGAGCGCGCGCATCTCGTCTCCCAGGTGCCGAGCGGCAATCCGCCGGCGCCGTTCGCGATGACGCGCGCGCTCGCCGCGCATCCGGCCACGCTCGCCGCGTGGGAGGAAACCGTCGAGCTGCTCGGCTACTGCCGCACGCTCAACCAGTCCAACGGCGCGGCCGTCGAACTGCGCCTGCGCCAGGTCCGCCAGGCGCTGCAGATCCTCAGTGGCGCACCGCCGAGTGCCGGCCTGTACGGCCCGCAGGGCGCGCGCGAGAGCCTGCGCCGCTCCAACCCCATCGCCAAGGCCTGAGGCGCGCCTTCGCGTGATCTACACCGACCCGCCCGTCGTGCAGGCGCTGCTGCAGCGCGTGATCGACGAGCGTGTCCCGTTGTCGATCGCGCTGCCGGGCGTCGACCGCCCCTATGACAGCCTGCTGATCGGCATCGAGCCGACCCTCGGCGCGCTGATCGCCGACGAACTGCACCCGATCAGCGGCCACTCCCGCATCAAGCCGAACATGCTGCTGCGCGTCGGCACGCGCCTCGGCGGCGTCGAAGTGCGCTTCCGCACGCGCGTCGCCGCGATCGACCGCGACGCGGACATCGCGGCCTACCTCCTCGACATGCCCGAGGAGATCGACTACCGCGAGAACCGCAACACCTACCGCGTGCGCATCCCGCTCGCGACGACGCTGCAGTTCGTCGTCAAGCCCGAGAAGCCCGACGCACCCGAACTGCGCGCGCGCATCGTCGACCTCTCACTCGGCGGCATCGGTCTCGCGCTGCCGCATCCGCATCCCGTGCAGGTGCTCGACCAGCACGATGGCGTCATCGAGCTGCCCGACGGCGAGGCCGACGTGCGCGTGAAGGTGCGCTATGTGCGCAAGAACGCGTTCGGACCGCGCGAGGATCGTGCCGGCGCCGAGTTCGTGCGCATCAGCGGCAACGACCAGCGCCGCCTCGGCCGCTTCGCTGCCGAAGTGCAGCGCCCGGCACTGCGAGACCGCCGCATCTGGCTCGGTCGCGATCCCTGACGGCCCGGCGGCGCCGGCGAATCGCCGGCGCGCCGTCGGAACATCTCAGGCCGGCAGCGGCGTCGCCGGCGGCTGGCCTTCACCGGGACCGTGCGAGCCCGTGCGCTGCACCTCCTCGAGGCGCGGCACGAGGCGCATCAGCGACTCGACCGAATCGCACATGCTGCGCGCGATCTCGCTCTCGCCCATGATCGTCGCATCGGCACCGGCCTTCATGAGGTAGGCCACCTCGTCGTCCGAGTGCGCGCGCGCGAGGATCGCGATGCCCGGATTGGACTCGCGCGCCTGCTTGATGATCGGCCCGGCCTCGAGCGTCTGCGGGATCGCCACGAGCAGTGCGCGTGCGCTCGCGATGTGCGCATCGCCGAGCACCTGCGGCGCGACCGCGTTGCCGAGGATGCACGGGATGCCGATGCGACGCGCCTCGACGCAGTCGTCGCGGTCCGACTCGATCAGCACGAGCGGCACGTCGCGCTCGTGAAGTGCACGGCCGACGCGCGAGCCGACACGACCGAAGCCGATCAGGATGATGTGGTCCTTGAGCGGGATCAGCGCGCGATCGGGCAGGAAGTCATCGGCCTCTTCGTCCGGCACGGCGCCGGCCTCTTCGCTGGCCGGCTTGGCCGCGTTCTTGTCGGCTTCGCGCTTCGCGTTCCAGCGATCGAGCACGACGAACAGCATCGGGTTGACGATGATCGACAGCAGCGCGCTCGCGAGGATGAGGTTGCGGCCTTCCTCGCTGAGCAAGCCGAGGCTCACGCCGAGCGCGGCGAGGATGAACGAGAACTCGCCGATCTGCGCGAGTGCGGTCGCGATGGTCAGGCTGGTCTGCCACGGATGGCCGAACGCACGCACGATCGCGAGCGCGCCGATCGACTTGCCGACCGTGATGATGAGGAACGTCGCGAACACCGCGACCGGCTGCTCGATGAGGATCTTCGGATCGAACAGCATACCGACCGACACGAAGAACAGCACCGCGAACGCGTCGCGCATCGGCAGCGAGTCGTTGGCCGCCTCGTGGCTGAGCTTGGATTCGTTGAGCACGACGCCGGCGAGGAACGCACCGAGCGCGAACGAGACGTCGAACAGCGCCGCCGACATGTAGGCGACGCCGAGCGCGATCGCGAGCACCGACAGCGTGAACAGCTCGCGCGAGCCGACCGCGGCGGTGCGCTCGAGGGCCCACGGGATCACGCGACGGCCGATCGCGAACATCAGCACGATGAACAGCGTGACCTTGCCGAGCGTCCACGCGAGCGCCTTGAGAATGCCCAGCGTGTCGGTCGGTGCACCTTCCGGAACGTTGCCGCCGAGCAGGCCGGCCACCGCCGGCAGCATGACCAGCACGAGCACCGTGACGAGGTCCTCGACGATGAGCCAGCCGATCGCGATGCGCCCGCGCATCGTCTCGAGCAGACGACGTTCCTCGAGCGCGCGCAGCAGCACCACGGTGCTCGCGACGGACAGGCAGATGCCGAACACGAGGCCGGCGCCGGGCGTCCAGCCGAGCGACCACGCGAGCAGCATGCCGAGGCCGGTCGCGATCGCGATCTGCACGATCGCACCCGGGATCGCGATCTTGCGTACCGACAGCAGGTCGCCAAGCGAGAAATGCAGGCCGACGCCGAACATGAGCAGGATCACGCCGAGCTCGGAGATCTCGTGCGCGAGATGCGCATCGGCGACGAAGCCCGGCGTGAACGGACCCACCACGACACCCGCGACGAGATAGCCGAACAGCGGCGACAGTTTCAGGCGCTGCGCGATCATGCCGAACACGAACGCGAGGACGATGCCGCCGACGAGCATGGCGATCAGGGGCGTGTGATGGGGCATCGGTTCTCCTTGGGGTGGCGTGGTGCAGGCGTGGATACACCCGACTATACAAGCTCGTGCCGCAACACCCGGCCACGCAAGGGGTAAATGCGTGTAAACCCCGCCCCGCACGCCGCCACGATGACGTGGCGGCGTGTCATGCGTGCGTCAGCCCCCGCGCAACTGGTCGCGCACCGGCAGCGTGCGGATGCGCTTGCCGGTCGCCGCGAAGATCGCGTTGAGCAGCGCCGGCGGCACCGGCGGCAGGCCCGGTTCGCCGACGCCGCCGAGCGGCAGCGACGCATCGGTCGCGTTGACCGCGTGCACGTGGATCTCCGCCGGTGCACCGTCGATGCGCGTCAAGGTGTAATCGTGGAAATTGGTCTGCACGGCGCGCCCCTTGGCGAAGCGGATCTCGCCGAGCAGGGCCAGGCTGATGCCCTGGATCACCGAGCCTTCCATCTGCGAGCGCACGCGTTCCGGATTGATCTGCAGGCCGCAGTCGATCGCGATGTCGACGCGCGGGATGCGCAGCGTGCCGTCGGCGGCGACCTCGACCTCGACCACCGCGGCCGTGTAGGTCGCGAAGCTGCGGTGTGCGGCGATGCCGAGACCGCGGCCCTTCGGCAGCGTGCGGCCCCAGCGCGAGGCCTTGGCGACCGCATCGACGACGCCGCGCAGGCGCGCCGTGTCCACCGTGTGCACCTTCGGATCCTCGCCGTAGTTCGAGGCCTCGGCCAGCGTCGACGGATCGACCTGGCGCGGCGAGCCGATCAGGTCGAGCAGCATGTCCTTCGGATCGCGGCCGGCCGCGTGCGCGAGTTCGGCCACCGCGCACTGCGTCGCGAACGCGTGCGGGATGTTGTAGACCGAGCGGAACCAGCCGATGCGCGTGTGCGCGGCGGCCTCGGGGTTCTCGATGCGCAGGTTCGGCACGCCGAAGAAGCCGAGGTCGGTCAGGCCCTGGCCGAGTTCGCCGGCGCGCTGGTGCTTCGTGTCGGGACCGAACAGCGAGCCGATCGACGGCGCGGCCGTGCGGTGCAGCCACGCGACCGGCTTGCCCTTCGCGTCGGCACCGGCCTCGATGCGCTCGAGCGCCACGGTATGGAAGTAGTCGTTGACGATGTCGTCCTCGCGCGTCCACGTGACCTTGACGGGCTTGCCGTCGACGGCCTTCGAGAGCAGCGCGGCCTCTCCGATGAAATCCGGCTTCGACTTGCGGCCGAAGCCGCCACCGAGCAGGGTCTGGTGGATCGTCACCTTCTCCTTCGGCAGTTTCAGCAGCTCGGCGAGCAGCGTGCGCGCGGCCTCGGGCGCCTGCACGCTGGCCCAGGCCTCGCAGGCGCCGTCGGTGATGCGCACGGTGGCCACGGGTGCCTCCATCGGCGCGTGCGCGATGTGCGGGATGTAGTACTCGGCGGCGATCTTGTTCGGCGCGCGCTCGAGCGCGGCGTAGGTGTCGCCGGCGTCGCGCACGAGCTTGCCCGGCGCGCGCACGGCGGTCTCGAGCGTGGCACGGTACGCCGCGGAGTCGTAGCCCGCGTTCGGACCGTCGTCCCACTCGATCGCGAGCTTGCGGCGCGCCTCGATCGCCGCCCAGGTATTCTCGGCGATGATCGCGATGCCGCCGAGCGGCAGGAACGCCGACGGGATCGGCGCGCCGTCGAGCGGCACCACCTTGACCACGCCCGGCACCGCGAGTGCGGCCTTGGCGTCGTGCGTACGCACACGCCCGCCGTACACGGGTGGTCGCGCGACGACCGCGTACAGCATGCCGTCGAGGCGCACGTCGATGCCGAACGTGGCCTTGCCGGTCACGATGTCGTCGTTGTCGACGAGCGCGCGACCGTCCTTGCCGATGTAGCGGAAGTCCTTCGCGGCCTTGAGGCGCAGCGTCGCGGCCTCGGGCACGGGAAGCTTCGCGGCCGCTTCGGCGAACGCGCCGAAGCCCGCGCGCTTGCCGCTCTTCGCATGCACGAGCTCGTGGTTCACCGCGCGCACTTCCGATGCAGGCACCGCCCATGCCGCCGCCGCGGCGGCCTCGAGCATCTGGCGCGCGGCCGCACCGGCACGGCGCAACGGCGCGAACGCGTGGCGGATGCTGCGCGAGCCGTCGGTGTTCTGGTTGCCGTAGGTCTCCTGGTCGCCCGGCGCCTGGCGCACGCGCACGCGCGAGAAATCGGCCTCGAGCTCGTCGGCGACGATCATCGGCACGCTCGTGCGCACGCCCTGGCCCATCTCGGCGCGGTGGTTGAGGATCGTGACGGTGCCGTCGGCGTCGATCGCGATGAACGTGCGCGGGTCGTCCTTGAGACCACCCGGCATGCCGTCACCGCCGTACTTCTTCGCCTCCTGCGCGAGCGCGCGCGGCGCCGGCAGGCCGACCGCGAGCACGAGCGCACCGGCGCCGAGGCCGAACAGGAACGCGCGCCGGCTCTCGTTGGCGATCGGCACGTCGAGCGGCTTCACGGGGATCTGGCCGTCGGCGCTCATGCGGCACCGCCGGTCTTGACCACGGCGAGATGGATCGCCGCACGGATCCGCGTGTAGGTGCCGCAGCGGCACAGGTTGCCGGCCATCGTCGCATCGATGTCGGCATCGCTGGGCTTGGGCTTCTGCTTGAGCAACGAGGCGGCCTGCATGATCTGGCCGGCCTGGCAGTAGCCGCACTGGGCGACGTTGAGTTCCTTCCAGGCCTGCTGCACGGGATGGTCGCCGTCGACGGACAGGCCTTCGATCGTCGTGACCTTGGCGGTCAGCGCGGCCGCGACCGGCGTCACGCAGGCGCGCGTCGCGACGCCGTCGAGATGGATCGTGCACGCGCCGCACAGCGCCATGCCGCAGCCGAACTTGGTGCCGGTCAGGCCCGCGACATCGCGCAGGAACCACAGCAACGGCATCTCGGGATTGCCTTCGAACGCATGGTCGCGTCCGTTGACGTTGATCGTCGGCATCGTCTTCACCTCCGCAGGTCGTGCATTGGCCGGCGACGGGGAGGTCGCCGAGATTCGGGGCGGCTGCCTTGCCGCGGGTCGCTGGCGCGACCGGACCGATGATTCTATCGGCCGCGGATGGCCGGGTTGTTGCGGTGCGGTAAACGCAGTTGTAACCGTCGCTCCACAGTGCGCGGACTGCAACGGGAATGATTCGCAACGCATGCATTGGCGGGATCGCAAGCCGTGGCGGGTTCCGGTGATCACCCCTGTCACCGAGGAACCTGCCATGGCATGCATGCCCCACACGTCGCGCCCATCGCGAATCCTTCCACGCGCCATGAGGGTCGCCCTCGCCGCATGCAGCGCCACGCTCGCGGGCGCCGCGATCGCCGCCGATCTGGACCGCGACCAGAGCCGCCTCTACGCGTTCGGCAGCACCGCACTTCCCTCGGGTGCGACCCATGCGCAGAAGCTGGCCGCAGGCGACTTCGACTGCGACGGTACGACCGACATCGCCTTGGGTGATCGTTCCGCGACGGTCAACGGAGAAGTCGCAGCGGGGGCCGTCACGATCGGATACGCCGATCGTCTGCTCGGTTTGCGAAGCGCCGGGCGCGCCTGGAACCAGAACAGTGCCGGCGTGATCGGCCAGGCGGCGGCGGGAGACTGGTTCGGCGAAGCCCTCGTCGCCACGGACTTCGATGGTGACGGCTGCGACGACCTCGCGATCGGCGTGCCCGGCGAAACCGCCGTTTCACCCACGCGACCCTTCGCCGGCGGCGTGAACGTGCTGTTCGGTGCTGAAGGCGGCTTGCAGGCGTCCGACGACCTCTTCCTTCCCACCCCGACATCGCCCGGCTCGTTCGGTGACCACGAACAGCACCGCAAGGGCAGCGCGCTCGCGGCACCCCGCGATTTCACGAACGCGTCGAGCCTGCCCATGCTCGCGGTCGGTGCCCCGCGCCATGGCTCGGCGGTGACGCCGCAGTCGGGTGGCGTCGCCGTGTGGCGGACGGGCAGCAGCGTGCTCGGGACACCCGTCATCTTCCTCGAGCAGACGACGGGTGGAGCAACTCCCGTGAACGTCGTCGACAACTTCCTGGGCAGGACGATGGCCCACGGGGATTTCAATGGCGACGGGCGCGACGACATCGTCGCCGCGAGCCTCAACCCCGAAGGATGCCCGGTCATCGGCATACCGTTCTGCCACAACCTCAGGGGTCAGGTGGTGACGTGGTACGGCGCGTCCAGCGTGCAGTCGATCGTGTCGGATCTGGTGTACCAGGGACTTCCGGGCGTGATGCCCGGCGGCGAGACCAACAGCGGTTTCGCCGATGTCCTCGCCGTGGGCGACTTCGACGACGACGGCTACGACGACCTCGCCGTGGGTTCGCGCCTGCGGACGGTCGGCGGCGTGGCACGCGCCGGTATGGTGACGATCCTGCACGGATCGTCCGACGGCCTGCGCATGGCGCTCCGCAGCTACTCGTTCAGCCTTGCCGATCTCGGCCGCGCCACCGGCAACGATGACCGTTTCGGCAGCAGTCTGGCGGTCGGAGACTTCGACCGCGACGGCTACGCCGACCTGGCCATCGGTACTCCGGGCGAGAACGAAGCCGGGCTCGCCGACACCGGCGTCGTCAGCGTGGTCTACGGCTCGCAATCGGGTCTGCGCGTGCAAAGCGCCCGCCACTTCAACACCATGTCGGCCGGACTGTCCGTCTCGTTGCGCGCCGGCGACGCTTTCGGGCACACCCTCGCCGCTGCGGACTTCAACGACGACGGCGTCGACGATCTCGCGATAGGCCTCTGGTCGGTGCCGGCAACCTCGACGCCCGCACGCGTCGCGTTCCTCTACGGCTCCAGCGCGACGACCACCGAGATCCGCAGCATCACGCCGAACCCCGTGATCCAGGGCGGCACCGTGACGTTCGAGGTGTCGAGCGTGCGCACGCCGTTCGCGGGCCTGCCGCTCGGCCGCGGCGAGGTGATCGTGAGCGTGGCCGGCATGCAGTCGTGCCGCGCGACGATCGGCTCGAACGGGCGGGGCCAGTGCTCGATGACCGCGTTCGCGACCGGCACGCGCCAGGTCGCCGCACACCATCCCTCGATCATCGGCTTCCGCACGAGCATCGCCGAGAACCGCTCGCTGACCATGATCCCGAACGACGACCGCATCTTCGCCGACGATTTCGAATGACGCACGTCGGTGTGGCGGGAACCCGCGCCGTCCCGGGTGTCCTGCCGCAGGCCCGCCTGTCGCGCGCCCTCCGTTCCCGAACCAGGAGTGTTCCATGCCGTCCCTGTCCTCGCTTCGCCCGCGTCTCGCCAGCGTGCTCGTGCTGCTGGCCGCCTCGTTCCTCGCGCTGTCGGCACACGCCCAGTCGCTTACCGTCTCGATCGTCTCGGGCAATCCGCAGTCCACTCTGGTCGGCACGCCATTCCCGGCGCAGCTGGTCGTGCGCGTCACCGACGGCAAGGGCGTGCCGGTCGCAGGGCAGGAGATCGAGTTCTTCACCGTTCCGTCGGGCACTGCCGACGGCAGTGTCGTCGCACTGGCCGGATCGACCGACACCGATGGCCTGATCTCGGCGGAGGCCACCGCCGGCAACGAGCCCGGCACCTACGTGATCCGCGCGGCGGCCGTGTTCGGCGGCAAGTCGACGCCGCAGCCGCAAGGCGTCATCGCCTCGGTCGACTTCACGATGACCAACCTCGCCGGCACGCCGGTCGAGTCGGTCGCGCTGCCGGTCGGTTCCTGGCCGATGCTCGGCCTGCTCGTCGCCCTGCTCGGCGTGATCGGCCTGCGCGCGCGCACTCAGGCCTCGCGCGACTGAGTTTCCCGGCCGCGCACGGGCCCTTGTGCCCCCCGACACTTGACCGTGCGCGGCCGACTCGCCGATACATCCCCTTTCGATACCGGAAGGGGAACCCCGATGCGCCATCTCCAATGGCTGCTCGCCGCATTGCTGCCGCTCGGCGCGATCGCCGCCGAAGCGCCCGCAGGCAAGGCCGACACCAAAGCGGGCGAGTCCGTCGTCGCCGAACGCTCGAGCACGCACAAGGCGTCGGTCACGATCCGTGGCCAGCGCATCGCCTACACGGCGACCGCGGGCACGCTCGTGATCAAGGACAAGGCCGGCAAGCCGCGCGCCGAGGTGTTCCATGTCGCCTACGTGCGCGACGGCGTGCGCGATGCGGCGACGCGCCCCGTGACCTACGTGTTCAACGGCGGCCCCGGCTCGTCGTCGGTGTGGCTGCATCTCGGCGTCATCGGACCTCGCCGTGTCGCGTTCGCCGACGCGGTGCAGCCCGCGCCTGCGCCGTACACGCTCACCGACAACGCCTGGAGCCTGCTCGACGCGAGCGACCTCGTGTTCATCGACCCGGTCGGCACCGGCTACAGCCGCGCGCTCGGCGACGCCAAGGCCGAGGAGTTCTACGGGGTCAAGGAGGATGTCGAATCGGTCGGCGAGTTCATCCGCCTGTGGACCGTGCGCGCCAAACGCTGGAACAGCCCGAAGTTCCTCGCCGGCGAGAGCTACGGCACCACGCGCGCGGCCGGCCTCGTCGCCCACCTGCAGGAACGCGAGGGCATGTTCTTCGACGGCGTCATGCTGATCTCGTCGATCCTCAACTTCCAGACCGCACGCTTCGACAGCGGCAACGACCTGCCGTACATCACGTTCCTGCCGACCTATGCGGCGACCGCGTGGTACCACGACCGCATTCCGTCGAAGCCGCCGCTCGAGGCCTTCCTCGCCGACGCGCGACGTTTCGCCGAGGGCGAGTACGCGGCCGCCCTCATGCTCGGATCGCGCCTGCCGGCCGATCGCCAGCGCGAGGTCGCGGCCAGGGTCGCCGCGTTCATCGGCACCAGCGCCGAATTCGTCGAGCGCACCAACCTGCGTCCGAGCATCCAGCGCTTCACCAAGGAGCTGCTGCGCGACCAGCGCCGCTCGGTCGGCCGCCTCGACAGCCGCTACCGCGGCATCGACGCCGACGCGGCCGGCGAGCGCTTCGACACCGATCCGTCGTACACGGCGATCCTCGGGCCCTATACGGCCGTGCTCAACGACTACGTCGGCCGCGAACTGGGCTACGCCGAGGACCGCACCTACGAGATCCTGAGCGGCGAACCGGGCCGTGCGTGGAAGTGGGGCGGCCACGGCTACCTCGACGTCGGCGAGAGCCTGCGCTCGGCGATGAGCCGCAACCCGCACCTGCGCGTGCACGTCGCCAACGGCTACTACGACCTCGCCACGCCGTTCTTCGCGACCGAGTACACGTTCGACCACCTCGGCCTCGAACCCGAGCTGCGCGCCAACGTCTCGATGAGCTATTACGAGGCCGGCCACATGATGTACAGCCATCCGGCCTCGCTCGAGAAGCTCTCGCGCGAGCTGCACGCGTTCGTCACGAAGGCGCGCTGACGCGGCGCAGGCTCTGGACACGCAGCCCGCGACGTCATCGCGGGCTGCGTCAGGCGCGCAAGGCCTCGCGCTCTCCGCCGACGGTGGCCGCGCGCGCAGGCCCGACGAGATCGAGGAAGCCGTTGAACACGGTGTCGGCACGCGCCTGCATCGCATCGATGTGCTCGTCGGTGCGCGCGCGGATCGCGTCGGCATCGTGGCCGAGGCGTGCCGCGACGAGGTCGGCGAGGTAGTGCGGCAGGCCGAGCCAGCGCTCGACCAGCGGGCGGTTCATCTCGAGGTGGAACTGGAATCCGTAGGCGTTGCCGCCGTAGCGGAACGCCTGGTTCTCGCAGGTCGCCGAGCGCGCGAGGTGCTCGGCGCCATGCGGGATGCCGAACGTGTAGCTGTGCCACTGGAACACCGGCGCGAGCGCGCCGAGTCCGCCGAGCACGCCGTCGCGGCGCCCGTCCTCGGTCGCGGCGACGTCGTACCAGCCGATCTCCGAGGTGTCGTTGCGGCGCACCGGCGCACCGAGCACGTGGGCGAGCAGCTGCGCGCCGAGGCAGATGCCGAGCACGGGCTTGCCCTGTTTCAACGCCGTCTCGATCACCTGCATCTCGGTACGCAGATGCGGGCGCGCGTGCTGGTCCTCGACGTTCATCGGGCCGCCGAGCACGACCAGGCCGTCGTAGCGGTCCACGCGCGGCTCGGCGTCGGGCTGGCGCTCGAAGTTGACGAACTTGACGCGGTGGCCGCGCCGACGGATCAGCGGGTCGAGCGTGCCGAGCGGCTCGGCGGCGACGTGCTGGAAGACGAGGAGGCGCGACACCGGTGGATGCTGCTCCGCAACATGGGTCGCGCCACTGTAGCGTATCGACGTCTAAATGTCCGAACTCAGTGGCGTACCGCGGGCGGCTCGACGAAACCGGTCGGCGTGCGGTAGGTGTGGGTTCGCTTCGTCGAACCCGGCCACCAGCGTTCCATGACGTCGACGGCCCATTCCGGCCCCTCGGGCTTGTGGCAGTCCGTGCACGCGTTCGGTGCCTTCTCGAGGCCGAACTTGACGCTGTCCTGCGGGTTCGGGATCGAGCTCATCTCGTGCGTGCGCGCGCGCTCCCAGATGCCGCGGTTGAGCTTGGTGATGTGCCACGGCATGTGGCAGTCGTAGCAGAAACTGCCCGGCGTGCCGCCGGCGTGCTTCGTGTGCGCGTCGGGTGCCTTCGCGATGTCGGCATGGCATTCGGTGCAGTAGGCGTTCGAGCCGGCCGAGGCGGTCAGGCGGCCGGGCACGGCCTCGCGCTTGTTGTCGTGCGGGTTGTGGCAGTCGTAACAGCGCACCTCGTCCTTGGCGTAGCACGAGGATTCGACGAACGAACGGAACATCATGCCGATGCCGCGCGGGCGGCCGTTGTCCCAGACCTCGACCGTGGCGTCCTTGCGGCCCGGCGTGAGCGGGGTCTGGAAGAAGTAGTCCGACAGGTCGTTGATGCGACCCTCGAGGCTGTAGCCGGGCTGGAACGTGCGGTAGACGTCGTAATTCGCGGCGAAGATGTCGGCGCCGTGGCAGCGCGCGCACACCGACAGCGACTGGCCCTTGGGCAGCTTGGCGGCGCTGGCGATGTAGGCGACCGGCCGGCCCTTGAGGTGGTTCTGCACCCACATCGCGAGGCGGTTCGCCGCGCTCGACTTCATGTACTCCGAATGCAGGCTGCCCGGGCCGTGGCAGGCCTCGCAAGTGATGCCGTCCTCGTGCCAGCGCACCTGCGCCCGCGTGTGCGACGGGTTCTTGGCGACGATGTCGAGGTCGGTCACGTGGCAGCGCGCGCAGTACAGGTTCCACGCCGAATGCAGCGTGGTCATCTGCTCCCACAGGTCGGCGACGCTCTGCGGGCTGCCTTCCTGCACGTTCCAGTACGGAAAGTACGATCCGGTCGCGGTCGACCACTGCAGCGGCAAGCGGCGCATGACGCCGCCCGGTTCGGGCGTCAGGTATTCCTGGCGGTACTGGTAGCCGACCACCTTGGTGATCGGGAACTCGACGAAGCGGTCCTCTGTGGGGTGACGGATCGCCATGAAGTAGGCGCCGCCGCGCATGTAGGTGCGCGCGACGACTTCGCCGCGCAGCGGATCGGGGCTCTCGGGCGGCAGCCGGAACTCGCCGTCCTTGAAGTTGCCGACCACCGACTGCTGGCTCGGATCACGCAGCATGTTCGCGTGCGGCGAGACCTCCCACTGCGCGTGCACGAGCGTGTGGCACTCGCCGCAGGTCTGCGAGCCGACGAACGAGGCGTCGAAGCGCGCGTCGAACTGCTCGGCACTCCACCAGCTCCAGCCGAACACGAGCGCGAACACCACGACGAAACCGGCCAGCCACGGCCACAGGCGGCGGCGGCGCGGCGGTACGGGTGCGGACGGATCCGGAGCGTGGCTGGCGGGGGGCGTGGCAGCGCCTGAAGGCGCCGCAGCCCCCTGCTTGCGGCGTTTCTTCGACATGCGCCCAGTATAGGCGAGACGGCCTCAGCGGAAGAACGTGCCGAAGGCCTCGATCGCGCGTTCGATGCCGTCGTCGTCGATGTCGAGATGGGTCACGAGGCGCACGCTCGGCAGGTAGCCGATGCTCGCGACGACTCCGGCGCCACGCAGGTGCGCGTCGAGCGCGCGCAGGCGATCGGCCGGCACCGCGACGAACACCATGTTGGTGTGGTGGCCGAGCACGTCGACGCCGCCGACACGTCTCAGGCCCTCGGCGAGGCGGCCGGCACGCGCATGGTCGTCGGCGAGGCGCGCGACATGATGATCGAGCGCATGCAGCGCCGCCGCGGCGAGCAGGCCCGACTGGCGCAGACCGCCGCCGAGCATCTTGCGCCAGCGCCGTGCCGAGGCGACGACCTCGGCACGGCCGGCCAGCACCGATCCGACCGGCGCGCCGAGACCCTTGGAGAGGCACACCGAGACGCTGTCGAACGGTGCCGCGAGTTCGGCCGGTGCGACACCGCTCGCGACCGCCGCGTTGAACAGGCGCGCGCCGTCGAGATGGCAGGCCAGCCCCTTGCCGCGCGCCCACGCCGTCGCCGCAGCGACGTAGTCGGCCGGCAGCACGCGGCCATGCCAGGTGTTCTCGAGCGCGAGCAGGCGCGTGCGCGCGAAGTGCGCGTCGTCCGGTTTGACGGAGCGCTCGAGCACGTCGAGCGGCAGGCTGCCGTCGGCCGCGTGCACGATCGGCTGCGGCTGGATCGAGCCGAGCACGGCCGCACCGCCGCCTTCGAACTTGTAGGTGTGCGCCTCCATGCCGACGAGGTACTCGTCGCCGCGCTGGCAGTGCGCGAGCAGCGCGGCGAGGTTGGCCTGCGTGCCGCTCGGCATGAACACGGCCGCCTCGAAACCGAGCTCGCGCGCGACGCGCGCCTCGAGCGCCGTGACGGTCGGATCCTCGCCGTAGACGTCGTCGCCGACCTCGGCCGCGGCCATCGCCGCGCGCATCGCCGGCGTCGGTCGGGTCACGGTGTCGCTGCGCAGGTCGATCGGCGTCATCGGCGGGGCTCCGGGTGGGCGGGACGGAGGCGCGATGCTAGCCGGTCGCGCCACGCAGGCCGCATGCCGGAGGTCGCGCCACGGTGGGATTCCGGCCGCGATCGGCGCACGATACGCGGGCCCGGCACCGACGCCGATGGCGGAGCCTGCCCCATGGACGAGCAGCAGCACGCGGTGCCGTCGAGGCCATCCGACGCGAACGAGGGCGGATCCGCGCCAGGCGGATTCGAAGCACGTCTGGCCGACGAGAACGAGGCGATCGCCGCACGCCGTCGCGAGGCGTTTTCCGACGGTCTGCCGCCGGCGACCCGCATCGGCCTCGCCTTGTCGGGCGGCGGCATCCGCAGCGCGACCTTCAGCCTCGGCCTCGTGCGCGGGCTCGCCGCGAACGGCCTGCTGCGCCGCTTCGATTACCTGTCGACCGTGTCCGGCGGCGGCTTCACGGGCGGCATGCTCGGCCGTCTGATCGGTTCGGTCGGCATCGACCGTGCGGAGAAGGCGCTCGCGCGCACCGATTCGCTGGTCATGTGGTGGCTGCGCCGCAACGGCCGCTACCTGAGCCCGGGTGGTTCGCGCGACCTCGGCATGGCCGTGGTGACGTTCCTGCGCGCCTGGCTCGCCGTGCACATCGAGTTCGCGTTCGTCGCGCTGCTGGTCGGCGTCGCGGTCGTGCTGCCGCACCTCGTGCAGAACGAATGGGGCTGGATTCCCGCGGCGACCTGGCCCGGCATCGCCTCGGCCTGGTGGATCATCGCCGCACTCGTGTGGCTGGCCGGTGCTCCCGGCGCGATCCTCGCCTACTGGATCGCACGCGACGGCTCGGATGCGCGGGCCGGGCAACCCGCGACGCGGGCTGGACCGGGTGCTCGCGACGCGTTCGTGCTGGTCGTGCTCGCCGCGCTGACCGCATGGGCGGCCGTGGGCTTCGTCGCACTCGATGCGGGCCTCATCGGCCTCGCCGCGATGCTCGCGGCCGGTGGTGCACTCGTGCGCTACATCGGCACGTTCCTGCGCGTGCGCGGCGCGGCGCGCGATGCCGACGGCGTCGCCCGCGAGCGCAACCGCCTCACGCGTGCATTGCGTCGCTGGAGCGTGGTCGCGGCCGTGCTGTTTGGCGTCGGCGTGCTCGATGCGGCGAGCTGGCAGGTCAACCTCATGCTCGCGCGCACCGGTGGTTCGACGTTCTGGACCTCGCTGTCGGGCGGGCTCGGCCTGACCGGCGTCGCGCTGATCGTGCTGCGCGCGCTCGCCGAGCCGCTGCAGAAACTCGAAAGCGCGGCCACCGCGTCGCGGCTGGACTGGCGTTCGCGCGCGCTCAACCTGCTCGGCCTCGCACTCGCCGGCGTGCTCGTGCTCGGCTGGGCGTCGCTAGTGCAGTGGTTCGTGTTCGCGGGGCCACCGGTCGCGAACCTGGACGACTGGGGCGAGCCCGCACGCGCGGGCGTGGTCGCCGCCCTCGCGATCCTCTGGCTCGCGCTCACCGCGCGCCACGCACAGACCGCCAATGCCTCGTCGCTGCACAGCTTCTACCGCGCGCGGCTCGTGCGGGCGTGGCTGTCGGTCGGCAATCCCTCACGCTTCGCCAGCGGACGGACGCGTCAGACGACGTCCGGCGGCGCCACCGCGGTACCGCCCGACGAGCGCACGGGCGAGACCGTGCTCGACGCCGTGCACAGCGTCACCGACGTGATCCCGGGTGACGACGTCGACCTCGGCGCGTATCGCCCCGAGGTACGCGGAGGGCCGATCCATCTCGTCAACACCTGCCTCAACCAGACCCGCGACGACACCAGCGACCTCTACAACGCCGACCGCAAGGGCTGCATGCTGACGGTCGGCGCACGCGGCTTCGAATGGGGACGCGACGCGGTGCGCCCGCTGGACGGCGATGCCTCGGTCGGCACGCTGGGCCGCTGGATCGCGATCTCGGGGGCCGCAGCGGCACCGGGCGCGGGCTCGTATACGTCGAGCGGCTGGGCGATGACGCTGTTCTTCCTCGGCGTGCGGCTCGGCTACTGGCTGCGCCGCCCGTTCACCGACGCGACGACGAAGGCCGCGAAGGACACGTGGGCGTGGCGCGCGCTGCCGAAGGTGCGCCTGCTGCTCGCCGAAGCACGCGCGCGATACGGCGGCCTGCGCCAGCCGTGGTGGTACCTCTCCGACGGCGGCCATTTCGAGAACACGGGCGTCTATCCGCTGCTGCGCCGGCGCCTCGACCTCATCGTGCTGTCCGACGCGGGCGCCGATCCGGCGTTCGAGTTCGGCGACCTCGACAACCTCGTGCGCAAGGCGCGCATCGATTTCGGTGCCGAGATCGAGTTCCACACGCACGCCGACGCGGTCGAACGCTTCGGCCTCGACGGCGACGACCTCACCGTGCTGTCGCCCGAGGATCTCGCCGCCAACACCTCGGCGCGCGGCGTGCTGCTCGCACGCATCCGCTACCGCGACGACGGAAGCGGTCCGCGCACCGGCACGCTGGTCGTGGTGAAACCGAACCTGCATGCGGCGCTCGACGCCGATGTGCTCGGCTACGCGCTGCGCCATCCGGGTTTCCCGCAGCAAGGCACGGGCGACCAGTTCTTCGACGAGGCGCAGTGGGAGAGCTACCAGCATCTCGGCTTCGACCTCGGCCAGCAGCTGCGCGGGGACTGGCTCGCGAAGCTGCCGGGCTGGAACGCGCCCGCGCCGGCCGATGCGGGCCAGCTCGCACGCGTGCGCACGCCCGTGGTGCGCGTGGTCGAGCGCGAGGTGCCGTTCTGGCGCCGCGCGGTGCCGGCCGCGGCGCTCGGCACGACGCTCGGCATCGGCGCCTCGGGCACGCTGCTGTTCGCGGCGTGGCAGGCGGTGGACCAGGTCCGCAAGGAGCAGGCCGAACGCCGCGATGCGCTCGTCGCGAGCGTCGCCGACGCGGAACGCTACCTCGACGGCCTGCCTCCGACGGCCACCGGCATCGCACTCGCTGCGCGCGCGCACGCCGCGACCCTCGTCGCGCTCGACCGCGCGACGCTGCCGGCCTCGCTGCAGGCGCGCTACGACACCGTCATCGAGGCCTTCGCGCGCCACTGCAGTGCGCTCGATGCCGCGTCCGCGCCGCAAGGCACCACGCTGTGCGGTGCCACACGGCGCGTGGTCTCCGATGTCGCGCCGTCGTACTGGCATCCGAGCTGCCGCAGCACATGGGCGCGGCCGCTCGACCTGCGCGGCTGCGAAGGCCAGCTGCCGACCCGGGTCGCGGTCGCGCCCGTGGTGTCGCCGACGCCGGAACCGCTCGCGTTGCCGACGCCGGAGTCCACGCCCGTGCCCGTCGCCACGCCGTCGCCGATCGGCGCGGCGTCACCCGTGTCCCGCCTGCCCGCCTGCCTCGACGAGCGCGGCATCACCGTCTACACGCAGGTCTACGACGAGGCCACGCGCGAGGCCGTCGTCGCGCGCGTGGCGGCGCTGCTGCCCGAGGCGCAGGCGCGCAAGCGCATGCCCGGCGTCGAGAACGTCGTGCGCAGCGCCGAACGCCGCGGCGCGAACCCGCCGACGCGCTGGCGCAAGCCGACCCTGCTCGTGCACGACCCGGCCGACCGCGCCTGTGCCGAAGCGCTCGTGCGCGCGGCGGGCCCGGCGTTCCTCGCGCCGGGCAGCGAGGTCGCCGTGCGTGCACTGCCGCCGACGCTGCGCGCGACACCGCGCGTCCTCGAACTGTGGCTGCCATCCGGATCGGTCGCGACGACACCGTGAAGGCGACGCGCTGGGTCGTGTGCCGGGGCGAGTCCGCTACACTGGCGCCATGAAGATCGCGTCATGGAACGTCAATTCGCTCAACGTGCGGCTGCCGCACCTCGAGCAGTGGTGCGGCGAGGCGGGTCCCGACATCGTCGCGGTGCAGGAAACCAAGCTCGAGGACATCAAGTTCCCGCGCGCGGCGATCGAGAATCTCGGCTACGAGGTGCGCTTCTCGGGCCAGAAGACCTACAACGGCGTCGCGCTGCTCGCGCGCGCACCGATTTCGGATGTCGTCACCGACATCCCGGGCCTCGAGGATCCGCAGCGCCGCATCCTCGTCGCCACGGTCGGCGACCTGCGCATCGCCAACCTCTACGTGGTCAACGGCCAGGCCGTCGGCAGCGACAAGTACCACTACAAGCTCGATTGGCTCGACAAGGTCACGCGCTTCCTCGAGGGCGAGCTGCGCAACGACCCGCGCCTGATCGTGCTCGGTGACTTCAACATCGCACCCGACGACCGCGACGTGCACGACCCGGTCGCCTGGCACGAGCAGATCCTGTGCTCGACGCCCGAACGCGAGGCGCTGCGCCGCCTGCTCGACCTCGGCCTGCACGACACGTTCAGGTTGTTCGACGCCGATGGCGGCCAGTTCAGCTGGTGGGACTACCGCCAGGCCGGCTATCGCCGCAACCTGGGCCTGCGCATCGACCTCGTGCTCGCTTCGGAAGCCTTGAAGCCTCGCGCGCGCGCCGCCACCATCGACCGCTCGCCGCGCGGATGGGAGCGTCCTTCGGACCACACGCCGGTGCTGCTGGAGCTCGACGATGCCTGAAGCCGACTGGCCCGCCTCGCTGGCGGATTCCGAACTCGAGGAACTCGACCAGTTCCTGCGTGCGCTTCCCGGCGACCAGCATCTGCTGCTCGACGGCGTGCACGGCCTGCTGACGTCGCTCGCGATCGGTCCGGCGCCACCCAAGCCCGACGAATGGCTGGCCGAGGTGTTGAACGAACCGTTCGACAATGCCGAGCAGGGCGAGCGCGTGCTGACCCTGCTCGCGCGTCTCAACGAATCGGTGACCCTCGAGATCGAGGGCGGTGTCTACGAACCGATCCTCGGCGAACTCGACACCGAGGACGGCAGCGTCGCCTTCACGGCGCGCGGCTGGTGCGAGGGCTTCAGCCGCGGCATCGACCTGCGCGCGCAGGCCTGGGAGGCGCGCCTCGGTCAGGAATCGGACCTCATGCAGCATCTCGGTCCGATCATCGCGCTGTCGATCGAGGACGAAGTGTTCGAAAGCGACGCCGAGTTCGCGCCGCTCAGCGACGAGGAGTACGACGAATGCCTCGCGCGCATCCCGGAAGCCGTCGATGCGGTCGCCGACTACTGGCGCGAGAACCCGGCCACCGACGAGGAAGCCGCCGCACACCACGCGTCCGGCGACACGCCGCCGCGCCGCCGCGCGGGCCAGTGGGTGCACTGAAGACTACGCGGCGCATCACGCGCCGCGGTCGCGCCGGTCAGACCGCCGGGCCGCGCATGCCGTCGCCACCCTGGCCCTTGACCTCGTAGAGCAGGCAGTCGGCGTCGCTGTACCAGATCGCCCAGTCGGTCTCCTCGACGCACAGGTGCGCGCCGATGCTCACGCTCACGGTGAGGCCTTCGCAGGTCGGGAAGCGCAGGCCGCGCACCGCACTGACGATCTGCGACGCACGCGCCGCGAGTTCCTCGGCACCGGTCACCTGCGCGAGCAGCGCGAACTCGTCGCCGCCGAGACGGCTCGGCAGATCGCAGGCCGAGGCCGCGCCCTGCACTTCCTCGGCGATCGCACGCAGCACCTGGTCGCCGACGAGATGGCCGCAGCGGTCGTTGATCTGCTTGAAGCGGTCGATGTCGATGAGCATGAGGCCGAGCTGCGTGCCCGGCAGGCGCGTCTCGCCGAGGCGTTCGAGGAACATGTAGAGGCCGCGGCGGTTGCACAGGCCGGTCAGCTCGTCGGTCTGCACGAGGCGCTGCGCCGTGTTGAGCTGGGTCTGCGTCTGGCGCAGCGAATCCAGCGTCACCATGAGGTCCTCGTTGCGCCGCTTGAGGCTCGCGATGAGCTGCTGCTCGCTCGCGACGAGGTAGGAGAACGAGCGGCGCATGAACTGTGCGAGCAGGCGCGGCTCGGCGTCGAGCAGCTGCTCGAAGGCCTGCTGCTCGATGATGTGCATCGTCGTCGCCGACGTGGCGACCGCGTTGGCGACGCGCGTGTGGTTGCCGATGAACAGCGTCAGCTCGCCGAAGAACTCGCGCGCACCGATGAGCTTGTCGGGCATGCCGTCGCCGAACTCGAGGCGGATCTGGCCCGACTCGATCACGAACATGCTGCGGCCGAGTTCGCCGCGACGGAAGATGACCTCGCCCGCCCGCAGGTCGCGGCGGTCGCCCACGCTCGTGAACAGGCCGAGCTCACGGTCCGACAGCTCGCGCGGCAGCAACGGCGGACGCGCGCGTGCGCCGGCCTGTCCGATCGACACGACACTGCCCGTGGACTGGTTCGACGACACGGCGTTCCCCATCAAGAGACGTCCCTACGCCCGACATGGTACCCGATCGCCACGAGGCGACGACGAGCCGACGATCGTCGCAAGTGTGACTTCCGTCATGTGTGCGCGCGGCCGCCCGGATGCAAGCTCGACCGTTCCATCGCACCCGCGCAGCCCTCCTGTGTTCCGGTGCGATGTCCGGCGCAGCGCCGGCATCGGAACGCAGGCTCCGGCCTACCCCGGCCGGGGCTCTCCCTCCGCCCCCGGCGTTCCGATGCCGGCGTGTCGCGCCGCAGGCAGCCGCCCGCGGCGCGACGTGGTCTCCAGCGCCGATCTCAGGCGGCGTTCTTGCCGCCGTGGAACTGCTCTTCCTCGGTCGAGCCCTTGAGCGCGGTGGTCGAGGACTGGCCCTGCTGGATCGCCTGGGTGACCTGGTCGAAGTAGCCCGTGCCGACCTCGCGCTGGTGCTTGACCGCCGTGAAGCCACGCTCGGCGGCCGCGAACTCGGCTTCCTGCAGCTCGACGAACGCGCTCATCTGGTTGCGCGCGTAGCCGTAGGCGAGGTTGAACATCGAGTAGTTGAGCGCGTGGAAGCCGGCCAGCGTGATGAACTGGAACTTGTAGCCGTAGCCCGCGATTTCCTTCTGGAATTTCGCGATCGTGGCGTCGTCGAGGTTCTTCTTCCAGTTGAACGACGGCGAGCAGTTGTAGGCCAGCAGCTTGCCCGGGAACTTCGCGTGGATCGCCTCGGCGAACTTGCGCGCGAACTCGAGATCGGGCTTGCCGGTCTCGCACCAGACGAGATCGGCGTACGGCGCGTAGGCGAGGCCGCGGCTGATCGCCTGGTCGAGGCCGTTGCGCGTCTTGTAGAAGCCTTCGACGGTGCGCTCGCCGGTCGTGAACGGCTTGTCGTTCGCGTCGACGTCGCTGGTCAGCAGGTCGGCGGCCTCGGCGTCGGTGCGCGCGACGATCAGTGTCGGCACGCCCATGACGTCGGCGGCGAGGCGCGCGGCGTTGAGCTTCTCGACCGCCTCGCGCGTCGGCACGAGCACCTTGCCGCCCATGTGGCCGCACTTCTTGACCGAGGCGAGCTGGTCCTCGAAGTGCACGCCGGCGGCACCGGCCTCGATCATCGCCTTCATGAGCTCGAACGCGTTGAGCACGCCGCCGAAGCCGGCCTCCGCGTCGGCGACGATCGGCTGCAGGAAGTCGATCGAATCGTTGCCTTCGGCGTGGTGCAGCTGGTCGGCGCGCAGCAGTGCGTTGTTGATGCGCTTGACCACCGCCGGCACCGAATCGGCCGGGTACAGCGACTGGTCCGGGTACATCTGGCCGGCGAGGTTGGCGTCGGCGGCGACCTGCCAGCCCGACAGGTAGATCGCCTTGAGGCCGGCCTTGACCTGCTGCATGGCCTGGTTGCCGGTCAGCGCGCCGAGCGCGTTGACGAACGGCTCGCGGTGCAGCGAGCTCCACAGCTTCTCGGCACCGAGGCGCGCGATCGAATGCTCGACGTGCACGGTCCCGCGCAGACGCACGACGTCCTCGGCCGAGTAGTTGCGCGTGATGCCGGCCCAGCGCGCATTGTTGGTCCAGTCGAGCTTGAGTTGTTCGGCGCTCGGCAGCGGGTTCTTGCTCATCGGGGTGCTCCTGGGGTCGAGGTGGCGCGGTGGAGGTGAGGGAAGAACGTGGACGGAATCAGGCGAGGCGCTCGTAGGCGGCCAGCGTGAGGAAGTCGGCGAGTTCGTCGGCGCGCGTGAACGCGTCGAGCATCGCGGTCGCCTCGGCGAGACGGTCCTGGCCGGGCAGGCCCGAGGCCGGCAGGCGCGCCGCCGCACCGGTGAGCACGTGCTCGAACAGCGCGAGATCGATCGGGGTGCCATCGTCGAGACGCAGGCCTTCGTGGTGCAGCCACTGCCACAGCTGGGCGCGCGAGATCTCGGCGGTCGCGGCGTCTTCCATGAGGTGGTGGATCGGCACGCAGCCGAGACCGTCGAGCCATGCCGCGAGGTAGCGCAGGCAGACGTCGACATTGGCCTCGAAGCCCGCGCGCGTGATCGTGCCGGGCGGCGCGAGCAGCAGGTCGTCACGCGCGACGACGACGTCCTCGCGCAGGCGCTCGAGCTGGTTGGATCCCGGCATCGCCGCATCGAAGGCCTCGAGCGCGATCGGCAGCAGGCCCGGATGGGCGATCCACGTGCCGTCGTGGCCGGCGCCGGCCTCGCGCTGCTTGTCCGCACGCACGCGCGCCATCGCGGCCTCGTTCGCGGCGGCGTCGCCGCTGATCGGGATCTGTGCGGCCATGCCGCCCATCGCGAACGCGCCGCGGCGGTGGCAGGTGCGGATCAGCAGCTCCGAATACGCCTTGAGGAACGCCGCGCCCATGCCGACCTGGCCGCGCTCGGGCAGCACGTGGGTACGCTGCGCGCGGAACGTCTTGATGTAGGAAAAGATGTAGTCCCAGCGCCCGCAGTTGAGGCCGACCACGCGCGTGCGCAGCGCGTGCAGGATCTCGTCCATCTCGAACACGGCGGGCAGCGTCTCGATGAGCACGGTGACCTTGATCGTGCCGACGGGGAGGTCGAGCGCGTGCTCGGCGTGGGCGAGCACCTCGTCCCACAGCGCCGCCTCGCGGTGGCTCTCGAGCTTGGGGAGGTACAGGTAGGGACCGCGATCGCGCGCATGCAGCGCGGCCGCGTTGTGGAACAGGTACAGGCCCGCGTCGAACAATGCGCCGGACGTCGGCACGCCGTCGATGCGCACGTGCTTCTCGGGCAGGTGCCAGCCGCGCGGACGCACGATGAGCACGGCCGGATCGGGACGCAGGCGGTAGTCGCGGCCGTCGAGCGAACGGAACGTGATCGTGCCGGCGACCGCATCGGCGAGGTTGGCCTGGCCGTCGAGCAGGTTGCGCCAGGTCGGCGAGGTCGAATCCTCGAAGTCGGCCATGAACACGCGCGCGCCCGAATTGAGCGCGTTGATGATCATCTTGCGGTCGACCGGGCCGGTGATCTCGACACGGCGATCCCACAGCGCGCCCGGGATCTGTGCGACGCGCCAGTCGGCGGCGCGCAGCGCGGCGGTCTCGGCGAGGAAGTCGGGCGCGTCGCCGGCATCGAAACGCGCCTGACGGGCACGGCGCGCCGCGAGCAGGTCGAGGCGGCGTGCATCGAAGCGGCGGTGCAGGTCGGCCACGAACGCGAGGGCGCCGTGCGTGAGGACGCGTGCGTCGCCCGGCGCGACGAGGTCGACGCCGTCGGGAAGGTCGTGCGGCAAGGCCAGGGCGTCGATCGCAGCGGACATCGGCAGGCTCCTCGAACGGAGGCGCAGGCTACGCCCGCGACTTTTCATTTGACAAAGCAAATGTTTCAATGCGGATCATTGAATTTGTCAATTCTTTGGCAAGGCCTTGAAGGACAAGCCAAAAAAGAAGGCTTCCCCGCGTCGGACGAGCGTCCGCGGCGCCTCGTCGCGTACCGTCGAGGCCGCCGAGCCGCGCTTCTACTACAAGGGCAACCGGCTCAAGCAGCTGCGCGCGTTCTGCTACACGGTCAAGCTCGGCACGCTGTCACGTGCGGCCGACGCGCTGTTCCTGTCGCAGCCTTCGGTGAGCCTGCAGCTCGCCGCGCTCGAGAAGGAACTCGGCACCGAACTCGTCGAACGCCGCCGCCGCCGCGTCGCGCTGACGCCGCGCGGCCAGGTCCTTTACGACCTCGCGCGACCGCTCGTCGACGGCCTCGAAGCGCTCGACGAGGCGTTCCGAGCGAGCACGCAGGGCATCGGACCGGCCGGCCTCGACATCGCCTGCGGCAATTCGACGATCCAGTACCTGCTGCCGCAGATGGTCGCGACGTTCCGCGAGCGTCACCCGGACGTGCCGCTCAACCTGCACAACGTGACCGGCAGCGACGGCCTCGCGCTGCTGCGTTCGGACGAGGTCGATTTCGCGGTCGGCTCGATGCTCGACGTGCCGAACGACCTCTCCTACGAGCCGCTGCACCACTTCGACCCGCTGCTGATCACGCCGCTCGGCCATCCGCTCGCGAGCAAGCCCGAGATCACGCTCGAGGACCTCTCGCCACACGGCCTGATCCTGCCGCCCAAGCGCCTGACGACCTACCGTCTCGTCGACCTCGTGTTCCACCAGCGCAACGTGCCGTACCACGTCGCGATCGAGGTCGGCGGCTGGGAGGTCATCAAGCAGTACGTCGCGATGGGCCTCGGCATCTCGATCGTGACGGGCATCTGCATCGGGCCCGAGGACCAGGGCCGACTCGCCGTGCGCAACCTTCGCCAGTACTTCCCGCAGCGCAGCTACGGCGTGGTCGTGCGCAAGGGCAAGTACCTGAGCGCCGACGCGCGCGCGTTCATCGACCTGATCAGGCCCGGCCTGTTCACGCGCCGCGACTTCTTCGAGCCGGGCCACTCGGAACGCTAGGCGTCGCGCCCGACGAGCCCAGGCCGAGCGCAACGGCCAGCCAGCGGTCGGCGCGTACGACGCCTTCGTCGCGCACGCGGCGGCGGTACTCGCCCGAGATCGCGGCGAGGCCGTCGGGGGTCGCACCGGACGCGGGCGCGGCCGGCACCGCAGCGGCGAACTCGCGCGAGGTGAGGCTGCGCAACGCGAGGTCACCGGCCTGCGCGAGTGCGTCGCCCGGAACGACCGCGTCGGCGGTGGTCCGCGGCAGGTCATCGGACGCGGCATCGCTCCACGCACCGGGCGGCGTACTGGGGATGGGGTCGTGGTTCATGGCGCGACTCCGACGGACGTGCTGCCACGGTAGGTGCGCCGCGGTTAAACCCGGGTGAAATCGTGCCCCGTGACTGTGGGGAAACCGTGGAACCGCGCGTTCAGCCCCAGACCTCGCGCATGACGCGCGCCATGTTGCCGCCGAGGATCTTGGCGATGCGTGCCTCGCCGTGGCCACGCTGCGCGAGCAGGTCGGCGATGACGTCGAAACGGTCGGCACGATTGAGATCGGGGATGAACGTGTAGAGATCGGGTGGACGGCCCTTCTCGAAGATGCCGTCGGCGACCATACCCGCGATCATCGCGCGGTTCTCCTTCTCGAAATCGCCACTGCGGTCGATCGGTGCGACGCCCGCATCGGTGCCGATGCCGACGTGGTCCTCGCCGCAGACGTCGATCGCGTGCTCGAGGTGCCGGATCACGTCGACGGCCATCGGCTGCGTGTCGGTACGCAGGTACGGCCACAGGATGATGCCGGCGACGCCGCCGCGATCGGCGAGTGCACGCAGCTCGGCGTCGCCGGTGTTGCGTGGCAGGTCGGCGAGCGCGCGGCAACCGGTGTGGCTGATCAGCACGGGTGCCTTCGAGGCGCGGATGCCTTCGGCCATCGTGCGCTGCGAGCCGTGCGCGAGGTCGACGACGACGCGCTCGGCATTGAGACGCTCGACCACGGCATGACCGAACCGGCTCAGGCCCGCGTTGCCGGGTTCCGTCGCGCCGTCGCCGACGAGGTTGCGGCGGTTGTGGGTGAGCTGGATCACGCGTACGCCGAGTTCGCGGAAGAAGGCGATGCGATCGACGTCCTCGCCGAGCGACTCGGTCCCCTGGAACGTCATCACGATGCCGGTGCGCCCGCCACGCCGTGCGCGCTCGAGGTCGGCGCCCTCCTGCACGAGCAGCAGATGGTCGGCGTGGCGCGCGACCATCGCCTTGCAGCGTGCGATCGCCTGCCCGGTCTTTTCGCGTGCGGCGTCGTCGAGCCAGAAACGCCCCGAGGGCGCGACCGTCAGCACGATCGCGTCGAGACCCGAAGCGCGCAGCGCGGCGAGGTCGTCCTTCGCGCGCGGATCGCCTTCGTCGAACCAGTACACGCCGAGACCGCCGGCGCCGTCGATCGCGAGGCGGTCGCGGAAGCGCGGTCCCTTTGCGGCCGCGGCATGCGCGGGCGCGGTGGCGAGCGCCGCGAGCGCGGCGGCCGACAAGGCGAGGAAGCGGCGACGGTCGGTCATGCGCGTGGCCCCGGCAGCTCGGAAGCCCGCACCGTAGCCCATCGACACACGCGCCGCATCTTGCACCCGCACGCGGCGACATCCATCGTGCACGCACACCCATGCAGGGAAGGACCGATCCGATGCTGCGCATCCAGGCCATCGACCACGTCGTCATCCGCGCGATCGACCTCGAACGCATGGTCGCGTTCTATCGCGATGTGCTCGGCTGTCCGGTCGAACGTCGGCGCGACGACCTGGGACTGGTCCACCTGCGCGCCGGCGACAGCCTGATCGACCTCGTCGCCGTCGACGGGCGGCTCGGCCGGGCAGGCGGGGCAGCACCGGGCCACGAGGCGCGCAACATGGAGCACCTGTGCCTGCGCATCGAGGACTTCGATCACGCACGCCTGCGCGAAGCCTTCGCGCGTGTCGGCGTCGACGTCGGTCCCGAGGAGGACAACTTCGGTGCGCACGGCGACGGTCCGTCACTCTACCTGCGCGACCCCGAAGGCAACGGCATCGAGCTCAAGGCCGCGATGCGCGGCTGAAGCGCGACGCATGAAAAACCCGCGGCGCCTGAGCACCGCGGGTTCGAAGGGAGGCATCCGTGCCGGCGCCGCGTCCGTGCGGCGGATCCGTCAAACGTCGATCAACGCGGCACCGCGTGCGTCCACGGCTGGGTCCAGTCGTCGTGCGCGCCGGCGAAGGCACCCGCGTACGGGGCCGGGGCGAAGAACGCGTCCTGGATCAGGCGGCCACCGGTGCGCACCGGCGACGTGGCGCTCGGCAGGAAGCCGTCGAGCTGTGCACTCGCGGTCGAGTTCGACGCCTGCGCGGTGAAGAACGCCTGCGGGGTCCACGGCGCGGCCGCATCGGCGCGGTACGTGGTCGCGCAGTTGAGGAACGTGTGGTCGAGCGTGAGCACGCCGGTCAGCGCGGTCGGCGTACCGGCGGCCGTGAACGTCGAGGCGTTGAACATCGCGAGGCAGGCCTTGCCCGAACGGTCGAAGCCGCTGACGATGCCGTTCACGAGGCGGCCACCGGTGCCTTCCTTGAGATGGATGCCATCACCGGCCGTCGCGCTGCCGAGGAACGTGAAGTTCGCGAACGTCGGCGTGGCGCGCGGCGAGGCGTCGTGGTTCTGGTTCTGGTTCGACGACTCGAAGCCGTTGTCTTCGCCGAGGCCACTGCTGGCCTGCGACAGCGCGAACTGCACCTTGCCGCTCCAGCCCTCGTCCCAGTCGAACGAATCGTCGCCACCCTCGGTCACCACGAGGTAACGCGCGTTGGCCGTGCCACCGAACCACTCGAAGCCGTCGTCGCCGCCGCGGTAGGCCTGCAGGTACTCGAGCACCGTGCCGTCACCGACCGACTGGAACGTGAAGGAGTTGACCTCGCGGCCTTCGGCGAACACGTAACCGCCGTAACGGACCTGCACGTAACGCATGACGCCCGAGCTGTCGTGCGCATTGTTGCCGCCGTAGCGCAGGTTCGGATCGAACTCGCTGCGGCAGTCGAACGGCGCGGTCGGGCACTTGTTGTTCGGCGCGTTGCCGGAGAGCACGACGCCACCCCAGTCCTTCGGCGCCGGCGAACGATCGCTCGTGATGCCGTCGTCGGGGCTCGTGAAGACGATCGGCGCGTAGGCCTTGCCGTCGGCGATGATCTTCGAACCCGGCTGGATGTAGAGGTAGTCCGAGGTCGCGCCGTTGCCGGTCAGGATCGTGCCCGGCTGGATGGTCAGCACGGCCGAATTCGTGTTGTCGCCGCCGACGCGCACGAGGCCGTCGAGCACCCACGTGGTGTCGTTGGTCAGCGTGATGTCACGCGTGATCGCACCCGACAGCACGCAGCTGCGCGGCAGCGCGCCTGCCACAGAGCCGGTCGGGCAGCTCGTGAACTTGGTCTCGTACACGCACTTCGGGCCCTTCTGCTCGGCGCCCGACACGAGCGACTGCAGCGGAACCAGGCGCTGCGTCACCGGCTGCAGGCCGCTGGCCGCATTCGGGGTCACGCTCACGTTGATCTCGCCGCAGCTGTCCACGCGCACGTCGACCGTGCCGATGTCGCGACGCACCGGCGTCTCGCTGCCGGCGAAGCTGCCGTTCTCGAACGTCACGAGCGGCTTGCCGGTCCACTGGAACTCGAACTCCTTGATGTCGAAGTTCGTCGTGACCCACAGCGGCTTGCCCTGCGCGTCGTACGTCGCCGAATAGAGGAACAGGATCTTGTCGCCGTTCGGGCGCTGCAGCACCTCGATGTCCCAACCGCGGTTCGGACGGTCGGCGTCCTTCCAGTTGCCGGAGAACGCGTCGTTGACGACGACGGCGGCGTGCAGCGGCGCCGCGACGAAGCCCGCCGCCACGCACGCCGCGAGCGCGGCTTGCTTGAGAGTCTTGATCATGGGTTATCCCTGTTCGTTGAGCGGATCGGACGCCGCCACGCCGAGCGATTCGACGGCCCCTGCGGCGAGGATGCGCGACGAGCCATGACGTGCTGTTGTCCCCGGCGTGACGGTTTGCGGTCAGTGCGCGTCAGGAGCCCGGACGCCATTCGATCGACACGAGCGCCTCGCGGCCGCGCTTGAACGCGCGCGTGTCGAGGCCGCCCTGCGTGAACGAGACATCGGGATCGAGCAGGTTGCGCAGGCGGAACGTCAGGCGCCAGCTTTCCGCGAAGCGGTAGCGCCACAGCGCGTCGAGGCTGTCGAACGACTCCTCGTAGATGTCGGGCTGGCCCTGCACGCCGACCTCGGAGATGCGGCGGCCGAAGCGGTTGAACAGCAGGTTGGCCTCGTGGCGCTCGCCTTCGTAGCCGAGCTGCAGATTGACCACGTAGGGCGACTGGCCCTGCATCGGTCGCGACAGGTTGGTCTGGTAGCTCGCGCTCGCCGCATCGAGGTCGATCGACGACTCGATGCGCGAATAGTTGAGGCCGACGTTGAAGCGGCTCGTGTCGAGGCCGCCGAGCCAGCGCTCGCCGACGAAGCCGAGGTTCTTGTTCGCGTCGAGCTCGATGCCGTAGTTGTGCGCTTCGGCCGCATTGGCGAGTTCGAGCAGCGGTGACGAGCCCGGCACGCGCAGCTTCTCGATCGGATCGGCGAACTGCTTGTCGAACAGCGCCACGGAGACGCTGTCGCGGCCACCGAAGTAGTACTCCCAGCGCAGGTCGAGGTTGCGGATGCGCGTGGTGCGCAGGTTCGGGTTGCCGATCGTGTCGATGTCGAGCTCGGGATCGGTGAACGGGGCCTGCGAAAGTTCGCGGAAGTCGGGGCGCGACAAGGTACGACCGAAGGCGAGTCGGATCTGCGCGTCGTCGCTGTAGGCGAAGGTGATGCCTGCGGCCGGCAGCCAGTGGCTGCTGTCGTCGCGCGCGACGATCGGCTCGCGCGCCGAGTTGCCGATGTCGAACGTCGTTACCGACTGCTCGTTGCGCTCGTGGCGCGCACCGGCGGTAAAGCGCCAGGCGCCGAGGTTGAGATCGGCGTTGAGGAACAGCGCGTCGAGCGACTGGTCGGCGAAATAGTTGTCGGTGGGCCGCGTCACTTCGCGCAGCACGAAGCCGTCGGGGCGGATCGTGTCCGGGTTGATGACGAGGTCGATCGGCTGGGCGAGGAACCCGGGCTGCGTCGCCAGCGGCGATCCCGAAGCGAGCTGGTAGGCGAACGTGCGGATCGCCGAGTCGCGCTCGCGCTCGGTGCGGCCGCCACCCGCGCTCAAGGCGAGTGTCGTGGTGTCGCCGAGCATGATCGGCAGCATCGCCTTGAACGAGAAGTCGTCCTGCTCGTCGTCGAGGGTGCCGTACGTGGTCGCGTGCGCATCGGAACGGCGCGAGTACTCGAGCAGGTCACCGGCGTAGTCGTAGCGGTAGTTGCGGCGGTTGGGTTCGTCGCGTGTCGCAGTCGCGTTGGTGTACTGCCAGTCGATCTCGAGGTCGCGTGCGGCCGGGAACACGTGGTGTCCGGTCAGCTGACGCGCACTGAGCTCGTTCTCGACCCAGCGCAGTTCGTGGAAGCGCGACTCGACGCTGTCGACGACGCCGTCGCTGACGCGGGTGCGGTCGTCGGTCTGGCGCAGCTGCATGAGGGTGAGGCCGAGCCGGTGGTTCATGCCGATGTCGAGGCCGAGGCCGACGAAGCCGCTCGCGTCGATCGAACGCTGCGTGCTGTCGACGTCGAGGCGCCCGGTATTCGAGAGGCCCGCGTTGCTCGCCGCGTACGTCGAGCGCGTCTCGTGGCGGTTCTCCCAGTCCTGGTTGTAGCGCACCGCACCGATCACACCGAGGCGCACGTCGTCGGCGATCTCGTAGCCGTTGCCGAGGCCGATCGAGAATCCGGTCTCGGGACCGATGTCCTTGTTGCGGATGCCGAAGCCCGACGCGGCGAGGTCGCGCCCGTAGCCCTGCAGCTGTTCGGGTGTCGCTCCGTTCGGATTGGTCGCCGAACGCGGACGCAGGTAGGCACCGTTGGCGATGGCCGCACCGAGTGAACCGGGCAGCTCGCGCGTGCCGTCGTCACGCCCGGTCCAGTCGCGTGCGCCACCGTCGTAGCGCAGGCCATCCTCGAACGTCGTGCCGTCGGCCCAGCCGAGGGTGCCCTGGACGCGGAAGAACGGCGCCCGCGGCACCTCGCGCGTACGCAACAGCACGGTGCCGCCACCGAACTCGCCCGGCATGTCCGGCGTGTAGGACTTCTGCACGACGATGCCGTCGAGCAGCTCGTTCGGGAACAGATCGAGCGGCACGACGCGGCGCGTGAAATCCGGGCTCGGCACCTGCGCGCCGTTGAGCAGCACGCTCGAATAGCGCTCGCCGAGGCCGCGCACGTAGACGTAACGTCCGTCGACGAGGCTGAGGCCGGCGATGCGGCGCAGGGTCGTCGCCGCGTCCGAATCGCCGGTGCGCGAGATCTGCTCGGCGCTGACCGACTCGGTCACCGACGGCGCGATGCGCTTCTCGTCGAGGTACAGCGTCTCGCCGCTGGAACGCGCGCCCTGGACGCGCACCCCTTCGAGCTCGGTCGCGGACGGATCCGCCGCGACGACGGCATCCTCCTCGGGCGTCTGCGCATGCAGCGTGCCGAGGTGGGCGAGGATGGCGAGGACGAGCAGGCGTCGTCCGCGCGCGGCGGGCGTGGCGGGTTTCATCGGAGGTTTTCCCTGTAGGACATGACGCGACGGCGCGCGTCGATCGCCCGGGACCGTAGCCATGCGATGTTTCGACGGCATGACGAGGGGCTGCGCGTCATCGCCGTTGAACACGGCCGACACGTGCGTGTCACGGCCTTGGCGGCATCGTGACGCAGGCGCAAGATCGCGCCATCGGTGCAGTCGCCCGACGACGTGCACCGCCGATCCGGGAGGACTTCCGCGATGCCCATGGCTCTTCCGCTCACCGCGCTGCTCGCGTTCGGCGTCGCGGTGCCTCCGCCGGTTGCCGCGGCATCGCCCTGGCGCACGACGACGACGAACCGCAAGGCGCTCGTCATCGGCCATCGCGGCGCGAGTGCACTGCGACCCGAGCACACGCTGGCCGCCTATGCGAAGGCGATCGAGGACGGCGCCGACTTCATCGAGCCCGACCTCGTGCTGACGCGCGACGGCGTGCCGATCGCGCGCCACGAGAACGAGATCGGCGGCACGACCGATGTCGCCGACCGCGCGGAGTTCGCCGATCGCCGCACGACGCGCGACATCGACGGCGAACCCGTGACGGGCTGGTTCACCGAGGACTTCTCGCTCGCCGAGCTGCGCACGCTGCACGCACGCGAACGCCTGCCGCAGCTGCGCAGCACCGCCCACGACGGCCGCTACGGCGTGCCGACGTTCGCCGAAGTCATCGAGCTCGCCGCGCGCCTGTCACGCCAGAAGGGCCGCACGATCGGCGTGATCCCCGAACTCAAGCATCCGAGCCACTTCCGCGCGCTGGGCTTCGATCCCGAACAGGCTGCGCTCAAGGTGATCCGCCGCCACGCCTACACGCGTCGTGCGCCGGTGGGCATCCAGTCCTTCGAGATCGACAGTCTCAAGCGTCTGCGCGGCCTGCTCGGCACGCAGGGCGACAACGTGTTCCTCGTGCAGCTCGTCGGTGCGCCCGACCAGCGGCCGTGGGACCGCGTGCTCGCCGGCGACACCGGCACCACCTACGCCTCGATGCTGACCAAGACCGGACTCGCCGGCATCGCCACGTACGCCGACGTGCTCGCGCCACCGGCGCGCCTCGTCGTGCCGCTCGATGCCAAGGGAGGCCTGGCCGCACCGACGCGCCTCGTCACCGACGCACACGCGGCGGGCCTCGACGTGCACGTGTGGACGCTGCGCCCGGAGAATGCGTTCCTGCCGCCTGCGCTGCGTTGCGGCGACGATCCCGCGACGCGCTGCGAACGCGGTGCGCGACGCGAAGCGGATGCACTGCTCGCGGCCGGCGTCGACGGCGTGTTCGCGGACGATCCCGCGCTCGCTCGCGAGGCGGTCGATGCATTCATCCGTGAGCCGGTGTCACGCCGCCGCTGAGGCCGGCTCCGCGGGCCGTCCTCACGCCTCCATCAGGCGCGCGATGCGCGTGGCGTCCGCAGGTGTCGACGGCGTGTAGACGACGAGGCCCAGGTCGGGCCGGCCGTCGACCGCGAACGCCGAGTACTCGAGGCCGATGAGGCCGTCGCCGCCCTTGTCGATCACCTTGGTGCCCTCGCCGTGGCTGCGCACGTCGTGCGCGTCCCACAGTGCGGCGAAACGTGGACTCGCCGCGCGGAGCTCGGCCACGAGTAGCGCAGCTCGGGCGGCGGCAGGCTCGCCGGCCCGGGTGGTCTCGGCACGGAAGGTCGCCACGATGAAGCGCGCCGTGCGCTCCCAGTAGGTCGGCACGAGGCCTGCCGCCGGGCGCAGGAAGAACAGGCGAAGGATGTTGCGCTGTTCGGGAGCGAGCTCGCCGTAGTCGGTGAGGACACGAGCGGCCGCGCGGTTCCACGCGAGCACGTCCCATGTCGACGACTTGACGTACGCGGGACTCGTGGACAGTGCATCGAGCACCCGCTGCAGGCGTGGCGATACCGGCGCTGCATCGTCGAGACGCGGCCTCGGTGGACGATGCCCGGCCAGCAGGAAAGCGTGCTCGCGCTGGTCGTCGTCGAGCGCGAGCGCGGTGGCGATGCGCTCGAGTGCCTCCGGCGACGGCGGCCCTCCGCGCCCCTGCTCCAGCCAGGTGTACCAGGTGACGCTGACGTGCGCGCGCTGCGCGATCTCCTCGCGCCGCAGGCCCGGCGTGCGCCGGCGCGCGGCCGACAGGCCGAACGCTGCGGGTTCGAGGCGCTCGCGGCACGTGCGAAGGTACTGTCCGAGGTCGAGGGGATCGTTCACGCGCGTGCCAGCCTGTTGGTCGCGATACCGGTATCCCGTGCCGGCTCCCGTCACGGCGGCGCGCGCGGCACGATGCCGCCATCGTAGTCTGAAGGAGATCGACCATGCGCGTGTTCGTGACCGGGGCGACCGGCTTCGTGGGAACGGCCGTCGTCCGCGAATTGCTCGCGGCGGGCCACGAGGTGACCGGGCTCGCGCGCAGCGATGCCGCGGCGCGTGCACTCGAGACGGCCGGCGTGCGCGTGCACCGCGGTGCGCTCGAGGACGCCGACGGCCTGCGCCGCGCTGCGGCGGCATCGGAGGGCGTGATCCATACCGCGTTCGTGCACGATTTCGACCGTTACGTCGACAACTGCCGCCTCGACGGGCTGGCGGTCGCAGCACTCGGTGATGGACTCGCCGGCAGCGGACACCCCCTCGTCGTGACGTCGGGGACGGCCGTGCTCGCTCCCGGCCGCGTGTCCACCGAGGACGACCGCGCCGATGCGCAGGCACCACCGCCGCGTGCGACGTCCGAGCGGGCAGCGTTCGCCCAGGTGGCGCGTGACGTACGCGCGATGGTCGTGCGACTCGCCCCGAGCGTGCACGGCGAAGGCGATCACGGCTTCGTGCCCGCGTTGATCGCGATCGCCCGCAGGCACTCGGCCTCGGCGCATGTCGGCGACGGTACGAACCGATGGCCGGCCGTGCATCGCCTCGATGCGGCGGTGCTGTACAGGCTCGCACTCGAGGGCGGCGCGGCAGGCGCGTGCTACCACGGGATCGCCGAAGAAGGCATTGCGTTCCGCGACATCGCCGGTGCGATCGCCGCAGGAGCCGGCCTGCCGCATGTCGCGGTCGCCACCGCCGATGCGACAGCCCACTTCGGCTGGATCGCGGCGTTCGCGGCGCGCGACACGCCCGCCTCGAGCGCACGCACGCGCGCCGACCTCGGATGGACGCCACGGCATGCCGGCTTGCTCGAGGATCTCGGCAGCGCCGGCTACTTCGACTGACATCGTCCGCGCACCGTCCGGGCTCGCGCTCGACGCCGGGCCTCCACGCCGCACAATGAGCGACCACGCAAAAAACAAAGCCGCCAGCGCATGCGCTGGCGGCTTCCATCCACTGCACCCGACGTTGGAGAGGCGTTCGAGTGGACGCAGTATCGCGTGGCCAGGTTTCAGCGCTACGACAACGTGGTCAGGCTGCGATGCGCTCGATCGACGTGACGCTCGCCACGGCGTCGTGGAGGCCCGCGTCGCCGTCGGCTCGCCACTCGACCAGTTCGAGGCGGCCGTCGTGGTGCTCGACGATCGCCGTGCAGCTGTCGACCCAGTCGCCGCAGTTGACGTAGGTGATGCCGTCGACGTCACGCAGCGCGGCGACGTGGATGTGCCCGCAGATCACGCCGTCGAGCCCGCGTTCGCGCACCGCACGCACCACGGAGGCCTCGAAGTCGCCGACGAAGCTCACCGCGAGCTTGACCTTGCGCTTGGCGTAGCCGGCCAGCGACCAGTAGCCCGCGATGCCGAGCTTTCGGCGCACCCACGACAGCCACACGTTGACGCGCACGAGCCAGGTGTAGGCGACATCGCCGAGCACGGCGATCCAGCGATGATGGCAGGTGACCTGGTCGAATTCGTCGCCGTGCAGCACGAGGTAGCGCTTGCCGTCGGCGGCTTCGTGCACGCACTCGCGTTCGATGCGGATGTCGCCGAACGTGATGCCGACGTGTTCGCGCAACGCTTCGTCATGGTTGCCCGGAATGAAGGTCACCTTCTCGCCGTGGCGCGCGCGCTTGAGGATCTTCTGCACGACGGTGTTCTGCGCCGCCGTCCAGCGCACCTCGCGCCGCATCGCCCAGAAGTCGACGATGTCGCCGACGAGGTACAGGTGGTCGGCCGGGTAGTCGCGCAGGAACGCCAGCAACCGCTCGGCCTGGCAGGCGCGCGTGCCGAGATGGACATCCGAGACGAACACCGACCGTACGCGCGACGTCATGCTCATGGCCTGTGGCCCGTGAAGACGAAGTAGGGCACGCGCAGCCCGGGGAGATAAGGCACCGGGGCGCGCGCCTCGACGAGTTCGTGGCGCGGCATCGCGCGGCACAGCGTCGGCAGCAGCTGGTCGTCGAGGCGGACGCCGTCGTGGCCGAACCAGGCCGGCCAGAACCGGCGCGTGATCCGGCCATGGCTCACGCATCCGGGGAGCGGTGTCGGCGTCGAGACGTAGAAATCGACCACGCCGAGCACGCCGCCGGGCTTGAGCATGTGCATCGCGTTGACGATCGCGGCGCGCCAGTTCGGGATCATCGTGAGCGCGTACGACACGATCACCGCGTCGACCGGCGCTTCGGGCTGCCAGCGCGTCGCGTCGCCGAGCACCGCGTTGAGCTGGGGAATCCGCGCCGAACGCGCGCGCGCCTGCTCGAGCATCGGCGAGCACAGGTCGACGACGTCGTAGCGCGCGATCGTGTCCAGGCGCGCGCCGAAGAACTCGGCGTTGCGACCCGTGCCGCCGCCGAGCTCGACGACGTGCGCGTCGCGCGGCAGGTCGAGCCGCGCGACGAGCTGCTCGCGGCCCTGCAGCAGGCGCTCGCGGAAACGGTCGTAGTGCTCGACCTGCGGACCGTAGAACGCATCGAGCTGCTGCGCCTGCGACGGCGCGCGCGGCATGCCGCGCAGCATCGCGCGCAGGATGCCGGCATCGGCCTTCAGGGCGTCAAGCCGGCGCATCGGCGATCACGAAGCCGGCGTAGGTGTGCACGCGGTCGCGCGGCTGCAGCGCATCGGCGAGTGCGTCGCGGAAATGCAGCTGCGTGCGCAGGCCTTCCGCGCGCGGGCCCGCACGGACCGCATCGAGCCAGGCCGGCTGGCGCTGTGCGCTGCGCAGCAGGATGCGCGCGCCCGGCGCCGCCCGCGCGAGAATCGCGTCCCATTCCTCGTCGAGGCCGCGCGGGTCGTGCGAGGCCATCCAGTCCATGTGGTCGAGCAGCACGAAGCGCGTGATCGGCACATCGCCGGCGCGCAGGAAGTTCGTGACCGTCGTCGTGTGCGTGTGCACGCGCTCGACCGCCTCGCGCAGCGTCCCGAAGTTCGCCTCGCGCAGGTACTCGGGACAGCAGTCGCGTGCGTAGCGGCCGGTCAGGTAGACGCGCCAGAAGTAGTTGTCGGCGACCGGCAGTTCGCGGAACACGTAGCGCACCGCGTCGCGGATGAAGCCGGCGACACCGTCGGCGTGCTGCGCCTCGACGAGGCGCCGTTGCGGATGCGGCACGCCGAGCATGTTCATGAACAGCTGGCGCGACATCGCCCAGTCCAGCGTGCGGCTCCACAACGCCGGCGCGACGCGCTCGTCGTAGATGCGGCGCTGTTCGTCGAGGTCGCGCGCCTCGAGCAGGTCTAGCGTGGCCGTGCGCAGGCGCGGCTTCGCGCGGAACCAGGTGCGTGCGGCGCGCGCGACGAGCCCCGAGAGCCCGTGGAAGTAGAAGCTGCCGGCGCGGCTCGTGAACCACGACGTGCGCTCGTCCCACCACGTGCGCGCGAACGGCGACAGGTGCTGGCGCAGGTGTGTGTGGTAGAGCCGCTCGAAATCGGCGTGGCGACCCTCGCCGAACACGGCGAAGAAGTCCTCGTAGGCGAGTTCGCGCGCGGCGGCGATCTTGAGTTCGAGCAGCGCGTTCTGGCGCGGGTTCGCGTCGACGCAGTCGACGCGCCGTGCGCCGGCGAGTGCGTAATCGAGCGCGTTGCAGCCCGCGCTCGTGATCACGAGCACATGATCGTCGGCGCCGAGCCGCAGGGCCTCGCGGTCGACGGCGGGGTCTTCCCAGCAGGTGTTGTAGACGAGGTTGCGCGACCAGATCGCGTTGAACACGCGGCGGTCGATGCGGTCGCGCAGGCGCGTGGTGCCTTCAACGGGGGCCGCGAGCATGCCGGTATCCGGGGTCCGGTGGAAACGCCGCGCATGCTCCCGCCGGCGCGTGACAATCCCGTGAAAGCGCGGTCACGGCGCTGAAACGCGTGCTGGCGAGCATGCCACCGACTCCCGGAGGCACGCGCATGCTCGATCTCGAAGGCAGGTTGCAGACCCGCTTCCCGGCCTGGTTCGCCGGGCGCCGTGCACACATCGCGCGCCCGCTGGTGCGCTCGATCGCACGCCTCTCGCGCCTCGACGCGATCGAGGCCTTCATGCGCGAGCACGCCCACCTGCGCGGATTCGCGTTCATCGAGGCGGCGCTCGAACGCTTCGACTGCCGCTTCCTCGTCGACCACGTCGAGCGCGAGCGCATTCCCGAGCAAGGCCGCGTCGTCATCGTCGCCAACCACCCCATGGGTGCGCTCGACGCACTCGCGCTGCTCGCGTTCGTCGGCAGCATCCGTCGCGACGTGCGCATCGTCGCCAACGATTTCCTGCTCGCGTTCGACATGCTGTCGGACCTGCTGATCCCGTTCCGCATGCTCGGCGGTCGCCCGGGTGCGGAGGGCCTGCGCCAGGTCGATGCGGCGCTCGCCCGCGAGGAAGCCGTGATCGTGTTCCCGGCCGGCGAGGTCTCGCGCCTGACGCCGTTCGGCGTGCGCGACGGTGCATGGCGGCACGGCTTCGTGCGCTTCGCCGAGGCCGCGCACGCGCCACTCGTGCCGGTGCGCATCGAAGGGCGCAACTCGGCGCTGTTCTACGGCGTCTCGGCGCTGTTCAAGCCGCTCGGCACCGGCATGCTCGCGCGCGAGGTGTTCGCGCGCCGCCACAGCCGCCTCGTGCTGCGTGTCGGCGAGCCGATCACGCTCGACGATGTCGGTGGCGCCGCCGATCGCCGCGTCGCGAGCCTCGCCGTACGCGAAGCGGTCTACGCGATCGGCCGACGCCACGAACGCCGCGTCGCCACGCAGGCGCCGATCGTGCATCGTCCGTCGGCCAAGGCGATCCGCGCAGACCTCGACGGCCTCGAACTGCTCGGCGAAACCGCCGACGGCAAACGCATCCACGGCGGTCGCCTCGCCAGCGACTCGGCGCTGCTGCGCGAGATCGCGCGCCTGCGCGAACTGACCTTCCGCAAGGTCGGCGAAGGCACCGGCAAGCGCATGGACTGCGACGCCTACGACAGCTGGTACGACCACATCGTGGTCTGGGACGGCGACGACGGCGAGGTCGCCGGCGCCTACCGCGCGGCACCGTGTGCGCGCGTGCTCGGCACGCACGGCCTGCGCGGCCTCTACACGAGCAGCCTGTTCTCGTTCGACGGCCGCCTGCTGCCGGTGATCGAGCGCGGCATGGAACTCGGCCGCAGCTTCGTGCAGCCACGCTACTGGGGCTCGCGCAGCCTCGACTACCTGTGGGCCGGCATCGGCGCCTGGCTGCGCGGGCGCGAGGACATCCGCTACCTGTTCGGCCCGGTGTCGATCAGCGCGAGCCTGCCGCGCGAGGCGCGCGAGCTCATCGTGGCCTACTACGCACGCCACCATGGCGGCGAGATCGGGCTCGCCCGCGCGCCGCGACCGTTCGAGCCGTCCGACGCCGCGCGCGAGGCGTTCGAAGGGCTCGATGCCGATGCGGCACAGGCACTGCTGCGCATGCGCCTGGCCGCGCTCGGCACGACCATCCCGACGCTCTACAAGCAGTACACCGAACTCTGCGAGCCGGGCGGCGCGCGCTTCCTGTCGTTCGGCACCGACCCGGCGTTCAACGACGCGGTCGACGGCCTGATCCTCGTCGACCTCGCCTGCATCAAGCCGAAGAAGCGCGAACGCTACCTCGAAGCCCCGCGCGCGCGCCTGGCCGCCTCGACCCGCTGACGCCACGGCGGCCGCGGGCCGCTACACTGGGCGCGTCACGGGAGGCGGCATGGCCGGCACGGGCGCGATCACCGGGGTGCTCAAGCGGCTCGCCGCGGGCGAAGCGCGCGCCGATGGCGAGCTGCTCGAGCTCGTCTATGCGGAACTGCGCGTGCTCGCCGCGCGCCATCTCGGCGGCGAACGACCCGGCCATACGCTGTCGCCGACCGCGCTCGTGCACGAGGCCTGGATGCGCCTCGCCGACGATGCCTCGCTCGCACCCGAGGATCGCCGCCAGTTCTTCGCCGCCGCCGCGCGCCGCATGCGCCAGGTGCTGGTCGACCACGCGCGCCGGCGCGATGCCGCCAAGCGCGGTGGACCCGTGCGCGAAGCCGTCACGCTGTCGTCGCTGGTCGACGAAGGCGGCACCGGTGTCGACGCGCTCGCGCTCGAGCAGGCCCTCGAGAAGCTCGAGGCGCACGATCCGCGCAAGGTTCGCGTGGTCGAGCTGCGCTATTTCGCCGGGCTCGAGATGCACGAGATCGCCGAGGTGCTCGGCATCTCGCGCGCGACCGCGCAGCGCGACTGGGAGGTCGCCAGGACATTCCTGTACCAGGCGCTGGCGTGAGCGCACTCGCCGCGCTGTCGCTGTTCGAGGCCGCGCTGGCACGCGATCCTGCGGCACGCGAAGCGTTCATCCGCGTCGAGGCCGGCGATGACGATGTCCTGCGCGATGCCACACTCGCCCTGCTCGCCGCACATGCCTCGAGCGAGGGCTTTCTCGAACCGGGCCCGCGCTTCGTGCCGCGCGACCTCGGCCCGTACCGGCTCATCGCACCGCTCGGCGAAGGCGGCATGGGCCGCGTCTACCTCGCCGAGCGCCGCGACGGCGCGTTCGAGCAGCGCGTCGCGATCAAGGTGCTCGCGGCGACGCTCGGCGATGCCGACGCCGTGCGCCGCGCCGAGGCCGAGCGCCAGTTCCTGGCCTGGCTCGAGCATCGCAACATCGCACGCGTGCTCGACGGGGGCACCACGCCCGAAGGCCAGCCCTACGTCGTCATGGAGTACGTCGACGGCGAGCGCATCGACGACTGGTGCCGTGGCCGCGCACTCGACATCAAGGCACGCATCGGGGTGTTCCGCCAGGTGCTCGGTGCGGTCGACGCCGCGCACCGTGCGCTGATCATCCATCGCGACATCAAACCCGCGAACGTGCTCGTCACGGCCGACGGCTCGGCCAAGCTGCTCGACTTCGGCATCGCCAAGTCCCTCGACGGGCGCGTGCGCAGTGCCGCGACGCAGGCCGGGGCCGGACCGCTCACGCCCGACTACGCGAGTCCCGAACAACTCGCCGGCCAGCCGCTGACGACCGCCTGCGACGTCTACGCGCTCGGCCTGCTGCTGCACGAACTGCTGACCGGGCGACCCGCGTTCGAGCGCGGCCGCCGTTCACTCGTCGAGTATGCGCAGTTCGTCGCCACGCATGCGCCGACAAAGCCGAGCGCGCGCGTCGACGCGGATCGCCTCGGCCTCGCCCCGCGAGCGGAGAATGCCTGGCGGCGCCGGCTCGGCGGCGACCTCGACCGCATCGTGCTCAAGGCCTTGCAACCCGAACCTGCGCAGCGCTACGCGTCGGCACGCGCATTCGCCGACGACCTCGAGCGCTGGCTCGGCAACCGCCCCGTGCTCGCACGCCCGGCCGGACTCGCCTACCGCGCCGCAAAGTTCGTGCGTCGCAACCGCCTCGCCGTCGCTGCGTCGACCGCCGCCGTGCTCGCCCTCGCGACCGGCTTCGGTGTCGCCGCGGTGCAGGCCCACCTGGCGCGCGAAGAGGCCGATCGCGCGCATCGTGCGAACCGCTTCCTGCTGTCGATGATCGAGCGCGCCGATCCCTACGTGAGCGGACGCAACCCGACCCTCGCCGAGGCACTCGACCGCGCCGCGGCCGACATTCCCGCGCAGTTCGCCGACCAGCCCGCGCTCGAGGCCGACGTGCGCCATGCGATCGGCCGCGCCTACCTGTCGCTCGAGCGCCTCGACGAGGCCGAGTCGCATCTCGACCGCGCCGCCGCGCTGCGCGAGCCCGCGGGCGGCACCGCGTTCGCCGAGACGCTCGATGCGCAAGCGATGCTCGACTGGTCGCGCGGGCGCTACGAACGCGCCGAGCAGCGCATCCGTCGCGCGATCACGATCGCCGGTGCGGTCGATGGCGGGCGCAACCAGGCCCATGCAGTCGCGCTCAACGATGCCGCCGCACTGCTCAACAACCTCGGCCGCTACGCCGAGGCACGCCCGCTGCTCGAACAGGCGATCGCGATCGGTGCGGCGCTGCCCGGACTCGCCCCGCGCGAACTCGCGATCACGCGCAGCAACCTCGCCTACGCGCTGCACGGCCTAGGCGAGCTCGCGGCGGCCGATGCCGTCTACGTGCGCGCCCTCGACGAGCTCGAGCGCGCGATGTCGCCGCACCATCCCGACATCGCGATCACGCTCAACAACCGCGCCGCGGTCCTCACCGACATGGGCCGCGACGCCGACGCGCTGGCGCTGCTCGAACGCTCGATCGCGATCCGAGATGCACTGTTCGGGCCCGACCATCCGCTCGTCGTGATCTCGCGCTCGAACATCGCGCTGACCTACGCGAAGACCGGACGCACGGAGCAGGCACGCGCGGCGATCGCGACCGCGCTCGATCACGCACCACGCGCATTCGAGCCCGGCAACCAGGCGATCGGCCACGTGCATTTCACGGCCGCGCGCGTCGCCGAGGCGCTCGGCGATCCGGTCACCGGCCTGCGCGAGGCGCGCGCGGCGCTCGCCGTCTACGACCGCCTCGATGCCGTCGAAGCCGGTCGCCGCGAGCGCACCGAGGCCCTGGTCGCTTCGTTGCAGGCGAAGCTCGGAGCATCCGCCGAGTCGCCGAGGCCGTGAAGTGCGCGTGACGCGCCTGCCGAGTCACCTCGAGCGTGCGCGGCACACCCCGATGACGGCGGAATCCGCTGCGCGGGTTCCGCCCTACGGAAGCATGTGGCCGTCGTGAAGATCCATGCTGCCCTCCTCGTCGGGCTCGACGGGTAGGGCGGAACCGCCGCAGGTGATTCCGCCGAGACAGGCGTCACCGTCGCGCGGCAAGGCATCCCGCATGGCGACATGTCGCCCACCCTGCGATCGTCAGAGCACCGCGATCCAGTTGCGCAGCAAGGCGGTCAGTGCGGTACGACGAGCCTCGAGCATGCCGAGGTCGGTCACGACGAGCATCGCGCGATCGTCGCCGAGCCATGTGAGCAGGCGGTCGGGATCCTCGATCGCGGCGGCATCGAACGCGCGCTTCTTCGCACCGGCGTGCAGGATCAGGCCGACGCCGCCCTTCGTGCGCAGGTGCATCGTCGCGAAGTCGGTGTCGACGAGGAAACTCGGCGCGTTCCACTTGATGCCCTCACGGACCGACGCGTCGCTCGCGAGGACCAGCGCGCGCAAGGCAACGATCACGTCGCGGTGAGGATGCTCGAGCGTGGCCAGGAAGGCGTCGACGGCGGGCGTTCCCGCGGTGGACGTGTTGCTGCGTGTCGTGGCCAGGGTCGTGGTCCTCGAGCGGTTCAGGCGGTCGCGCAGCCGTCGGGCTCGGACAGGATCACGAGCACGCCGTCCGGATCGCGGAACGCGAACTCTCGGCGACCGTAGGCGTAGCGTTCCGGACCCCATGCGATGGCGCGCGTCGCGGCGACACGCGCATGCCACGCCTCCAGGCCTTCGACATCGAGCCAGAGCGAGCACGAGGCGCCCTTCGACGAGCCGCGCGCGCGCTGCGCGAGCTGAAGTCGTCGGCCACCGTGCTCGAGGATCGCGAACGTCGGCGCGTCCGCAGGCCAGCGTGTCGTGACCGTGAAGCCGAGGACCTCGGCGTAGAACGCCATGCTGGCCTCGAGATCGGCGACGTCGAGACGGACTTCGATCACACGCAGGTTCGCGGGCACGGCCTTCCCCTTCGGCACAGGACGACCAGTGTGGCACGCACGGAATCCGCACCACACGGAGCGCCGCAGCATGCGGCCGAGCGGGCGCCCGGAATGGGGTCAGGGAATGGAGTCAGGTTCATTTTCCCGCGCGCGCTTTCACGACGCGAAGCCGTTCCGTCGGGAAAATGAACCTGACCCCATGTCGTCCGACCCCATGTCGTCGCACGCCGAGCGCCCGTCGCGCGTCCCCGAGACGACGCCTCAGCCTCGCGCCGCGACGAACGCCGGCAGGATGTGCCGCGCACTCAGCGGCGCCACGTCGATGTCAGCGTGCGCAACCGGATCGATCCACGCGAGTGCCTCGATCTCCGCGCCGGTGCGCGGTTCGCCGAGGATCCCGACGATCCAGGCTTCGGCGCGTACACGGCGCCCCGGTTCGTGCACGGCGGCATCCTCGAACGTGCCGAGACACCGTGCACGCGCCGCATCGAACGTCACGCCGAGCTCTTCGTCGAGCTCGCGGGACAGCGTCACCAGCGACGCTTCGCCCGGTTCGCGCTTGCCGCCGGGCTGGATGAAGATGCACGTGCCGCGCTTGCGCACGAGCAGCACGCGACCATCGTCACGCGTGATCACGGCCGCGACCGTGTGGATCGGTTCGCGGGTGTGGCCGGCGTCATGCGGTGCAGGCGCCGCCGCTTCCGAAGCGTCCGTCATGCCTCACTCTCGACGAGGCCGGCGAGGCGATCCAGCGCCATGCGCCAGCCGGTCTCGTTGTCGGCCGGTGAGACGCCCGGCGGGAGGCCTTCGTGCAACGCCGTGACGAGCGTTCCTCCGGCGGCATCGGCGAGCGTGACCGTCGTCGTCATGACGCCGCGCATCGATGGATCGCCGGTCTCGAACGCGATGCGGTCGACGACACACTCGCCGGGCACGAGCGTGACGAAGCAGCCGCTGTAGGTGTCGGAATGTGCGTCCGTCTTGCCCTCGCCCTCGCCGTCGTAGGTGAGGGTCACGCGGATCGCACCGCCTTCGCGCGCCTCGAAGGCATGCACATGGGCGTGCATGCCCTCGGGCACTTTCCATCGCGAAACGGCATCGGGGTCGACCAGGACGGCGTAGACACGCTGCCGTGATGCACGGATGTGCCGCTCGACTCGCGTCGTCGTCATGCTGTCCCTCCTCGCATCGGCGTGCTCAACGCCGGCCCGTGATCGTGTCGCGCAGGCGACGGGCAAGCCGGCGCCACCCACCCGGCAGCGGCGCCTTGACCATCGCGCCGACATGGCGGACGAGCGGCATCCCGTCACGTTCGGCATGGGCGTGCTCGAGCTTTCCCGTGAGCGCGGTGACCTCGTCGTAGAGCCGCTGCAGATGCTGGTCGCGGCGTGCGAGCAGCACGCGCAGTTCCTGCACGTCGTCCTCCGCCAGCGTGAAGCCCGGCGCGAAGCGTTCCGGCAACGGGCGGTCGACATAGATCGTCGAGTGCGTGTCGGCGAGCTCCTCCGCAGGTCGCTCCTTCGTGTAGAAGTACAGCGCGATCGAACGGCGCGTGCGCTCGCGATGCGCTTCGGGCAGGACGATCGGCGGGAACCCGTGCCAGCTCGTCTCGGTGGTCTCGAAGATCACGCAACGGTTGAACGCAGGGGCCACGCGCACCTTCACGTCGTCGGCCGCGCGCGGATCCGAGTGCAGCTCGAGGGCACCGCCCCAGGCATCTTCCCAATCGCGATTGAGATAGACGATGAGGTTGAGGCGCCGGTGCCAATGCTCGATCGGATGGCGATTGAAATCGACGTGGACGTCGAGATCCTGTCCATGCCGGTTCTCGTGCGTGCCGCCGCCGAAGTACCAGGGATCGTAGAGCAGGTCGTCGATGCCGGTCAGCTGGCCGACGAGGTCGAGGAACGCCGGCGTCCGGATCAGGTCGTCGAGGGCCCTGAACGAGGAACCGAGGCCGCGGATCCTCTCGATGGTCGACTTGTTGCCGAGGCCGCCGTTCTCGTCGCGCGCACTGCCGCGTTCGAACGCCGGAAACTCGCGCTCGATGCGCGCGACGTGATCCTCGGTGAAGAAATCGTCGATGACGACGTGGCGGAACGGCGACGCCGTCGCGAACGACGTGGCGTGCACCTGGGCGTCGCGCAGGACGTGGTCGGCGATGATCGTGTGCAACGGCTCGTCCGGTGCGTGGCGCATCGCGCGATGCCGCGAAGCGGGACGCGCATTCTCGCAGACACGCGACATGCTGCAAGCCGGTCACCCTACGGAAACCGGCATGCGTCTCGTGCCGACGCGCATTCAACCGATGCGCGTCGGATCCCCGAGCTCGGCGTCGAGCCGCACGGCCTCGGCGACGAGTGCGCGCACGACATCGTCATCGATCGCGCTGCCCTCGACGAACGTGGCGGTCGCGAGTTCGTACTTTCCGCCGGGTTTCAGGCGCGGCTCGATAGCGCGCAGGCGCTTGCCGCGCCAGAATCCGAACAGCACGCGCGCCTCTTCGGCGCGGATCAGCAGCACGGGGCCATTGGCACGGTAGACGATGTGGCCCCAGCGGATGCCTTCGTCGAGCCCGGGCGTCGCGCGCACGAGGGCGCGCAGGCGCGCGACGATGTCGTACCGCCATCCGTCGAGCGCGGCGACGTAGGCGTCCGCATCCACCGCGGGTGCAACGCGCTTCATCGGCGGCATGTCACGGGATCCCGGCGATCGTGTACGCCGATGGTGCAGGAGGCACGGACGACATGTCGATTCCTCGCCTGCCCGATCGTCATACCGTCATGCGGCGCCGGAACGCGCGCCGACGACACCCACCACGCCGAGGAGATTCCGATGTCCGATCGCACCGTCCGCCTGCATCGCGTGCTGCGCGCGCCCGCCGAGCGCGTCTACCGCGCCTTCCTCGAACCGGCCGCGCTGTGCCGCTGGCTACCGCCCTACGGCTTCACCGCCGAGGTCCATCACCTCGACGCAAGCGTCGGCGGCACGTTCCGCATGTCGTTCACCCACTTCGCGAGCGGGCACACGCATGCGTTCGGCGGCGAGTACCTCGAGCTCGAACCCGGTCGCCGCATCCGCAACACCGACCGCTTCGACGATCCGGGCCTGCCCGGCACGCTCGAGGTCGACGTGGTGCTGACGCCCGTCTCGTGCGGCACCGAGCTGCAGATCACCCAGTCGGGCATCCCCGAGGCGATCCCGCTCGAGATGTGCACGCTCGGCTGGCAGGAGTCGCTGGTCCAGCTCGCGCGGCTGGTCGAGCCCGAGATCCCGGCCTGAGTCAAGGCGTCGCCTGCGCAGGCGTGCCGGCCGGCCATGCGAGCGCCTGCACTCGCGCGACGGTGGCCGCGTCGTAACGCGTGCCGGCCGGCGTCGACGTGCGCGGCGGCGGCGCAGCCGCGGCACGCACGATGGCTTCGAGCCCGGTGTCGGTGCCGTAGATCGGTGCGTCGACATCGAGCGCGGCGGCGGCTGGCCGCGCGCCGGTGAGGCGCTCGACGAGCAGCATCGCCTCGAACAGCACGAGGTCGCGCCCCGGATGCATGCCGTCGGCGGCGAACCACGCGCGTGCGGGATCGCGCTCGCGCGCGGCGCGGAAACGTTCCGAGATCGCGAGGTACGGTGCACCCATGGCCTGCGCGGCGCGCCCTTCGGCCTCGACGAGGCGCGCCGACACGGCCGCTTTGGCCTGATAGGTGCCGAGCACGACGAGCGTCGCTCCATGCGCGGACACGCGGTTCGCGATCGCCGACAGCGCGCGATGCGACGCGACCTGCGCATCGTCGCCGAACGCGCCGAACAGGTCGCCGCCGCGCTCCTGCACGACGACCACGCCGTAGCGGTGCGCAGCGAGTGCAGCCTCGAACGAGCCGTCGTCGACGCGTTGCGCGAGCGTCGCGCCGCCTTCGACGAGCATGTCGCTCACGGTCGGACGCGAGGTCGCGGCCGCGAGCGCATCGACCACGGCGGGCAGGTTTCCCGTGTAGACGAGGCTGTTGCCGACGAACAGCACGCGTTGCGGCGCAGGCCCGGCAACACGCGACGCCGCGCATCCGGCGAGGAACGACGCGAGCACGAGCGCCATGAGGGCGGCGAAACGGATCGTGGCCGTCATCGCACGGTCGTGGTGGCGGCCACGGCGCGGCGCAAGGGTGTCAGGGTGGGCGACCGAATCGCCGGCGTGCGAGCTGCACGACGTCACCCGAGCCGTCGCGTACCGCGACGCCCGAGCGGATCGCCTTGACGAGCTCCTTGCCGAGCGCCTCTTCGCCGAGCGCCTCCGCGAGCACGAGCAGTTCGGCCTGCCAGTTGGCGCGCATCGCGTCCTGCTGCGCGGCGGCATGACCGCTCCACGCATGACCCTTGTCGTTGTACGAGGCGGCCGACCCGAGCACGTCGATCAGCCGGTCGGCTCGCGGATCGCCGGAGTTCACAGGCCTGCAGCGGCCCGCGCGACCGCGCGGAACAGCGCGCGCCCCTTGTTCATCGTCTCCTCCCACTCCCTGGCGGGATCGGAGTCGTAGACGATGCCGGCGCCGGCCTGCACGTGCAGGCGGCCGTCCTGGATCACCGCGGTGCGGATCGCGATCGCGGTGTCGGCGTCGCCGTTCCAGCCGATGTAGCCGATCGCGCCCGCGTAGATGTTGCGCTTGATCGGCTCGAGTTCGCGGATCACCTCGAGCGCGCGGATCTTCGGTGCGCCGCTGACCGTGCCGGCCGGGAACGCGGACTCGAGCACGTCCATGTACGACAACCCATCGCGCAGCTCGCCTTCGACCTGGCTGACGATGTGCATGACGTGCGAATAACGCTCGACCACGAAGCTCTCGCTGAGCCTGACGCTGCCGGTCGTGCTGACGCGGCCGACGTCGTTGCGGCCGAGGTCGATCAGCATGAGGTGCTCGGCGCGCTCCTTCGGATCGGCGAGCAGCTCGGCCTCGAGCGCGGCATCCTGCTCGGGTGTGGCACCGCGCGGGCGCGTGCCCGCGATCGGGCGCAGCACGACCTTGCCGCGCTGCTGGCGCACGAGGATCTCGGGCGACGAGCCGACGATCTGGGTCGCGCCGAGATCGATGAAGTACATGTACGGCGACGGGTTGAGCGCGCGCAGCGCGCGGTAGACGTCGACCGGACGCGCGCGGAACGGCACGCTGAGGCGCTGCGACAGCACGACCTGGAAGATGTCGCCGGCGCGGATGTACTCCTGCGCGCGGCGCACGGCGTCCTCGAAGCCTTCGCGCGTGAAGCCCGAGACGAAATCGGCCTCGTCGAGCGGCTTCGGATCGAGCGTCTCGGGATAGCTCGAGCCGGCGTGGCGCAGCCGGAACGCGAGCTCGTCGAGCCTGCGGCGTGCACGCGCATACGCCTGCGGTTGCGACGGATCGGCGTGCACGATCAGGTAGAGGCGGCCCTTGAGGTTGTCGAAGACCGCGACTTCCTCGCTGAGCATGAGCAGCGCATCGGGGGTGCCGAGCTGGTCGGGCTTGTCGACGCGCGCGAAGCGCGGCTCGATCCAGCCGATCGTCTCGAAACCGAAATAACCGACGAGGCCACCCGAGAATGCCGGCAGGTCGGGCAACTCGGGCACGCGGTACTGCGCGCGCAGGGCCTCGATCGCGGCGAGCGGATCCTCGAGCTCGCGCGTTTCCACGACCTCGCCGAGATCCTCCACCGTGAGCGTGCGGCCGCGCACCGAGAACACGCGCCGGCACGGCAGGCCGATGATCGAGTAGCGGCCCCAGTTCTCGCCGCCCTCGACGGATTCGAACAGGTACGCGTACGGACCGTCGGCGAGCTTGAGGTAGACCGACAACGGCGTGTCGAGGTCGGACAGCACCTCGCGCACGACCGGGATGCGGTTGTGGCCTTGGGCGGCGAGCGCGTCGAACGCGTCCTGGGTGATCACGGGGCAGACCGCTGGAAAACGGGCCGCGACGATAGCAGGGGACCGCCGCGCGCGACAGCGCCACACCGGCATAATCAGGCGATGACGCTCGTCGAGCCCCGCCATCGCCCTCCGCCCCGCTGGGCCGCAGCTCTGCTGGCCGTGGCCATGCTCGCGGTCGCCGCGACCGGGCTCGCGCTCATGATCGTGGTCTCGCCGCGCGTGCCGTATGCCGACCAGTGGGGTTTCTACCGCCTGCTCATCGAGGAACCGTTCGGGCGCTACCTGTTCATGGCCGAGAACGGCCATCGCGAAGTGCTGCCCAAGCTCGCGCGCATGGCCGAGCTGCGCTGGCTCGATGCGGACCAGAGCCTGCAGATCGGCTTCGCGGTCGTGTTCGCCCTGGCGACGCTCGGCGTGCTCGTGCATGCGACGGCGCGGGCGCGCCTCGCCCCGGCGGCGCGCCTGGCTGTCCTCGCCATCGGCGTGCTCGGCGTGTTCTGGACCGGCAACCAGCGCGCGCTCGCGCATCCCAACGATGCGATCCACGCCTACCTCGTCACGTTCTTCGCGTTCGCAGGCTTCGTGCTCGTGCTGCGTGCTTCGGGTCGCGACGAGACACGCCGCGCGATCCTCGCGGCGTCGTGCGGCCTCGCCGCGACCTTCTCGTTCGGCAGCGGCATCGCCGCACTGCCGGCGATGCTGTTCGTGCTCGCGCTGCGTCGCGCACCGTGGGCCGCATGGTGGCCGTTGCTCGCGGGGCTCGCGATCGCGTTCGCGCTGTACCTGACCGGTGCGGCCGAGGCGACCACGACGACGCTGCGCTTCGATCCGCTCGCCCAGCTCGCGATCGGCCTGCACTGGCTCGCCGCGCCGCTGGTCTACGTGTTCTGGCCGCTGCTCGATCCGGCGATCGCGGCGCAGCTGCCGGCCGGACCCACGCGTGCCGTCGCGACGGCCGTCGCGGAGGCATGGGCCGGCATGTTCGGTCCGATCGATGCCTCGCGTTCACCGCAGATCGTCGTGGGCGCGACCGGCCTCGCCTGGTTCCTCGCGGCGTGCCTTCGCGCATGGCGTGAACGCGAGGGCGACGCGCCGATCGCGCGGCTCGCGCTCGGCATCACGGGTTTCGCCGCCTGCGTCGGCGCGATCGTCGCGCTGTCGCGCGCGACGTACTTCGTCCTGCTTCCGGACCAGATCCAGGCACCGCGCTATCTGGTGTGGTCGAGCCTGTTCTGGGCCGGCCTCCTGATGGCTTCGCTCGCGCGCTCGCGCGTGCCCGCGCGCGCCATCGGCGTGGCCCTTGCCGTGCTGCTCGTCGTCGCGCCGAGCGAGGCCTGGATGGGACGCCTCGCGCTGACCATGCGATCGGCGGCCGACCAGGTCGCGATCGGTGCGACCGTCGGCGTGCTCGCCGAAGACGAGCCGCTCGGCGAGAACCTCATCGATCAGGTCCGGGCGCTCGTGCCCGTGCTGCGCGAGCGCGGCGAGATGATGTTCGCGTGGCCCGAGGCGGCCGCGCTCGGCACGGTGCCGGCTCACGTGAGCGGGGTCGTGGTGTCGGACATGCGTGTCGAACCGGTCACGAACCGCTTCACGGGCGACGGTGCGCGCGTCACGCTCACGGTCGAGGACGCAACGGCCGCGCGGCTCGTCGTGCTCGACCCGGATGGTCGCGTGCAAGGCCTCGTGGTGCGAGACCCGCTGCCGGGCGACGACGGCTACCGCGGCTGGGTGCGGGGTCATCCGGACATGACGTCCTGGCGCGTGGTGGCGATGGAGTAGGACCGTGCCCCCGTCGCCGCCCCGCGCTCGCGTTGCGGGGTTGCGTACCCGCGCGAGGCACGCATACTCGGTCGCAGGGGAGTCCCGATGTCCGCCGCCACGCGCGCTCCCGCGCGACGCGGACCTGCGAGCGACACGACGACGCGCGCCTTCCATGCGCCTGCGCCGTGCTCGTACCGGGCGTCCCCGCGAGGACAACCACCGCAGAAGGAACCGCCATGGGAGCCTCATCGCCCCGTTCGCCGCGACGTGCCGTGCGCGCGTGCATCTCCATCGTCCTCGCCGCGCTGATGCTGCTCGTCGCGGCCTGCACCGACGAACGCACCCGCCTGCAGGCCGAAGCCAGGGCCCTCGAGGCGCGCGACTGGAACCATCTCGCCGGCCTGCCGGACGCGAAGTCCGTCATCGCGCGCGTCTCGGGCAGCAGCCCGCTGCAGGCGATCGCACGCCAGTGCCAGGCCCTGACCCACCTGCACGGCCTGCTCGACGATCCGATGTTCACGCCGAAGGCACTCGGCCCGCTGCCACCGGCCGGACGCCAGCGCGCCGACGAGTATGCGAAGGCCATCGACGGCGAGCTCTACGCGCGCTTCCGCGACACAGGACGTCGTGCGGGAACCTCGCAGGGCGAATGGCGCAAGGCCTGCAAGGGCCAGGGCGCGGCGTGGCAGTTCGAGAAACTCAAGGCCGCCGACTGGACCGCACTGCTCGCGCCGCCCGCACGCGAGCTCGCGGCGCGCCAGGTCGCGTGGTTCGAAGCCTCGACGTCGACCTACACCGACGCGGTGCAGACCGCACGCGAGCGCAAGATCCTCGCCGAGCGCGTGACCGTATCGGGCATCGGCCTGCTCGTCACGCTGCTCGGCCTTTACATGCTGCGTCGCGGCTGGCGTGTCCAGCGCGAACTCGACCGTTACGAGTTCGAGCACCGCACCGACGGCGGCGTCGTGCAGTTCGAGGCCTACGAGGACGCCGTGCGCCACCATCGTCGCCGCGTCGTGGCGATGAAGTTCCTTTACCCGTTCGGCGTCCTGATCACGCTGATCGGCCTCGTCGCCCTGTTCGCGCGCATGTTCGGCTGAGCATCCTCGACCGGGACCACGCGACGTCAGTCGAAGCCGTGCGTGAAGACGTCGTCGCGTACCGTCACGGCGGCGGCGCGCACGATCGCGTAGCGCTGGCTGCCGAGCGGCGATTCGCGCCCCCAGTAGAGCTGCACGTGGGTCGACGACGTGCCGACGAGCGGATGCGGTTCGACGTCGTTCTCGGCGGGCGTGGCGGTCGCGACGAGCTCGCGCTGCCATGCCACGCCGTCGAGCGAACGGCGCGAGCGCAGGTCGAACTGGCCGCCGTTCGCGGCGATCCAGAACAGGCCGAACGCGCCGTCGGGCATCACGAAGGGCAGCGAGTCGTGATGGTTGCCGCCGGTCGTGAAGGCGCGCGCCGGCGCACTCCAGTCGCGCACGTCGGTGGTCGTCTCGACGAACAGCTGCAGGGCCGAGCTGCCGACCTGGTAGCTCGCGAGATAGAGGCCGTCGCTCTCGCGGTAGGCGATGCGCGGCAGCTGGCTCGATGCGGCGATCGACGTCTGCAGCGTGTCCCAGGTGACGCCGTCGTCGGTCGACTGCGCGACGTAGGATCCGCCCTGGATGCGCTGGTAGCTCATCGTCAGCGTGCCGTCGGCATGACGGATCACGTGCGGGTTGATCTCGCCGGGCGTGCTCCAGCCGAGGTCGAGTGCGGGCTGCTCGGCGAACGCGGCCCCGTCGCTGCTCGTGGCGCGATGGATGCGGTAATTGCTGCTGCCCGAACCCTTGAGGTAGAACAGCGCGAACGCGTCCGGCGCGAGCTGCAGCAGCGCCGGGTGACGCTCGGTGGCGCTGGTCGACACGACCGGCGAAGGCGCGCTCCAGGTCGCACCGTCGTCCACCGAGCGGGTCACGAGCAGGTCGCCGTTGCCTGCATCGAGGCGCTCGAACACGAGCAGGAGCTCGCCCTGCGTGGTGCGGATCACCGAAGGCTGGTAGTCGGTGCGCGTGCCGTCGGTGACGGCTGTCGGCTGCGCCTGCGCGGCGGCGGCGGCGACGAGCGCCAAGCAGGTTGCCCATGCGCGTGCCGCGCGATGCCGCGTCCGTGTCGTCTCAATCATGCGCATCTCCCCTCCCGATCCGTCGACGCGGCATGCCGCGCAGATGCAAGGTGAACTCCACGCCGTCGCCGGCGGGCAGGTTGCGCGCCGTGGCGCGGCCCGCATGCAGCTCGGCGACGAGCTTGACCACGTAGAGGCCGAGCCCGAGATGCGGCGTCTCGCCCGCGCCGCGGGCCTGCGGCTCGCGCACGCTCACGAGCGTGTCGAACAGGCGGTCCTGCATCGCTTCGGGCAGGGTCGGGCCGCGGTTGGCCATGCGCACGAACCAGCCGTCGCCGCCGGCAGGTTCGACCGCGAGCCGGATCCAACCGCCCTCGGGCGTGAACGAGCGTGCGTTGTCGAACAGCTTGTCGAGCGCCTGCGCGACGAGGTCCGGCGCACCGTGCAGCGGCATCGGGCCCACGGGCGCTTCGAGGCGGACGTCGCGCGAGCCGGCCACCGCGCGGTAACCGTCCGCGCAGCCGGCGACGAGTACGCGCAGGTCGACATCCTCGGCTTCGGCACCCGAGATCGCGCGTTCGATGCGGCTCGATTCGCTCATCGCGCGCACGATCGTGCCGAGACGTTCGGCGCCGTCGCGTGCGCGCCCGAGGTAGGCTCGAGCAGCGTCGCCGGGCACGTGGTGATCGAGGTTGTCCAGCGACGACTTGACGATCGCGAGCGGCGTGTTGAGCTCGTGCGAGAGCTTCGAGGCGAGCGTGCGCAGGTAGTCGGTGTAGCCGCCGACCTCGTCGAGCAGGCGTCCGAAGCTCCGCGCGAGGTCGCCGAGCTCGTCGGGCGAGTCGACGAGCGGCAAGGCTCCTGCGAGGCGACCGCCGCCCTGCGTCGCACGCTCGGCGGCATCGCGCAGGCGGCGGATGCGCAACGACAGCATGCCGCCGAATACGAGCAGCAGTCCCGCGGTGACGCCGAACGCGAGCAGGCTCGCGCCGAGCAGGCTCGACAGCGCGCGGTTGGCGAGCGCCGGCACGGCCGGGTTGGCCTGTTCGACGACGAGCGCGCCGCGCACCGCGCCGTCGCGCTGCAGCGGCACGGCGGCCGAGAGCAGGATGCCTGCATCACCGGGGGCGACGCGCCAGCTCGTCGCATCCTCGCCCGCCAGCGCGGGACGCAACGCCGCATCGCCGAGGCGCGCCGGATCGGCATCGGAGGAGCTGTAGGTCCGCGTCGCGTCGGGCGGCGTGGCGAGCACGAGCCAGTAGACGAGGCGCGCGAACAGGCCTTGCTCGCCGGGAGCGCCTTGCGCATCGAGCTTGCCGCCCGCGCCGACCACCCAGCCGTCGGCCGAGACCATGCTCACGCGCACGTGCGGCGGCGCGAGGCGCGCGAGGACGCGCCCCGTATCGGCACTGTAGCCGAGCAATGCGAGCGGCTCGCCCTCGAACGGTGTGGCTTCCGCGCTGTCGTGCACGGTGAAGGCGAGCCGCTCGGGAGCAGCCACCCGCGCGATGCGCAGCTCGAAGCGATAGCCCGATCCGTCCTCCTGCCACTCCCCCGTGAGGCGGTCGGGCAGGGCGCTGCCGGGTTCGAACGCGTTCGCCTCGAAGCGCCCCGGTGCGGCGCTCGCGATGCGGTAGCGGCGCGACTCGTCGCCACGCTGCAAGGTCAGGTCGACGTGGTCGCTCGCGGCCACCGCAAGCGTGCGCGCATCGACCCGCGCGCGCGTCGCGTCGCGCACCTCGGCGAACAGGTACAGCCACTCGCGGTCCTCGGCGAGCATGACGCGCAGCTTGCCGGGTTCGCCGGCGGGGCCGATCGCCTGCTCGTAGGGCTTGTACGGCTGCCAGTCGTCGGCGTAACCGTCGATGCGCAGGATCGCCTTGCGCTCGTGCACGTACAGCGCGGTGCCCGGTGCGGGGGGCTCGATCGCGAGCGCATCCAGCGCGCGGGCGAGCGTGCTGGCCGAGGCGAGCAGGGTCTGTTCCTGACCTTGCCGCAGCAGCGCTTCGGTCTGGCGCACGAACTGCCAGCCGGCCCACGGCAGGCTCAGCGTCGACAGCGCGACGAGCAGCAGCTTGAGGCGCAGCGACATCAGCGGCTCACGCGCACGACGACGGGCACGCTTGCGTCACGGCGCGGTGGCACGAAGACACTCAGGGCTTCCACCGGTAACCTGCACCGTGCACGGTGTCGATCGCGTCGAACGCGGGATCGATCGCGATGAACTTCTTGCGGATGCGCTTGATGTGCGACGTGATCGTGGCGTCGTCGACGACCACCTGGGCGTCGCGCATGAGCTGTTCGCGGCTCTTCACGTGCCCGGGGAAGCGCACCAGGGTGTGGACCATCCAGAACTCGGTCACGGTCAGCGGCACGTCCTCGCCGTTCCAGGTGATGCGCATGCGTTCGGATTCGAGGCGCAGCGGGCCCTGCTCGAACACGTTGTCGGCCTGGGCGGGCTTGCGCAGCGCGTCGACGCGACGGAACAGTGCGCTGATGCGCGCGGCGAGCTGGTGGAACGACACGTCCTTGGCGAGGTAGTCGTCGGCGCCGAGGCGCAGGCCCGAGATCACGTCGAAATCCGAATCGCGCGCGGTCAGGAACAGGATCGGCAGCGTCGTCGCCTTGGCACGCAGCCAGCGGCACAGGTCGAAACCGCCCTCGGGTTCGTCGCCGAGGCCGACGTCGATGATGACGAGCTCGGGCAGGCGCTGCGTGAACGCGGCCTCGGCCTCGGGACGCGAGCCGTAGCCACGCACCTCGTAGCCGACGCGCGTGAGCGCCTCGACGTAGTTGGCGCGGATCAGCGGTTCGTCCTCGACGATGGCGATGCTGCGCGGCATGGGAATCCTCCTTCAGGGCGCGGCGAGCTTACGCAGCGCCGTGCGAACCGCGCAATGCGCGGTGCACGATTGCCCGCAAACCGCCATGAATGATCGTCGCGACGCCACGGACGTGGCGCGACGCAGCCTTCGTGCGGCCTCGCAATGCAGGCCGTACACACGAAGGAGCCCGCCATGAAAGCGCCACGCGAGAACGACACCGACCTGCATCGCGGCATCGAGCCGCTGCGCACCACGTTCGCGATCCTGATCCTGCTGCTCGGCTTCGTCGCCGGTGCACGTGCCGAAAGCGGCTTCGGCGTACTCGAAGCGCGCGCCGGCGATGCCGAGCCGGTGGAGATGGTGGCGCTGTCGAGCACGGTCGACGTCGCCGTGTCGGGTCTCGTCGCGGAGGCGCGCATCCGCCAGCGCTTCACGAACACGTCCGATGCCTGGGTCGAGGCGCAGTACCTGCTGCCGCTGCCCGACGGCGCCGCCGTGCACGACCTCGAGCTGCGCATCGGTTCGCGCGTCGTCGTCGGCGAGATCCGCGAGAAGGAGCAGGCACGCGCCGAGTACGTCGAAGCCGCCGCGAGCGGACGCCGTGCCGCCCTGGTCGAGGCGGACCGCCCGCAGCTCTTCCGCACCGCCGTGGCGAACATCGCGCCGGGCGAGACCGTCGAGGTCGACGTGCGCTGGTGGCAGTCGATCGCTTACCGCGACGGCCGCTTCCGCTTCGCGCTGCCGCTGACCTACACGCCGCGCTACACGCAGGCGTCGACCGATCTCGAAGGCGCCACGGGCAACCCTTCCGCCGACGATGCCCATGCCGGCCAGGCTCCGCGCGTCGGCGTGCACATCGCGATCGACGCCGGCCTGGAGCTCTCGCGCGTCGAGAGTGCGAGCCACCGCATCTCGGTCGCACGCGACGGCCGTCGCCACACGGTCACGCTCGCCGACGGCGAGGTGCCCGCCGACCGCGACTTCACGCTCGAATGGACGCCGGTGCTCGGTGCCGAACCCGCGGCCGCCGTGCTCGCCGAGCAACGTGGTGGCGAGACCTATGCGATGGTCATGCTGATGCCGCGCGAGGAGCTCGCCAATCCGCTGCCGCGCGAGCTCGTGCTCGTCGTCGACACCTCGGGCTCGATGGAAGGCGAATCGCTCCGCCAGGCACGCGCCGCGCTCGATCTCGCACTGACGTCGCTGACGCCGCGCGACCGCTTCAACGTGATCCAGTTCAACTCCGTCACCGAGGCGCTGTTCGATTCACCGGTCGCCGCGCAGCCGGGCGACGTGAAGCTCGCGCGCGAATGGGTCGCTCGCCTGCAGGCGACCGGTGGCACCGAGATGGCGCCCGCGCTCGAACGCGCACTCGCCGGTGCACCGCCGGCCGGCTACGTGCGCCAGGTCGTGTTCGCGACCGACGGTGCGATCGACGATGCGGGCCGCCTCTACACGCTGATCGACCGTGACCTGCGCGAATCGCGCCTGTTCCCGGTCGGCATCGGCAGCGCGCCGAACACGGTCTTCATCGAGCGCGCGGCCACGCTCGGCCGCGGCACCTCGATCACGATCGCCGACCTCGGCGAGGTCAGCGAGCGCATGCGCACGCTGTTCACCAAGCTCGAGCGACCGGCGCTGCGCGACGTCACGCTCGCATGGCCCGGCGCGGCGGAGGTCTATCCGAGCCGCCTTCCGGATCTCTACGCGGGCGAGCCGCTGCTCGTCGTCGCGCGCCTGCCGGCTGCGAGCGGCGCGCTGCATGCGAGCGCGCACGCCGATCTCGCGCCCTGGCAGGTCAGCCAGCGCCTCGACGGCGCAGGGCACGCGACCGGCATCGCACGCCTGTGGGCACGCCGCAAGATCGACGATCTCGAACGTTCGCTCGATGTCGGCGGGGATGCAGGTGCGGTGCGCGAAGGCATCCTCGCACTCGCGCTCGATCACCACCTGGTCACGCGCTACACGAGCCTCGTCGCGGTCGAGAAGACGCCCGTGCGCCCGCTCGAGGACGATCTCGCCTCGACGCGCGTCGCCAATGGCGCACCGACCGGCGGCGTCGCGTTCGCGGCGACCGCGACCGGCGCGCCCGCCCAACGCCTTTTCGGCTTCGGCCTGCTCGCGCTCGCCCTGCTCACGATGCTCGCGGCCCGCCGCGTGCGCCACGGCTGATTCCAGGAGAACTCCATGAACACGCTCGCGAAGATGTTCCTGCGCCGCCACCCGCGCACGGTCCGTTACGAGGACGACACCTGGCTCGGCGGTGAGGCCCTCGTCGCACCGTTGCCGGCGACACCTCGCACGGATCCCGTCCCGCGGCCGCGCGACGATGCGCGTGACCGCGGCGACGACTGGGTCGCGATCTGAGGACGCGGCGATGACACGTCCACGCCGCCTGCTGCAGCTCGTCGCCCTCGTGCTGGCCTTGTCGGGAAGCGCGGCACTCGCGCACGGCTGCTGGCTGCCGGCCAAGGCCTGGCTCGCGCAGGTGCTGCTGCAGCGTGCTTGGGAACGTGTCCAAGCCGGTGAGGCCGAAGCGAAACCGTGGCCGTGGGCCGACACCTCGCCGGTCGCGCGGCTTCGCCTGCCGCGCCTGGACGTCGATACGATCGTGCTGCGCGGCGATTCGGGACGCACGCTCGCGTTCGGACCCGGCTGGACCGAGTCGAGCGCGCTCCCGGGCGAACGGGGGCTCAGCGTGGTGAGTGCGCATCGCGACACGCACTTCGCGTTCCTGCGCGAGGCACGCGTCGGGGACCGGGTCGCGGTCGAACGCGGAGGGCGCGTCACCACGTACCGCATCGATGCGCTGCGCGTGGTCGACGCGCGCCGCGAACGCATCGACACGTCGGTGGACGGCGACACCCTCGTGCTCGTGACCTGCTGGCCGTTCGACGCCCTCGATGCGCGCGGGCCGCTGCGCTACGTCGCCCTCGCCCATCCGCTCGCGGGCGAGGGCGTCTAGGTCCTGCCGGTCAATCCTCGTCGCGCGCCGGCGTCTCGCGGCGCGGCGCGGGACCGTCACCGCCGCGCGGGCCCGGACCACCGCCGTGCGAGGCGAGTTCGCGCGGACCGTGCGCGGGCTTCACCTTCGCCTCGAGGTAGCGCTGGTAGCTCTCGTCGCCGAGCGCGCTGCGCAGGCGCTTGTCGGCGTCCTCGTCGAGGCGGCGATGCTCGCCGCGCTGCTTGATGGCGAGCTCGTCGTGGGCGTCGCGGCGCGCTGCCTCGATGCGGCGGACCTCGACCTGTTGGGCCGGCGTGAGGCCGGCGGCGATCGCGACGACGTCGTGCGGCGGCGGTCCGTGGTCACGGCCCGGCGGGCCCGGCTGGGCGTGGGCGCAGACGGCGGCCAGCAGGAGGCCGCTCCCGGCGAAAGCGCGGAAGTGCATGCTCATGGGATCTCCTCGGTGGATCCACGGCGTGGCGCGGATCGCGTTGTCGGGGGTCAGGAAGGAAACGACCCCGGGTACCGGGGGCTGCCTGATCTCCGTCGGGAGCGCGCAGTATCGGGGGACGGTGTGCTCGTGGTCGGTAGCACGCTGCGCTGTTGTTCCGGAGACGGCGTACCCGGGGTCGTTTCAATGTGGAGAATGGGCCAGAAACATGTTCCGCGGTCGCAGGAATCAAGGAAAAATGAAGGAGTCCCGGACCGTTCCGGCACGAGGCGCTAAGGTGTCCATCCTTCCGAATCCACCCCCTCCATGCATCTGCGACTCTGGCAACGGCTGTTCCTCGTCATCGCCGCGCTGAGCGGCCTGGCGCTGGCCGGGTTCGCGACGTGGCAACAGCGCGACTTCCGCCGCGGCTTCATCGGCTATCTCGACGAAGTCGCGCTCGAGCGCCTGCAGCCCGCCGCCAACCGCATCGCCGCGGCCTACGCCGAGCATGGCAGCTGGGATTTCCTGCGCGGCGACGAACGCCGTTTCGCGATGCTGATCGAGCCGGATCCGCGCGAGGCGGCACGCCGCGAGGCCTTGCCTCCTCCGCTGCCGCCCACCGGCCCGACCGGCGAGGCGATCGTCGTACCCGGAGCACCGCCTCCACGCCTCGTGCCTCCGGGCATCATGGCGCGGCTGCAGCTCGTCGATGCCGACGACCTGCCCATCGTCGGCAACGCCGAACTGCCGCAGCGCTCGCCGGGGATCGCGATCACCCTCGACGACGTGAGCATCGGCACGCTGCGCCTCGGCGCCCTGCCGCAGCTGCGTGGCGGTGCCGACATCGCGTTCGCGCGCGAGCAGACCCGCAACGCGCTGATCGCCGGCGCAGGTGTGCTCGCCGCCGCCCTGCTGCTCGCGTTCGCACTCGCGCGCTGGATGCTCGAACCGGTGCGCGCCCTCGCGGACGGCACGCGCGCGCTCGCCGAGGGCGATTACGCACGTCGCATCGCGTCGTCGCGCCGCGACGAGCTCGGCGCACTCGCGCACGACTTCAACCATCTGGCGACCACACTCGAGCAGCATCGCGAGGCGCGTCGCCGCTGGGGCACCGACATCGCACACGAGCTGCGCACGCCGCTGAGCATCCTGCGCGGCGAGATCCAGGCGCTGCAGGACGGCGTGCGTTCGCTGACGCCGCAGGCGCTCGCGTCGCTGCATGCGGAGTGCGACCGCCTCGGCGGGCTCGTCGAGGATCTCTATCAGCTCGCCCTCGCCGATGCGGGCGCGCTCGAGTACCGCTTCGAGACGCTCGACCTGACCGAGCTCGTCCGCGACGCGCTCGACATGCACCGCCACGCCCTCGCCGATGCCGGCCTCGTGCTGGAGCACGATCTTCGCGACGTGCCGCCCGTGCGCGGCGACGCGCGCCGTCTCGCCCAGCTCGTCGACAACCTGCTCGGCAACACGCTGCGCTACACCGATGCACCGGGACGCGTGCGCGTGAGCCTGGCCGCGGCGAGCGACCGTCACGTGCGCCTGGTCGTCGAGGACACGCCGCCCGGCGTACCGGCCGATGCGTTGCCGCAGCTGTTCGATCGCCTGTTCCGCGTCGAGCGTTCGCGCAACCGCGCCGCCGGCGGGGCCGGCCTCGGCCTGGCGATCTGCCGCGCGATCGTCGACGCGCACGAGGGCCGCATCGAGGCTCGTGCCTCCACCCTCGGCGGGCTCGCGATCGCCATCCACCTTCCCCTGCAGGACGCTGCCCCATGACCCCGACCCCGCACGTGCTCATCGTCGAGGACGAACCCAAGCTCGCCGCGCTGCTGCGCGACTACCTCGCCGCGTCGGGCTACCGTGTCGACGTCCTCGACACCGGTCGCGGTGCCGTCGAATGGATCCGCGCGCATGCGCCGGACGTGATCCTGCTCGACCTCATGTTGCCCGGCGAGGACGGCCTCGCGATCTGCCGCGGCGTGCGCACGTTCTCGGCCGTGCCGATCCTCATGGTCACCGCGCGCGTCGAGGAGATCGACCGCCTGCTCGGCCTCGAGCTCGGTGCAGACGACTACATCTGCAAGCCGTTCAGCCCACGCGAGGTCGTCGCGCGCGTGAAGGCCGTGCTGCGCCGCGCCGCCGGTACGACACCCGCGCCGGAAGCCGCCGTCGTGCTCGACGAGGAGCGCTTCGAGGCGCGCATCGGCGGGCGCCCGCTCGTGCTCACGCCGGTCGAATTCCGTCTGCTGCGCAAGCTCGCCGGGCAGCCCGGTCGCGTGTTCTCGCGGGCCCAGCTCATCGAAGCCCTTTACGAGGACCACCGCGTGGTCAGCGACCGCACCGTCGACAGCCACGTCAAGAACCTGCGCCGCAAGATCGCCGAGGTCGGCCACGACCCGATCTCGGCCGTGTACGGCGTCGGCTACCGCTTCGAGTGGCCCGACCCCGACGCAGCGTGACGCGGGTCCGGCCCGGAGAGCGCCGCGGCCGCTACACTCGACGGCGCTGCCAGCCGAGTCCGTGAGGGTGTTCCCTGCGGCGGCGAGCCCGCCCGGTGCCTCGCGCGTCCATGCCCTTCCCGCCGTCGACCCTGCGATGGCAGGTTGCGACCGGATCTGTCGGTGACGCACCGCGGGCGCGCGCAGGAGGCGTGTGCCCGTGACCGCTTCGCAGGGAACACGTCCACTCGCAGGAGACGTCCATGACCTCCAGACTCCACCTCACCGGCGCCGCACTCGCGCTGGTCCTCGCCACCGGCACCGCCTCGGCGCAGGTTCCCGCCTACGACACGCTGCAGCTGCAGGCGCGCAGCAACCTCATCGTCAACGACAACGGCTGGAACCTGCCGCCCGGCTCGTCGTTCAACAGCATCACCGCGACGATCAACGATACCGGGCAGGTCGCCTTCCCCGTGCAGCTCGTGCCGATCGACGGCAACCTCTCCGATACCGCTCCGGGCATCTGGCTGGGCTCCGACGGCACCGGCGACATCGCCACCCTGCTGCCTTCGGAGAGCATCGGCGACCGCATCGCGATCAACGGTCTCGGCGAGCTCGCCTACTACGGCTTCGGCGACGCCTACACGCTGAGACGCTGGGATCCTGTCGGCGGCGAACGCCAGGTCGGTACCTCGCCGCTGTTCCCGACCGGCATCGGCGCCGTCTCGCTGAGCGACGACGGCGTGATCGGCTGGCGCGGCTCGTTCACGGGCGGACAGGCCCTCGTCTCGACGCTCGGCACGAGCTCGTCGCTGCACGCGCAGAGCACCGGCCTCGATCCGACGAGCACGTACGCGTTCCTGTACACGCCGTCGATGAACGCGTCGCGCCTCGTCGCCGCCAAGGTCAACGTCGGCTCGACCACACCGGCCGAGATCCGCGTGTTCGCTGCCGATGGCACGAGCACGCGCGTGGTCGCCGACACCTCGCTCGATCCGACCTCGCCGTTCGACCGCTTCGACAACAGCCTCGCCTTCAGCGACAGCGGCTCGATCGCCGTCGTGCTGCGCGTGGCGAACGGCGCCGTGCGCGCGGTCTACCGCTTCGATCCGCTCGACGGCGGCGGCTACGCGGCGACCGAGATCGCACGCGTCCAGGCGGCCGGCACGATCCGCGAGCTCGATGCGTTTCCCCCCGACGTCAACGACGACGGCCTCGTCGTGTTCCGCGCGCGCGATGCGGCCGGGCAGGCGATCTATGTCGGCGACGGCAGCACGCTGGTCCGCGTCGTCGGCCAGGGGACCGTGGTCGACACCGACCTCGGCGCCGGCCAGGTCGGCCAGCACGACACCTCGCCGATCTTCAGCGGTGCACCGACGATCAACGCCGCCGGCGCGGTCGCCTTCATCGCCGGATTGCACCCCCAGGGTGACAATCAGACGGAATGGGGCAGCGGCGTGTTCGTGGCCAGAGCGGGGGGTACGGACCTGATCTTCACGGACGGCTTCGACGGATGACCCCGTCCCGACCGGTGCGTCGCCCGGGGCGCCGGTCGGGCCAGAGATCCAGCATCGGGCATGGCTTTTGCTAATCAACGGAACCTGAAAACAGCCGCCTCCGAGCGGCGATCCTGGGAGGGATGCACCATGCTCGACCGTTCCATTCCCGCCAAGACCGATGCCGGCCGCCTCGAGATCGAGCAGCGCACGCTGCGGCTCGGCGCACGCCAGCGCACCGTGCTGATCTCGATCAACGGCGAGCGCACGCTCGGCGAGATCCGCCGCCAGTTCGAGTCGATCGGCAACGTCGACGCGATGATCGGCGAGCTCGCCGATGCCGGGCTCATCGAGATCGCCGGCGGCATGCCCGCCGCCAACGCGACCGAGCTCGTTCCGGAGCCCGCCCCGGCCGCCGCCGTGCCCGCCGATGAGCTCGCGCCGCTGCCGGCGGCACGCAAGTACATGAACGACACGGTCGTCACCCACCTCGGCCTGCGCGCGTTCCTGTTCTCGCTGCGCATCGAGAAGTGCTACACCAAGCGCGAGCTGTTCGAGCTGCTGCCCGAGTTCCGCCGCCAGCTGCGCAAGGTCGTCGACAACGACCGCGTCAACGTCTGCCACGAGGAAGCCGAGGCGCTCATCGCGCGCATCTGAGGCGGCGTCCGCCGCGCGGCTGTCCGCCCGGCGCGTGCACGTGCGATGCTCGTGCGCGTCCCTCCGCGGCGTCGCGCATGCTCAACGTCCTCTGGTTGTCGTTCTTCCTCGTCGCCACCGTCGCCGCGCTCGCGCGCTGGCTGCTCGGCGGCGAAGGCACCGTGTTCGCGGCGATGGTCGGCAGCCTGTTCGACATGGCCCGACTGTCCGTCGAGGTCATGGTGCTGCTGTTCGGCACGTTGACGCTGTGGCTCGGCTTCCTGCGCATCGCCGAGAAGGCCGGCCTCGTCGACGCGCTCGCACGGCTGCTCGGTCCGCTGTTCGCGCGGCTCATGCCGGGCGTGCCGCGCGGGCATCCCGCGATCGGCCTGATCACGCTCAATTTCGCCGCCAACGGCCTGGGCCTCGACAACGCCGCGACGCCGATCGGCCTGCGCGCGATGCGCGAGCTGCAGACGCTCAATCCGCGACCGGAGACCGCGACGGACGCGCAGATCCTGTTCCTCGTCCTCAACGCGTCGTCGCTGACCGTGCTGCCGGTGTCGATCTTCATGTACCGCGCACAGCAGGGCGCGACCGATCCGACGCTGGTGTTCCTGCCGATCCTCCTCGCGACCAGCGTCTCGACCCTGGTCGGCCTGCTGACCGTCGCGGTCATGCAGCGCCTGAAGCTGTGGGACCCGGTCGTGCTCGCGTTCCTCGGCGGCGGCGCCCTCCTGCTCGGCGGCTTCATGGCCGTGCTCGCGACGCTGTCGGCGACCGCGCTCGCCGCGCTCTCCTCGCTGCTCGGCAACCTCGTGCTGTTCGGCATCGTGGTCGCGTTCCTGGTCGCCGGTGCACTGCGCCGCGTACCGGTCTACGAGAGTTTCGTCGAAGGCGCCAAGGAAGGATTCGACGTCGCCCGCAACCTGCTGCCTTACCTCGTCGCGATGCTCTGCGCGGTCGGCGTGCTGCGCGCGTCGGGCGCTCTCGATCTGGCCCTCGACGGCATCCGCTGGCTGGCGGCACTCGGCGGCGGCGACACGCGCTTCGTCGACGCGTTGCCGACCGCCCTGGTCAAGCCGTTCTCGGGCAGTGCCGCGCGCGCGATGCTGATCGAGACCATGCAGACCCACGGCGTCGACAGCTTCCCGGCACTGCTCGCGGCGACCATGCAAGGCAGCACCGAGACCACGTTCTACGTGCTCGCGGTGTACTTCGGCGCGGTCGGCATCCAGCGCATGCGCCACGCGGTCGGATGTGCGCTGCTCGCGGACCTCGGCGGCGTGCTCGCCTCGATCGCCGTGTGCTACTGGTTCTTCGGCTGAGCAGCACGCATACGCGACATCGGCAGCGCTGGACGCGAACCGCGCGAGCAGGCACGATCGACTGTTGGTTTCGCTGTCGAATCGCCCTCCCGGCCCCATGGACGAGACGCTCTTCCGCCAGTTGCTGTCGCGCAGCGCCGCCTCGGTGCTGGACCGGCGCACGCTCGACAAGGGCGCGGAGTACCTGCGCGGCGGGCGCGTCCGCGACATCTGGTTCCGCCAGGATGCCGGCGCCGGCATGGCCTTCGGCGCGGTCAAGGGCACCGAACCGGAACCGTATACCGCCGGTATCCGCATCGCCGTCAGCGGAGGGCGGCCGCACGTCGACACGCAGTGCACCTGCCCGCTCGAGGGCGAGTGCAAGCACGTCGCCGCGGTCGCGCTCAAGGTGCTCGGCGCCCGCGTGCCCGATGCGACGCCCGAGTCGCCGACGTCGGGCAAACCCGACCTCGGCCCCTGGAAGCGCTGGTTCGAATCGCTCGAGGCGCCACGCACGCCGCTGCCGCGTGCACCCAAGCCCGATACGGCGCAGGTGTTCGGCATCCTGCTGCGCATCGGCGACGGCACGCTGCCGCGCCTGCTCGCGCAGCCGGTCTGGCTCAAGCCGAACCGTCGCGGCGGCCTCGGCTCGCCGCAGCCCGTCGGGCATACCTACTACGGTGGTGACCCGTGGGAGCGCCTCACGCCCGAGCAGTTCGAGCACGTCGCGCGCCTGCGCATGGGCCAGAGCGGCTACGCGGCGAGCGGCCAGGCCTATTCGCTGACCGGACAGCGCGACGAATCGCTGCTCGAGATCCTGCTCGCCAGCCATCCGTGCTTCGTCGACAAGCCGTCCGCGGGGCGCGTGACCGCCGGCGCGCCGCGCAACCTGCAATGGGCCTGGCAGACTGGAGAGGACGGCAACCAGACGCTGGTCGCACGCCTCGACGTGGCCTCGGCGAAGACGCGCCTGCTGCGCATCGACGGCGTCTGGTACTTCGATCCCGAGCAGCGCACGCTCGGTCGCGTCGACGGCGACGCGCGCCTCGTCGAGGCTGCGCTGCGCGCACCTACGCTGCTGCCCGAGCTGGCACCGCTCGTCGACGATCGCCTGCAGAGCACCGACGTCGTGCGCGCGCTGCCGCGGCCGGCTCGGCCCGATGCCGCCGAAGTGCATCGCGTCGAACCCTCGCCCGTGCTGACCTTGCGGGCGTTCCCGGTCATGACCGCGGCGAGCGGCACGCCGGTGCGCTACCAGGCCGGCGTGATGCGCCTCGGCTTCGACTACGGCGGCCCGACCCTGCCGTTCTCGGCCAGCGCGAAGACGCGCGAACGCCGCATGCACGACGGACGCCTGCTCGAGATCGTACGCGATCGCGCCGCCGAGATCGCCGCCGTCGAACGCCTCGAGACCCTCGGCTTCATCGACGCCGACCTGTTGCCGCCGGTGCCCGGCGTCAACCGCGAGGCCTTCAGCGACGGTGACTTCGTGCCCGAAGCGCGCCGCGGGCAGCTCGCCGCGGCCGAGCAGGTGTTCGCACTCGCGCCACGGCTGCGCGAGCAGGGCTTCCGTCTCGAGACCGAGGCCGGCTTCCCGTTCGAACTGCTCGACGAACCCGAGCGCTGGTACGCCGAGGTCGACGACAGCGGCAACGCCTGGTTCGACCTCAGCCTCGGCATCGACATCGGCGGCGAACGCGTCGACCTGCTGCCGATCCTGCGCCGCCTGCTCGCCGATCCGGCGTTCCCGCTGCTTCCGCGCCGCGGCGAGGACGAGGATGCGGTATGGCTCGTGCCGCTCGACGCGCGCCGTCGCGTGCCGCTGCCGCTCGGCCGCCTGCGCGCGCTGATCGCTCCGCTGCTCGAATGGCTGCAGGAGGCGCCGGACCGCGACGACGACATCGACGGCGCACTGCGCCTGCGCCGCGCACATGCCGGTGTCGTCGACGAGCTCGCGGGGCGCAGCGGCCTGCCCTGGCGCGGCGGTGAGCGCCTGCGCGCGGAACTCGAACGCCTGCGCGGCGTGCGCGAACCCGCGACCGAACCGCCAGGCCTCATGGCGACCTTGCGCAGCTACCAGCGCGACGGCCTCGCCTGGCTCGGCTTCCTGTCCGATGCCGGACTCGGCGGCGTGCTCGCCGACGACATGGGCCTAGGCAAGACCGTGCAGGTGCTCGCCCACCTTCTTTCGGAAAAACAGCGCGGCCGCCTCGACAGGCCCGCGCTGGTCGTAGCGCCGACCAGCCTCGTCGCCAACTGGCGCAACGAGGCGCGCCGCTTCACGCCGGACCTGTCGCTGCTCGTGCTGCACGGCCCCGAACGCGGCGGCCTGCACGAGGCGATCCCGCGCCACGACCTCGTCGTGACCACCTATCCGCTGCTCGCGCGCGACCGCGACGAGCTCGTCGCGCACGAGTACGCGCTGCTCGTGCTCGACGAAGCCCAGGCGATCAAGAACCCCAAGAGCCAGGCCGCGAAGATCGTGCGCGAGATCCCCGCGCGGCGCCGCCTCGCGATGACCGGCACGCCGCTCGAGAACCACCTCGGCGAGCTGTGGGCGCAGTTCGATGCGGTCGAACCGGGCCTGCTCGGCAACGACAAGCACTTCACGCGGTTCTACCGCACGCCGATCGAGAAGCACGCCGACGTCGAGCGGCGCGAGCGCCTCGGCCGACGCATCGCGCCGCTGCTGCTGCGCCGGCGCAAGGAGGACGTGCTCGACGACCTGCCCGAGAAGACCGTCGTCACGCACGCGATCGAACTCGACGGCGCGCAGCGCGAGCTCTACGAATCACTGCGCCTGGCCCAGCACGAGCGCGTGCTCGCCGAGGTGCACAAGCGTGGCCTCGCGCAGAGCGGCATCGTCGTGCTCGACGCGCTGCTCAAGCTGCGCCAGGCCTGCTGCGATCCGCGCCTCGTCAAGCTCGACAACGCACGTCGCGTCGACGGCTCGGCCAAGCTCGAACTGCTGCTCGAGCTCGCCGACAGCCTCGTCGCCGAGGGCCGCCGCATCCTCGTCTTCAGCCAGTTCGCCGAGATGCTCGCCCTGATCGGCGAGGCGCTCGACGCACGCGGACAGCGCTGGCAGACGCTCACCGGCCAGACGCCCGGCACCCAACGCGCCGAGCTCGTCGAGCACTTCCAGGCCGGCCACGTGCCGATCTTCCTGATCAGCCTCAAGGCCGGCGGCGTCGGCCTCAACCTGACCGCAGCCGACACCGTGATCCACTACGACCCGTGGTGGAACCCGGCCGTGGAGGCACAGGCCACCGACCGCGCGCACCGCATCGGCCAGGACAAGCGCGTGTTCGTCTACAAGCTCATCTGCGCGGGTACGGTCGAGGAGAAGATCCAGGCCCTGCAGCAACGCAAGGCCGACCTCGCCGCCGCGGTGCTCGAAGGCGGCAGCACGCAGAGCCTGCGCTTCGACGAGGCCGATCTCGCGGAGCTGTTCGCACCGCTCTGAGCCTGGCGGCTCACGCCGTCGGCGGGCGCCGCGGGTTCCCGATCGGCGCGGGGGTGGAGAGGGCCGGGTCGCGCGGTGCGATGCACGTCTTTACATGTTCCGTCATCCCGCCGATGCCGGCGTTGCGTTAGATTCGGGCGTCGCCTCCTCATAGGGAACATGAGTCATGCGCATCGTCGCCGTCCTCCTCTTCGGCGCGATCGCGCCGGCTCTCGCCCCCTCGCTCGCCTCGGCCTGCCAACCCACGTTCAACGAGACCTGGGGCAACGCGAATTCGACGACCTGGGTCGGCGACGCAGGGAACTGCACGCTCGAGGCCAGGGCCACGGCGTGGTTGCCCACTACCGTCGGGCGCAACCCGATGCTCCGTTGCGCCTGAGCTTCACGCTCGACGCCCCGCCGGTCTCGTGGCCCACCATGGCGTCGGCGACGATCGCGCGTGGGACGGCACATCGCGCGTCCCCGACGACGCCCGGGCAGGCCTCGATGTTCCAGCTGAAGCTCTTCGGCGCCAGCGGCTCCCTCCGCATGTACGCCAACGCCGCGTGCCCGACGGGTCCGGACGGCTTGTGCGCGGGCGCGACCCGGACCGTGACGTTCCCCGTCGACGTGACCCTGGAACTCGAGTTCGGTGAAGGCGCTGCGGGTCGCCTGTCGTACTGGATCGGCAGCGACACGTCGGGACCGCCGACGGCGACCATCGAGAACCTCGACAACGCCGCATGGGGCGGGGTGGAGCGCGTCACACTCGGCCTCGCCGACCTCAATCCGCTGTTCCGTTCCACGATCGGCGACCAGCCACTGCGCTTCAGCACCATCTCGACGTCGGAGCCCCGGCTGTTCTGGAACGATTTCGATCGCGGAGCCGGACAGGCGGTCGCGCCCACGCGGCCGACGATCATGATGGCCTGGCACAGCTTGCTGGGAGACACCTGCAAAGCGACGGCGCAACTCCCGGTGGTCGCCTCGGGAAGCACGGCACTGAGCGGCCATGTCGACGTCTACCCCCTCGAGGTCGAGGATCACCTGTCCATCATGCCGACGGTCGTGGTCGTATCGTCACGTCCTTCTACCGTCGTCTTCATCTGCGAGGGCGAGGTCTCGACGACGTCGCGTTGCGTCGGAGCGGGTTCGTCGGAGAACGGCAGCTGGGCCCGTGTGCCGCGTTCGGGCCGCTACCACGTCGTGGTCGGCGAGACCTTTCCTCTATGCGGCCCCTACCAGCTAGGTGTCGGTCCGTTGGCCCTCGGGACAGAGTGAACGCGGAGGCCTTGCGAAACGCCGCGCCCGCCCCGATCGTCGCAAGGTCACTTCGCGGGGGATCCGACGATGCGCGTGCTGTTCGTGCTGCTGCTGTGGGCGCTGGTACTCGTGCTGTGCTGGCCGGTCGCGCTGGCCGTCCTCGTGCTGTGGCCGATCCTGTGGCTGCTGTCGATCCCGTTCCGCATCGTCGGTGCGCTCATGGAGGCCATCCTCGCCTTCGTCAAGGCGATCCTGTTCCTGCCGGCGCGCCTGCTCGGCCATCGTCCGGCGTGAACCATGGCCCGGCGCATGCGCCGGGCCTCAGACGTCGCGCAGCACCTCGCCGCTGACACGGTCGCGACCGTCGGCCTTGCTCTGGTAGAGCATCGCGTCGGCGACGCGCACGAGCTCGGCGATGCCGCCGTGGCTCTGTCCCGCACGCACCGAGGCGACGCCGATGCTGACCGTGACGACCACGTCGGTGTCGCCGATCGTCAGCGTGCGCACCTCGCGGCGCAGGCGCTCGGCGAACGCGAGTGCGCCGTCGTGGCTCACGCCGGGCAGGATCACCGCGAGCTCGTCGCCGCCGAAGCGGAACGCGTGATCGGTCGTGCGCACGCTCTCGCCGAGCACCGCGGCGACGTCGCGCAGCACGCGGTCGCCGGTCTGGTGGCCGTGCAGGTCGTTGATCGACTTGAAGCGGTCGATGTCGAACAGCATGAGGCTGAGCGGCTGGCGCTGGCGCGTCGCGTGTTCGAGCAGCTCGCGGCTCAGCGTGTCGAACTCGCCGCGGTTGAGCAGGCGCGTGACCGCATCGCGTCGCGTCGCCTGACGCAGTGCCTCGTAGCGCTGGCGGTAGGTCAGCGTGCCGAACAGCACGCCGAGCGAGGGCTCGCGATGACCTTCGTGGAGATCGGCCGGCGTGTCGAAGCGGCGCAGGTAGACGCCGATCATGAACGCGTACAGCGCCGACGCGACCACCTTGCCCGCGAGTCCCGCGTAGCCGGCCTCGATCGGCACACCGTAGAACACGTGCAGGGCCGCGAAGAATCCGGCCTGGTCGAACACGAGCACCGAGGCCGCGGCGATCCACAGGCGCAGTTCGAGCGGCAGGCGTGGCACGCGCACGAGCGCCTCGTAGACGACGATGACGAGCAGGCAGTCGATGAAGAGCAGCACGCTGCCCCAGATCATGAGCAGGCCCATCTGGTCGAGCAGGCGCTGGTCGGCCGGCGCGCCCCCCGGGATCGGCGCGGGTACGTGCTGGGCGACCAGCAGCACGAGCAGCGCGGTCAGCAGGTTGCCGGCGAGCAGGCCGTAGATCGGCTGGTGCGCGACCTGCGCATCCTCGCGCACGTACACCAGCAACACGAACAGCAGCTTGCCCGAGAACAGGATCACCGAGCCCGGCGACAGCACGAAGCCGTCGGCGAGCTGCACGTAGAGGTTCGCGGCGAGGTAGGTCTCGAGGAAGTGCAGGCTGCCGAGCGCGGTGAAGAACAGGCCGAGCCCGAACCGCGCACGCGCGCGGAACAGCAGCAACATGCCTGCCGCATAGACGACCAGCTCGAGCAGCAGCAACGCGTACGCCTTCCCCATGGGCGCGAAGGATAGCCGACGCGCCGCGACCTGCGTGCGGCGGCGTACGGTCGCGCGATCTCGCAACGGGCGCGCGAGGCACCCGCTGCGGGTCGATCACGCGAGCGCGGGCATCAGCGCACGCGCCGGTACATCACCAGGGCAACGCCTCGTCACGGTAGAAGTAGCCGCCGCTCGGGCCCGCGTCGTCGATCAGCGCGAGGCGCACGCTGGTTGCCGCGCCGTCGGCGACCTCGAGCTCGCCGTTCTGCTCGTCGCCGTGCTTGTTCATGTCGGTGCGCACGTAGCCCGGATGGATCGTGTTGACCTTGACGGTCGAGCCGCGCAGTTCGTGTGCGAGCTGCACGGTCCACGCGTTCACGGCGGTCTTGGACACGTTGTAGGCCGGGATCTTGAAGTCGTAGATGAAGGACTCCGGATTCAGGTGCTCGCGGATCGAGCCGAGCAGGCTCGACACGTTGACGATGCGCGCCGACCGGGACTGGTGCAGCAACGGCAGGAACGCGTTGGTCACGGCGATCAGGCCGAACACGTTGGTGTCGAACGTGGTGCGCCAGGTCGCCATCGTCTGCTGCGACGGCTTCAGCGTGCCGTTGTCGATCGCGATGCCGGCGTTGTTGACGAGGATGTCGAGGCGGCCGTACTTCGCACGCACCTGCTCGACGGCGGCCGCGATGCTGGCCTCGTCGGTGACGTCGAGCGCGATCGGCTCGACCGGCAGGCCGTCGGCCTTGAGTTCGGCGGCGGCCACGGCCGCGCGCGCGGGATCACGGCCGGCGAGCAGCACGTGCACGCCTTCGGCGGCGAGCTGGCGCACGGTCTCGAAGCCGATGCCGCGCGTGGCGCCGGTGACGAGGGCGATGCGGGAGGGAGCGTTCATCGTGGGAACCTCATGTCGATCGGGGGAGGGATCCGCGGACGACGTCGGCCGTCCACGGGTTCGAGTGTGGTCCGGAAGCGGCGCGCGGTCGCGCCGTTTCCGGACGTTTCAGGCGATCAGGCGTGCGCGACCGCGGTCGTGCCGTGGGCCGGGCCATGGGTGACCAGCGGGCGGTTGGCGAGCTTGCGCAGGGTCACGTAGAACACCGGCGTCAGCGCGAGACCGAACAGCGTCACGCCGAGCATGCCCGCGAACACGGTCACGCCCATGACGTGGCGCACCTCGGCACCGGCACCGGTCGCGACCACGAGCGGCACGACGCCGGCGATGAACGCGATCGAGGTCATCACGATCGGACGCAGGCGCAGGCGGCTGGCCTCGAGCGCGGCCTCGACGATGCCCTTGCCCTGCATCTCGAGCTCGCGCGCGAACTCGACGATGAGGATAGCGTTCTTGCAGGCGAGGCCCATCAGCACGACCAGGCCGACCTGCACGAACACGTTGTTGTCACCGCCGGTCAGCCACACGCCGAACAGCGCCGACAGCAGCGTCATCGGTACGATCAGGATCACCGCGAGCGGCAGCGTCCAGCTCTCGTAGAGCGCGGCGAGCACGAGGAACACGAGCAGCACGGCCAGCGGGAACACGATCGCCGCGGCGCCGCTCTGGGTGGTCTGCTGGTAGCTCAGGTCGCTCCACGCGATGCCCATGCCGCCCGGCAACGCCTTGCCGGCCAGCGCGGTGACCGCCGCGAGCGCCTCGCCCGACGACAGTACGCGCGGATCGGCCTCGCCGAGCAGATCGGCCGCCGGATAGCCGTTGAAGCGGATCACCGGGTCGGGGCCGTAGGTCTGGCGGATGTCGACCATCGAGCCGACCGGCACCATCTCGCCCGCGGCGTTGCGCGTGCGCAGGTTGGCGATGTCCGAGACCTCGTCGCGGAACGGACCGTCGGCCTGCGCGATGACCTGCCAGGTGCGGCCGAACATGTTGAAGTCGTTGACGTAGGCCGAGCCGAGGTAGGTCTGCAGCGTGTCGAACAGTTCGGTCAGCGGCACGCCCTGCGCCTTGGCCTTGGCGCGGTCGACCACCGCGTCGAGCTGCGGCACGTTGGCCTGGTAGCTCGAGATCGGGAAGCCGAGGCCCGGCGTCTGCGCGGCGGCGCCCTGGAACATCTGCACCGCGGCCTGCAGCTCGCCGTAACCCAGGCGCGTGCGGTCCTGCACGAACAGCGACCAGCCCGAGCCGTTGCCGAGGCCCTGGATCGGCGGCGGCATGAACGCGAACGTGAAGCCTTCCTGGATCGTCGAGAACTTCGCGTTGAGCTCGGCCGTGATGTCGGCCGCGCTGCGCGAGCGCGTCGCGAACGGATCGAGCGTGAAGAACACGACGCCGTTGTTCGGCGTGTTGGTGAACTGCAGCGGGTTGAGGCCCGGGAACGCGATCTCGCTGGCGACGCCGTCCACCTCGTCGGCGAGCGCGGCCATCTTCTTGAGCACGGCATCGGTGCGCTCGATCGAGGCGCCTTCGGGCATCTTCACGCCGGCGATCACGTAGAGCTTGTCCTGCACCGGGATGAAGCCGGCCGGCACGAGGTTGAACATGAACACCGCGCCCGCGAGCAGGCCCGCGTAGATCGCGAACACGAAGCCGCGGCGGCCGAGCGAACGCGACACCGTGCGCTCGTAACCGGCCGAGCTGCGGTTGAAGAAGCGGTTGAACGGACGGAACACCCAGCCGAACAGGCGATCGATGATGCGTGAGGCGCGGTCGCGCGGTGCGCCGTGGGCCTTGAGCAGCTTGGCCGCGAGCGCCGGCGACAGCGTCAGCGAGTTGATCGCCGAGATCACGGTCGAGATCGCGATCGTCACCGCGAACTGCTTGTAGAACTGGCCCGTCACGCCGGTCAGGAACGCCATCGGTACGAACACCGCGCACAGCACCAGCGCGATCGCGATGATCGGGCCCGACACCTCGCGCATCGCGAGATGCGCGGCCTCGAGCGGTGTCGCGCCGAGCTCGATGTGGCGCTCGACGTTCTCGACGACCACGATCGCGTCGTCGACGACGATGCCGATCGCGAGCACGAGGCCGAACAGGGTCAGCGTGTTGATCGAGTAGCCGAGCAGGTAGAGCACCGCGAACGTGCCGACCACCGACACCGGCACGGCCAGCAGCGGGATGATCGACGCGCGCCAGGTCTGCAGGAACAGGATCACCACGAGCACGACGAGCAGGGTCGCCTCGAGCAGCGTCGTGACGACCGACTTGATCGAGTCGCGCACGAAGATCGTGGTGTCGTAGATCGACTGGATCTGCACGCCGGGCGGCAGCGACGGGCGCAGCTCCTCCATCTTGGCGACGACACCGTCGCGGATGTCGAGCGCGTTCGCGCCGGGCGCCTGGAAGATGCCGATCGCGGCGGCGTTCTTGCCGTCCAGGCGTGCGCGCAGCGTGTAGTCGCCGGCGGCGAGCTCGATGCGCGCGACGTCGGCGAGGCGCACGATCTCGCCGTCCGCACCGGCCTTGAGCACGATGTCGCCGAACTCCTGCACGGTCTCGAGGCGGCCCTTGGCGTTGATCGGCAGCAGGAAGTCGCTCTTGTTCGGCATGGGCTCGGCACCGAGCTGGCCGGCCGAGACCTGCACGTTCTGCTCGCGCACGGCGCGCAGCACGTCGCCGGCGGTCATGCCGCGCGCGGCGACCTTGTCCGGATCCAGCCACAGGCGCATCGCGTAGTCGCCACCACCGAACAGCTGCGCGTCGCCGACGCCGGGGATCTTGGCGAGCTCGTCCTTGACGTGCAGGCGCATGTAGTTGCGCAGGTACAGCGAGTCGTAGCGGCCGTCGCTCGAGGTCAGGTGCACGACCATGAGGAACACCGGCGACTGCTTCTGCGTGGTCACGCCCTGGCGTCGCACGTCCTCGGGAAGGCGCGCCTGCGCCTGGGCGACGCGGTTCTGCACGCGCACCGCCGCATCGTCGGCGTCGGTGCCGGGCTTGAACGTCACCGTGAGCTGCAGCACGCCGTCGGAGCCGGCGACGGACTTGATGTACATCATGTCCTCGACGCCGTTGATCGCCTCCTCGAGCGGCGTCGCCACGGTCTCGGCGATCACCTTGGGGTTGGCGCCCGGGTACACCGTGCGCACGACGACCGAGGGCGGCACGACCTCGGGGTATTCGCCGATCGGCAGCAGCGGCAGGGCGATGAGGCCGGCCGCGAAGATCAGGATCGACAGGACCGCCGCGAAGATCGGGCGATCGACGAAGAAACGTGAGAAGTCCATGTCAGCGCGCACCCACCTGGGCGATGCCCTGGCCGGGCTCGTCCATCGGCACCGTCGTCGGCGCCACGGGCATGCCCGGCATGAACACCTTCTGCAAACCGTTGACGAGGATCACATCGCCCTCGGCGAGGCCTTCGTTGACCACGCGCAGGCCGTCGATGACCGCGCCGAGGCGCACGTCGCGGCGCTGCGCGGTGTTGTCGGCGCCGAGCACGAACACGTAGCGGCGGTCCTGGTCGGTCAGCACGGCGCGGTCGTTGACGAGCACGGCGCGGAACGCGTCGCCGCCGGCCAGCTGCACGCGTGCGTAAAGGCCCGGCGTGAAGCGGCGCTCCGGGTTGGCGACGCGGGCACGCGCGCGGATCGTGCCGGCGCTGCGGTCGATCTCGTTGTCGAGGAAGCTCAGCTCGGCCACGTGCGGGTAGCCGCCATCGTCGGCGAGGCCGAAGCGGATCGGCGTGCGTGCCTGGCCGTCGATCGCGCGCTCGCCGGCGCGCGCCTGCTGCTGGTAGCGCAGGAACGTCTGCTCGTCGCCCTCGAACGTCACGTAGACCGGATCGAGCGAGACCAGCGTGGCGAGCACGGTCGCGGTGGCACCGCCGCCGACGAGGTTGCCCGGCGTGACCAGCGCCTTGCCGACGCGGCCGTCGATCGGTGCGGTCACGCGCGTGAAGCCGAGGTCGAGGCGGGCCTGTTCGGCGGCGGCCTGCGCGGCGCGCACGTCGGCCTGGGCCTGGGCGGCCTCGGCTTCGCGCGTCTCGAGGTCGGTGCGCGCGATCGCGTTGGAGGTCATGAGGCGCTGCGCGCGTTCGTACTGGCTGCGCGCGAGGGCGAGGCGCGCCTTGGCGCGTTCGACATCGGCCAGCGCGCGCTCGTGGGCGGCGCGGTATTCGCGGGCGTCGATCTCGAACAGCACGTCGCCCTTGCGCACCTCGGCGCCTTCGGCGAACAGCACGCGCTCGAGGTAACCGGCGACACGCGGGCGGATCTCGACGCGGTCGACCGCCTCGATGCGGCCCGTGAACGCGTCCCATGGCGTCACGTCCTTGGTGACCACCGCGGCCACGCTGACCGCGGGCGGCGGCGGCTGGGCCGGGGCTTCTGACCCGTCCGCACCGGCACAGGCGGCGAGGGCGAGCGACAACGCGAGGATCGACACGCGCATCGCGGCGCGCGGCAGGCTGAGGGCAGGCATGGGTGGCTCCCGGAAAAGGATGGTGCGACGCCACACAAGCTGGGAGCGCCGGTCGCCCGACAACAGCCGTTCAGAATGGGATTGATTATCCCGGAGGCGGTCCAATGTCGTGGGTCCGATCCTGCAGAATCGATCCCATGAACCACGATCTCAACGACACGCTGATCTTCGTCAAGGTGGTGGAGACCGGCGGCTTCATCAATGCCGCGCGCGCGCTAGGCGTCCCCAAGACTACCGTCAGCCGCAAGGTGCTCGCGCTCGAGCAGCGCCTCGGCGCGCGCCTGCTCAAGCGCACCACCCGGCGCATCGGCCTCACCGAGGCGGGCTCGGCCTATTACGAACGCTGCCGCGGCATCGTCGGTGCGCTCAGCGAGGCCGAGGCGATGGTCAGCGAGCTGAATACCGCGCCGCGCGGCTGGCTGCGCATCAACCTGCCGTATTCGATGGCGCTCGACAGCATCGGGCCGATGCTCGACGGCTTCCTCGCGCGCTACCCGGACGTGCGCGTCGAGCTCGTCGCCAGCGACGAACCGCTCGACCTGGTCGCCTCGGACATCGACCTCGCCTTGCGCATCGGCGCACTGCCCGATTCGACGCAGTCGGCGCGCCAGCTGTGCAAGTCCGGCTCGCATGTCTACGCGAGCCTCGACTACATCCGCCGTCACGGCGCGCCGTCCTCGCCGGACGACCTGCGCCACCACCGCGTGCTCGCGCTGACCACGCAGCGCCAGGGCAGCCGCTTCGGCTGGCACCTGCGCCCGGCCGATGCGAAGGGCGTCAACGGCTTCCGCGAGTACGCGGTCGACGCGGTGCTCGTGAGCAGCGACGCCGAGACGCTGGTTGCGCCGCTGGTCGCCGGCGCCGGCCTCGCGATGCTGCCGGACGGCTACGTCGACGATCCGATCGCCGAAGGCCGCGTGCAACGTGTGCTGCGCGACTGGGCCGGCCCGGTCACCGAGTTCAACGTGGTGTTCCCGCCAGGCCGCACGCCGCCGCCGAAGGCGCGTGCGTTCGTCGATTACCTCGTCGAGGAGCTGCGCCGCAATCCCTGCGTCGAGGTCTGCGCGCGCGCCGGCATGCCCAAGCCCGAGGACGAGGTGCGCCGCATCGCCCCCGAGGCGTCGTTCGCGGCCTACTGATCGAATGATCCGCGCGGTTAGTCGACTGGCGGCTTCGGTGCGCCGGCGGCGACGCGCCGCCCGCTAGACTGCCTCGACTCCACGCTTCGAGGGATCCGGCATGGCGAGGCACCGCAGGCGACGCTGGATCGCGATCCCGATGGCGCTCGTGTATGCCGGACTCGCCGTCGTGTTCGCATGGCCGGCGTTCGAGACCCTGCGCGCTTGGCGTGATCCCGCCCTCGGTGGACCCGAGCCCGCCTCGCAGGCATGGCGCTGGCATCGCGCGCTGACACCGGCGTACGCCGACTGGGCCGTCGAACGTCGCGTGTCGCGCGCGGCGACGACGCTCGGCCTCGACGACATCTCGGGCACCGAGTGGCCGCTGTTCGGCAGCGTCTATTACCTGCGCGCGACCGAGAACCTCGACCGTGCCTGGCAGCGCGCACCGCACGGCGAGCGTCCCGCCGACTACGCGCGTGCCGCGATCGACGCCGCCGCCGACCTGCTCGCCGATCCGCACCAGGCGGCATGGGTGAAGATGCACTGGGGCGAGGATCACCTGCATCGCGAGAACGTGTTCTACCGCATGCTCGTCATCGACGGCCTCGCCACGCAGGCGCGCCTGCTCGGCCGCACGCCGCACGAGGCCTTGCTGCGCGACCAGGTCGGGAGCCTCGCCGCGGAACTCGATGCGGCGCCGAGCGGCCTGCTCGCCGACTACCCGCGCCAGACCTTCCCGGCCGATGTCGCGGCCGTATGGCATGCGATCCGCCGCGCTGATGCGGTACTCGGCAGCGACCACCGGGCCATGGCCGATCGCGCACTGCGTGGCTTCACCGGTGCGATGGCTCCGACCGGCGAGCTGCCGCCGTACGCGTGGTTCGGCGATCCGCCCGAGCCGACCGCGGTGCGCGGCAGCGCGAGTGCATGGCTGCTGCACCACGCACCTTTCCTGTGGCCGGACCAGGCCCGCACCTGGTTCGACGCGCACATGCGCGGCTACTGGCAACACGGTCGCTGGCTCACCGGCTACCGCGAATTCCCGCGCGGGCAAGGCGACATGTTCTATATCGACGTCGACGCAGGCCCCGTGCTCGACGGCCTCGGCACCTCGGCGACCGCGTTCGGCCTCGGTGCCGCACGCAGCATGGGCGCGCATGCCGAGGCACGCACGCTCGGCCTGCTCGCGGTCGCGCTGTCGTGGCCGCTGCCGAACGGCCGCCTGCTCGGCCCACGCCTCATGTCGGACCTGTCCGATGCGCCACTGCTCGGCGAGGCCGCGATGCTCTACAACCTGACCCAGCCTGCGGCCGAAGGCGCACGGTCCGTCGAAGGTGCGGTCGACGTTCGCGTGCCGTGGATCGTGCCCGGAATCGTCGTGCTGCAGATGCTCGCGGCGTTCGCGTGCCTCCTGCGGGCCTTGCGCATCGCGCGACAGCGCCGCGCAGACTGAACCCGCGGGCCGCTCGACGCGTTCCATGCGCGCGGTGCGCTCGCGCGATCTCGAATCAGGCCGGATACCCCGACGGGCGCCGACCGGGCCGTCTCACGTCGATGCGCCGGCAGTGCGCCTCATCATGTCCACCGCGCCTCAACTGCGCGGCCGAGCTCCCGCATGCTGCACGCCCACGCACAGCAGGCAGGTGATCAGCAGCACGCTGTACTCGACGCCATTGCGGCCGAGGCCGACCACGAACCAGCCCGCCGGCGCGTGCACGAGCACGATGCCCGTCGCGTAGATCGCGGCGTAGACGAGCGTCAGCGGCAGCACGAGAAAACGTCCCCACGCGAGCAGCAGCGTGCCGAGGATCTCGAACGCCGTGATGCCGACCGCGATCGCCATGCCGAACGGAAAGCCGAGGCTTTCGAGCCAGGAACCGAACGGCGTCACCGCATCGGACCACCAGCGCGCCCAGCCGTGCGCGGCGATGAGTCCGGCGAGGACGAGGCGCAGCAGCGTCCATCCCCATGCATTGCGTTGCGCGGCATCGAATCGTGGAAGGCGTGTCGCCATGGCCATGTGCCTCGAGGACCGGGAGCCCATCATCGCGCATGAGGCGCCCCTGTACGGGGTCGGGATCACTTTCCCGGGCTGCGTGGCCATGCATCGGCAAATGGGCGTCCGTTTCACTTTCCCGCGAGTCGCGCCGAGGCCGACACGATCGCCGGAGAATCAACCTGACGCCATGGATGGGCCTCATGGGACGAGTGCCCGTCCTCTTCACGCTCCGCGCATCATCCCGCCGTGTCGTCGGCGATGTGCAGCAGGTCGTCGACCTGCATGAAGGTCATGTCCGGCCCCCGTGCCGCCAGCGATGCGATCGTGGCGTATCCCCACGCGACCGCGCCGAACGCGACACCGGCCCTGCGCGAACACTCGAGGTCGGACGCCTGGTCGCCGATGCTGATGGCCTCGTGCGCGGCGACGCCGGACGCGTGCAGCACCTTCCCGATGCGCGCCGTCTTGCCGAACATCGACATGCCGCATTCGAAGTGGCGGACGCGCGCCGCGCTCGGCCCGAGCACGGCTTCGACGTTGTCGCGCGCGTTCGACGACACGACCGCGATCAGCACGCCGCGCCGATCCAGTTCCGCGAGCACCTCGGCGATGCCGTCGAACAGGCGGATCGACGCACGTCCCGCACGCATCGCGGCCATGAAGTCCTTCGCAACGATCGGCAGTTTCCAGGCCGGCATGCCAACGTGCGCCATGATCTCGCGCGGTGCCATGCCACGCAGTCTCGCCACGTCGTCGTCGCCGACCGTACGGAAGCCGTGCCGCGCCGCGAGTCCGTTGAACGTCGCGGCGAAGAACGGAAACGAGTCGGCCAGCGTGCCGTCGAAGTCGAAAAGGGCGAGTCGATAGGGCATGGCGTGCGGGGATCGTGGGGCCGATAAGGCGCGTCGCGATCATGGACGAAGGCCGGCATCGGAACCCATCACCGTTCACGATCCGGCTACCGCCATGGAGTCGGATCTGCCATGGGTCTGGTTGTTGCCGTGCGGAGGATCCGGTGCCGGAGCCACTGCCGCTCCTGGAAAGTTCGAAGCGAAGGCTGCGGAGCATCGCCGCGTCGGGCTTCCGACGATGAATGCCAGGATGTCGACGCGTTCTCGTGGCAACACGGCATCGTGCGCGTTCTTTCCCTTCTCCCTCCGCTGGCCCGCAGGGCCGGATGAGGGTCCGGTATCGCGACGATGTTCGAACGTGGCCTCGATCCCGCACCCTCTCCCGAACCCCTCTCCCAGGGCAAGGGGCTCGAGCGCAACGCCACTGCGAGAGGACGCGTCGAGACTGTGAAATCGCGCGACGCCGAGCGCCGGGAACCATCATGCGAAAGCCACATTGGCGGCACGACGCGCCGTGCGGATGTTCCCCGGACAGCAGTGGTGCCGGAGCGGGAATCCCGAAAATCGAGCCTGAGCTCATGGCGCACGCCCGAGCCGGCCCGCGGACTGTCGCGGCGCAGCCTGCTACTCGGCCACGAGCGTCATCGTCACCGGTGCTTCACCGCGTCGCACGGTCAAGGTCACGCGCTGGCCGCGATCGAGGCCGCCGAGCGTGGAGAAGAAGTTGCGCGCCGAGCTGCCGGCGAGCGGCTTGCCTTCGAGGGCCTCGAGTACGTCGCCAACCTGCATGCCCGCACGCTGCGCCGGCGAATCCGGCGCCACGTCGACCACGGCGACACGCTTGAGCGAGGCATCGAGCGTCGTGCGGTCGGCCTTGAAATCGACGGTGAAGCCGAGCTTGCCACCGCCTGCATGCGCGAACGAGCAGAGTGTCGATGCGAGGACGAAGGCGAGGGTCGCGAGACGGATCATGGTCGGTGCCCGGGTCGGCAGGTCGTCATCGTCGCGCGAAGCGTCGCCCGGAACCGCGGTGGACGTCGCCGTTCGCGGTCGAGGTCCAACGTCAACGCACCTTCTTGAGCACGACGCCGTCGACGGTCATCGTCCACGCGCCGTCGACCTGTCGCGGTGGCACGTTCACGACGAAGCGCGTCTCGACGTTTCGATCGACGTGCGGCCGCCGTTGCGCTGGCGCCGGTAGACGACGCGCCCTTCCTGCAGGATCGCGAGCTGCATGCCTTCGCCGCGCCATTCGCCGACGTAGGCACGCTTCTCGGGCGGCACGGGCTGCGCGCACGCGGCCAACAGGATGATCGCGGCGAGTGCGAGCATGCGCCACGCGCCGTGGAAGCCTCGCGCCATGTGCCGTCCTGTCAGAGCACGCGAGGTCGCCGTGACGACGGCGGAATCCGAGGTGTCTTCATCATCACGCATCGAACGCATGCGCTCGATCATCGTGCACCTCGCGACGTCGACGCGATCGCCCACATGCGCGCCGTCGGCCGGATGTCCTCGTCGTAACCACCGGTCACGAGCGCGCCGCCGCCGGGTAGCGCGGTCACCACGCTGAAGGCGCGGCGGGCACCGAGGTCGCCCGCCACGGGCACGAAGGCCGGAGTGCCGGGCGTCCAGCGCTCGACGTCGTTCGCGTCGCCGGCGATGAGCACGTCACCGTTCGCGAGCACCGCCGCCGCACTCGCGATCTTGTAGCGCGCATCGTGCAGCGCGGGACCGGGCGTGAACACGCCGCGCTCGGGATCGTAAATCTCCGTCGTCGCGAGGCGACGCCGGTCGTCGCCATCGGACGATCCGGCCAGCACGAGCACGCGGCCATCGTGCAGGCGCAGCGCGGCGAGCTTGGCGCGCGCCTCGCGCAGGGGTCCGGTCGGCACGAAGCGGCGTGTCGCCGGGTCGTAGCGCTCGGCCGATGCGGTCGCCTCGCCACGGCCGACCAGTCCGCCGACGACGAGCACGCTGCCGTCGGCCAAGGTCACCGCAGCATGGTGCGCGCGCGCGAGCTGCATGTCGACGACGGCCTGCATCGTGCGCGTCGACGGATCGAAGGCCTCGACCACCGCAGTCGGCCGGTTCGTCGCGGTCGCACCGCCCGTGACGAGGACGGTCCCATCGGCAAGGATCGCCGCGGCGGCGTCCATGCGCGGCGTCGCCATCGGCGCGACACGCGTGAAACCTCGCGTCGACGCGTCGTAGACCTCGACGCTGGCCGTGGTCGCGCTGCCGGTCCAGCCGCCCGCGACGACCACGCCGCCGTCCGGAAGCGCTGCGGCCACGTGCGACACGCGCGCCTGGTGCATCGCGCCGACCGTACCGCGCGATGCACCCGTCGCATCGAGCCGCTCGGCCGAAGCCTGGATCGACTCGCAGCTCGTCGCCGCGCAGCCGCCCGTCACGAGGATGTGGCCATCGCGCAGCGGCGTCGCCTGGTGGCCGGCACGTGCGACGTGCATCGCACCGACATCGCGCACGACGAGCTCGGGCGATGGCGCGGCCTGCGCACTGGAGGCACACGAGGCGAGGGCGGCGAACAGCAGGCGGCGGGTCATGTCGGCTTCCTTGCGCGGGGGTTGGGCGACTCTACTCCTTGCAGCCCGTATGCAGCAGTGCAGCGATCCCTCGATCCCGCGCGCTACGCGGCGTCGACCGCGCCTCAGTCCACCAGCCGCGATACGACGTAGCTCTCGCCACCGGCCGCGACGATGCGCACGGGTGCTGCATCGGCGCGCACGAGCACGTCCTCGAGCGACACCGGCGTCGCGGCGAGCTCGATCGTCGTCGCAGGCAGGCCGCGCACGTCGATCGCACCGCGCTTGTGCGGCTCCTCGACGACGCGCTTGTTCGCGATGTCGACGCGACCCGCCATGAGCAGGCGCATGTCGCGGATCAGGTACGCCGCGAGCACGTCGTCGTCGATCGCCTCGCCCTCGATGTCGAGACGGAAATCCTGCGCGGACAGTTGGCCGCCGTTGGTGAAGTGGACGACGAAGTCGAAGACGACACGATGTGGGGTCATGGTATGCGTGGAACATGTGTGGTCGGAGAACACGCCGGGCGAGGTTGCGGCGTGATCACGGCACGCCGGGTGTCGGATCCGCGAGTCGCTCGTGGAACGTGCGCAGCTCGGCCCCCATGAGGGCCTTGTCCTCGGCGCGCATCGCGAAAGCGAGTTCGTCGCGGTAGACCAGCGCCGAGACGGCCGCGCGCGCAGGCTCGCGCAGCGCCGTGACCTGTGCCGGCACGAGCTTGTCGGCACAGGTGCCGATCGCGACGCCTTCGCCGCGATGGATCTCGCCGGCGATCGTCGCCCCGCAGGCACGTGCCACGACCGCGGCGGCGATGAACGCACGCGCCGCCTCGTCGCCCGTATGCGGCAGCATCCAATAGCGTCCGTCCTCCTCCCAGGCACGCAGGATGAGCTTCACCTGGAGCTCGCTGCCGAATTCGTCGACCATGTCCCGGAAGAGCTCGGGTTCGATCGGCTCGCGGAGTCGCCCCTCGCGGATACCATCGGTGAGCACGACGTAGGCCGACAACGCGTCGCGCAACGCCTGCTCGAGCCTGGCGGGCGACGCCTTCACGAGCCGGCGCAGGAACGCGACGCCGACGCTGCCGTCCAGCGGCCAGTAACCAGTGACCTTCATGGATCTCGTCCTCCGTGTCTCGCTCCCGCGATACGCATGCCGGACGTGCTCGCGCACCGTCCCGTCCGGCGACCACTCCCGCCGACAACCGGCATCATCGCGACGTGCCTTCTCGGTGATGAGGGGTTCCGGGATCCGCAACGAGCGGGACGAGGCTCGCGTACAGCATCACGACCGGCACCGTCGCGAGCACGCCGCCGACCATGAACGCCGCCAGGAAGATCCCGGCCGTCGTCGAGCCGACCATCGCCACCGCGTGGAACGCCCCGAGTGCGAACGCGATCGTCCCGAGCATGAAGACGAGCGTGGCGGACCACGGTGCGACACCTACGCCCTGCGCGCAGTGCAGGCAGCGCCTGCGCTTCACCGGACCCGTGGCGATCTTCACCCAGACGCTCATGCAGGCCTGCCCGCAGTGCGGACAGCGGAGCATGCGTGGAACCGGCGATGCCGCGCCACTCACCCCCACGCTCCGAGACGCGCAATCGGCGAGTACGCGGCCCACACGGCGAACAGGAACACCGCGAGCGACAACGGCAAACCCGCGACCAGCGTCGCGCGACCGCGTTCCTCGCGCTTCGGCCACAGGAACCATGCCGACAGGCACGCGAACGGCAGCAGCGCGATCGCGACGTGACCACGCAGAAGGAGCGTCGTCTGCCAGGGTAGCGGCATGTCGAACCCACGGTAGACGTCGGCGAACCGGGGCACCCCCAAAAGCAGGATCGTCACGACGATCAGCGGTGCGAGCAGACCGAGCAGCAGGTAGCCTCGTTCGCTCATGCGCCGGCTACCCGTGACGTACCTGTGCTGTGACGATAGGCGCCGTGCCCTCGAATCCCGATGACGGCCGCATGGACGGCGTCATGTGTTTCGCGCGTTGCGATCACGTGGAACTCCCTGTGCCGTGGCGTCCAAGGCTCGCATCGTCGGGGGACTGCAACAGTGAATCAAGCACCTGCACCGCAGCGATCGCACGATGGCGAGGCCATGCACATCGTGGCGCGTCAGAGCGTCAGGCCCATGATGTCGTCGTCGTAGAACCGATGGCCGACGTTGAACGTGCGCGTGCCGACCTTGCGGAAGCCCATGCGTGCGTAGAAGCCGATCGCAGCCTCGTTGCGTGCGTAGACGCCGAGCAGCACGCGTCGAGCACCACGTTCGCGCGCGGCGTCGATCGCCTGCTGCGCCATGTGCTTGCCGAGGCCGCCGCCGTGGAAGCGGCTCAGCAGGTAGATGCGCTTGATCTCGACGTCATTCTCGGCGAGGTCATCCAGCGGCAGCTGCGCAGGCGCGAGCACGATGAAACCGACCGGCGCGCCGTGCGGTGCCTCGGCGAGCCAGAGCCGGCAGTCCGCGCGCGCAAGCCAGTCGCGGTAGGTCTCCACCGCATGCGATCGCGCGCAGTGCGCGACGATGTCGGCGCCGTCGAGGATGCCTGCGAACGTCTCGAGGAACGTCGCGCGGCCGACGAGCGCGAGCGCCTCCTCGTCACCGGGAACGCAGGGCCTGATCGAAACCTCGTGATGCACCATCGTCATGCCTCGTCAGCTCGCGTGAGGACGACCTCGGACACGCCCGCATCGCCATCGGCTCCCGAAGCCTCAGGCTGGGTCGGCACCGTCACGGCGACGACGCGGGATCACTCTGATACCAGGCTTCGAGACCACCGCCATCGAACGTCGTGCAGCTCGCGCGTGTCTCGTTGTCGCCATCGAACCTCAGGAAGCACGACATCCCCTCCGGTGTCGGCGTTGTCGCGTAACGCACCCTCAGCACCGGGAAGCGGTCCGGACTGCAGCGCTCGAGCCAGGCTTCGCCCTCGACGCGGCGACCGCCGATCGTGCGCACGAGCACGAACGTGTCAGTGCCGGTCTCGATCGCGAGTGTCCCGGTGTAGGGCCTGTGCGTGGTCGCGTGGCGACCGATCACCGCGTAGTGGCCGGTCAGTCCGGGCGGCTCGTCGGGATCGAACGCGAGACGCGTGCAGTACGGCTCGGCATGCGCAGTCGTGCCGGCGATGCACGCCACGCCGAGGCATGCCGCACGCCATTGTCGCGTGAGGTTCGCGCGGTACATCGCACCGACCGGAATCTGCGCGCGACGCGGCGAGACGCTCATGGCTCGTGCACCTCGATCGAGGCGCGCCCGGAGGCGGTCTCGAAGAACAGGTTGATGCCTTGCACGCCGCTGGAACCGCCCGGCAGGGCCTGCCGCCCGATCGAACCCGACGGTGCGTTCACCTCGCGGAACGCGTGGCCGGCGAGCAGCCGCTGCACGTCGTCCGGCGTCGTGCGCAGCAGGCACTCCGTCACCGGCAGCCCATCCGGATTGTCCTGCGCGCGGCAGGTCTCGACCATCGTCGTCCCGGGCAACGTGCCGATGCCCAAGCGCGTCGCCACGTACTCGCGATCGCGCTTGGCCGCGTAGCCTTTCCATCCGATGCCGGCCGCCGCGACCAGCGCGGCGATCACGATCACGCGGGCCTTCATGACATCACCTCTGGAAGCATGGGGTCAGGTTCATTTTTCCAGGGGAGTTCGCTCGATGACGTCGCTGGCACGGAAGAATGAACCTGACCCCATGCCGTCGTCACGGCGAGGCCGGGCGTTCGACGCGGCTGATCGTGCCACCGGACACCGCGAACAGGTTGTCGGGTCCATTCGTCACGACGTAGATCCTCTTGCCGACCCACAGGCTCCAAAACACGTGCACGTCCGTCGGCAGCGGATCGAGCAGATGCGACACCATCAACGCCGCGACATCCTTGCGGTCCTCGAGCTGGAGGCAGGTCTTCGTGTAAGGGCGCACCACGGCGTCGCCAGAGCGGATGTCGACGTCGACACGATACGACCCGCCGATCGGCACGACGCCCTTCTTCGTCGTGGCCGGCAGGAGATGGACGGTCCATTGGCCGGCCCCAGCATCCTTCGGCAGCACGACGGTGTTGTACTGCTCGGTGCACGGCTGGAACGACGTGCGCTTGGCGATCGATCGCGCTTCGGCCGCCTCGGCCTCGAACGTCGTGAGCGGCTCGGGTGACTTGAGAAACGAGGTCTTCTCGATCACCTTGCCGCCCGCATCGACACGTACACGATGGAAGGCCGCAAGCGGCTGTCCCTTGTCGCGTCCGAAGAACGTCACCTGGATGCCGTCGCCCTGCGCCTCGGTGATCCAGCCCTCCATCCGCTTGTCGCGCTTGAAGCCCCGGACCTTGGCCAGTGCATCGGTCGCCACACTCGCAGCCTGGTCATGCCGGTACAGCAGGATGCCCGTCTGCTCGGCCATCCGCAGTGCGGCTTCTTCCTGCGCCGGTTCGAGCGGAGGAGGAGGAACCGTATCCGCCATCGACGCGGTGGACAGCGAAAGGAGTATGAGGATCGCGGACGTCCGGAGCATGCAGGTCTTCCGTGGCTTGGGTTTGAGGGGATGCGGATCGGTGCAGGTGACGGCGCAGCCACATGGCGATGCTACAGCCCGTCCTCGCGCGCCGATCGCCACGCCGTGTACTTGTCATCCAGAACGGCGCGTGTCTGCTCGTCGACGAAGACATCCATGCCACCGCCGTAAGGGCAGAAGACGTTGCCACTGAGAGGCGATGCCACGCACACCGGGGCATCCTCATCCTGGACGGCGACGCGGCGGACGATGCCGTCGAAAGCCTCGAAGGGCCAGGTCTCCACATCCGCCGTTACCCGGTAGAGCATGTCCTGCTCGCGCGGCATCGCGTCGGGATCGGCCCGCAGCACGACATACGGCGGATCCGCATCGAACGTCCAACCCGGCAAGGCATCGGTGTCCGACTGCCAACCCGACCGGTAGATCACGACGTCCTCGCCAAGCAGGAAGACATCCTTCGCGACAGCGAGGGCGCGACGGACGACCTCCCGCATCTCCCCCTCGTCGCGCGGGTATTGCCGGGAATCCGGCAACGAGTGGAAGCGGATCCAGCGGGCCGGATCGTGCCGACGGAGGACGTACCCGACCGGTGCGAGCTCGCCGTGCTTCATCGTCCACCACGTCAATCCCTGCGTCATCTGCGTGCGCTCCTCGAGGATCCGAGCGTCGACATCCGGCCCCGAGCCCCAGGTGTGCGCTGCGCGACCGCGCGCATATGCGGTGAGGAACTCCCTCGCCAGACCTTGCGCCTCGCGCGGCTGCGGCGCCCTCCGGCAACCGTCCTGCGACCACAGTTCGTGGCAGACCTGCCAGCGCTTCGCGAGCACCATCCATCGCCAGACGAGGATGTGCTCGTGGAACGCATCCCAGTGTGACGCGAGCTCACGCTGACGCGCCGGCTGCTCGTCTGCCGGGAAGGCGAGGTATGCCGACAGGATCGCGCCCCAGACCGTGCTCGGCACGACGAGTGAACCCGCCGCCACGATCGCCGAATGCAGCACACCTGCGCCGCCGAGAATCATCGCAGCCAGCATGCGACCCTTCATCGTCAGGAAGAATGCCGCCACAAGCACCAGCACGGCGATCACGGCGCAGGTTAGCGTCCAGCCCTTCATGACCAGCGTGACATCCGCGGCAATGCCGATCAGCAGGCTCATGCCCGGTCATCGTCCCTGATGCATTGCGCACGGCATGGTCGTTCCCCTCGGACACGCTCACCACGGCGCGGTCCTGTATTTTTCGAGCCGTGCGGTGACCGCGGCATCGACGCTCGACATCCACACGCCATTCAAGAGTCGTCGGAACGCCGGGTCCCGACGCGCGAGGACATCGATCGCCTCGACCATCGCAGGTCCGTGCGCCACGAGCAGATTCTCGAGCGGGCTCGCGGCGAGCACCTGGAAGCGCGTGTCCGCCGGATCGGCGGGGATCAGGGTCAGCACCACGAGGATCGCCTCGAGGCACAGCATCGGATGCTCCTCTGGCACATCGGAGTCGAGATCGGGCGCATCGCTGTCCTCCTGGAGCGCGATCGGTGTCGACCACTTCTGGACTCAGCGGGTCGCGATGGCGTGGGCCGTGTTCCCGTCCATGCATGACCTCGCTTCGGTACTGTCCGATGGCAGCCGCGCGAGGCGTCAATCGCCTGCCACGAAGAACGTCGCGCGCCAGCCGCCGCCGTGCCGCACGAAGCGGATGCGATGGTCGATCGGGCTGCGCACGAAGCGGCGGTCGACGTAGCCGATGCGATCTTCCGCGAGCTTGACCGCGGTCCAGCCCTCCGCGGCCTCGGCCGATGCGGTCTCGAGGATCGCGAAGTCGAGCGTGTCGAGGATCGCGCCTTCGGCGTGCGGGCGCTCGCGGACACGCACGCCGGTGCCGATCACGGCGACGTGATCGAACACGTCCTTGTCCGCGGGCCATTGCGTAAACACGTAGGGCGCCGTGAAGCTTCCGTCGGCGTCGAACGTACCGCCGAGCGCGAGCACCGTCGCGAGCGTCTCCCACAGCGCGGAGTCCACAGCATCGGGCGTCCACACGCGCCTGAAGCCCTCGGGACCGCTGTCGCCGCCGAACGTGAGCACCACATCCTTGTCGAGCACCGCCATCACGGCCGCGGTGTCGCGTCTCGCCACCGCAGCCTGCAGCCGCGCGCGAAATGCGAAGAACGCGGGCACCGATGCCGCTTCGTCGACCGGCACGAGCCTGTCTCTCGACCAGCCCGCGATCGGCCAGGCGAGGACGGCGACGGCGATGCACGCCACCCAGCCGATACGCAGGCCGGCACCCCGCGCGCTCATGCCGGCACCCCGAGCATCGCCAGCACCTCGCGTACCTCGGCGAGCTGCGTGGCATCTCCGGGGCTGGGCTTCTGCAGCCTCGCATGCGGTTCCTTCTCGTGCACGATGCGGCCGTCGCGCGTGATGTACTCGGGCAGCGCGAACAGTCTCTCGGCCTCGCGAAGCCAGCGCGCGGCATCCGCCGTGCGACCGGCCTTGAGCAGCAGGTAGCCGTAAGTCGCCGAGCGGAAGGCCTCGCCGTACGCGGTACCGTGCGATCCGATGCGGGACTCCTCGATCGGGTTCACGCGCAGGTACTCGGCCGCGATCGCATCCCAGCTGCCGAGCGCGTCGAGCCACGGGCGCGCGATCGCGCGGTGCTGCGTCAGCACACGCGCGGCGCTGTCCTCGACCTCGCGCTTCGTCGCGCGGTCGAAACCCCCCGTGTCGTCGACATCGCGCAGCCGGAAACCCAGCAACATGCCGCAATCGGTGATCTTCTCCGGCGTCGCCACCGGACAGAGATCGGGCACGGCGATACCGACGTTGACGTAGAAGAACTCGACGCCCGAGCTGGCCTGCAGGCCGAACACCTCGTGCCAGCCACCTGCCAGGCGCGAGTACGCGATGCCCGAATGCTGCTCGTAGCCGAGCTCGCGTGCCATGTCACGGAAGCAGCGCTTCGCGACGGCACTGAAACTCGAATAGTCGAAGGTGGTCATGGCGTGTCCTTTCGTTTCAGGCCTGCTACGCGAACCCCACGCCAGGCCGGGCTCTCACGATCGCGAACAGCCGTCCGGCTTCACGATCCGCTCCTCGGACGGCGGATACTTCACCACGAGATGTGGCGGACGGATCGGTCGCTCGACGAGGTTGCCGTCACAGTTCGGGCATCGCCTTGCGAGCACGCCGTCCGCGCAGTCCCGGCAGAATGTGCATTCGAACGAACAGATCGCCGCGTCGGCTTCGGGCGGCAGGTGCTTGCCGCAGCATTCGCAGTTCGGTCGCAGCGCGAGCATGGCGTGACTCCGGTACAGGGACGATGGTGTCAGGGGTGGCGGATCATGACCGAAGACGAAGGCACGCATGGGGTCAGAGTCATTTTTCCACGGGGCGCTCGGTTCCTTCGAATCGGCGCGGAGGAAAAATGACTCTGACCCCATGCCCTGTGCTCGTTCGCAGCGCTGCGGAAGGAAAATGACTCTGACCCCATGCCTTGACCCCACACAGCCAGACATTACTCCTGCGGTCCGCGATGGCGCGGATGACGGGCGTACTCCACGATGAAGGCCGCGACCACGCCGGTGCCAAAGCAGGCCAGGTGCAGGACACCCGTCGAAACGGCGTCGTGCACGGGATTGGATGCACTCCACGGCATCAGCGGCATCGCATCCGCATGCATGATGCTGTCGAGCACCACATGCGTGTAGGCACCGAGGGCCGCCCCGACGAGCACCTGCCGCACGGTCAGCGAGCGCCAGCGGAACAGGTCCGGCAACCACACCTTCGCTGCGAACCACCTCGCCGCGAGGAAGACCAGCAGCGTTGCCGGGACGACAAGCGTCGCGCCGACGAAGGTGTGGAAGAACGCGTGCAGGGGATCGCGTCGCTGCACGAGGTTGACCAGTGTCTCGATGTCGATGAGCACGTTGGCCCCGCAGAACGCGATGAAGCTGACGTGCCTCGGCGCGATCGCGTGCAGCAGGGCGCCGGGACCGAAGTGGAACGGGGTGAACGGCATGAGGGGCGCTCCATGATCCGCTGCTGAGGATCTACCGCGTGGGGTAGAAAGCGACGTCGATCGCCCTCAGCGCAGGATCTTCTCCATCGCCTTGCCCTTGGCGAGCTCGTCGACGAGCTTGTCGAGCCAGCGGATCTTCTGCATGAGCGGATCGTCGACCTCCTCGACGCGCACGCCGCAGACCACGCCCTTGATCAGCGACGCGTGCGGATGCAGCGCAGGTGCCTCGGCGAAGAACGTCTCGATGTCCTTGTCCTGCGCGATCTGCCGATCGAGCCCGGCCTGGTCGTAGCCGGTCAGCCAGCGGATCACCTCGTCGACCTCCTCCCTCGTGCGGCCCTTGCGCTCGGCCTTCTGCACGTACATCGGATGGAGCTTCGCGAACGCGGTCCTGAAGATGCGGTGGCCTGTCATGGGGTGCTCTCCTCCCTGCGCTAGATGGTGTCCTCGATGTTACTGATCGGTGATGCGAAGCAAGCCCGCCTGATGAAGGCCCAGCACCACATCCATCTGTGCGTTGTGGCGCTTGGTGTCGCCTCGCATCGCGATCGCCCATAGCTCGGACGCGGTAGGGCTTGCACCGGGCGTCGTGAGCACATGGCGCGCGGCTTCGACGGCGTAGCGCACATTGGACTCGGACCGCGTGTAGCGTCCTGGCGGTACACCGACAATCAGGCCTGCTCCTGCGAGACCGAGGAACGCGCTACGCGGGCAGCTTTTCAGCTGGGACGATGTCCCCCTCCCGAAGACACCGATGCTGGCCTGCTCCCAAGCGTCCGATGGCTCAACGCCGTGCCCGCACCGTTGCGCTGCGTCGACGGCTGTTCTTGCGTACTTCGACATCCATTGATCTCCTGATGGGCATGAGCATCGCTCGCTTGCGTTGTGATCGTCCGATGCGCACTCCGTCACGGTGCCACGCATCATCAGTCAGCGCAGGTGCTGTGGCACTTTCGCCTCGAGCAGCGCGATCAACGCCGCATCCATGTAGTCGTAGTCATCGGGAATACCGAGGCAGATGACCCGCTTGCCGTCGAGATGACGCCTGAACCGGCTCGACAGCTTCGTGCGATGCGCACGCTCCATGACGAAGATCACGTCGGCCCAGGCGAGCAGCTCGGGCGTGACCGGATTCTCCGCATCGTGGTTCAGGCCAGCCGACGAGGTCTCGATGCCGTCACGGTCCGCGAACACCTGTTCCGCGGTCGGGCTGCGCAGGCGGTTCTGGCTGCAGATGAAGAGGATGTGTCGCATCGTGGTACCCCATGTCTCATCGACACGCCAGGAGCGTGCGATGGCGATCCGGAAGGTGGCGGCATGTCCGTGTCGATCCGGCATCCGGGGCGCCTGATCGTAGCCCGTAAGCTATCGGTGTTCCCGCCCATGGCGCACGACCGCGCGCGTATTCACCTGTTGCCATCGAGCCGCTCGGCGCGCCGCATCCACGCATCGTGCTGCCGGGTATTGCCGAGCTCCTCGTGGATCGACGCGATGCGCAAGGCGAAGGCGGAACGACGTTCCGAGTAGCCACCCTTGCGATGCCGGATGGCCTGCTCGTAGAGCTTGATCGCGCGCGGAAGGTCGCCGAGCTCTTGCTTCGCGTGCGCGAGCTCCGCGATCAGGTCACCCGTCGCGTCTTCGGACGCCACGATCGGCTCGAGCAAGGTCACCGTCTCCTCGAACTGGCCGAGCCCGTTCAGGGCGACGGCGTGCTCGAAGGTGAGGCTGGTCGAGGTTGTTCCCGTGGCCGACGCTTTCGACACATGCTCGAGTGCGATCGCGCTCGCTCCGATCCGGTTGGCGTGGTGCGCCCAGCGTTCGTGGTGTTCGCCGACAGGCCGGTGATCCTTGTAGGACGCCATCGATTCGGGCGACGACGGCAGGCCGAGCGCGGTCGCCTGCGCATCGGTGAGGCACGTGGCCGGAACATTGACGCCGATCCGGTGGATGACGCGTGTCGTGCCTTGCCGGTCCGACGGCACGGCCTGGAACACGCCTTCGGAAAGCACGAGCTCACCGTAGTGTTCATAGGTGAAGCCGGCTTCCGGATCGACGTACACGAAGCCGAGGACGAGCATGTCCTCCTCTTCCCTGGCGGCGAACCACAGGTTCTCGCAGTCGGCGATGCGTTGCTCGAACGTGAGCTCCATGATCTCGGGAGTCTCCGCGTGCGCGAACGATGCCCACGACGTCGCGAGCGCGAGAAGGATGTTCTTCATGTCCACGCACACCTCCATGCTGCACTCGCGCGAACCTGATCGTACGGGCGGCCACAGACCCCCGTCCTCACATCGATGCGAAGGTGTCGCGACAAGCTGCAGCAATCCCTCACGCGACCGTTCACCCACCGACCTTCGCGATCGAGGGAAACGTGACCGGACCGATGACTGCCGAGAAGGCATACCGGTACTCGTACTGACCGACATAGGCGAGCGCGATCCGACCTTCCCATGTGATCGTGAAGTCGTTCGAGTCGCCGATGCGCTCGAAGCGGATCCGGTGGCGGCTCACCGCGTCGTGGCCGAGCAGGTAGATGTGGAACGCATGCTCGTCCCAGTCCTCGAACGACTCGGGATCCGGATCGACGACGAACTCGCGGCCGTCGAGGAATGCCGGCGAGTAGTCGGCCTTCGCGCACACCTTGAATCCACCGTCGTGCCACTTCGTCGACGACAGCGTGCACGCGTGGTAGTTGCCCCACACGCCCGGCGACTCCCAGCTCGAATCGGCGTCCTCCCCGTCGTCCTCGATGTCGCGCTCGGCGTAGTAGTTGGCCGTCTCGAGATGCAGGTCGAACCACACCTCGCCGTCGACTTCACGTGCCGTCCACGTGAAGACCTCGATCGCATGACCCTCGGGCCAGGGGTTACCTTCGAAAACGATCCGGTCAGTGGCCATCGTTCACTCGCATCGGTGCACACACGGCGTTTGTGCCGTGAGCGCTGCGCACTCTACTCGGCACGAGAACCCGCTCACTCGACGATCGTGAATCCCGGTGGCGCGCGCTCCGGTGCCGGTACAGCGCAGTGGTACATGTCGAGGTAGAGCGTGGTCGTCCTGTCTCGCCCGCACTGCACGCGATAGGCATCGACCATGTGGTGGTCGACCTGGCCGGGCGGGAGGCTCGCGCCGTCCAGCGCCCCCAAGACCATTGCCATCTCGTCGTCCTCGGGCGTGCCGGGCGGGATCTCGTTGCGCAATCCGACGCTGCCGATGCGTTCGAATGTGGGGTGGGCGCCACCGGGGCAGACGAGGCGGGCGAGGTAGGCCCGCTGACCTGCGGGATGGCAGACCTCGATCGCCTGCTTCACGGACATGCCCAAGAGGCGATCCGGAGTTTCCTGCGCCTTGACGGGAAGCGTGTTCGAGATCGCGAACATCGCGAGTGCGAAGCGCAGCGGACCATGCTGGCGTGCCATGCGTTTCCCCTTCCGTGCGGAACGATCGTGCCTCGCGTTGTAAAGGTCCGGCGTGCCTGTGGCAAGCCTCATCGGGCGATGATCGACGCCACCGGAAAAGCTTTGATGAAGGTGTTGCAGGATCCGGCCACGACAGAACCTCAGCCGAACCTGCCGATCCGTCGACGAGCACCCGTGTGTAACGCGTTCCGGCGCGTCGGCTCACACCTTGCTCTGGACATGCCGGAACGAGTCGAACCTTTCATGGAAAGCCTGCACGCAGCCGCTGCAGATGGTCGCGGCGTCACGTGTGATCCATGCGTCGATCTCGAAGGAACGCCGACCGCAGAACGAGCATCGCGCGCCATCGTGCGCGTCGTGATACGCCAGTGCCTGCTCGACCGTCGTGTCGAGTTCGACCCATCGTGCGGCCACGCCGGGATAGTTCCTGGCGGCACGGGATCGCGCGTCGTCGACCGACGCGGCGCCAACCGCGCCGAGGACATCCCATGCCTCGTCGCAATGGAAGAGGAGGATGCTCGTGTCGTCGCCCAGGGCGATGCCTATCGCCAGCCTCGGCACCTGCTCCAGCGGCGTACCGTCGACCACGAGAAGCCCGCAAGGCTGCCAGGTGATGTCGTCGACCGCCGCGTACGCGATCACGCGCGCGGCGTCGATGACGGCAGGCGGCGGTGAGTGGTCGAGCGAGGAGGTCATGATCGCCATCCGGTTCGTGACGGCTCACTGCCGCCGATACGGACCGTAGACACATGCGTCACGCTGCGGGCCGATGCACATCGTCAGCGTCGAGCCGCTCGTCTCGAACCAGGCCTGATAACGCATGCCCGTGGTGTCGCCGCTCTCGCCGTGGCAGTTGCGGCCGCCCTCGTCCTTCGTGACGGTGTAGGCCACCGTCGACAGGCCGCCGTCGCGGTCCGTGCGGACCTCGTAGCGTCCCTGTGTCCTCTTCTCGCCGTTAACGACCTCGCCGGTGCCGTCGGCGTGGTAGGTGCGCACGATGCGGCACGACGTGTCCGGCATCGTCCATGCCCACGTGCCGACGAGGGCATCCGAGCTGGAACCTTGCGAGCAGGCCGCCAATGCGAGGGCACAGCACATCGACGCAGCGAAACGGACGGAACGGAAAGTCATGAAGGCATCCTGCGATCGGGCGGAAGGGGAACATCCGAGGGAAGCGTACGCCATGCAAACGGTCACGCGGAGATCGCGCAGGCGAGGGCCACGCAACGATCGGCTAACGGCGCGACTCACGCAGCCTGTCCGAGAACCACGACGCACTCGGGACGGGCTCCGCATCGCCGCAGCGCACGAGGTAGGCCTCGCCGGACATGCTGCTCTTCGACGCGGCGAGATCGACGAAGACCTCGGCCGACGTGACCATCCCTTTCTTGACCAGATGCTCGTACTTCCTGCGCAGGTGCGCGGTGGCCTTGTCGGCGTCGTACCAGCTGCCGTTGCGCGAGAACGTGCACCCCGATCCCTGCAAGGCCGTGAACAGCTGCTCGATCTCGCGCGCCGCTGCGGGCGGCGGCGCCTGCGCGATCGCGGCAACGGGAAGGAGCAGAAGGAGGATGAGTGCCGGGATTCGCATGGTGTGGCTCGCTCGTCAGTCGAGGTACTTGCCGGTGTTCGCGCCGTCCTTGTGACGCACGCGCGCCGTCGCCAGCAGCTCGGCGCCGAACAGCCTCGCATTGATGCCGCGCTTCTGTCGCGACGCATCGCGCGGCATCCAGTGCGTGATGCAGCCGCAGGTGCGGCAGCGATGGAAGTCGACGTGGCGGCCGTTCCAGGCGTAGGTGTCGGTCAGCGAAGCGTCGGGCAGCGACACGATGTCAGCCACGTCGTGGTACGCCCAGATCACGCCGTAAGCCACGCACAGCGAGCAGTTGCAGAGCGTCACCTCGGACGGAAGCGCCGCGACCTCGATGTGGACGGCACCGCAATGGCAGGCAGCTCGCTCGGTCATGCAGGAACAACCCGTTCGACGTTGCGCAGGATCATAAGCGAACCGATTCGGCGCGACGCCGCCGTCTCTACCCACCGTTCGCGCGCGCAACGAAGCGTGGTCACGTCGCGACCTTCCGCACGAAGTTCACCGTCATGACCGGCGAGGCATCGGCCGTGGTCGACCACTGCCCCGTCATCGCATCGCCGTCCGCCGAGAACCGACCCTTGAACGACAGCTCGGCGCCATGGATCAGCAACGTCCGGCCACGGAACACGATGCTCGACGCCGTGAACGAGCCATCGGCGTCGTACGCATGCGCAAACAGGCTGCGCCGGTCAGTCGCGAGTCCGAAGATCTCGACACCCCGATGCAGGCCGTCCGGCATGCGCACGCGCCATGTGTGCTCGAGGAACGTCGATCCCGGCAGCCAGCGGTAGACATCGGACCCCGAGAACGGGCGTCCCGCGTCCGGTCCCGCGAGCATCGTGCCCGTGGTGCGCCAGCGGCCGACGAGGCGGTCGAGCTGGCGCGTGAAGCGGGAAGGTATCGGCATGGTCCGCGGTCCTCCGATGCGTGATGCGTGAGTCCGTCTCTAACGTCGCTTGCGCGTGCCGCGTTCGTTCCCGTTCTGCAGCTCCGCCGCGAGTGCGGCGAACAGCGCGTCGATGTCCTGCCCCGACATCGACGTGCGCGCCGATGCGGGCGGCACGCGATCGGGATCGTGGAAGGGCGCGAGGTAACGCGCACTCACACTGAAGTCGCCGATGACGAACTCGTCCGCGAGGATCCTGCGCAGCTTCGCCGCTGCCGTCGCACGGTCCTTCACCTCGAAGGTGACGTCCATCGCGCCACCACCCGACGACCGCCCCGCATAGCGCCCGATCCTGCGCCGGCCGACCAGCGCGATGAAGTCGTCGAGCATCGCCGATTCGCGCGGCGTCGCCGACCAGCTGCGTCGCAACCGGATCTCCACCCACACCTCGCCCGCCACGGGCTTGAGCCGCGTGGAAGGCGAGTGGTCCGTGACAGGCTTCATCGTGTTGGGGGACATGGCGGCGTCCTCGTCGTGCAGGGCATCGACGGCGATGGCTAGAGACGTTCGTCGAAGTGGACGCCACACCTCGGACAGGCATCGGGAGGGTGCCTGCCACCCAGCGCCTGTCCCACGCTGGCCTTGCACCTCGGGCAACGGATGAAGAAGAGGATGTACAGCACGGGTGCACCGAAGCACGCGAAAAGCGTCAAGCGGATGGTCCGGTCCTGCATATGATCCGTTGCGAAGGTCGCCACGGCAATGACAGACCATGCCACGAAGGCCAGCGCGCGGGCTCCGTTCAACCGGGTCCTGAGGTGCTCGCGTATCGTCATGGTCGGGCTCCACGAATCGACTGCGGCGTGATCGGCACCTCGATCATCGTCACGACGCGATCTCCGGAGATGCCGAGCGATACTCCCCATCGGGATCCAGGTCAGGGTATTGCCGCACGATGTGCATGACGATGTCGTATAGCGGACGCGTCAAGATCGTACCGAGGTGACGACGCAGAAGTCGCGCCTCGTCCTCGTCCGCCATGGCCTGCGTGACACGTGTGGCCTCGTCGAGACCGGGACCGAGCGAGCGGATCGCCGCCAGCATGCGTATCGCGAGTTCACGCTCCATGCCCACTCCTTTCACAGGCGATCGACATCCGCTGCAAGCCCGTCGTTCTCCGATGCTGCCACCATGACCTCGGACATCCCGCACTACACGACACAGGTTCTCTCGACCTTGCCTCGACGCACATGCGGACGATCGCACGAGCCGATCACTCCCGACGCACACTCGCCGGAGGCACGTTGCCCGATCTTCTTGTCGAGAGGCGCCAGGCAGAAGGCTTCACACTCGCTGTCATCCCTGCAACGGCGCCCGACGTCCGTGGGCAGCACGATGCACACCTCTTTCTCGCCCCGCATCGTCCACCATGCCCCGATCGCCGTGCACTGCTCCGGTGTGTCGATGTCCGAGCGCATGCCGGAATAGGGCCGGACCTCGACGTGCAACGTGCCGTCGACGCCTCTCGTCACAGGTGGTTCCCGGGACACACAGCCGGCGAGGCTCCACGCGAAGACGATGACCAGCCGGCTTGCCGTTCGCATCGCTGCCGCCAGACGGCGAACGGATGGGAGATGGTGCCGGGACGCGTCGTGGCTCATCGACGCTGACTAGCGATCCACTCGTGCCCCTTGATCTCGAATTCGTCGGTCGTGAACGACATCGACACGGTGCCACTTCGGCGGCGGCAGGTGACCCAGATGCGGCCGTCCACTGGCGTATCGGCGACCCAGCCATCACGCAGCAGGTCGCGGTTCCAGACGAGTTCGGCGCGGAGCTTCTCGCTCGTCTCTGTCGTGATGGCGTCGTCGAGGAGCGGCACGAGCGACGTGACGCCCGATTCCATCATGGCCGAAGCCGCTAGCGCGCGGACCTTGGTGCTCGCGTCCCGCAACAGGCGAGACACCAGCTCGTCGTGAAGATCACCCCATGACAGCCAACCCAGCGCGACGAGTGCGTTGATGCGGCCGTGCACCACCCTGGCGCCAGCGAGCGTCCTGATCGCATCGCGTGCCGCCGGAAGGGTAGCCGCGAGCCTGGCGATCATCGCGGCGACGTTCTCGCCGAGCGGCTTTCTCGACCGCGACGCCAGCTCGACGAGTCGCGCGGCGGATTCCGCTTCGAGGTGTCCCGCGGCCCTCGCCGTCGAGGCGATGGCATGCGCCTCGAGGTACTCCGGCACCAGCTCGGGATACCTCGGCTGCAGGTAGGTCTCCAGCCATGACGACTCGCTTTTCGTCAGCACGTTCCCTGTCCTTCGTGACGTCGTCCGCTCACTCTGCCGGTCATGCTGCCGCGGCGTATCGCTCGAAAGCCTCGATCACCTTGCCTGCGACGTCCTCGGGCGAGCCGTACACGCCTTCCACGGCCGACTGCAGTGCATCCTCGAGGACATCGAAGCGCTCATGGACATCATCCGGAAGGCCGGCAGCCTGGGCAACCTGCATGGCCGTGTGGACAGCATCGACCACCGTGATCTCGCCCGACCTGAGCCGATCGAGCAGGTCGCGCAACAGCCAGCGCCCGGCGGTGTCGTGGTCGGCCCCCGACGCAGCGACGTGCAACGCATCGAGCACAGCGTCGCGATCGACGGCCGTGGCGACACCGGCGATGCCCTCGGGTGGTGATCCGGAGGATGCGATCACCGCATCCGCCCACGTCCTGGCGTGCTCGAACGGCAGCACACCAATCATGACGCCGACCCAGAAATAGGCAGAGATCGTCGACGTGCTGGCGTGTTGCGGAAATGTCCTGTGTGGCCGCTGCTTCGACATCACCCGCGCTTCGCGCCCTGCTTGCGCAGACCCTCCACGAGCCCGTCGAAATGGGATCCCGACGGATCCTTGAACAACGTGCACAGGCGCTTGAGGTCCGGATTGGCGCGGTACGCGGCCGCGAAGTCCTCTAGCGCGTCGCCACCGGCGCGCTGGGCGAGAGCCAGCAACGCCGGATAGATCGGGAAGCCCATGCGCCCCGCGCGTGCGTTGTGCAGCGAGGCCTCGTTGATGAACAGCGGCACGAGGTCGTCCACGCTGCGCACACCGTCGAGGAATCGCAGCAATGTGCCGCGTGCCCAAAGTCCTGTGCCGTCGACCAGCGTCTGCAACTGCAACGCGTTGGCGAAGCGCATGCGGCTGTCCGTCGCGAAGCTCAGATCGGCTGGCAGAGGGCCCGACGTGAGGTCGCGCAGGTACCACGAGAACTCGAAATCCGTGCCAGCCGCGGAGAGATCGTAATTCTCGCGCCGCTTGACGAACGATTCGGGCAGCAACGGCATCCACTGCTTCGTGAGCGCGCTGCAGGCGAAGCCCAGCCTGCAGTAGACGCGTGCGCTCACCTTGTCGGTCGAGCGCATGACCTGCACCGACAGCATCTGCCGCAGATCACCGTGGTCGCGTCGCACGAACGAGGCCGTCCGGCCTTCGGCGACCGTGAACTCCGGACCCAGCGCGCCCTGACAGGCCTCGGCGATCGTCGTTCGCGCACGATCGAAGCGCAGCCCGCGCAGGTTCTCGGTCATCGCCGAGTACGCGAAGTTGCTGATGGGGGGCAGCGGCTTGGGCGTGGGATCGGCCATCTCGATATAGCGCGGCCCCGGGCCGAACAGCATGCCGCTCTGCTCGTCCAGCACCAGCAGCCCGGCGGCATCGGCATGCTGCGCGATCACCGTCATCACGCCGTCGTCGAGCAGGTCCGCGTTGATGAGGATGTTGACGACTTCACCATCGTGCTCGTCGGATTCGAGGCCTTCCGGCCACAGGTTGCGGTCGTACTCGGGCTCTTCATCATCATGCCCGGACAGGTCCGGATAGAACTCCGTGATGCTCTCGACGAAGCGCGCGAAATGCGGGTTGTTGCCGGTCTGCGCGCGGCTGCGGTCGTCGGCCCATGTGACGGCCTCGCGCACGCTGGTGATGTGAGGAGCGTGGAAGAAGCGCAGGACGAAGCTCATGAAGTGTTTCCGAGGCACTGGCACGTGAAGGGCGCCATGCCGCGGGAGGGCATGACGTGGAGCGACGACCTCTGCATCTTCCCGATCGGCGACGGATCAGGGCGATCGGTAGCGTCTCACGACGCCCCATGTCGCCTCCATAGGTGGCCGAACGTTCCTGCGCGACACGACCGACATGCACGCTTTTCGTAGGGTGGAACCCGCGCAGCGGATTCCACCATCCGTGGCGAAGTCGTGCTTCACGGCGGAATCGCCTGCGGCGGTTCCGCCCTACCGGGAGAGAGCGTGCGAAAGCCATCGGGCCCTTTGCCCAGAAGGGCGGACGGACGCTACGAGCCCGGATGGCCTCCGAACAGGAGGCCAAGCAGAGCGGACCAAAGCAGCACGAACATCGAGGCCGCAGAGAGCCCCAACCCACGAAAGTCGCGCTGCACGGCGGAGAGCACGATGCCCGCCGCCGTCGTGCCCACGCCGACGACGAGCGACAGCACGAACAGGACCGCCGTAGCGCCGATCCCGAACGACATGCCGATGAGGCCCGTCAAGAGAAGGATGAATTGGAGAGGAAGCAGCAGCGGAACGAAATCGGCGAACGAACGCGACGCCGCCCTCTCCACGTCCTTGTCGACGGAATCAGCGCACACCGGCGACTCCGTCAGTGGCAGCACCCACGCTCGCCGCCATCGCCTTGAACGCCTTGCGTTCGCTCTCGGGAAAGAACGGCGAAGGCTTCGCGGCGAGCACCGCGGCGAGAGCCTCGGACGCCACCGCCCGGTCAGCGACGATCGTGGCCGCGCACAACAGGTAGACGCTCGAAAGCCATTCGCCCTTGCGCGACAGTTCGCGAAGGCGATCGAAGGTGGCTTCGAGCTCCACATTCGCCTCCAGCCAGGGGAGCGCGATCGTCTCGAGCGCGTGCAAGAGCGTGCCAGCCGCGCCGTCGAGGGAGCGTTCGGCGTCCAGTGGCCAGAGGTTGTCCATACCGTTGCGGTCTTCCTCGGGCGGCAGGACATGCCGATCGACGATGCCGTTCTGCACCGGCGGGAACCGCACGTCGAACGCGTCGCCGATCCAGCCCGGGCGTGCCTGCTTCACCATGGCCCACAACGCAGGATGGAAGACGGCGAGCGTCACGCCGAACTTCCCCTTGCTCCCTTCGTTGTACTTCCAGCGATCGAACTCGATGACCTGGATGACATCCCCGAGGCCCCGTGCGAAGCGCTGGCCCTTCTTGCGGAACCCTCGCGCCTTCAGGAACGGCGCCACATGCTCCGCGACGAGCGTGTCCATGGCGAGGGTGATGGGTGCTTTCATGTCGTCGAGGCCTGAGGTGGGTCGGCTCGGCAGGTCTTCCTCGTGGATGCACGCGGCATCTCTACGGAAATCCGGTATCCGGCCTCGAATGGAAGTATGGCGATCGATGTTCCGGCGAGGTGCGACCTGTTCGTCGAACGCGGCGATCGACACGTGTAGCCTGCTTCACGACAGGATGACGCGCGAGGACCCGGTCTTGGGCGCATGACGACCGGCGCGATTGATATGGAGTGCAATCGTCGCCGTGCCTGCGGAAGTGAAGAGCACCAGTAGCGATGCCACGAACACGATGAACGCCGTTTCGCCGTGGCGATCATGCAGCCACTCGTACTGGCGCACCATACCGAGAATGCGGCGTCCTTCCGTCGTGGATGGCGCGAGTCGCGCGATGGTCACCATGCCATCGTGCGCCATGCGGTGCGTCAAGGGCGCATTCACGACCAGATGGCATGACCACGCCAGCATGGTCGTTCCGACAACGACCAGAACGATCGCAATGGCGAGAAGCGGGGCTCGGAACGGCGTCATGTCGGTCCTTTTCATGCTACTCAGGTCGTGTCTCGTCTCTCGACCCCACGCTAACGGATGGGTCGCTTCGGTGCGAGCGGGCCGGATGGCGAAATCTTCGCCCAACTTGTCCTCAAGAGATGTCGCCGTCGTCCCACCGCAGGCGACGCATTCTGGACGGTCAGCGAGCAGGCAATTCCTTTGCGACGAGGGCGAGCACCTGCGCATGCGTGTACGGCGGGAGCAGATCACCCAGACGTCGGGAATCCCCACGGCCCAGGTAGGGAAACATCGGAATGAATGCGTGGCTCCACTCAAGAAGGCGCCCCGGCCATGGATAACGTGTCGCGAGCTTCCGAACTTCGAGCCGGCCATCGGGGTAAGGCTGCAGATCGATCACGTGATGGGTCGTGCCCTCCCACCAACCCAGCGTCCAGTTGAAGGCATCGAAATGGGTATCGTGCGCGAGCGAGACGCCCGCTGCGCTCGCCAGGGAAGCGGCGATCGCGGGCAGGTGGGAATGGGCGTGCATGACGACGTGGAATCCGGGGGAAGGCCTTGGTGGCTTCATGACTGCCCTCGAAATGGTTCGGTTGCCGATGTTGGGGCTGGCCGTTGGTCGGACCACAAAGCCTGCATCGGGTCGAATCTCCCTCACGCTCCGACACGCCGCCCGTACCGAACCACCACGACGCGTGCCGATGTCGAGATCTCCCGGAACGCGGCGAGCATCCATTCGAGCGCCGCATCCTGATCGAAGCCGCCGGAGCCTGCACCGATGATCGGGAAGGCCACCGACGAGAAGCCATGCTCGGACACGCGCGCCATCGCGGAGTGGACGGATCCCTGGATGGAAGCCGCTGACGCCCGCCACAGCATGTCGATGCCTGCGACATGGATGATGGCCTTGTACGGTAGCTTCCCGGCGGACGTGACGACGGCTTCTCCGAGCGGTATCGGTCCTGCCCGTCCCACCTCGACGAAGGGCCGATAGCCCGCCCGGCGCTTGATCGCGCCCGAAACGCCTTGGGGTACAAGGAGCCACCACGGAATGATGTTCCTGTTCCAGGCATTGACGATGACGTCGGTGTCCTGATCGAGCAGGTCGCCATCTACCAGCTGTGGTTGCATCAGCATGCCGATTTCCCTTCATGGCGCGAGCCCGCAGGCACATGCTGCAACGGCCTGCACAGATCGCCACACATGTTCCGCTCGTCCTTTCGAAGGCGTCGAGCATCCACGCGACCATGTGAGGCGCATTCGTCACGTGGGACAGCTCATCCATCACGCAGTTCCGGCACGCGTGGTTCATCCATTCTCCCGTCACCACGTCGCGAACGGATCAGCCCTCGCCCCGCACGAACCGCCACGCCACCGCCTCTGGCTTCACCGAGGCGCAGATCGGACCGCCGTCGCGCATCGTGCCCTGCACGCGGGCCTCGATGATGCCGCTGGCGGACAAGGCCTGTTCGACCACGTCGCGCGGAATCGAGGCGATCTTGAGCTTGGCGCGACGCGTCCACTGCGTGCCGGGCTGGCCCGCGAGCGTGCCGGAGTTGAGGTAGACGAAGCGATCCGTGGGCGTGCCCTGTGCGAACTCGCCGAGCATGTTCGGCGAGCCGTCCGGCAGCGGTGCGCCGAGACGGAGCGGGAATTCGAACGCGATGACATCGCCCTCGCCGGTCAGCGGTCCGAGCAACCCGTCCTTGCCGCGCTGCACGGCGAACCGGACGCCGGGCGGCGGATCGATGACGATGATGCGCATCGTGATGACTGGCGAGCCTGCATCACGTCTGCTCATGGCTGGAGCCTCTTCGACTTCATCTCGTCCATGGAGCGGTCACGTCCGACGCAGCGTATCGACGTGCGTGCATCGTGACGCGTGGCGTCGCGAGGCAGCGCAGGATCGAACCCATCATGCGGCCTGGATGCGGCGCCCGACGCCCGGTACCGAGCCGCCTGGCTGCGATGCCTGCAGCCGCCGCAGCGGAATGTCCGGCGAGCGAGCGTGAAGTCGTCCTCGTCGCACCGCAGCTGCGACATGTGCTCGAACAACGCGTCGTCACGATCCGTCCGATGCCTGCGTTCGCACGAGGCGAAGCGTTCCGAAACGACGCAACAGCGCGCCTTGCAGCAGGCCGAATCCCACCAGGATGGCGGTCAACGTGCCGAAATGGACGATCGTCTGCAGCGAGCCGGACGAGTGGATGCCTCTCGTCTCCGTGGCGAAGTGGCCGGATACGAACAGCGGCACCAGACAGGCAGGCAGCATGACGGCCATGAAGGCCGCGCCGATGAGGTGACCGAACGCGTAGGCATGCCTGGCATGACAGCGCTTGCAGATGATGTACGTCGGCCATTGCAGCGCCACGCGCAGTTGCGACATGCCATGGTGGCAGGAGAGGCAGGTGATCGACATGAAAGGTGCCTCGTTGAGCCGGGTCTGGAAGCTGCGAAGTGAAGGGTTCAACCGGACATCGGGGCCATCGGTGCGCGCCCGCCCGTGTTGGAACCGATGACGGGACGGAGTCGGCACCCGCACACGACGTTACGCCCATCAGCGGCACAGGGCACGCGCCATACCGGTATGGAAACGTAAAACCCATCGCCGCAGCCGACAACGACCTGACTCGATGGCGGACATGTCATGGCGCCGAATCCGGAACCCGCGCTCGTCGCGACCCACCCCATCGCCGACGCGTCGAAGGACGCTGTCATGTCAGGTAGTCCCACGCCGAGAGCATCGTCTCGACCCGCTCCCGATCCCCGACGAAGGCCATCAGGCGATCCCTGATCTTCGCGACCGCGGACGCGGTCGGCTCGTCGTCGATGAAATCGGTGTCGTCCAAGGCGAGATAGGCTGCCGCGACCGTGGCGAGCGATCCGATCGCCGTCATCAGGTCCCTGGCGAAGACCCTCGGCGTCCACGAGCCGGCACCGTGGAAGGCGAAGAGGATGGCCCCGGTCGACTTCTCGAGAATGAAAGGATCGCCGCCTTGCTCGGCGATGACGAGCCAGTCGTCGTCCCAACCCTGCAGTCTGTCGAGCGGATCCTTCGACCAGGCGTAGCCCGCCTGCAGACGCTCGAGCTTGTGGAGGGGCGGAATGCGTACGGGATTGCCGCCTACCGTCAACGTGCAACCGACCGGCCCGACGTTCTCGTGGTGCGTCTCGCCCCACGGCCCGACCTCACGATAGAACGTCGCGACGGCCTCGGGCAGCGGATCGGCGCCTTTCCATTCGGTTGCAGCCTGCGGGCGCAGCGCTCCGAAGGGTTCGAGCAACGCCTTCACGAGTACGGGGTCCATGCGAGATCTCATGCGGGCTGACCGGCCGAGCAGCATCGGCTCGAAGGCATGCTCAGGCAAGCCATCCGGAGGTCGGGCATCGTGATCGATCAAGACGAGTGCGCGAAGACCGACACATCCTTCACGACTCCGGATCGAACATGATCTCGCGAACTTCCTGCGTGCAGCGGCACGCGGCCGCGATCCTCGCCGCCCAGGCATGCGCCTCGTCGCGCGACGACACCTCGAGGATCGAGAACCCGCCGACCACGGCCTTCGTCTCCGGTGCGGGCCCGGCGGTGACCGCACCGTCCGTCGCGACATGCGTCGCCTGCTGGCGCAGGAGGCCGCCGCCGAAGATCCACACACCCGCCGCCTTCGCCTCCCGCACCACCTGATGCGACACCTCACTCACCGAAGGCAGCTCGTCCTCGCTGATGTGGTCCATCGAACCGTCGTCGAACGAGACGAGATAGCGCTGTTTCGTGGCCATGTGATTCTCCGTGCGGTGGATCACGCTGCCCGCCACAACGACAGGCCCCACGTAATCCTTCCTTTATGGACGAGCGGGGAAGCCCGCACTCGACATGACGCGAGGGTTCAAGAAGCCGGGGACGAATCGCATCATGCAAGAACCCTCTCGTCCACCATGTTGCGCGGACCCGATGTCGGCACGTGATGCCATCGGGGAGGACGGCGGTGAAGCGTCCGCTGGAACTCGAGGTCAAGCCACATGCGGATTCCACCGTACCGTGGCACCGATGCCGGGAGCTGCCTCTGCCGCCGCGCGCGCTTCTGCAAGGGAGGGGTAGCCTCCACCTCCGGCATTGAAGATGCCGCGCTGGGTCGTCGAGCCGTACTGCACGTACCACGTATCCACATCGGCATCCTCACGCACGTCCGGATCGTCGTAGTAGTCGCCGGAGCCGTAGCGGACACGGCTGAACACGATGCGGAGGTCGCACTCGAAGGAGCCCCCCCACAGGTAGGTGCCGGTTGCGGCGACCCTTTCGTCTTTCTGCAATGAGAAGACCACTCTTCCATCTCTCCACCGGAAAATTTTTGACAGCGTCGGGTTTCAAACAAGGCGAAGCGCCACGCGTACCTGAGGGAAGAGAAGCGCAGGAGTTGCGGGATAGCCTCTTCGATCTGGCAGCGCGACCAATCTTCGGGCTACTCACCTCCCAGTTCACGGAACGACCGGCAAGTTTTCGTGGTCGTCGGAATCGGCACGAGGTCGACACCGCCATCGAACCGCGGCACCAACGGGATGGAACGGTCACTGCTAGAAGCGCTGTGCCCACAACTCGAGGTCACCGCCCTGACTACCGAGCCCACTCGAACACGATGCGCGGTTGGCGTTGTCGTAATCGTAGTGAGGTACGCAGTACAGGGCTTCTCCCGTTGCCAGAGTGACCGCCAACTGCCGTACGTGATCCAGGCCGCAGCGGACATGACGCACTGAACCTTTCCGCGGCGAGCCGTCGACCGTGCCCGTCAGATCCAGCGACTCCGCATCTTCGGCGCCGGACATCGTGATCTCTCCGACGTACGGTCGACCGCCGCGTGAACCGACCACACGGTAATCGCCGCGAAGCCAGGTGACCATCTTCGCCTCGTTCCCGGTCGCGTCGACACAGATGGACGCTGGCGAAACCACGGGAGGGGTCCCGGCAGAGAGCGCCATGACGAGAACCAGGGTCATCTCCATCACCGCACTCCTGAGGTGAGATCAATCCGCAGACCTGTCGGGCACAAGGCAGTCGGCCTGGATCGCGGGTAGCCGAGCTTGCCCTTGCGCGGTGTCCTCCACGCCGTTCCGAGTAGCCTGTCCCTGTCGCCGCTCACGGCTTGGACACCGGATCCCGCTGCGACCAGATCACCGAGATGATCTTCCAGCCCTCGTCGGTGCGCACCAGGTGCCACATCTCGCGGCCCCAGTGTTCTTCCTTGCCATCGAACATGAAGGCGTAGTCGAAGTTCACGGAGGCGATCTCGCCGTCCGTGTCGATCGCGAGGTTCCGGAACACCTCCTCGATGCTCCCCGAATCGGGCGCCACCGTCCTGTCGATCATGGACAGGTAGTTGTTCTCCGGCCACCGCACCACCCTGCGCGCCTCGGGGACGATCTTCTTGAGTCGAGCGACCCGAGCATCGTCGTCCACGAGCTGCCACGTCACATGCTCGGGCTTGTCGGAGACGAACAGCTTGACGAACGTCTTCTTGTCCTTCTTGACGATCGAGGTGCGAAACGCCTCAACGACCTCGCGGATGGCCGCCACATCCTTGGGATCGTTGGGTGCGGCCCACGCGGGTTGCAGGCAGGCCGACAGAGCAAGGAGAGCAAACAACACGAGCTTCTGCGGGGTCAGCATGTGATGTCTCCTGGGTTGTGGGGCGAGGATAGGGTATTCCGCGCGGCGACATCGGGCTGGGCAGGTTCGGCATGCTGATGGACGGGCGTGCTGGAGGCCGCCCCGTATGCCACTGATCGGATCGCGGTCCCGGATGAAGGGGATCCGTCTCAGGAGAACAGCTTGGGCATGCGTTTGGCCGTCACCGGCGAAGCGCCAAGGATTCGATGCTCGACCGCAGTGAGGACTCCATCGTGGTGAAGTCCGACTTTGTCGAGTTGAAGTTGGAGTGCATCGGGGACACCTGGAGTGCATCGGGGACACCCATCATTTGCGGGTGCATCGGAAACGTCCTCTCGAATTCCGCTGCTTGATGGGTGTCCCGGATGCTGCTGCGGATCTGCATCGGGGATTCCCATCATTTGCGGTTGCATCGGAAGCGTTCCCTCAAACTCCACCGCTTGGTGGGTGTCCTGGATGCCTTCGTGGGTGTCTCGGATGCTGTCCCCTCGGATGCTGTCTCGGATGCCGCTAGACGGCGCCGCCGTGCTCTTCGATCGCTCCGATCGACTGAGCGGAGTCGGATGCCCCGGCATCAACGACATCGGTGCCGCATACCAGCACACCGCAGCCGTGCTCCGGATCCCAGTCACACTCCAGCTCGAACCCCAGGTAAGGAAGACCCGCTTTGCAGTGAGGGAAGATCCGGACGAACGAGAGATCGACCTTGGCCGGAAGCTGCTCGACGGACTCGATCTCGTTCAGCTCCTCGTCGTCGATCCCGTACTCCGTACGCATGATGACAATGTGACCGAGGATTCCCCGGAGCACGACGTCCCTTGCCGCTGCCTGGTGTTCCACTAGCCAGAGAAGTGCACTCTCGTAACGTTCGCGAGAGCCGAGTTCCGGATGGGCCTCGTCGCTTTCGGACTCGAGGACAAGGATGACATTCGCGCCATCGCAGCCCTCCCGAGTGTTCTCCGAAGAGAACCCTTCCCATGCCTCGAGACGGAATCGGCAGACCGTCTGATTCAAGTCATCATCGAACCGGAAGGAGAGCATCGCACCACCAAGACTGATGTCCACCGAATCCTCCATCATGCGGTTGAATGCCAGAGTTCAGCCGCCTTGTAGCGGCGATTGGGCTGGATGGCAAGCTGTACCGGCTGAGAGACCAAGCGTCGATGCAATGTGGGCTGCAACGACTCGTCAGGCGTCACTTGGTTGACGCGAGCTGCTGCTCCGAGACACCTACTTCGAGACCCCCATGATCTGGACACGACGGCGCGTCATGGCGGAAGTCGGCGTCCATCTTTCGCTCTGAACGGGAGTGCCGAGAGGGAGAAGGCGTCGCACCATGTTCACGCGTCGCCTAACGACTGTCTAAGGTCTACCACTCGATCCAGGCTTATGCGCTCAGACCGTAATGCCTCCGAGCCAGCGCGCGGTGGTGATGCCCTTGAGCCATCGTTGACCCATGGCGGACGCTTTGTCTGCCAAGCTTCGCGCCGATCCGATCGCACGCGCGTAGCGGTTCTCGATGCCGAGCACCTGTGTTCGCCAAGCCGTGTCGCACAAGCCGAGTTTCTTGAGGATGAGCGGGGTGTCGGTCGCAATGCTTCCGCGCTTGTCCTGACGGGTCTGGCGTCCCGTCCAGTCGATCAGTTCAAGGTAGGCCGTCGTCGTGATCGCGAGCACCGCGAAGCCGGGCGTGATGCCTGCGATCGGGGTAATCGGGGCATCCGGAAGTGTGCTCGAGAAGTGGTCGATGCGTCGCTTGATGCCGGTGTGCGCCGAACTGCTCAGGTCGTCCGCGATGCCCGCGCGGATCGGATTGAGGTCGACGTAGTTCATGCACGCGAGCACGGCGGCTTCGTCGAGCAGCGCCTGGCAGGTGTAGCGACCTTCCCAGAATCTTCCGGTGCAGCCGTCCTCGCGGTTCGCGCGTCGCGCGATCGGCTCGTTGAGGCAGCGCATGAACCACGAAAGATCGCCGAGACGCT
>JASCPI010000059.1 GCA_029959555.1 Lysobacteraceae bacterium PS02065 | reverse complement strand
AAGCCGGCCCCGGCGCCGGCCCCTGCCGCCGACGCGCCCGCCGCGGCGGCGCCCGCGGCCCCGGCCCGTCCCGAGCTCGATCCCGAGATGTCGGGCCCGCGCACGCCGCCTGTCGCGTTCGACGCGAGCGCGGTCATGCCGGACAAGGTGCCGCATGCGAGCCCGGCCGTGCGCCTGTTCGCGCGCGAGCTCGGCGTCGACCTCGGCCGCGTGACCGGCAGCGAGCGCCACGGCCGCATCACGCGCGAGGATGTGCAGAAGTACGTCAAGCAGGCGCTCGCCGGCGGCCTCGCGCCGCGCCCGGCCGCCGGTGGTAGCGGTGGTGCAGGCCTCAACCTGCTGCCGTGGCCGCAGGTCGATTTCTCGAAGTTCGGCGAGGTCGAGACCAAGCCGCTGTCGAAGATCAAGAAGATCTCGGGTGCGAACCTCGCGCGCAACTGGGTCATGATCCCGCACGTCACGCAGTTCGACGATGCCGACATCACCGACCTCGAGGCGCTGCGCGTCGCGCTCAACAAGGAGAACGAGAAGGCCGGCATCAAGCTCACGATGCTCGCGTTCCTGATCAAGGGTGTGGTCGCGGCGCTCAAGAAGTTTCCCGAGTTCAACGCCTCGCTCGATGCGGGCGGCGAGAACCTCGTGCTCAAGAAGTACTTCCACATCGGTTTCGCCGCCGACACGCCGAACGGCCTCGTCGTGCCGGTGATCCGCGACGCCGACCGCAAGGGTGTCATCGAGATCGCGAACGAGACCGGCGAGCTGGCGAAGAAGGCCCGCGACGGCAAGCTCGGCCCGGCCGACATGTCGGGCGGCTGCTTCTCGATCTCCTCGCTCGGCGGCATCGGCGGCACCGCGTTCACGCCGATCGTCAATGCCCCCGAGGTCGCGATCCTCGGCGTGTCCAAGTCCGCGACCAAGCCGGTGTGGGACGGCAAGGCCTTCGCGCCGCGCCTGATCCTGCCGCTGTCGCTGTCGTACGACCACCGCGTCATCGACGGCGCCTCGGCGGCACGCTTCACGAGCTACCTCGGCCAGGTACTGGCCGACATGCGTCGCGTGCTGCTGTAAGGCTCACGCGCGCGTCCATCGTCACCAGAGAGGAATCCATCGGGAAGGACAGGGGCTTCCTGCCGCACGACCGCCCACGGGAGATACGGTTCCGATGAAGATGCCAGCCTTGTTCGCCGCGCTCGCGGCCACCGCCGGAGCCCCGGCGGCGCACGCACTCGATATCGCTCCCGACGGCACGATGCCCGAGGCGCACCCGGCGGCCTCGCTGCCGGCGCCGTCCGGCACGGCACCGGCGGTGCCGTTCGGTGCCACGCCCGACTGGCAGAACACGTTGCGCATCCAGGTCGGCGGCCTCGCCGCCGGCGATCTCGACGGCGACGGCAAGCCCGATCTCGCCGTCGTCGCCTACCAGTCCAACAGCTTTCCGCCCTACGAGGACTGGCGCAACCGCGTCTATTTCAACACCGGCACGGGCCTGCAGGCCGAGCCGGCCTGGACCTCGGCCGACCAGGTGCATTCGGGCGACGCCGCGATCGGCGACGTGAACGGCGATGGTTTCGCCGACCTCGTGGTCGCCAACGGCGGCAGCGCGTACGCGCCGAACAGCATCTACTTCGGCAGCGCCGGTGGCCTTGCGACGTCGCCGGGCTGGCAGAGCAATGCACCGGCCTGGGCGGTCGGCATGGCGCTCGTCGACCTCGACGGCGACGGCCTGCTCGATCTCGTCACCGCGAACCAGGGACGCGGCTCGGGCGACGACTACCGGCCCTCGTACCTGTTCCGCAATACCGCCGGCACGCTCGCGACCTCGCCGGTCACGATCGGCGAGGTGTCGATCCAGAACAGCGTCGCCGCGGGCGACCTCGATGGCGACGGCGACATCGACCTCGGCTTCGCGCGCTGGGTGAACTTCCCGAGCGCGCTGCACGAGAACGCCTCGGGCAGTTTCGCCGCGGTGCCTTGGCGCACGTTCGGTACCGGTACCGGCGATCGCGGCATCCGCTTCGCCGACATGGACGGCGACGGCGACCTCGACGTCGTGATCGGCCTCGGCAACGTGGTCAAGATCTTCCGCAACGACGGTGCGGGAGTCTTCACGGACGTCTGGACGTCCGCACAGACCGCGAACCACCAGGACCTGCTCGTCGCCGACTTCGACGGCGACGGCCGCCCCGACATCGTCGACATCGACTTCTCGTCGGGTCGCGCCCATCTCTACCTCAACCGCGACGGCCTGCCCGCGACGACGCCGGACTGGAGCTACGACGCTCCGGGCTCGGGCACCGCGCTCGCCGCGGCCGATTTCAACGGCGACGGCCGGCTCGATCTCGCGATCGGCTACTCGGGGCAGCCGTCGGTCGTCGTGTTCCTCAACCAGCTGCCGGTCGAGGATGCGATCTTCGCCGACGGATTCGATCCCGTGCCGCAGCCCGTGTGCACGTGGAACACCGCGGCCGGCACGCCCGGTGGTTCGCTGAGCACGCTCGGCCTGTGGAACGGCACGTTGTACGCAGGCGGTTCGCTCGGCGGCGACGTCGGCGGCGTGTCGGGCGGCGTCGTCACGGTCGATCCTGCGACGGGCGTCGCCTCGTCGCTCGCGACGACCGAACTCGTCGACGGTTTCGTCAACGGTTTTGCGCCGTACGACGCCGGCACCGGCGAGCGCCTCTACATCGCCGGTGCGTTCAACGGCATCCGCTTCGGTGGCAGCGAACTGCCCGGTTCGCGCGGCCTCGTCGCCTGGGGCGGTGCGACCACGACGACCGTGCCGGGCTCGCCGTTCGCGGCCGACCTCACGTTCGCGCAGGCCGCGACGACGTGGAACGACCGCCTCGTCGTGGGTGGTTCGCGCGGTGCAGTCGATCCGCCGCAGAAGCCGCTGCTGTCGCTGTGGGACGGTACCGACTGGACCGTCTACCACGAGCAGTTCGAAGGCCTCGTCGCGCCGGTCATCCTCGCCACCGAGGTGTTCGACGGCGACCTCTATTTCGCCGGCCGCTTCGACCGCATCCGCATGCCCGACGGCGCGGGAGGCGAGATCGTCACCGAGTCGAAGAACGTCATGGGTTTCGACGGCAGCACGTTCTTCAGCGTCGGAGGTGGCGTGATCCGCAGCGGCAACCCGGTCTCGCAGGTGCTCGCGCTCAAGACCTTCGACAACGGCAACGGTCCAGCGCTCTACATCGGCGGCCGCTTCAACGCCTCCGCCGACGGTTCGCAGTCGCTGCCCGCGATCGCGCGCTGGGACGGCACGACGCTGAGCGCGGTTGGCGCGGGCTTCCCGATCACGGGCGAGATCCGCGGCCTCGTCGTGCACGACGACGGCGACGGTCCCGCACTGTTCGCGACCGGCATCTTCACCACCGACACGGCCGGCACGCCGATCCGCCGTCTCGCCAAGCTCGTCGGCTCGACCTGGGTCGAGGTGGCGGGCGGTACCGGCGACAATCCCGGCAAGGCCGTGAGCCTGCCGGGCGGCGCGCTCGCGATCGGCGGCAGTTTCACCGAGGTCGGCGCGACCGGCGTCGCGGGCTCCGGCCCCGCGAACGGCCTCGCCACGCTTTCCTGCACGGCGCCCTGACGGCGCCGCGCGTTCCTCATTCCTCAAGAAGACCCACCATGGCCAACACGATCGAGATCAAGGTTCCCGACATCGGCAACTACGCCGGCATTCCCGTCATCGAGCTGCTCGTGCAGCCGGGCGACAGCGTGAAGAAGGACCAGGGCCTGGTCACGCTGGAGTCGGACAAGGCGACGATGGAAGTGCCGTCGTCGGTGGCGGGCGTGGTGAAGGAGCTCAAGGTCAAGCTCGGCGACGAGGTCAGCGAAGGCAGCATCGTCGCGATCGTCGAGGTCGCCGAGGGCGGTGCCGCGGCACCGGCCAAGCCCGCGGCGGCTCCCGCACCGGCCGCTGTCGCGCCGGCGAAAGCTCCCGCACCCGCTGCTGCGCCGTCAGCACCGTCGGCGCCGGCCCCGCAGGCCGCCGCAGAGAGCGGCCGCACGCCCGACGTGACCTGCCAGGTCGTCGTGCTCGGCTCGGGTCCGGGTGGCTATACGGCCGCGTTCCGTTCGGCCGACCTCGGCCAGGACACGGTGCTCGTCGAACGCTACGCGAACCTCGGCGGCGTCTGCCTCAATGTCGGCTGCATCCCGTCGAAGGCGCTGCTGCACGCCGGCCGCGTGATCGAGGAAGCCGCGCATGCGGCCGACATCGGCCTGGATTTCGGCGCGCCGAAGATCGACCTCGACAAGCTGCGCGGCCACAAGGAGAAGACCGTCGGCCAGATGGTCAAGGGCCTCGCCGGCATGGCCAAGCAGCGCAAGGTCACGGTCGTGCAGGGCACGGGCCGCTTCGTCTCGCCGAACGAGCTCGAGGTCGAAGGTCCCGACGGCAGCAAGCTCGTGCGCTTCGAGAAGGCGATCATCGCGGCCGGCTCGCAGGCCGTGAAGCTGCCGGGCTTCCCGTGGGACGACCCGCGCATGATGGATTCGACCGACGCGCTCGACCTCGCCGACGTGCCGAAGAAGCTGCTCGTCGTCGGCGGCGGCATCATCGGCCTCGAGATGGCCTGCGTGTACGACGCGCTCGGCAGCGCCGTGACCGTCGTCGAGCTCATGGACCAGCTCATGCCGGGTGCCGATCCGGACCTCGTCAAGCCTCTGCAGCAGCGCCTGTCGAAGCGCTACGCGGGCATCCATCTCAAGGTGAAGGTCGCGAAGATCGAGGCCGGCAAGAAGGGCCTCGTCGCGACGTTCGAAGGCGAGGGCGCGCCCGAGCCGCAGACCTACGACCGCGTGCTCGTCGCGATCGGCCGCGCGCCAAACGGCGGCAAGGTCGATGCGCACAAGGCCGGCGTCACCGTGACCGAGCGCGGCTTCATCCCGGTCGATCGCCAGATGCGCACCAACGTGCCGCACATCTTCGCGATCGGTGACCTCGTCGGCCAGCCGATGCTCGCGCACAAGGCCACGCACGAGGGCAAGGTCGCGGCCGAAGTCGCCGCAGGCCAGAAGAGCGAGTTCGTCGCGCGCGTGATCCCGAGCGTGGCCTACACCGATCCCGAGATCGCCTGGGTCGGCCTCACCGAGGTCGAGGCGAAGAAGTCCGGCATCGCCTACGGCGTCGGCAAGTTCCCGCATGTCGCCTCCGCGCGCGCGGTCGGCATCGGCCGCACCGAAGGCTTCACCAAGCTGCTGTTCGACGAGGCCACGCATCGCATCATCGGTGGCGGCATCGTCGCGCCGAACGCGGGCGATCTCATCGCCGAACTCGGACTCGCGATCGAGATGGGTGCCGAGGCCGCCGACATCGGCCTCACGATCCATCCGCATCCGACGCTCAGCGAGTCGGTCGGCATGGCCGCCGAGGTCTACGAAGGCACGATCACCGACCTCTACATCCCGAAGAAGAAGTGACGTGAGTGCGCGGCGCCCGTGCGGCGCCGCGCGATCGCCACGCTCCGTGCCGCACGGGGCGTGGGCAAAGGGGAGGGCGCGAGCCCGGCACGCGGCGAAGCCCGGACACGGAGTCCTGCATGCGTCGACACGGCACGCTCACGCGCTGGAACGAGGCGCGCGGTTTCGGCTTCATCGAACCCGCACAGGGCACGCACGAACTGTTCGTGCACATCTCGGCGTTCCCGCGCGGCGAGCAGCCTGTCGTCGGGCAGATGCTGTCGTTCACCGTCGTCGACGGGCCCGACGGGCGTCCGCGTGCCATCGACGTGCGCACACCGGCCCGTGCATCACGCACCGCTGCACGCCGGCCGACGCCGTCGTCGACAGCATCGAGATCGAATCCCGTGCGCGTGGTCGTGGCCATCGTGTTGCTGTTCGTCGCCGGTGCCGTGGTGTACGGCCGGTTTACGGGACCGCTTCCGTGGCCGTCGGTCGACCGTGCCGATGCGCGAGGCGTCGAGCTGTCGGAACCTGTCCGCGTCGTGCCTGCCGCAGCGCCTGCCGCATCGCCGGGTTTCCGCTGCGACGGGCGGACGCATTGTTCGCAGATGCGATCGTGCGACGAGGCGACGTTCTTCCTTAAGCACTGTCCGACCACCGACATGGATGGCGATGGCGACGGCATACCGTGCGAGCGCCAATGGTGCGGTCACGTCCGGTTCTGAACGCGGACGCCGCCGTCAGCGCGCACGCCGCGCATACGCTCCCGGCGTGCAACCCACCATGGCCTTGAAGTCGCGGATGAAGTGGGCCTGGTCGAAGTAGCCGAGGTCGACTGCGAGCTGCGTCCACGACACGGGCTCGCCGGCGTCGAGGCGTTCGAGCGCCTCGTGCAGGCGATAGCGGTTGATGACCCACTTCGGCGTCACGCCCACGTACTCGTGGAACAGGCGCTGCAGGCCGCGCGGCGTCGTGCCGGCGCGGTGCGCGAGCATGTCGGTGCGCAGCAGCGTCGGATCGGTCGCGACCGCCTCGACGAGGTCGGCGACGCGCAAGACATCGTCGTCGGCCGGCGGCAGGTGATGCGTGAGCAGGTCCTCGAGGATCGCCACGCGCGCCGCGTCGGTGTCGACCGCGAACACGCGCGCCTCGAGCATCGCGGCATCACCGCCGAACACCGCGTCGAGCGGGAGCGAGGTGCCGCGCAGCGTCGCGACGGCGCGTCCGAGCAGGCCACGGAACCCGCCGGGCCGGAACTTGACGCCGAACACGCTGCCGCGCCCCTCGAGCACGGTCGTGAAGCGTCCGCGTTCGATGCCGTGCACGCGGCTGCGTCCGGCCTGAAGCACGATGTGGATCGTCGGATGCGGCAGGGTTTCGCGGCGCTGCGGCGGTCCGCCGTGCAGGTCCCAGCCGACGCTCCAGAAATGCGCGATGCGATCGGCGAGGCTCGGCGACGGCGCGAGGCGCACATGATGGAACGTGCCTTCGACCGGCGCGTGGCGCAGCAGCCCGCGGGCCTTGCCGACCTCGCGCGTCATGCCCGCGGCTCGCGGCGGCCGCGTCGCGTTTCTACAATCGGCCGGTCGCGCGCCGTGGTGTCATGCGCGCCACTCGCCCGGGGAGTCGCCATCATGCCCATCCGCATGCCGTCCACGTCCTTCATCCGTCACGCCGCGCTCGGCGCGGCCCTCGTCTTCAGCCACGCGGCCTGGGCCGCCAAGGAGTCCAGCATGAACGCCCACGGCAGGTTCGACGTCAAGGTCACGCCGCAGCAGCCCGACAACGATCCGGCCAAGGCCGCCGGTCTCGGCCGTCTCGCGCTGCACAAGACCTATCACGGCCCGCTCGAGGCCGTGGCCGACGGCGAGATGCTCGCCTACGGCGACGGCAAGGATGCAGGCGCCTATGTCGCGATCGAGAAGGTCACCGGCACGCTCGACGGACGCAAGGGCAGCTTCGCGCTCATGCACCGCTCCGGCCTGCGCGGCGGCAAGCCCGAGAACTGGAGCGTGACCGTAGTACCCGAGTCGGGCACCGACGAGCTCAAGGGCCTCGAAGGCGAGCTCGTCATCACGATCGAGGGCGGCGTCCATCACTATGCGCTGACCTATACGCTGCCCTGAACGAACACGAAGCGCGGGGCTGTTGTTCCACGCGTTCAGCGCCGGTTTCCGGCATCGGGCACTTGCGTTCAGGCCATCGCGGCGCACACTGCATGCGCGTTTTCGAAATCCGTACCTTTCCCGAGGAGCACGCGATGTCGACCATGCAGACGGTCCTTCCGTTCGACCTGCAACGCGAGGAGAGTGCGCGGCGCGCCATGCGCCGCCAGGGCCTCGTCGGCTGGGTGCTGCATCACCCGGCGACGGGCATCGTCCTTCATCTCTACCGATCGCTCGCCACGGCGCAGGATGCGCTCGATGCGCAGTCGCGCTTCCACGGTGTTGGATTCCGCGTACTCGGCGTGCACTCGAGTGGCATCGCCTACGAGCACATCGACGGACGCGCGACACAGCCGGCCCGTGCGGGTGACGGTTCCCGTGTCTCGGTGCCGCTCAACGGGCGTCGCATCGCGACGCGTCGCGTCACGCGCCACGTCGCGGAACGTCGCGCGCAGCGCAGCTGATCCTTGTGCTCCCGCGAGGTCCCGGGGGCGGTGGCCCGATGACGGCGGCGGTTCCGAGTGCCGCCGTCATCGGGTTGCTGCATCGCGTGCCTTGACGACCTAGAAGCCGCGAAGATCGTCCACCGCGGCCGCGAGCTTGCCGCCCGTGATGCGTTCGAGCGTGCGCGACACGACGGCGATGTCGTTGTCGAAACTGCCGTGCGCCGCCGCGATGCGATGCTTCGGCAGCGCGACGGTCACCTTGTCGTCGTCGAGTACGCCGAGCCTGTTCTTCACCAGTCCCGCACGCGCCGCCGCCGCGCGCCACTGCTTGAGTGCGTCGGCGGTGCTCGACGTGCCGTCCCAGCCCGCGTCGTCCTCGCGGAAGATGCGGTCGAGGCCGAGGATCGGCGTGCGCAGGTCGGCTTCGAGCGCGTTCGAGACCAGATACAGCAGCGACTTGCGGTAAACGCCGCCGACCGCGTCGTCGCGCTCGGCGCGGTCGCTGAGGACGTCCAGATGCAGTCGCTTCATGAGCGCCTCGTGCGGCGCGTAGTGGCGGTTCGCGAACTCGACCGTGCACGCGGGAGCGTACAGATGCGTCGAGTTCACCTTGCCGACGAGGCCGCGCGCGGTGAGCGCGCTGATCAGCCTGCCGAGCAGGATCGCACCGGCCGAATGCCCGACGAGGTGGATCTCGAGATCGTCGCCCCAGGTCTCGCAGAGCTTCTGGAGCGCGGTTACGAGCAGGTCGCCGCCGCGGCCGGAGCCGAACGCGAGCTCGGCGTTCTCCTTCATCTCGCTCCAGACCGGGCGCGCGAGCGGGCGGCCGATGGTCTTCTCGACGAGCAGGTCGGTGCGTTCGCTGATGCGTTCGCCGAAGCCGGCCGCGCGTGCCGGCTCGCGCGAGAACGCACCACGCAGGATGCCGCCGATCGATTCGAGCAGGCCGGTCTTCCAGACCAGGAACAACGGGTAGCAGCCGTTCGCGACGAAATGCCGACCCATCGCCCGCGCGCGCTTGATCGCGGCATCCTCGCTGTTGAGACCGCCGTGGGCGTAGAGCACGAGGCGCCGCGGCTCGTTCGCGGGGCGCGTGCGGAACCACGCGTCGGGCAGGCCGGTCGCCTGGTGCAGCAGCGTGCGCGTGAGTTCGTCCTCGCTGAGGTAGCGTTTCATGCGGCCGTCGTCGCCGAACACGATGCTGTGGCGGTAGGCCTGGTCCTCGCTCCACCAGCGCCGCGTGTCGGTACCGCGCGCGAGCGCCGCCGCGGCGCCGGGCGCGTCGTCGCGGCCGATGCGCCCGACCACGACGCCCGGAACGCCGAGCGAGACGACCCACGCATCCATCGCGTTGGCGAGCCAATCCGCGTAAGTCAGCACGGCGAAGCCGCCGACGCCCCACTGGCGTCCCCACGAGTTCTGCACGACGAAGCCGGTCGCGTTGAAGCCGACCAGCGCGAACGCGTGGCCGCCCGTGTCGGAAGGCCGTCCGTCGAACGGGATCACGGGCAGGTCGTCGTGCGACGACGGCGCGCGCACGCGCCGCGGCACCTCGTCCCAGCCGTCGTGCGTGAAGGCCGAGACGTACACCGCGCCGACTTCCTGGATGGCCGCCTGCAGGTCGGTGATCGATCCGAGGTCGACGCGCGCGTACACGCCGAGCGTGTGGCGCGCCGCGCGTTCGACGTAGCCGTAGGCCGGCTGGCGCGAGGCGGGCTGGTACGGCCAGTCGTCCTCGAGGCAGACGCCGTGGTGATGCCAGCCCTTGAGCGCGCCGCGGCAGCTCGAGCCGTCGTAGTCCTCGCCGGCGTACTCGTCGTAGCGGCGCGCGAAGCTGTACAGCATGCGCGGGCTCACCGATGAGAGGTTCGCCGGTGTGCCGGCGGCGCGCCAGCGCAGGTAATTGGCGACGCAGGCGAGGCCGAAACCCGTACACGCGCCTTCCTCGCCCTGATCGAGGATCAGGCCGGCCTTGGTGTATGCCGGCAGGAACGTCGCGATGTCCGCATCGCCGGGCCAGCGTTCGGCGAGGCCACGCGGCGGCGCGTAGTAGGGACGGTCGCGCAGGTCGGCCGGGTCGCGCACGACGGTCAGCGCAGGGCGCTTCGGCTTGCGCGCCGCCGCCTTCGCCGTGCCGGCCGCGGCCTTGCGGCGTGCCGGTGCCGGTGCGGCAGCGTCTTGTGGCGCCGCCTCTCGGGCAGCGATCGTGAACACCTCCTTGAAGCGCGCGAGTCCGTGCGAGCCGCCGTTGACGAGCTTGCGCGCGCCCGCGTAGTCGCCGCGCGCGAGGGCCGCGCGCATCGCGTCGGCATGGTCGCCGAGGAAGCGCGCGAGCAACGCGGCGGCGACCTCGGGCGCGTTCGCGCGATCGGGAATCTCGAGCAGGTCGATGCCGAGCTTCGCACCATAGCGCGTGTAGTTGTCGCGCCCGGTCAGCTGCACGAAGCCGCGTCCCTTGAAGCGCGCGCCGTCGCCGGCCTGCGTGTTGCCGAGCGAGGCGCGGCCTTCGTAGGCGCTGAACGGCTCGCCGCCCGGCTTCGTGTTGTACTGCGAAGGCAGTTCGCCGATCGGCACGAAGCCTTCGCTCTCGGCGCGGATCGTGCCGAGAGCGGCGAGCAGCATCGGGCGGTCGGTGAGGCCTTCGGCCTCGAGCGCCGCGGCGACGTAGGGCAGGTAACGCGCGATGTTCGCGGGCTTGGTCGCGGGGAACAGCAGGCGCACGCGCGGGAAGTCGGGCTCGACCTCGAAGCGCGCCGGCTTGCGCAGGCCGAGCAGGGCGCCCGTGTGCGCGCCCACGATGCCGTCGCCGACGAGACCGCTGCCGGACTGCCAGCGCCGCGCAGCGGCTTCGGTGTCGGCATCGAACGTGTCGCCGTCGCCTGCGAGGCCCGCGAACGTCGCAGCATCGGCGCCGAGGCGCTCGCGCAGCGCCGTGCGCAGCCGCGCGACGTCGCGGCCCCGGCTCCCCCTCGTCAGCAGCATGCCCATCGCGATCCCTCCCGGTCGTGGCCACGGACGCGGCGACGCGCGGCGTCCGCACGGGCGCGATGCCCGTCCAGCTATGTACGGGAAACGTAGGGATCATCTGACACGTCGTGTGGACGGGCGCCCATGGCGTGAGATGGAGAACACGCCGAGGTCTTGTCACCCGACGAAACCGGGCGTGAGCCTCGCCACCGATGTCGGCCCGAGTGCTCGGTCGGTGGCCGAGCCCTGGTCTCGTGCCCCTTGCAGGGCACGAGACTCGTCGTTGCGAAACTCGGTCAGGGGCAACCGGCGGCCGAGAGCTTGAGCTCGGCACGCAAGGGAGCGATCTCCTGAGCGGTTCCGCTTCGCGAGACGTCCAGCTGCCAGACGCCTTCGACATCTTCACCATTGAAGCCCGAGAGGAGCGTCGAGGCCGGAGGGGTGCTCTGGTCGTCGAGCGTGAAGCGCTTGCTCGGGAACTCCATGCCGAACGCCTCGATGAGGTGACGGCTCACGTACGACTGGCTCGGCGTCGCCTGGCCTTCCCACAAGGTGTGGGCGGTACCGGAAGGGGCGCGCAACACCATCTTGAGCAACGGCGTGGCTTCGGGGGGCGAACTGTAGATGGTATTGAATTCGCTGTCGAAGAAGTCCACCGCCACGTCGACGTCGGACACGCAGAGTCCGGATTCCGCGCTCAGGTCGAACGAGAAGGTTTCGGGCGTGCCGTAGGTCGTCGAGGTCGGTTTGACCAAGTCGTTTCCCGATGCCTCGTCGTCGAAGACCTGCGTGCCCGTGGTCACGTTGACCACTCGCACGAGGTCTTCCCATGCCTGGATCGTGCAGGCCGGATTGACGAAATCGACGCGGAGTTGCGACGAGGCCTGCGAAGTCGGGGGCGTGGTGACGTCGAGGTTAAGGGTGACGCTGTCGCCGGGTGTGCCTGCGGCCTGCAGGGTGACCGGGAGCACGGTCGCCCCGTTGACGCGCAGCCAGTGGTTGGGGAGTACGCCATTGCCGTTCGTCTCCAGCACGCGCACGATGAGCTGCGTCACGGTCGGGCGTGGATTCGTGACCGTGTAGCTGTTTCCCTGCGCATACGGCGTACCGAGGTCGAGAATGTCGGTATTCGCGAGAGGCGAGATCGAGACCTCCTCCACGCCGATCTCGAAGCGGTGGCGCAGGTAGTTGTTCTGTTCGTTGTAACGGTCACGCACGTTGTAGGTGTAATCCCAGATGCCGCAGGACGAGACGTTCGCGATGCCGGCGGTCAGATCGAGGACGTGCGGATTGAACAAGCCCGTGACGCGGTCTCCCGGAGGAATGTTGCTCGTCAGCGTCGGGGCATCCGACGCCGGTGCAGGCGGGGCGATCACCTCGTACTGGTTGCTGCCCAGTCCGCCGAGGATGTTGTAGGACGAGACGGTTTGGGAGAGCGTGCCGCCGAGTGGGGCGACGTGCAGCACGTCCGTGATCGGCGTGACCGACACCTCCATGCGCGGGATCAGGTCGGATACGGAGATCGCATTGGCGTTGGTGTCACCGTAGGCTTGCAGTGAGTGCCCGAAATTGCTGGCGTCATATACCGTCTGGTTGTTGTACGCATCGAGGTGATAGTAAAGCGAACCGTTGATGTTGCTCGATATGACGGTTTCGATCACCTCGTCCTTGAGGTTGTAGATCGCCGAACCGGAGCTTCCTTCGAACGGATGGAGGCCTTCGAATCGGTAGCGTCCCGCGATGATCGATCCGGGCGGTGCGATGCCGAAGACGTGTCCACCACGCTCGACGCGTTTGCCGGACCACATCGGATGGCCGATCAGCACGAGCGGATCGTCGAAGCGTGGCGCATCGGAACGGCGCAACTTGACCGGCTTCCTGCCCGTGACGACGCGATCGACACGGAACGCGATGTAGTCGGCATTGCGGCCGGAACTCAGCGTGTTGATGGGCAGGGTACTGGCGCCGGCGGGATCGTAGACGAGATCCGCAGGCACCGAGCTCAAGGAGGAGAGCGAACATCCGAAGTCCGTCGGCAGGAACACGACGTAGAAGTTCGCGGGATCGAAACCGAATGTGTGCGCGGCGCTCACGAACAGGTTGGACCCGATCAGGACCGCCGTCCGCCCGCGGCCACCGTAGGCGCTGCTTCCGATGCTGGGACCGCCGTAAAACTGCGAGTCCGGATCGAAGGGATGCACGATCGGGTTGTCGTTCGCGTCGAGTCCCGCCAGCCCGTCAAGCAGGCTGGTCTGGATGTTGTAACTGCCATTTCGGTTGATGGTGACGAAGGTCTTGGGGACGAGGTACGCCGTCGCGTCGGCCAGTTTCTGCTCGACCGGCGTCAGGTTGGCGAGTGAGCATGCCAGCGGTATCGTGGGTGCGCGTGGAAACGCGGCTTGCGCAAGTGCCTCGCCTTGCGCGGCGGCGAACGCGATCGCGGCGGCCGCGATGCGATGGATGTTCTTCATGGGCTCTCTACTCCTTGAGGACGATTCGGTTCGTGGAACACGGTGGACGTGATGTCCTGCCGTCGATGTCGTGGATGGCGGTGATGGGATGTCGTGCAGCGTTCTCCTTTGCCGCGCGGACGTGCCTGCAGGTGCTCCCCTGCGGTCGCCGGACTGGATCGAGATGTTTCCCCTTTGGCGCACACGCTCGGGTGCGGCCTCGCGTGACCCGACAGGATCGCCGGTCGATCCCGACGATCGGTTCCTGATCGTGCATGCGTCAATAGTTGCAGTGTAAAGTTGTGAAGCCTGTTGGGTTCTCCACCTGTGCGCGACGACCCGATGTGCCGTGCCCATCATCCGTCCGGCATGATGACCGTGCTTTGACGCCTGCGTGACGTGATCGTCGAGGCGCGCCTTTGCGTCCAGGACAGCGCGATGACGACCCCGATCGACAAGCTCGCCCTCGTCCACGTACGCGATCGCCGCGTGCTCGTCGCGCGCTCGCGTGGCCGCGCCGCGTGGTACCTGCCCGGTGGAAAGCGCGAGGCCGGCGAGAGCGACGCCGCCGCGCTCGTGCGCGAGATCGCCGAGGAACTCGCGGTCGACCTCGATCTCGCAGGCCTCGTGTTCGTCGGCGACTTCGAAGCCCAGGCCGACGGCAAGCCCGCGGGCACCTTCGTGCGCCTGCGCTGCTACCGCGGCGAACTCGTGGGTGAACCGAAGGCGTCGGCCGAGATCGAGGCGATCGCGTGGATCGGCAGCGAGGCACTCGACGCCTGCTCGCCGGCGGCGCGGATCGCGATCGAGGCGTTGAGGGAGCAGGACGTCATCGACTGAGAGAGCAAGGATGGCGCTGTCGATGGGGCTCGGAGGGAAGGCGGCCACACTGCCTGCGATGGCGACCCGGACGGTTCGGTTGGCGTGGTCGCCAACCCCATGGTGGCTTGCGCCACCACGGGGTCTGTACCGTGCAGCGCTCAGCTCTGTTCGACACGCCCGGACCATGGCCAGACGCCGTAGATGTCGAACACCGCATTGCCGTTGAGCAGGGAGGCGATCGGTGTCGGGAACTTGAAGTAGAACGTGTCGCCAGCTTCGAGATGGATGGTGACCTTCACGTTCTGGGCGTCGAGCGGGATGCCGCCTATCGAGTGTGCCTGCCCGCCTGCGACCGAAATGCTGGTGCTGATCGGCTTTTGCGAACCCGACGACGCACTGGTGTACTCCACGCTGCAGTCGGCGATGTACGTGCCGCCGTGCGAGTTGTTGAACAGGAACGAGAATCCGCTCAGCGGTGCGATCCACGTCGGCATGATCAATTTGCCGGCGAACGAGGCGAACTGGAACGAGATGCCGATGTCGGCGTCGGGCACCTTGTCGGTTTCCGCGGGCCACAGGTGCTTCTCGAACGACTTGTTCTCGTCAGCCTCCTTGTACGAACCCTTGACCTTCGCGCTCGCCTCGCCACCACCCGTCATGGCATTGATGCCGTCGACCGATCCGGTGAGGGAGAATGTGCTGTTGTCCGTCAGCGAGCCGATGTTCACGCCTCCTGCGCATTGGGTCACCTGGGTAATCATGCCGAAGCCCTGGGAGATGCCGGCGTCGGTCGCATAGCCGACGGACTTGGCCTGGGACAGCAGCCAGGGATAGTTCGCCTGCATCAGCGAGCCGAAGTCGTCGACCAAGGAGCGCCCCAGCAGGGTGGCATTCGACACGATGGAGCCTTCCTGCGAGAACGACCAGGCCACGTCCAGGCCCGCCGTGACCGTGGTTCCCGACGAGGGGTCCAGATAGCCCCCAGCGAACGACACATCCGATTCCGACTTGTGAACCGACGAGCTCTCCACGCTCCAGCTTTCGGGCGAGGCGAGCCTGATGATCCTGGCGCCGGGGATGGTGGCCACCGCGGTGAAACTTCCGGTGACCGGGTCGAGGATGCCCACGGCACCCGGTACGACGGACGGGTTCAACGTCCAGTTGCCCCATGCCGCGAGGTTGGTCTGGCGAATCATGTTGGTGAAGGCGATGTTCCAGCGATTCGTGTCCATGGTGGTTCCTTGGGTTCGAGGTGGTGATGGCGGAAGGCTCGGCCGGGGTTGCGGCAGCCTGGAACGGACGATGAGGTGGTCTAGGTCATTGGAGGTTTCCCTTGGGGGCGTGCCCGAGATTGCAATCGGGGGCGCGTAGAGCGCATGGAATGGCGTTGCGGCCGCGGGTCAGTCGTCCGGGCGGGCGGAAGGGGGCGCGGCGCGCAGCAGCGCGTCGTGCGCCATGCGGGCGAGTTCGTCCACCTGCCCATCGAACGGAGCCTGCGTGCATGTGCCCGACGACTGATCCTTGAGCGCGCACTCGCGCATCGTCGTGGCGTGGTCCATGGACGCCTGGTCGGGTGTGGTGATTCCCGGCTTCATCCAATGGGCCAAGTCACCGTTGAGGCCGCTTCCGTTCTGCAGGAACGGAGTCGGATCGAGGCCCGTCGCATATGGGCCCAGCCACAACGAAGAGCCGAGTGTCTTGTCGATGGAGTTGGTGCCCATCTCGTGGCACTTCGTGCATGCGTCACCGGCGGCGGTGTCCACCACGCGATGCACGGCACCGTTCCAGTTCTTGCCATGCTTGTAGAAAAGGAAGCTGGAACCCGGAAACCAGTACTTCGTGCGCTCGGAACTGCTGCGGGCACGAAAGCGCTGGAAGGCTTTTAGATTCGCGATGACGGGCTTCAGATAGGGGGTGCGGATGAAGGCCCCGCTGTCGTGACACTGGACGCAGGCGTTTCCGCTGCTCGCCATCTTCGTGGGCGTGAGCCACTGCGTGTCCCCGCTCGATGGTGATTTCACGTCGCCCGACAGGGTCGATGTCTTCGACAACTGCTGGAAGAAGCAGGTCGCTCCCGTGCGGAAGTTCGTCTGGATGACGGCGATGTCCTGCCACTTGTTGCTTTGTATGGGTTGGGTCTCCTTGTGGCGGCACAGGAATACGATGCCCACGTTCTCGTCGTCCGTTGCGAGTTCGCCGATGCGGCTGTGGCCATGGCAGCCGGCTTCCGGCAGGTACGGTGGTGCGTCGCACGTCCCGCCCTCCGTGCCTGTCATGGGTATCGGGTTGCCGTCGAGGCAATTGAATGCGGGGACTTCGGCGATCTTCCCGGCACAGGCTTCGGCGTAGGCGACGAGATCCTTGTCGACCGCCCATGCCGGCGTCGCGAGTGTCGTGGAGAGCAGGGTCAGGACAGTAAGGGCAATACGGGGCACGGAGAGTCGGGTCGTTGGCGGGATGACGGCGTGCATCGATGCGGTTCCTTCGGCAGAGGGCGGGACACGCGTGGATCGCGGCGCGCCGCGTTGGCGCCCGGCGGTCCCGATTGGGCGCGCGGGATCGGTGCGCCGACCTTCCGGAAACCTTCCGATCCGGATTTCCTCGGGGATTCATGGCGTTGCAGGCGGTCGTCGGACGGGCTTGCGGCTCCGTCACGCAGCCCTGCATCATCGGAGGCAGGACATTCGCGCCAAGGACGAGCACAGCGATGACGCAGAATCCGCGTGGTTCCGACGCGCGACGTCCTGATGACGCTGCATCGGGTGAGCGATTCAGGCTTGGCGACTGGCTGGTGGTGCCAGGTGAGTGCTCCCTGCTGCGTGGAACCCGCGTCCGGCATGTCGAACCACGGGCCATGGACGTGCTCGTCCGTCTGTGCGAGGCGGGGGGCGAGGTTCTGTCGTCCGAGCAATTGCTGGTCGACGTGTGGCGTGGCACGTTCTACGGCGACAACCCCGTCCACAAGGCGGTCGCACAGATCCGCAAAGCACTGGGCGAAGCGCCGGACGCTGCGGCCTACATCGAGACCGTGCGCAAGCGGGGCTATCGCATCGCTGTGCCCGTGCGCGTGGATCTCGCTCGGGGCGGCGTAGCCTCAGACGCGTCGCCGACCTGGTCGGCAGGCACGCCGTTCCGCGGGCTGGATCCTTTCGAAGCGCGTCATGCGGCCGTCTTTTTCGGTCGCGACGACATGGTGTCGCGTTGTCTGGACGCCCTTGCTTCGCAGCAGGCGGCAAGACGCTCCCTGGTTGTCGTGATGGGGCGCAGCGGAAGCGGCAAGACATCCCTGCTGCACGCCGGCCTTCTGCCGATGCTGCTGCGCGGAACCCACGGCGTCCGTGCGCAGGCCGTCGCGCGAATGGAGCCCGGGCAGCTCCCCGTCGCATCGTTGGCGCGCGCGCTCACGGAGTGGTCGGTCGAGGGGCGGCCGATCTTCCTTCCTGATGAAGCCTCCGACGTCGAAGCACTGGTCGTACGGGATGCGGCGACGCTTGCGGCCCGTATCGGATGGGCCATGCAGCGGGCCCGTTGCTCCACTCGTGACGATGGAATGGCTCCGAGCCTGGTCCTCATCGTGGATCCTCTCGAGGCCCTCTTCGCGGATGATGTCGATGCATCGCACGTCACCCTCGTCGACGAGGCCATTGCTGCGCTGGCGCGGCATCCGGACGTGATCGTGCTCGCGGCGTGTCGCCCGGACTTCTACCCGTTGCTGACGGAGCGCATGCCCCAGCTCACCGCCTTGAAGGGCAGCATCGGTCATATCGACTTGCCGTTGCTCACGCCCGGCGAGCTGTCGCTGTGCGTGCGCGGACCGGCACGTGCCGCAGGGCTCACCTTCGAGCGTGACGGTGAGACGCAGGAGTACCTCGACGACCGTTTGATCGCCGACGCAAGGCGCACGCCCGAGATGCTGCCGATGCTCCAGCACGTTCTGGACAGGCTCTTCGAGTCGCGCTCGCGTGATGGGACCTTGACGTTCGCGGCGTACGCGAGTCTCGGCGGATTGCATGGGGCTATCGCCTGCCACGCCGATACCGTGCTGGATGCACTGGACGCGGACGCCCGTGCCGCGCTGCCCGACGTGCTGTCGGCAGTCTGCGAGCTACGTCTGGATTCGGACGCGGTCGTGGGTAGATCCGCGGCCTGGAGTGCCGTCGCAGGTACGCCGGGAGAGCGCTTGGTGAACGCCCTCGTCGATGCGCGGCTGTTCGCGAGCGATATCGCTCCCGATGGGCGGATCTTCCGCGTTGCGCACGACGCGCTCCTGCGCCAATGGCCCCGGGCAGTGGTCTGGGCGGAACAGAACCGCGAGTGGCTGCACCTGCAGGAGCGCGTTCGCGTAGCGGCGCGACGCTGGGTGGCTGACGGTCGCAGGTCCGACATGCTTTGGCGGAGCTGGCGCCTGGCCGCCGATGCGGATCGCCTGCGCCGCTGGCCTGCGGTGCGGTTGCAGAAGGAGGATGCAGCGTTCATCGTGGCGTCGTTGGGTCTTGTGCGTCGCAAACGCGCGGCTTACGCGATGACCGGTCTTCTCGTGTGTCTCCTTTCTGCCACCAGCGGCGTCATGGCCGTGCGGGAGCGACTCGCGCGTGGCGAAGCCGAGGAAAAGCGCTCGCAAGCCCACGGCCTCATCGAGTTCGCGCTGGGTACGCTTGCGGACAAGCTTCGTCCGCTCGGGAGGCTGGACATGCTGAAGGATGTCGCCCAGCAGGCGCTGCTGGTGCTGGCCGGATCCTCCATGCAGGCAAGCGACCCGGCGGCGTCCTTGCAGCGCCTGCGCGCGCTGCGTACGTTGGTCGAGGTGATGCTGGAACAGGGAGAGCTCGACGCCGGGGCACGCGCGCTCCACGAAGCATCCTTGTTGATCGCCGGCCTCCAGGATGGCGCGATGGCGCCGCGCGACAGCGCTTACGAGCGAAGCCAGCTGGCGTACTGGCAGGGCCTCGTGGCGTTCCGGCGAAAGCATCTGGAGCAGGCCGGGGAGGCCTGGCGCCGCTACTCCGACCACGCGTCCACCCTGCTGGAGCTGGAGCCCTCCAATCCCGCATGGGTACTCGAGAAGTCCTACGCACTGAACAATCTCGGGACGCTCGAGAAGGCGCTGGGTCGATTCGATGCCGCCATTGCCCTGTTCAATGCATCGATCGAGCTCAAGCGGCGTCATCTCGGTGTCGCTTCGGATCCCGACGCTGCGCGCTCGGACCTTGCCGACAGCCTGTCCTGGCTCGCCGACACGCTAGAGCGCGGTGGAAACCCCAGGGCGGCCCTGCCATTGATGCAGGAGCAGCTCTCGCTGTTGCTCGCTTCCGAGCAGGCGCAACCCCTCAACGTGCTGCTGCGTCATCGCTTGGCGCTGGCTCACCTGCGCCTGGGGCTGTTGTACGCCGCACTGGGACTGGACCAAGGCGCGATCGGGTCGATGAGCGCGAGTGCCAGGAGCTTGGCGCAACTCGCCGAGGGTGACCCCAGCAACCGCACGTGGAGACGTGATGCCGGCAATGCGCAGCTGCAGCTCGGCTGGGTTCTGGCCGCGACCGGTGAGCTCAGCGCAGGGCGATCATGGGTCCGTCGTTCGCGAGCCACGCTGCAGCCGCTCGTCACGAGCGACGACGCGCCCGCCGAATGGCGTCGATTGGCAGCGCTCGCGGCCCTGCGGGACGCCACGTTGCATCACGGTGCTGCCGCCGCCGATCGACTGCATGAGATTGAAGCTGTCGTGGTGATTCTGGAAGGATTGCATCGCGCTGCCCCGGATGACCGCGATACACAGGGCGTGCTCGCGGCTGCAGTTCTGGCCCACGCGGACGCACTGGCTGCCATCGGTGATGTCGAGGCCGCGAGACCGGCTTGGCGCCGTGCCGTCGATCTCGCGCGACAGGGTGCCGACGCGAGCCGGTTGGACCGGACCGCTGTCGAAACCCTGGTGCTAGGCTTGCGGCGCCTGTCGGATCCGGAGGAAGCGTCCTGGATGACGGCGCTGCGCAGGGCGGAATTTTCCCATCCCGCTTTCGAGCGGGCCATCGACCCACGACACGCAAGGAGTTCACGACATTGAACGCTGTAGAAGCGGCATCGACCCAGGACATCGTCGCAGGCGACGACATCCAGATTGAAATGTTCGTCAATTACGTCACGGTCGGAGGGAATACGCGCAGAGGCCAGTACTTCTACAGCTTCGACCCGGATCTCGTCGTGGTGTCGCAACCGCAGACCCGGCTCGTGTTCAACCTGCACAAGGAAGTACCTGCTTCGTTCCGCATCGTCGATCTGGTGACCTCCGACGCCAAGTACCAGTTGGGCAACCCCAAGTTCGCCGAGGGCGGGCGCAGCGTGGAGGTCATCGACGAGAACACTCAGCGCCAGCTGATGTACATCGTGGTGCTGGTCAAGGATACGGAGCGCAATGAACTCGTCGCCTGTGACCCGCAGGTGGTCAACAGCCCCGAGGGTACCAACCAGTCACTGGCGTGAAGGTGGCTGCGCCGCGGCTTCTCGCAATCCGGGGTATGCGCATCCGGATTCCCGAGGGGCGCGCTGTACTGCAGGAATGGCGCGCCCGAGAGGATTCGAACCTCCGACCACCGCCTTCGGAGGGCGGTACTCTATCCAGCTGAGCTACGGGCGCACGGGGTGGAGCGGCTGCGGCATCGCGCCGCAGAGCGCGCCGAGGCCGTTCGAGGGCGTGCCGGTGGCGGAAACCGCGAGGCACGCATCGGGGCATGACGCGGGCGGCGATCATACCGTGCCGTACCGGCTGCGACCAACCGACCGCGGGGCGGCCTTCCGCGTCCCCATGGCCGTCGTTATACTCCTGCGTCGTTTCCGGCGGCCGGCGGTAGCTCCGGACGTCTCAAAGAGGTGGCCCTCGTGAGCAATCCCGTTCCCCAGACCGATGCGGTCTTCCTCAAGCATTTCTCGTTGCTGATCGTCGCGCTGATGATCGTCGCGGCAGGCCTCATCGGCCTCGCGGCCTGGGTCTACTCCAAGCATCCGAGCCCCGACAATCCGTCCAAGGCCGTCAAGATCGCCGAGCGTCTCGCGCCGGTCGGCGGCGTGCACGCGGGCGAATCCGGCCGTCAGGCGATCGCCGCGGCCGAAGAGGAAGCGAAGAAGGCGGCGGCTTCGGCAGTCGCCTACGGCGGCACGACGGACGGTTCGGTCATCTACGGCAACCTGTGCAGCGCCTGCCACGGCAGTGGCGCGGGCGGCGCGCCGAAGCTCACCGATTCGGCACACTGGAAGGAGCGCATCGCGCTCGGCGCAGAGACGCTGATCAAGCACGCCGAGGAAGGTTTCACGGGCAGCCTCGGCATGATGCCGCCGCGCGGCGGCAACCCGGCGCTCAACGACGAGCAGGTCAAGGCCACCGTCGAGTGGATGATCAGCCAGGTCAAGTGATCGCCGCCCTCTCGCGCGATCGCATCGAAACGCCGCCGCAAGGCGGCGTTTCGCGTTCGGAGTCGCGTACACCGGCATGAGCACACGCCGCTACCGCCTCGACGACCTCGTCGTCGACCTCGATCGCCAGCGCGTCACGCGCGACGGCACCGTGCTCGAGGTCGGCGGGCTGACGTTCCGCCTGCTCGAATGCTTCGTGCGGCACGGCGACCGCGTGCTCGGCTTCGACGCGCTCATCGACGAGGTCTGGTCGCCCGCGGTCGTCGGCGAGGAGACCGTCACCCAGCGCGTCAAGCTGCTGCGCCAGGCGCTCGGCGACGACGGCCGCCAGCCGCGCTACGTGCGCTCGGTGCGCGGCAGCGGTTACCAGCTGTGCCATGTGCCCGAGCCGCTCGTGGACGACGTGGTCGGCACACCGGCGTCCGCGACGTCATCCGTGGCGACGCGCGGCATCGCCGCGAGGCGCTCGATCGCCGTGTCCGTCGCGGTCGTGCTCGCGGCGGCCGCGGTGCTCGTGGTCGTGCTGCGCGCTCGCCCGCAGGCACCGCCTGCGACGCTCGCGGACACCGCCGACGATGCGCTTGCGCGGGCACGCCACTACGCCGCGATCGGCCAGCGCGACAACAACGAACGTGCGATCGCGTTGTTCGAGGACGTGCTCGCGCGCGCGCCGCATGATGCCGCCGCGCGCATCGGCCTCAGCTTCGCGCTGTCGGCACGCATGTGCCTCTACGATTTCCCGCCCGCCGAGGCCGAGCGTGCCGAGGCGATCGCGCGCGAACGACTCGCCGAAGCGCCCGACGATGCCGGTGCGCATGCGGCGCTGGCGTACGCGCTCGACTGCCGTGGCCTCATCGACGACGCGCTCGCCGCGTACCGGCGCGCGCACGCGCTCGATCCGGCCGGACGTGCCGACAGCCTCGCCTCGGCCGCCAACCTGCTCGCCGTGAAAGGGCGCCTCGCGGAAGCCCTCGAGGCAAACCTCGCGGTCGGCGATGCCGGTGCACGGTTGCGCTTCCTCGAGGTGCAGGTCGCGCGCACGCTCGAGCTGCTCGGTTTCACGACGGTCGCCGAACAGCGCTATGCGCGCGTGTTCCGCCTGTTCCCCGACAACGTGTTCGGCAACGTCGCCTGGCCGCGCCACCTGTTCCTGCAGGGCCGTTTCGCCGAGGCGCGTGCGGCGCTCGTCGAGGCCATGGCGCGGCCACGCCATCCGGACCTGTTCCTGCTCGCCGGCGAACTCGCGCTGCTCGACGGTGATCGTGCCGCTGCCGCGCAGGCGTTCGGCGAGGCGCGCGCCGCCCGACCGCATGCCGGCATGCCGACGACGCTCGCGACGCTGTTCGGTGCGGCGCCGCCCGGCGAGGCCTGGCGCACCGCGCGACGCGAGGTGTTGCGCCACGGCATCGACACCGGCGATCGCTGGCCCGACAGCTGGCTCGAGTTCGCGATCCTCGAGGCCGATGCCGGGCATCACGCGGCCGCGCTCGACGCCCTCGATGCGGCGATCGCGGCCGGCTTCAGTGATCGTGCCTGGCTGCAGACCTCGCCGCTGTTCCGGCCGCTCGCCGGCGAACCGCGTTTCGCGACGGCGATCGACACGATCGGCCGCCGCGTCGCGGGCGAGCGCGAGCGTGTGCTCGCGGCGGACTGGCTTCCCGCCGACCTGCTCGCCGCGCGACGCGACGCGCCCGCGCGCTAGTTGCGCTTCGCGTCGTCACGCACGGGAGGCATCGCCGCGAGCACGACGTCGCGGAAGATGCCCTGCGACTGCGGATGCGCGAAACGCTGGTTGTACGCGTTGCTCGTGATCACCGCGACGAGTTCGAGCTCGGGCACGATGAACACGTAGTTGCCGCCGTTGCCCGACATCGCCCAGGCCGGCTGCTCGCCGCCGCGATGCGGGAAGCGGAAGCGCCAGGTCTGGTAGCCGTAGTCGGCGTCGTCGCGCGCCTGCGCATGTACATGGAGCATCGCGCGCGTCCAGGCCTTCGACAGCACCGCCTTGCCGGCCCAGCGGCCGTCGTCGCGCAGCATCTCGCCGAGCTTGGCGAGGTCGCGGCTGCGGTAGCGCGTGCCGCCGCCGCCCATGCCGGTGCCGTCGGGCGCGCGGTTCCAGGTCGAGTGCGTGATGCCGAGCGGTGCCTCGAGCACCTCGCGCGCGAAGGTCTCGAGCGGCTTGCCGCTCGCGCGTTCGACCGCGGCGCCGAGCAGGAACGAGCCCGCCGTGCAGTAGGCGAACGCGCGGCCGTGCGGACTGCGTGCGGGCGGCGACTCCCACGGCGCGAAGCCCTTGATCGGCAGGTCGAGCGTGAAGCGGATCCAGTCCTCGCTCACGTACATGCGTTCCTCGTGGCCCGAGGAGAAGCTGTTCTCGTCGTTGCATTCGAGCAGCGAACTCATCGTGAGCAGATCCTCGAAGGTGATCGCGTCCTTGCGCGGATCCGGGTTGCGCACGGGAGCCTTGTCGCCGAACAGCGCGAACACGCGCGCCTGCGCGTCGGCGACGAGGCCGCGGTCGATCGCGGCGCCGACGAGCATCGCGGTCACGCTCTTGGTCAGCGAGCGCGTGTCGTGCAGCGTGTCGCGGTCGGCGCCGTTGAAATAGCGCTCGTGCACGAGCGCGCCGCGGTGCGCGACGACGAGGCTCGTGACGCCTTTCCATGTACCGTCGGCGATCTTCGCCTCGGCCTCGGCGAACGGTTTCGGATCCCAGCCCTGCGCGGCGGGATCGGCGACGCGCCAGCCGTCGTCGAGGCGAGTCGGCGCGTCGGCGCGGGCCGCGCCGTGGGCGAAGAAGGCGCAGGCGGCCATCAGGACGGCGATCGGGGTCGTACGCATCGGGGTGCCTCGTTCACGGGAAGGGCACGCAGTGGCGCACGGCGGCGTCTGAAGTGTCGGAAGGCTCGGTGAAGACTGGCCAAAACCATGTCGCGCGCGGCCGTCGGGCGCCGGGGTGTTCGCCGCCAGGCGGAGCAGGTCGCCGCGTCAATCCGCGTGCCAGACCTTTGCACCACTATCGATCATATTCATCGGAAATAGATCCATGACGGTGCATTCCATTGAGGTCTGCATCACATCGATGTCCTTATGACATTGATATGAAAGATGTTTTGCAGCGCACCAATCGTGGCATGACGGTTGCTTAACAAGCCTCACATCCGTCAACCACGAGGTCTCCATGTCTTCCGCCGCCAACGTTCTCAAGCTGATCAAGGACAAGAACATCAGCTACGTCGATCTGCGCTTCGCCGACCTGCGCGGCGGCCAGCAGCACGTGACGTTCCCGTCCGCGACGATCGACGAGTCGGTGTTCGAGGACGGCAAGATGTTCGACGGCTCCTCGATCGCGGGCTGGAAGGGCATCAACGAGTCGGACATGGTGCTGCTGCCGGATCCGGCCACGGCCTACATCGACCCGTTCCTCGCCGAGCCGACGCTGATCCTGCACTGCGACGTGCTCGAGCCGAACACGATGCAGGCGTACTCGCGCGACCCGCGCTCGCTGGCCAAGCGCGCCGAGGCCTACCTCAAGTCGACCGGCATCGCCGACACGGCGTTTTTCGGTCCCGAGCCCGAGTTCTTCCTCTTCGACTCGGTGCGCTGGCAGAACGACATGGGCAAGGTGTTCTTCGAGGTCGAGTCCGAGGAAGCCTCGTGGTCGTCGCGCACGCGCTACGCCGAAGGCAACACGGGCCACCGCCCGGCCGTCAAGGGCGGCTACTTCCCGGTGCCGCCGGTCGACTCGCTGCAGGACATCCGCACCGAGATGTGCAACGTGCTGACCGAGCTCGGCCAGGTCGTCGAAGTGCACCACCACGAGGTCGCCACGGCCGGCCAGTGCGAGATCGGCACGCGGTTCAACACGCTCACCGCGAAGGCCGACGAGCTGCTCACGCTCAAGTACGTCGTCAAGAACGTCGCCCACCGCAACGGCAAGACCGCCACGTTCATGGCCAAGCCGCTGGTCGGCGACAACGGCTCGGGCATGCACGTGCACCAGTCGCTCGCGAAGGACGGCGTCAACCTGTTCTCGGGTGACCTCTACGGTGGCCTGTCGCAGACCGCGCTCTGGTACATCGGCGGCATCTTCAAGCACGCCAAGGCGATCAACGCGTTCTCGAACTCGACCACGAACAGCTACAAGCGCCTCGTGCCGGGCTTCGAGGCGCCGGTCATGCTGGCGTACTCGGCGCGCAACCGCTCGGCGAGCTGCCGCATCCCGTTCGTGCACAACCCGAAGGGCCGCCGCATCGAGGTGCGCTTCCCGGATCCGATGAACTCGGGCTACCTCACGTTCGCCGCGCTGCTCATGGCCGGCCTCGACGGCATCCTCAACAAGATCGATCCCGGCTCGCCCTCGGACAAGGATCTCTACGACCTGCCGCCCGAGGAGGAGAAGAACATCCCGCAGGTCTGCTCGAGCCTCGACCAGGCGCTCGCCGCGCTCGATGCCGACCGCGAATTCCTCAAGGCCGGCGGTGTGTTCACCGACGACTTCATCGACGGCTACATCGATCTGAAGATGCAGGAAGTCACGAAGTTCCGCGCCGCGACGCACCCCATCGAATACCAGATGTACTACTCGGTCTGACCGGAGCCGGGGAGCTGGGGAGCTCCCCGGGCTTCGCGCCCGAATCCTTCGCGCCGTTCCGTTTTCCTCTCCCACCTGTCGAGGCCTGCCCATGAAGAAGCACGTGCTTGCGTGTTGCATGTTCATCCCGCTCGTCGGCCTGTACGCCGCGTCCGCGCACGCCGAGGAAGAATCCTCGCCGTTCTCGGGCTCGATCTCGCTGACCAACGACTACACGTTCCGCGGCATCACGCAGACCAACCGTGACCCCGCGTTGCAGGGAGGCTTCCAGTTCGACCACGCGAGCGGCTTCTATGCCGGTACCTGGGGCAGCAACATCAGCTGGCTGTCCGATGGCCAGGACAGCATCTCGAGCAGCGTCGAGCTCGACTTCTACACGGGCTACAAGGGCAGCTGGGGCGACAGCGTCTCCTACGACGTCGGCCTCAACTACTACTGGTACCCCGGCAAGTTCCCGAGCGGCTTCAACGACGCCGACACGCTCGAAGGCTACTTCGCGGTGACGTTCGCGACGGTCACGGCCAAGTACTCGTACGCGTTCACCGACCTGTTCGGCATCTCCGATTCCGACGGCAGCGGCTACCTCGACCTCGCCTGGAACCAGCCGCTCGGCGAGACGTTCACGCTGAACCTGCACGCGGGCAAGCAGTGGATCAGCGGCTTCAGCGCCGGCGAGTACACCGACTGGAAGGTCGGCGTCACGGCCGCGCTGCCGCACGACTTCTCGATCGCCGTCGCCTACGTCGACACCAACGCCGAGGAGTCGCTCTACACGAACGCGTTCGGCAAATACACGGGCAAGCAGGCCGGCATCGTCACGCTGACCAAGGCGTTCTGATCCGCGCGCCGGCCGCCGTGCGGCCGGCTCCAACCGATCCACGGGAGCGACCATGAAACTCATCACCGCCATCGTCAGACCGTTCAAGCTCGACGAGGTCCGCGAAGCGTTGTCCCAGGCCGGCGTATCCGGCATCACCGTCACCGAGGTCAAGGGCTTCGGCCGCCAGAAGGGCCACACCGAGCTCTATCGCGGCGCCGAGTACGTCGTCGACTTCCTGCCCAAGGTCAAGATCGAGACGGTCGTCACCGACGACCGCGTGGAGGCCGTCATCGAGGCCATCCAGGGCGTCGCCGGCACCGGCAAGACCGGCGACGGCAAGATCTTCGTCTCGCCCATCGAGCAGGTCATCCGCATCCGCACCGGCGAAATCGGCGCCGATGCCCTCTAACGACACCCGCGAGGACTTCATGAAAACCATCCTGTCTTCCCGGTGCCTGCACCGGTTCCTTCCGATGACCCTCGTCCTGCTCGGTGCGCTCGTGCCGGGCCTCGCCTTCGCCCAGGAAGCCGCCGCGGCGGTCACGCCGACGGTCAACAAGGGCGACGTCGCGTGGATGCTCACCTCCACGCTGCTCGTGCTGCTCATGACCGTGCCGGGCCTCGCGCTGTTCTACGGCGGCATGGTGCGCAGCAAGAACGTGCTCTCCGTGCTCATGCAGGTGCTCGTCGTGTTCTCGCTGCTCGTCGTGCTGTGGGCGGTGTACGGCTACAGCCTCGCGTTCGCGGGCGGGAATGCGTTCATCGGCACGTTCGACAAGCTGTTCCTGTCGGGCGTCACGATCGAATCGCTGGCCGACACGTTCACCGCCGACGTGAAGCTTCCCGAGTACGTGTTCATCGCGTTCCAGTCCACGTTCGCGGGCATCACCGGCGCGCTGATCGTCGGTGCGTTCGCGGAGCGCATGAAGTTCTCGGCGACGATCCTGTTCGTGGTCCTGTGGTTCACGTTCGGCTACCTGCCGATGGCGCACATGGTGTGGGCGGCCGGTGGCTACCTGTTCGAGAAGGGCGCGCTCGACTTCGCCGGCGGCACCGTCGTGCACATCAACGCGGGCGTCGCGGGCCTCGTCGCCGCGTACTTCGTCGGCAAGCGCCTCGGCTACGGCCGCGAGGCGATCAAGCCGCACAACGTCACGTTCACGATGGTCGGTGCCTCGCTGCTGTGGGTGGGCTGGTTCGGCTTCAACGCGGGCTCGAACCTCGAAGCCAATGCCGGCGCTGCGCTCGCCTTCATCAACACGCTGTTCGCGACGGCCGCGGCGGTCGTCACGTGGTCGCTCGTCGAGGGCATCGTCAAGGGCAAGCCGTCGGTACTCGGCGCGGCCTCGGGCGCGGTCGCCGGCCTCGTCGGCATCACGCCGGCGGCGGGTCTCGTCGGTCCGTTCGGCGCGATCGCGATCGGTGCGGCCGCAGCGATCGTCTGCGTGTGGGGCGTCAACGGCCTCAAGCGCCTGCTCGGTGCGGACGACAGCCTCGACGTGTTCGGCGTGCATGCGGTCGGCGGCATCGTCGGCGCGATCCTGACCGGCGTGTTCGCGGCGCCGTCGCTCGGCGGCACGGGCAAGCCGGACTTCTCGATCGCCTCGCAGGTCGGCATCCAGGCGCTCGGCGTGGTCATCACGATCGTCTGGATCGGCCTCGTCGCGGCGGTTTCGCTGCTGATCGCCAAGGTCGTGTTCGGCCTGCGTGTCAGCGAAGAGGAAGAGCGCGAAGGCCTCGACATCACCTACCACGGTGAATCGGCCTACGAGCACTGATCCAAGAGTGCCCAGGGGGGTGCTGGCGGGGGCCGGGGGGGGGGGCGCCCGGCGCCGCGCGGTTTGGCGGGGAGGGGGCGCCGGGGGGGC